>DAHVRV010000001.1:0-150315 GCA_027322285.1 Actinomycetota bacterium
CTCCAGCCACGAACATGGCGACTATCGCGCCGGCAGCCAGCAGAGTAACGGGAGTACCGATTTCATCCGCTACCGCGCTAACCGGCATCACGGATATTGGTCTAATAGACTGCGCAATCATATACACTCCCATTACGCGGCCATACTGTCCTGGTTCAGTGCTCATCATTATCAAGCTCGAATTCAAAGCTTGATATGCATCGCCGGTCATTCCCGTAAGAAACAGAAATGGAATGGCAAGAGCTAATTCGTTCAAATGTACGAAAAGTGAAAACCCGACTAAAGAGAGGCCAAAAGATACACCCAGAATCAGCTGGAGCGTGGCTTTCTTGGGATACCGGGCAAACGAAGCAACAATTAGCGTGCCCACGAGCGAGCCTACACCTCCGATGCTTAGCAGGACCCCCAACAAAGTCGAACCCCCGTGAAGCGGCCCATCAGCCACCGCTGGCATAAGGCTCAGATAAGGCATGCCTAGGGCGAGTGGGACAAATCCCAAACTCATAAGCACTAAGAGGCCTGGCATTCTTCGAACATAGCTAAACCCGTCACGTATGCTCTCACCCATTCCCCTTCGTGGCCCGCTGGGAGCTCCCTGGTTATGCACGCGAAATGCCGACCAGGTAACCCAAAGCCAGAATCCGGCGATAGCAAAAAAGGTGCCGCTAAGCCCAAAATGAGGCGTAGCTATGAGTATTCCAGCTAAGGCCGGGCCAGCCATCCGAGTCATATTCATGCCAGCGTTGTTCAGCGCTACGGCATTGGGCAATAGATGGCCGGTGCCGACAACCTGGGGAGCATAGGCCTGGCGGGCAGGCATGAGGAATCCAAAACAGATCCCCTGTAAAAATCCAAGGATGACCAGCCATGTAATAGTCAAAAGATGATCTACGTATAAAACTCCTGTGGCAAGGCTCAACCCAGCCATCGGCAGACTCGTCCACACTATGACATCGCGTTTTTTGAATCTGTCGGCAAGGTAGCCCCCGATGGGAGAAAGAATTATCCTTGGGAGACCTGTGGCAAGAGTGACTATTCCTATGGCAAATGCGCTGCCAGTGAGCCGGTAGGCAAGATATCCTCTAGCCACCTGCTGAAACTGCATTCCAGTCCATGACCCCATGAAGCCAAACCAAAGCACCCTAAAATCACGAATTTTCAGAGATTCAAAGGTATTGGACATTGCCTTGCTACGCAGGCGAGACACCAGGGAGGAGCTTGAAGAGCCGTTGTCTGGCGAATTGGTTTCCATGCCCGGCGACACTCGATCCGGATCTGATTGGTCGCTTATTATTCCCTCGCTCATTCGCAAAAACAATTCGAACTGAACTGAAACTTCATCTCAACTTACCCTTTGAACTCCAAATATCTCTGCTGCCGTTCGAATCGGACTGCATCCGCTGCCAACAGCGCCAATTCATCTGACATGGCCACTGCATGGAACAGCTGCAACAGCAATGACTACTCATCATTTGCACGCCTATGGAAAGATTCTTGCGTCATTGGTCTTCTCGGGAGGTGCGAAACACACCTATCAGCGCATCCAATTACTGCTTGTATCCAATCTTGTTCCAATTGCACCGAAACGCAGTACTGACCTGCTCCTTTCACGCGGCCCTTTCAAAAAGCTGCCGTTAAAACAGCCGACCCTGATCGCATCGATGACGAATATGCCTACAGCGAAAACGGTCCCATTGCCGAAGAAACCCAAATAGTCGGTCCTCTCATAGAACCTGACCCTGGATGCCAATGCTTTCCCCGGTCAGAACATCGAAGGCGAGAGCCATTGTGCTGAGGACAGATCCGAGGGCATCTGCATTCAAAGGAGCAATCACCAACCACAAGCACCCGCGGCACCGCTGCAGCATTCACAAAATCCAGATATCTGAACTTTGTTGGTCGATACAACCATTTAAGCTTACCAGAAAACGCTGCAGGTAACCGATATCTTCTTACTGCAAAACATTTGAGGGCGATTCGAATTAAACTGTCTGACATCACCTGGGTAGTTCAAATTTCCAGGTCAGCTCCAAGTTTGGCGCGCAGAGAAAGTTTTCAAAGGGAGCTGCATGCGGGATTTTTGCTCATCATTGCATTGCCAGCCGGCGCCACTGAATCGACATTGGCTGTGGTGGCCCGAGAATCGTATTTGACTATAAAAGTGGGGTTAAAATGCACATCACAGAGCTGCCAAAGAATTCTCCGACAAAACTGCTAATAGGAGGAGACTGGAGGGAGTCCAGCGATTCTAGTTCGATCTCGGTAGTCGACCCCGCTACTTCCGAGACCCTCGCAGAGGTCGCAAATGCTACCATCGAGGATGCCAAGGCAGCCGTCGATGCGGCGTACGACGCACAGGCGAAGTGGGCGCAAACTGCTCCCAGGTTGCGTGCCGAGATACTGCGCAGAGCATTCGAAATCATGACGTCGCGGTCTGAGGAAATCGCCCGACTGATGGTGCTCGAAAATGGCAAATCACTAACTGACGCCCTTAGCGAAGTGGCATATGCCGCAGAATTTTTCAGATGGTATTCGGAGGAGGCGGTACGAGTTTCCGGCCTGGTTCAAACGGCGCCGAGTGGCTCCAACAAAATCCTGGTGCTCAGACAAGCTATCGGAGTTGCCGTGATGGTGACTCCATGGAACTTTCCGGCGGCGATGGCAACACGCAAGATCGGGCCCGCGTTAGCTGCGGGATGTTCCGTAATACTGAAACCAGCGTCTGACACTCCGCTTACAGCACTTTTGCTCGGCAAGATTTTGGAGGAGGCAGGGACACCCGCTGGGGTGGTGAATATCCTGCCATCAAACCGTTCTTCAAAGGTTGTTTCGGGAATGCTCCATGATCCGCGGGTTCGAAAGCTTTCCTTCACGGGCTCGACCGAGGTGGGACGATTACTCCTTAGAGAAGCCTCGGAGCTAATCGTCAATAGCTCTATGGAGCTTGGGGGAAACGCGCCTTTCATAGTATTTGCCGACTCCGATATGGATGCGGCTGTGGACGGAGCAATGATTGCCAAGATGCGAAACGGCGGAGAGGCCTGCACCGCGGCAAACCGGTTTTATGTTCAGGAACCGGTTGTCAAGGAGTTCGTTCAAAAGCTCTCGGCGGCAATGGGTGCTCTCAGAATTGGCGCCGGACTGGATGAGGGAACGCAATTAGGACCGCTGATCAACCTCCCCGCAATTGAAAAAGTTCAGACGCTTGTCGGCAACGCCATAGACCGCGGAGCCAGGGTCCGCCTGGGCGGAGACAGAATTAATCGGAAAGGATACTTCTATGAGCCAACCGTCCTCGAAGATGTGCCTCAAGATGCAGACATCCTTGCTGAGGAGATTTTTGGACCGGTAGCGCCAGTCGTATCTTTCGCCACCGAAGACGACGTGGTGGCGCTGGCGAACAACACCGAATTTGGCCTGGTGTCGTACCTCTACACCGGTGATCTAAAGAAAGGCATGCGCGTCGCTGAACGCCTTGAAGCAGGGATGGTTGGCCTTAATAGAGGCCTGGTGTCAGACCCTGCCGGCCCTTTTGGGGGCGTCAAGCAGAGCGGACTCGGACGTGAAGGCGGCCACGAGGGAATTCTCGAATATACCGAAAGCAAATACATTGCAACCAGCTGGTAGATCCGAAATGCAGGGCAAAGCCAGATCGACCACCACATTTGCCTTGTCGCGAATATCTGAGGGTCCCCCGTGTTTGGCGCGAGCAGAGGAACTGTTCCACGCGAGCAGGCCCTATTGATTTCCGCTACCTCAGACATGCATCCTGACCCGGCTTTAAATTCCTCTTTCGACCTCTTCGATCCGATGTGATGTCCGCCACCGTGCAATAGGCTCGGGAAACTTATCAACTTTCAAATAAGAAAGACTTTGGCAGGCGCGGTGATTATTTGGATCGTGGATTGAGATGAGGTGGGAAAATGTTACAAAATGTCGAAAAAAGTAGGCATACCAGCCGTCGTCGCATCAACCTCTGGGGGAAAAGGCAAACGGTAATTGGAGCTGCAGTTGCACTTGGCACGGTTGCAACCATGGCAATCCCCTCTTCGCCTGCGTTTGCAAGCGGAGGAGGTTTCAACAGCTACGGTTACAACTATTCCGCGCGAATCTTCAACGGCACCGCATCCAGCTGGTGCCAGGCGTTTGGGAACAGCAAGGCAAGTTGTGATGCAATGGTTTACCGTATCAAAATGATCAGCTAATAATGAAATGGAATGCCGCCTGGGATGCCTGCAACGCCAAGGATGGGACAACCCAACCTATTGCGCGGGAGCCTGGGTTACCAACGAGTGGAACTGCATAGTTCCTAACGGCAGCCAGGTTACGGAACGCGTAAAAATTATCTGGGTCGGCTCGGCCGGTATGACCAGCACCTACTGGAGAGCTGACGGATACCTGATTTGGGGCAATTGCGAGGCTATCCAGGACCAGGGAATGGCGGATCACATTCGTTATGTCAATGCCTTCTCCGTGCCAAATGGTTTGGCCTAAAATAATCCGTCATTCAAATTTGGCTTTGAGCGCCGAATCAATATAAAACACGCCAAACGAGATACGGCCTGGTGCCTCCAAGCGAAATTTACCCGTGAGGTTTCCCTGCGTTCCGTCAGCAATCAGCCGCGCATAGCCATCTCCCTCCGCCTCACTGCGCACTGGTCAAGCAACTGGGTGAGTTACCCGGGCCGCTGCGAGAAATTGGTATTGCTGAAATCATCGCGACGTCAACTACACCAGATTCAAAGAACCCCCGTCACTTTTCTGTCAGGTGGCGGCCTGCACCAAAATTTAGACCTTCGCGGGGTTCACCCAATCTGGAGGCGCTGCGCCATATCTCACCAGGTATCATTCCTCACGGGAACAGACTATTTCCCACCTATTCAACAAGGTCTAACCCTTCCCCCACCCTTGCGTCCATGCGCAACAAATTGATAGGGTATTGATGTACATTTCCCTTGAGCCGCGAGCTCAGTTCAAAAAGGCGACTTGACCGCCGAGAAAATAACAGATTATTAGGAGAGATTTTTATCGAAGAAAAAAGTCTTTACCTTTGTATGGTTAGCGTCCACGGACTCATAAGGGGCAAAGAGCCTGAGTTGGGACGTGACCCAGATACAGGTGGACAGATAGGTTATGTACTGGACTTGGTACATTCCTTAGCAAAAAACAAAGACGTCGAGAGAGTCGACCTTCTAACGCGAAAAGTTGAAAGTCCTGAGATCTCCGCTGAATACGCAATGGACGAAGAGAGACTGTCCCTCAAGTCTAGAATCGTCCGGCTTCGCTGCGGTCCCAGGCGCTACATTCGCAAGGAGGCCTTATGGCCGTATCTTGATGAATTCGTCGATCGTGCTTTGCAGCATTTCAAAGTTCAGGACCGGCTCCCCGACATTCTCCACACCCATTATGCAGATGCCGGATACATCGGCCTTCAGCTATCCAGCATGCTCAATATTCCGCTGATTCATACTGGTCATTCTCTGGGACGAGTCAAGAGACAGTATCTTCTTGAAGGAGGAATGACAGCTGCCCAGATTGAGCGCCGTTTTCGAATAAGCCGACGAATCGAGGTCGAAGAACAGATTCTCGACCAGGCCGATATGGTTGTTACCAGCACTCGCCAGGAAGCTGATCAGCAGTACGGCCTCTATGAGAGAACGCGCCCAAACAGAATCAGAGTCATCCCTCCCGGAATGGATCTGTCCAGATTCCACCCGCCGGAACGCGACTGGCACTCACCCGAAATACTTCACAAAGAGGTCGACCGCTTCTTAATCAAACCTAACAAGCCGATGATTCTAACCATAGCTCGTGCCGACCGTCGCAAGAATCTGGATGGCCTTGTCGAGGCTTACGGGAAACATCCCGAATTGCAGCAGCGCGCCAATCTGGTGATCGTGGCCGGAAATCGCGACGAGATCTCCAGCCTTGAGGAAAGCGCATCTCAGATCATCACAAATATGTTGATCCTTATTGACAAATACGAACTGAACGGCAAGGTGTCGATGCCAAAACACCATCAGCCGGATGACGTTCCTGAACTCTTCCGGCTCGCCCAAAAACGCCGTGGCGTATTTGTAAATTCGGCTATTACCGAGGCTTTTGGCCTGACCCTTCTTGAGGCCGCGGCAAGCGGCGTGCCATTAGTGGCACCTAATGACGGCGGACCTCTTGACATAATTCGCCACTGCCGAAATGGATTCCTCGTTGATACGCTCGATCATGATGCGCTTGCGAACGCGCTAATGGCAGTAATTACAGCCGGCCCCAAGTGGCGCCAGTGGGCGCGCAATGGAGTTGCAGGTGTCAGGAACCACTATGCATGGGATGCCCACGTTGAAAAGTACATCAAGGAAGCTCGCCAGGTTATTCGAGCAAGCCGCAAGTCAACTCGGCGAAGAATCGAACTGCTTTACAAACCTCCGCTAATTCACGCAAACCGGATACTGGCATTAGATATTGATAACGTCCTCATCGGGGATGCAAAAGGACTCAAACAACTTCTCGGATGGATTGATAGTCATCAGAAAGAGACCATCTTCGCAGTCGCCACCGGCCGATCGCTTCAAGATGCGCAAAAAGTCCTGCAGGAGCACAACGTGCCACTTCCTGAAGTGATTATCAGCTCTGTCGGCAGCGAGATACACTACGGACCAATAACACTGCCCGATCTAGGATGGGCAACTCATATCCAGTATTCTTGGCGCCGGGATGAGACCGCTCAGGCGCTCAAAGAGGTATCTGGACTGACTCTTCAGCCCATGGCCAACCAGAGAGAATTCAAAATCTCGTATAACTTATCGTCGGCCAGGGCGCCATCAATTGAAGAAATATCAAAGATGCTCAATTTGCGCGGCCTTAGGGTAAACCTCATATATTCTCACGCAAAGTTTTTAGATGTCCTTCCCCTGAGAGCATCAAAAGGCCGTGCCATTCGATATCTATCCTATAAATGGGGCATACCTCTTGAGAACATACTTGTCGCGGGCGATTCTGGAAATGACGAAGAAATGCTCGAAGGACGAACCTTAGGGGTCGTAGTCGGAAACTACAGCCCTGAGGTAGAACACCTCAGAGGTCACCACCAGATCTACTTTGCTAAGGCGGGATATGCTCTTGGGGTTCTTGAAGGAATAGAGCACTACCGATTTTGCGAATCCAAGGATTGCAACGGATCCAAGCAATAGTCGTAATCATGGCTAAGGTAGATGCAAGTATTTGTCTGCAACGCTAAAACTCCATAATTCCGCCCAAACGATTAGAAGAGCAATCTTTAGATGATAGAAACTGAAAATAGTCTGGTCAACCCCAGGCCCCGACGCAATTTAGCCAGTGCGCTGGTCATATCTGCCCGCCCGAAACAGTGGGTAAAGAATCTCCTGGTTCTCGCGGCGCCAGTGGCTGCGGGCTCGATAACCGACGTCAGGATACTGAAACCTTCTATTGTCGCTTTTCTCGCTTTTACCCTTGCCGCATCCGGGATCTACCTGATAAATGATGTGATGGATCTCGAGGCGGACAAATCGCACCCGAAAAAATCCAGTCGACCGGTTGCCTGTGGAGAAGTGCCAGTCGCGCTGGCCTTAACTTTTGCGGTTGCAGCAGAGATCATCGGACTGGCCATTTCGTTTATCTTCGGCGATGCCGCCCTAGCCTTGGTAATTGCCCTGTACCTGGTGATGAACCTTGCCTACTCCAGCTTTCTCAAGCATGAGCCGGTTATTGACATACTGGTCGTAGCTCTTGGATTTTTGCTCAGGGCAATTGCTGGCGGCGTAGCTGACAATGTCCCGCTCTCCAACTGGTTCGTGATCGTCGCATCTTTTAGTTCTCTGTTCATTGTTATCGGCAAGAGGTACGCCGAATCGCAGCTGCTGGGAGAAGATGCCGCAACGCACAGGTCATCGTTGGGGAAGTACCCTATTGGGTTCTTGAATTATGCCCGCTCGCTCTCCTCGGGAGTCGCTATCACCGCCTATTGCCTCTGGGCCTTCGAAAAAGGAGCTGCCGCTCCAAAAGGCGCCCTATGGATAGAAAGTTCAATTCTATTTTTTGTCGCGGCAATATTGCGGTATGCCTTATTAGTTGAACAGGGTCACGGAGGTGCACCCGAAGATCTCCTCATGTCTGATAGATTGCTTCAAGTCATCGGTGCTATCTGGATTTGCGTGTTGGTAATTGGGATCTACATATCCAGATAGGAATGGGGGAACTGGCAGGGATCAGTATATTTCACTCAAAACGAAGAGGACCAATTGGCTACTGAAAACAACAAGATCCTTACAGGTTGGGGTCGCACAAACCCCGTAATGAGTTCCAAACTAGAGTTGCCTATCAATTCAGATTGGCCTGCAATGCTCAATGCGCTGTCATCTTCCGGAGTTGTGGCAAGGGGCCTGGGAAGAAGCTACAACGACGCTGCCCAGCTGTCAGGCGGCGCCTTTATAGACACGACAATTTGGAACCAGGCGAAGCATTTTGATCCTTCGAGCGGCATCCTAATGGTTGAAGCTGGCATATCGCTGGATCAAATAATGAAAGAATTCGCCGATACCGGCTTCTTCGTGCCGGTTACACCCGGAACGCGCCACGTTACAGTCGGTGGCGCAATTGCCTGTGATGTACATGGAAAGAACCACCACAAAGACGGCTCATTCACCGACCATGTAATCTCCTTCGATCTGGCAACCCCTAACGGTGTGCTGACCGTTACCCGAGAGGAGAACCCGCAACTCTTCAATGCCACTTGTGGCGGCATGGGTCTGACCGGGGTCATTCTCAGCGCCACACTCCGATTAATTCGAATTGAAACTGTTTTCATGAAAGTGGACACTCACCGCACAAAAGACCTCGATGAGGCCATGGATCTAATGGAGACCGAAGACGACAAGTACCGCTATTCAGTAGCTTGGGTTGATTCGCTTGCCACAGGATCTTCTCTAGGCAGAGCCGTGCTGACTCGCGGCGACCATGCCGAGCTTGGTGATCTCGCAGGGTCACATCGAAAGGCACCGCTAGAGTTCAAGCCCAAAACTCTCTTTTCAGCACCTGACATTTTCCCTTCAGGACTGCTAAATTCGCTCACCATCAAAGCATTTAATGAACTCTGGTACCAGAAGGCACCCAAAAAAGAGATAGGGGCGATTCATCACAGCGCTTCCTTTTTCCATCCTCTGGATGTGGTGGATAACTGGAATCGCATCTATGGTCCAAGAGGATTCGTCCAATACCAGTTTGTCGTTCCGCTCGGTCAGGAAATCGTCGTCAGAAACTCACTCGAACTCCTCGCAAAACACCGTTCCGGGTCATTTCTCACAGTATTGAAGCGTTTTGGCAAAGCGAACAACGGCCTCATGTCATTCCCCATGGAAGGATGGACTTTAGCCCTGGATCTTCCGGTAGGATCTGCCAGTTTAGCCAACCTATTTGATCAGCTTGATGATATGGTAATTTCGTCAGGAGGCCGCGTTTACCTAGCCAAAGACGCGCGAGTTTCTAAGAACCACCTCAAAATCATGTATCCTCGCCTTGAAGAATTTCAAGAAGTTGTAAGATCTGTTGATCCATCGAGAATTCTTCAATCCGACTTATCGAGACGCCTTGGAATATAGGCCTGCGAAGAGACCAAGGAAACCAAAACATTGAACGACTCCTTCAAGAAGCCTCAAAATGTGGTAGTGCTGGGTGGAAACTCTGATATTTCATTCGCCATTCTTGCCGAACTCGCAAAAGACCGTCTGGAGAAGGTGGTTCTAGCCGGGCCAAACCAGTCAACCTTGCATACTCGTGCCTCGATGGTCAGCGAACTTGGAGAAATCGAGGTGAAAGTGGCGTCCTTCGATGCCACCGACTTGCCGCAGGTCTCGGCCCAAACTGAATTGGCTATGTCGCTCGTGCCAACCGTGGACTTGCTGATTATCGCCGCTGGCCTTCTCGGCGATCAAACCGCAGATGAATCGGATCCAACAGCAGTCTCGAAAATTATTACCACCAATTTCACCGGTCCAGCCGTAGCCTTGACCGCAGTGGTGGAAAAGATGAAGAAACAAGGTTACGGTTCGATACTAGTTCTGTCGTCGGTCGCAGGGACCAAAGTCCGCCGGTCAAACTTCATTTATGGTTCGTCCAAGGCTGGACTCGACGCGTTTGCTCTTGGTTTCTCCGATGCGCTCTGGGGAATGCCAATCCGAATTACCGTGGTACGACCGGGGTTCGTTAAAACCAAGATGACCGAATCGCTCAAGCCTGTTCCGATGTCTACCACACCGGAGAAGGTGGCTTCAGCAGCCATTAGGGCTATGGAACTTGGCAAAGAAATCGTCTGGGTGCCAAGCTCCTTTCGCACCGTTATCTTTGGACTACACCACCTGCCGAGATCCGTGAATCGCAAACTTCCGTTCTAGCTCCCACAATTACCATCGGATGCTAGGGAGTGACCGTTATTCCGGCATAGGTAACTAGATGCCAGCCGGCAGAGTGGTTCGGATCACCCATATATATGGCATCGCCAAACGTATAAACTCGGCCCAGCGAATCCAGGATATAGTACCCTAAACCGTCCTTTGTGGCAGAGAAGGACGTTACCCATGCGCCATTGTTAATTGGTTTCGCTCCGAGCGATCCATAAAAGGTGGCATTGCCAAAGGTGAAAATTCCGCCGTCGGATGCTACCAGCCAGTAGCCCCCTCCGTTAGGCGTCGCCGCCATTCCATCCACCGGCTTATTGAGTGGCTTTCCTCCCATCGAACCGTAAAACGAGGCGTCGCCAAAGGTGAAAATTCCGCCGTCGGATGCTACCATCCAATATCCTTTGCCGTCAGCGGTTGGCCACATGCCTACCATTGGCTTGTTGAGATGCTTGCCGGCCATCGAGCCATAACTAACGGCGTCGCCAAATGGATAGATTGCTCCGTCGGAGCCCAAAAGCCAGTAACCCTTTCCATCCGGCGTCGATGCCATCGCGACTATCGGAGCAGATATATACTTTCCTCCCATTGATCCGTAGAAAACGGCACTACCAAAGGTGAAAATTCCGCCGTCGGATGCCACCATCCAATATCCTTTGCCGTCAGGCAAGGACGCCATTCCGACTAGCGGCTTGTAAAGATACTTGCCAGCCATCGAACCATATGCGGCAGCGTCGCCAAATGTCTCAACTCCCCCGGAAGCATCATCAATTAGATAGCCGTTGCCGGGACCGGTCGCCGGATTTGAAGTCGTCGATCCGGGCGTGACGGGAGAGTTATTGTTGATACTTATCGGACCGGCGAACGAGAACCAGTCGGAATTTAAGTTAAAATTCCATTGGAACGTATATCCGGCCAGCGGGACTGTCCCGTTGGTTCCTATGAGACTCAGCGACATCACTCTCCCGCCCATATCTCCCAGCCCATTCCGGGCCGTCACAGTAATCCCAGTTAGCGTGCCCAAAGATGGATACATCGACTCGATACTGGATATGGGTAGCGTGGCCGTCCAATCATGATTCGGGTTGCAGGCATATGGAATGCAAACAGAGTCGTACTGATCAATTACGGCCGGGAAAGTCCCTCCATAGGTATAACCACCGGTAGATGCCGAATACTCGGTTCGCGCGATGGCGTTGGTTCCATCCATCCTCATGACTTCACCGGCCGTTGCCTGAATTGCTTGGTCAGAATTAGTGCTTTCGTTGCTCATCCCCAGATAGACCTGACACTGGGTACTGTCGCAAATATCAGCAATCCCAAACTCGCCAAGCGACGACAGAGCATACGACCTTGCCTCTACTGCCTGCACCATCAGCGCCTGAAATCCAGCTGGCTTGGCGCCGATCGTAGGGCTGGTTGGCAGCGCTGATATCGGCCCCAAGTTGCCCCAGCCTGACGGAGACTCTGACGGGACAACCCCCCGAAGGTAGTCTTCAACATCCACGACGTTGATCGTGCGTGGGCTACCCTGATAATCGGCGGCAGCAATTTGACCTCTCAACGGGATAACACGTAATGGCGCGCATAGTTCAAGCGCATTACCGTTGGCGCCAGCCGTCTCTGTAGAATATGCGGTCGTGTTAGGCGAGGCAACTGCCTGCGCCTCTGCAACTGACAGCCCCGGCACCCAGACCGCACTTGTCAAATTGCATCCGCTACCCGTGCCGGGTTTTAGAGTACTGATTTGCCAAGCACCGGTGCTAAGACGCGCGATTTGCGCAGTCGCTCCGGCGGCAAAGGCAGTGGGGCCGACCGTAAAAGGCGAAGCATCCGTAACGACTATTGGATTTCCATCGTTCTCGGTCATGAGGACTCGAATAGTCTGATTGGTAGTAGTTCCGATAGTGGTGTTAGAGAAGTAGTGGAGCAAGATCTGATTTGCGCTCCATCCTCCCTCCACGGCATATCCGAACGCTCCCCATTGGCCGCCCCCGCGTCCATGGCCCCACCCGTGGCCGGAAACGGTTATCGAACCGGTTGATGTGGCATAGGCAGAAGATGAGTTGGCGATCAAGGCGGCGGGCATGACGGCGGCGAAAATTCCGACAACAATTCGAACAAACTTGCTGCTGTGCAAAAAGCGGCTAAAGCGATTTCTAAATTCAGGGGCATGCCGATTACGTCCCTGATTCATCCCTTAGCTCCTATCGATGCATTATCGAGACGCGATTCCGTTCGCATGCAACCTCCCATCCATGGGACCCTCTTAGACAACCTAGGCTAGGCCGCAATCTCTTGGATTGAAATTTCACATTTGCAATTCACTGCGCTGTAATTTCATATACTTTATTACTTCGGGTGTACAATTGTCCACTAAGTGCACCATTTAATGGTCTCATTTCCCGTGTCGCCTGCGCTTTTCCGGCGAAAGACCGGGGTAAATCGATATTTAAAACACTCATTTACACTCAGTGTGGTTGGAAAAAGTTTCGCAGTTGAGCTGCAACCAACATTTTTCAATCCGTGAGAGCTCGAATATTTGCCTTCACATTCAATTCAATGAGAAGATCCTTTAGAGTTTACGAGATCAACTAACCTTTGATCAGCACTTGGAAAAGGATAAATACGCCTCATGAACCCGTCGATGGATGAATCGGAAGCTTCCGAAGCATCGAATGTCCAGAACATTGACTTCTTGAATGGATCTTCAATTGACCCAGAGTCTGAAACGGGTCCGCCAATCAGCGACCAAGCCGCCCAATACATGGTGGAGATTCGACGCGAGATTGAAGCGGAGGTCAAGGCCAAGAGGGCCCAAGGGGCCTTTCCACCAGCCTTTGAGCGCCGTCTGAAGACAATATTTGAACGGTTAGTACCACCCGGAACAGGTAATTCGCGCCGAGACTTTGAGGCGCTTCTACGATCTTCCGACCGAGCCGCCTATTTTGACATCGACGTCCCCATCGCATCACAAAAACCCGGAGTTGCCAAGGTCAAAAAGTTACTCAGAGTGACGCAAGCATGGTATCTCAATTACCTCGCCCAGCAGCTAAATAATTTCTCGACGAATCTGATGAGATTGCTTTACGTCTTCGATGCAAGAGTCAAGAAGCTGGAGGACTCGAACGAATCTTTGAATCGGATCCATCCAAGCGGGAGGTTTCTCAAGCCGGCCTATCTTGATCCGCTTGGTATGGACGACCAATTGCTACAGGCGATGCAGGGTCTGCAAGGAAGAATCATCGTTGCTGACTGCGGCAACGGCTATCTGGTATCTGCGTTTAGAAAACGCGCGCTTGACTGCTACGGCGTGGACAGCTTTGGCGAGGA
Source organism: Actinomycetota bacterium (assembly GCA_027322285.1). Classification (GTDB taxonomy): domain Bacteria; phylum Actinomycetota; class Acidimicrobiia; order Acidimicrobiales; family Acidimicrobiaceae; genus SCQM01. The sequence goes on from DAHVRV010000001.1 coordinate 13,740, forward strand.
TCTTGAACATCCGGTTGAAGCCGGACTTGATCTCAGGTGGGACGATCTGAATCACCACTTCAAAGAGGTGGCAGACCACGCGCTGTCAGGCATAGTACTGCAAGGCTCCATAGATCTGGTGCCGCCGCACGAAAAGCTTGACCTTTTAATGGAAATCAAGCGGGTCTTGTCAACGGATGCCGTCTTTGCCGTCGCGAGCACCGACCAGGCATATTTTGAGACAAGTCCTGAATTGGCATTGCAAAGAGACTTGGCTTCAGGCAGGCCATTTGCACCTCAGACATGGGTTCATGTACTTGAGCGGCTCGGATTCTCCGCAATATCCACAATCCAACTGGAACACTGTTGCCTGACAATTGCTCATCTGGAGTCCGACGAGAGCTCAGATGGGGACCAACCGCTGTGACATCGTCAACGACTCTCGAAATCGATCAATTTCTTCCCTCGTTTGCCCCAAGGGATGCGATTGGCTATCACACACTAAAGATGCAGGAAGTGCTCAGGTCCCTCGGTATCAGATCTGAGATCTACTCAGACGAAATAAAGGGGGAACTGCAGGGTTTGGCTCATCCGTTTGCCAAATTTACTCGCCAGCGCTACCGTCGCCGCAGATATATCATGTACCAGGCTTCCACCGGCTCGCCAATAGTACGTTATCTTTTAGGTCGCCATGAGCCGATTTTGATCAATTACCATAACATAACCCCGAAAGACATCCTTGGCAGGTGGGATGTAGGTGTCGCAATGGTAGTTGGCCAGGGCGTTAAACAGCTTTCGGTGCTAAAAGACAGGATCATAGGTGCCATCTCTGTTTCAGAATACAATAAATGGTGCCTGAAACAGGAAGGAATAACCGAACATTCCTTTGTCGCCGCGCCTTACATACCATTGCCCCGCAAATCAGGAACCAGCCTTGAAGCCCAACTCGATAAAAGCAACCAACAGGTCTCAAAATGGCTATTTGTGGGCCGAATTGCTCCCAACAAGGCACAGCATGACATTATCAAGGCGTTCAGCGCATACCGCATGGGCTGGGATCCGAATGCCAGGCTCACATTAGTCGGCTCGGTGTCCTCCGAGAGGTACGCGCGCAGCCTTGAAGAACTGATCCGCAATTTGGGAATAGTAGAAAGTGTAGATTTGACTGGACCAATTGATGACGCCGGTCTGGAACGCCACTACCGCGAGGCGACCGTATTTGTGTGCCTGTCAGATCACGAAGGATTCGGTTTTCCCATTATCGAAGCGCTCAACCACTCGGTTCCTGTGGTGGCATTCGCCTCGACCGCAATTCCCGAGACGCTGGGAACCTCCGGAATTCTACTTTCATCAAAGGAGCCCCTTCAGGTTGCAGCGGCAGTCGCCCTGGTTGAGACAGACCCTCGGCTAAGAGACGATTTGCGCGAGAGATCGCAGCGAACCCTGACCCGTTACTCATTTGACACGGCAAAACAAGAAAACTTGTCGGCTTTGAAAAATCTGATTCCGGAAATGGCCGAATACCTGTGAGAAGAATCCTTCAGTTCGTGCCTAGTCTGGTGCCTGGCGACGCCACCGGAATGCATGCAACAATGATCCGAAAAGCTCTTGAAGCAAAAAATATTGAGACCAAGATCTATGTCGAAGAACTCAAGAAGGACCAAATTGGCGGGGCGACCCGCTTCACCGCATATACAAATGAAAAAAGAGCAGACGACATTCTTATTTATCATCTGGCCGCGCCCTCGGCGATTGCCGACTTCTTGTCATCTCGCAGCGAAACTCTGGTGGTCGTGTACCACAACATAACTCCGGCTCATTTCTTCGAACCCTGGGACCAGGTTGCCGCAACGGGGCAGATCTGGGCAAGGGCTCAACTATCCCGGCTTGCACCGCGGACGACCCTGGCAATGCCGGTATCAAAATACAATCAGGAAGAGCTTGTGGAACTGGGATACGGCAAAACTGAGGTCGTGCCAATTCTGCTCGATCCTGATATCTTTGCCAGTGGATCAGATTGCCGCGTAGATGAGATGCTGAGGAGAAACAGGCTTGACGGGCGCGCAAATTTCTTATTTGTCGGCCGCCTGGTTCCCAATAAAGCACAACACAATCTCATCGCCGCACTGAGTGCTTACAACAAGATGTATTCACAGGATGCCGTCCTCCATCTGGTCGGCAAACCATTTTCCAAAGAATATTTAACCCTGCTTATGGAGATAGCCAAGGATTTGGACGTAGAAAACAACGTCAACTTCACAATGGGGGTACCCGCCGAGCAACTTTCGTCTTACTACAAAGGTAGCGATGCTCTGGTTTGCTTATCTGAACACGAAGGATTTTGCGTTCCCCTCTTAGAGGCGATGCACAACTACCTGCCAATAATCGCTTATGACTCATCCGCAATTGGCGAGACTCTGGGCAATGCTGGCATTATCATTCCGGCCAGCGACCCTGTCACAACCGCAGTTGCGATGAGCAAGATGATCTCAGATCAGGAACTCCAAGCATATTTCCGACCGCGGATGGCCGCCAGGCTCCGGGAGCTGAGCATAACCAGGTCAACCGAGAAGCTATATCGGGCACTCAGCGAGCTTGAGCCAGCACTTGCTGGCGCAGAGGTAAACAGTTGACTCAAATACGGCGCATAGCTTTCGTCACTCCGCGATATGGAAAAGAGGTCATAGGTGGCGCAGAACACGCCGCCAGGATGATGGCAGAGAATCTTGCATCCAGGCTGGGTTTCTCTGTGGAGGTCCTAACCACCACTGCCCTAAACACTGAGACGTGGGACAATCATTTCCCGGCAGGGACCGAAGATCTAGGCGGCATAACAGTTATACGCCACGAGATTGACAAAGGACGCTCTAAAGAATTTCCCAAACTTTCTGGCCGGCTGCTGAAGTTTCCAAAATCGGCCACGCCTGAAGAGTGTGGCCAATGGATTGATGCGCAGGGCCCGGTATCTCACTCGCTTATTGAAGCAATCAAAGGTTCGTCGGCTCAAGTCATCTTTTTCTTCCCCTACCTCTATCACCCCGTCGTCAGGGGAATTACGGCCGTCGCGGAGCGAGCAGTCTTGATTCCGGCAGCACACGATGAGCCTCCTGCATATTTGCCCATCTTCCGAGATGTTTTTCGTAGTGCAAAAGGCATCATGTTTCAGTCAAAAGCGGAAGAGCGCTTTGTCGATTCAGTAATGCGCACCGCGGACAAGCCGCGACTGAGAGCCGGACTAGGTATTGAAAGATACCAGGCACCCCTCGAACCGTTATCTGAACACCTGCCGGAGCTGACCGGGCATCCTTTTCTCCTAGCGCTGGGGAGGGTCGATCACCTCAAGGGAGCAACGCTTTTATCGGAACTCTTTGCCGAATACAAGAGACGAAACCCCAGTCCGCTGAAACTAGTTTTCGCTGGTCCGGTTACTACTCAACCAATCGACTTTCCCGACATCGTGAACCTCGGTCCCGTCAGCGAAGGCTTGAAGTGGTCGCTCCTGGCCGAAAGCACAGCACTCGTGAATGCATCCGCGTTTGAATCGTTTTCTCTGGTTCTCTTCGAAGCGTGGTCGCTTCGCCGTCCGGTAATTGTCAATGCTCAGTGCCAGGTGACATCTGATCACGTGGTCGATTCTGGCGGAGGTTTCGCATTTTCTGACTTTGCCGAATTCGAATCCCAAGTCAATCTGCTGCTCTCAAATGCCGACGTGAGGAGAACGCTGGGCTCGAATGGCCACGACTACCTGGAACGCAACTACAGATGGGAAGTCATAGTCCAGAAAATGGGCTCTTTCCTAAACGAGATATTCAGCTCTTGAAAGGAACTGCCTCGCCATTCAGTATCAATCGAGGCTCAAGCTTCAAATATCCCGAACTCTTGCCGTTAGAAATGACTTTGAAGGCGAGTTCCTGGTTCTGCCAGTCGTATATCCGTTGATCGATAGCAGACGTGAACCCGACAGCCACTGAAAACAGGCCGTCGCTTACCGCCACCGAAGGAAAGCTGAATTCGAGCTCGCCCTCGGAGCCGACATCAAGCGGCTCTAGGCCCAATAGATCCGAGTCTGTGCCGAAAACCAAGTCCCCCTTCTGATCAAATAATTGTATTCCAACCAAAACCCCTGAAATCGGCTTGGTCGCGTTATAGCTGACCGTTACCGTAAGTGGGTCGCCAGGTGTCAGGTGGCCCGCCCCCGAGGTTCCCGGAAATGCAACGGAGATCTGGTCAACCATGACTCGGTCACCCGGCAGAGATATCTGTTCTTGTACCGCCCCGGCGGCCAGGAGTGATGAGGAATCTTCGCTTATGGAGGCAATCATCGAAGCGAGGCCAGAACCTCTGGCTTGGAACTCGCGAAGAATCGATATAGCCTCAGGCGCAGTCCCTTCCCCGACGATTTTACCGTGGTCGAGCACATAAGCTCGATCGCAGACACGCCTGACGATATCTGGTGAATGGGATACGAATACTATCGTTCTGCCTTCTTCCTGGAACTCTTCGACCTTATCGAAACATTTGCGCTGAAAATTCTCATCCCCTACCGCCAATACTTCGTCGACCAAAAGTATGTCAGGATCCACATTTACTGCTACCGCAAAGCCGAGACGCGTGTACATGCCGGAGGAATAATAACGAACCTGATTATCAATGAATGGCCCAAGTTCCGAAAAATCGACTATGTCGTCGAATCTAAGATCGACGTCCTTTTTGCTGACACCAAGCAGTGCTGCATTGAGATAAATGTTTTCCCTCCCGGACAGCTCCGGATGAAAACCGGCACCAAGTTCCAACATTGCTGCCACTCTTCCTCGGACTCGAATTTCGCCGGAAGTCGGCTTCAAGATCGCAGCTATGCATTTTAGAAGAGTGGACTTCCCGGAGCCATTGTGGCCAACTAGGCCGACCGTTTCACCCCAGTTAACATCAAAACTTACGTTCTTCAGGGCCCAAAACTCATCATATGGAAGCTTGTTCAAATGGATGACACGCTCTTTCAGAGAGGTGTACTTTTCGTGATAGAGACGAAAGTGTTTAGAGATGTCATCTATTTCAATAGCGGCCGGCAAGATTATAACTCCTCGGCAAAGTTGCCTTCAAGACGTGCGAACAGCATCAGCGCCCCAAGAAACAAGACGGCGGACACGAGAACAACTATAAGCAGCTGAAGAGCGAACCATCCGGGAGAATACCCAGGAAGAAGCGGTATCGCCTTGCCGCTGTTAAGGTAGGAGAGTTTGGCATACAAGGCCCTTTGAAATGTCAAGACAATCACTGTAACCGGATTGAAGAAGTACAGGAAAAGTAATCCCTTTTGGGTTAAGCGGACGCCAAGTTCTTGGAAAGGATAGACGATGGGGGTGGCCCAGAACCACGCCAACAAGACCAACTCCATGAGATGCTGGGTATCGCGCAGATAGACATTGATTGCGGAGAGCGCTATCGCTAGAGAGCTTGCGAACAACACCAGCGCAAAAAGGGCAAAGGGGATAAGCCATAGATAGCCGAACGCAGGCATCACCTGGAATATCGCCAGCGCCAATACTAAAACGCAAGCTTGAAGCAAGAAAAAGATTAGAGCGGCTCCAACGGAAGCTAGGGCCAAGATCTCCCTGGGAAAAGCCACCTTCTTGACGATTCCCGCGTTGTTGATGATTGTTGTCGTCGCAGAAGACAGAGCATTTGAAAAAAAGTTCCATACCAACAGGCCGCAAAGCAAGAAGATGGCGAAAAGCGGCATATTGTTCTTCAGGATCTTTTGAAACACTATGTAATAAATCACCAAGTAGAGCGCAGGATTTAAAAGGGACCACAAGAATCCCAAGACTGAGTTCTTGTACTTTATGCGCAGCTCCTTGCGAACCATCGACACCAGAAGCTCTCTAAAGGTCCATATGTTTTTAATTCGCGCAAGTACGCCAACTTTTGGGCTAACTACCCGAATGGGAAGGTCTTCGATGCGAGACGCAACCATATTCTTATCGGGCAAGCTGTTGGCCTGATCCAACAATGCTGTTCCTTCCGAAGGACTTACAATTAAAAGCACATAACGAAAATGCCGAGATCGTCACATATAGCATATGCGGTGCCGTCTGATTCGACCGGACAACTCGCTTAACCCTTGGTTTCAATATTGGCTGAGGAAGACCTTGAAATAACCTGATCGATAAATCCGTAAACCTTGGCTTCTTCAGCGGTGAACCAACGATCGCGATCCGAATCTGCAGTGATTGTCTCCACGGTTTGCCCCGTATGCATTGCTATCCGCTCAGCGAGCATCTTCTTCAGATATCCAATTTGCTCAGCTTGAATTGCAATATCTGCAGCCTGCCCTTGGGCCTGCGCTGACGGCTGATGCATAAGGATGCGCGAGTGCGGCAACGCATACCGTTTGCCAGGAGCGCCGGCGCAAAGTAGGAACTGCCCCATCGAGGCAGCCATTCCCACGCAAATTGTGGCAACATCACAGCTCACGTACTGCATCGTGTCATAAATAGCCAGTCCGTCGGTGACTGAGCCCCCGGGGGAATTTATATACAGCGCAATATCCTTCGATGGATCTTCGGCTTCAAGCAGAAGAAGTTGGGCACAGATTGCATTTGCCGAATTTTGATCGACTTGTGTCCCCAGAAAAACAATTCTTTCTTTGAGCAGGCGCTGATACAGGTCTGAACTTCTATCGGCCGATTGTAGCTGCATGACCACATCTTGACCAAAGTTGAGCTGAGAATTTGACATATAAAACACCCTACCAGAAAGAATAAAAACTCACCCAGTGCTACTGTGCGACCTACGGCCTTTTTAGCTCAGCTTTCGCCGGCCACCCGGAAGTTGGATAAATGCGTTGCAGCGCACAATCACTGATGGAACCTAATATCAGGACCAGCGGCAACCCTCGTGCCGGAGAATCCCCGGATCATTCTGCCTGCGTTCTGAAGTGCCGGGCGATTTCTGGGCTGAACCAGGTTTATCATCTTTGGCGCCAACCCGTCCTTGCCTTGTAAATGCGCCACTTTGATAATTCGCGCTATGTCTCAGGCAGTCCTGGCTGACCCAGTGCAAAGTCTTCGGAGAACATTAGCTGCGGCGTTTTGAGATTAAGATTATCGCTGCCTTGAGCCGCGCTGCTGGTTCAGATGGCGATTCTTGTACAGATTCCAGCGGGGGTCGAGTAGGATTTTCCAGAATGTAGCTAGCTTTAAAGACTGTAGCATGCGGACGTGGCGAAATTGGCATACGCACTAGGTTTAGGTCCTAGCGCCGAAAGGCATGAGAGTTCGAGTCTCTCCGTCCGCACCAAATCTGCAGACACCAAAGATCAATCGCCTGCCCCCAGACTCAAACCAGACAACACATAAGAAGAAAACGCCCCTCAGGCTCGGCCTTCCCAAGAAGCGTTTTCTCCGTTTTCTCCTACAGGGAGATTATGGTCCCTAGATAGCAGACATCTTTCTAGGCGCTAGCCGATGACTGAGTGCCTGTTCCACTAGGAAGCGGGAATGAGCTATTTCGATGGCCAAACCTCGCTCCAGGCATGGTTCCCGGCTTGGGGCGCACACCTACGCCGATAGCGTTTCCTCCGGTCTCAACCAACCTTACGGTGACCGCGGGATTTGAACTTAAGTCAGATGCCAGGGCCGCTTCAGACGTATTCCAAAATTTTGTCGACGACGTGATCACCGCAGTAACTGTGGTGCCTGTGTCAGGTCGCACAACTGAAATCGAACTGGCGGAACTGGCGGAAAGTTTTCCAGTTACGGAAATGATAGTTTCGTATCCGCTTCCGCTCTTTTGCGGAATCACTTTCTCTGAGTAAACCGAAAAACCAGGCCGGCCAAACCTGAATCGCGGATGGCGATGCGATGTGCTAGTCGCTGACTGGGAAGTGCCAGATGAAACAACTTGAGTTGTGGGCACGGAACTTGAGGCCAGAGAAGTTCCACCCGAGGACAGGGTCATAGCACCGAATCCTACGATTCCGACTGCCGCCAGACCAGTTGCTCCCAGTATCATTCTCCGTCGTCTCATCAGCTTCTCCTTGAGTTGGTAGCACCGAGCATTTGATTACATCTAAGTCAGTAACCTTTAGTCGCACCTAGAAGGAAGCTAAAGACTTCCTGAGACTTCGTAGCAGCATCAACCTGCGCCATCTACCAGGAAGTCTTTTAGTTTGGAGATTGCCCTTGATCGATGGGAAAGTTTTGACTTTTCATCTGACGTCATCTCGCCGAATGTTCGTCCGTCGCCCCCGAGGGGCGCAAACATGGAATCGTATCCGAACCCATTGGAACCCCTCTCCTGGTCACTCAAGTGGCCATCGCATCGTCCCTCGAAATACAGGGCATCTTCAAAGGCGGCACCAGGCGCACACAGACATAGGACGGTTTCGAAATGAGCCGTTCGGTCGCTTATGCCTTCCAACATAGAAAAGAGCTTGGATCTGTTGGCGGCATCGGTGCTGCCGGGTCCGGCAAATCTGGCAGAATGGACTCCTGGTCTGCCGCCCAGGGCATCTACGAACAGGCCTGAATCATCTGCCAACGCGATACAACCCAAACTATTAGCCGCGCTCCTGGCCTTTTTGAAAGCGTTTTCGGTAAGAGTTTCACCGTCTTCAACTACGAGGGGAAGGTCGGCGACTACAACAATTTCCGCTGTTTCCCCAAGAATGCCCTCGAACTCCTTGACCTTAGCGATGTTGGTAGTTGCAAGAACTATTTGTATCAACTATCAGTTCCGAAAAAGCTCAGGTTTTGGTGACGGAAGCGAGGACAACGCCTTGTCCTGAATCTCGAGAATCTCGGCAATCCCATGCTCGGCCAAAGATAGCATGTCGTCGAGCTGAGACTTGGTATACGGCGCATTTTCTGCCGTTCCCTGAACTTCTACAAAATAGCCTTCCGAGGTCATGGCGACATTCATGTCCACCTCAGCCCTCACGTCTTCGGAATAATTCAGGTCAAGGAGCGCGACGCCGTCCACTATGCCGACCGACACCGCGGCACAGGATGAAAGCAGAACGTTTCGACCAACCCTGTACGCCTGTTCCATTCGCGAAATAGCATCGGCCAGTGCAACGTAAGCACCGCAAATCGATGCGGTACGGGTCCCGCCATCGGCCTGGAGCACGTCGCAATCCACAATCAACTGCTTTTCGCCCAGAGCGCTAAGGTCGACAACCGCCCGAATCGACCTCCCAATCAATCGCTGGATCTCCTGCGTCCGCCCACTCTGCCGACCTTTGACGGCCTCGCGGCTTACCCTTTCGGACGACGATCCCGGCAGGAGGGAATACTCAGCGGTGATCCACCCTTTGCCAGTGCCACGAAGCCACGGAGGGACTCTCTCGTCAAGAGAGACCGTGCAAAGAACCCGAGTTCTTCCCATGGTCACCAGGACCGATCCAAGCGCCATTTCCGTGTAGTCACGTTCAAACGTGCACAGCCTAATCTCATCTGATTGCCGTCCATCTATTCTCACTCAGAGAATTCCTTTCCAACTGACCTGCTGCGCGTCTTCGAGCTCAGGCCCTAACAGCCTATGGCCCAACTCCTTGAATCGCTCCGGATCTCCTGACGACAAAAACGTGTACTTCCCAGCCGCATTTTCGGGAGCTGAGAGACCAGAATCTGCGAGGACCGCCTTGACCTCGAAAGCAGTCTCCTCGGCAGAAGATATCAAGACTACTTCCCGGCCAACTATATCTTGAATAACGCGCGCCAAGAACGGATAGTGCGTGCATCCAAGCAAAAGGGTGTCGACTTTGGCATTTTTGATTGGATCCAATAACCTTGACGCCAACACTTTCACCTGTTGTGAATCAGTCTCTCCGGCTTCGATAAACTCGACCAATCCCGGACAAGCTGCGCACGTCAGTTCAACTGTAGGATCCAAAGATTCGACTTCCCGCTGATAGGCTCCGGAGGAAATGGTGCCGACGGTGCCGATCACCCCAAGCCGGCCAGATTGAGAAGCGACAATTGCAGATCGTGCGCCCGGCCCTATTACCCCCAATATCGGACGATCGAACCTCTCGCTCAGCGAATCCAGGGCCACCGACGATGCGGTGTTGCATGCAACAATGACCATCTTCACGTCGAAAGTTGATATCAAATAATCGGTGATCTGGTGTGAGAAACCAATAACCTCTGCGGCATTCCTAGGCCCGTATGGGTAGCGGGCCGAGTCGCCCAAATAAACGAGAGACTCGTTTGGAACCAAGTCCACCAATGCGCGCACGATGGTTAGGCCGCCGAAGCCACTGTCAAAAATTCCAATCGGGCGCGAATCCACTCCAATCAGTTTATCCAGAGCAGTGACTCAAAATTCGAATAGTTCGCCAATCTATCCGGGAAAATTACAGCGCCTTGACCTGAATACCTTGAAAACTCAGTGCGATTAGAAGTAGATGATCTTTTTAGCCCGCTCGGTCACCTGATCGATATCATCGGTCCAAGCTCCAGTTGAGAGATACTTCCAGCCTCCATCACACACGACAGTGACAATAGTTCCTTCGTCGATAGAACTGGCACACTTCACGGCTCCCGCCATTATCGCGCCGGAAGAGATCCCAACGAATAGGCCAACCTCAGTCAGCTTCTGCGTCCACTCGATTGACTCCTTTGGGCCGACTACTGTCTTGCGATCCAGGAGATGCTCTCCATCGCCATCCAAAAAAATCGGTGGTATATAGCCGTCATCCAGATTTCGCAAACCATCGACCATCTCACCCGCAGGCGGCTCGATTGCCCAGACCTGGATCTGGGGATTCATCTCCTTTAGGAAGTGACCGACACCCATAAGTGTTCCCGAAGTTCCCAGGCCGGCAATGAAATGAGTGACCTCGGGCACATCTTTCCAAATTTCCGGTCCTGTGGTTTCGTAGTGAGCTCTAGGATTAGCCGGATTTGCATATTGGTAGAGAAAGACCCATTCGGGATGCTCCTCAGCCATCGCCCTTGCCATTTTTACTGCGCCATTTGAGCCTTCAGAGCCTGGCGACTCGATGATCTCTGCACCCCACACCTGAAGAAGCTGCTTTCGTTCGATGGAAACATTGGTCGGCAGTACGATCTTTAGGTTATAGCCCCTTACTTTGCACAACATCGCTAGTCCGATTCCGGTATTGCCGGAAGATGGCTCCAACAGTGTCTGCCCGGGTTTGCCTCTCTGGAGAAGTCCGGAATTCTCGGCATCCTCTATCATGGCTAGCGCAATTCGATCTTTGACTGATCCTCCGGGATTCTGACCCTCAAGTTTAGCAATGATTCGGACCCTCGGATTGGGACTTAGCTGGCTAACGTCGACCATTGGAGTGTTGCCTATCAAGTCCAAAATGCTAGAGTAAACAGCCATCAAAATTTCTTTCTCTAATCAATACGAAAACTCTCACGCCTAGTTGGCTAGAAAGAACCGCCAGCTACGGCAGGCAGTATCGAGATAACATCGCCCTCGGCAACTTTGGTATCAAGCTTTTCAAGATATCTAACGTCATCGTCGTTGAGATAAACGTTTACGAAACGATGTAACGACCCGTCAGCCGAGACCACCTGATTTCCAAGACCAGGAAAGCTGCCACTTAGAGCTTTCAGTATCTCACCTATGGTCTCGCCTTCAACGAAGACACTGGCCTGACCGCTCGCTGCGGCACGAAGCACTGTCGGTAGGCGAACTTCTATTGCCACGGCTCCTCCTGAAAGTTGACTTAATCGATTATTATTCTAGCAATTAAGACTAACAACCGATTCTTCAACTATGTTCCCATCAACGATACAAAATGAGCGCAGTATCGGATCTTTGTGTTTTAGAGACACCAAAATGTAATGCCAATCGGGATCAGGAGCCTGAGCCACATCGGTCGGAGATGGGAATGCTTCGGAATGGGTATGCGAATGCATGACACCGATAATCGATGTGCCATTTCCCTCAGCATCCCTGTCAGCTTTTAGATAGTCGGACGGATTCACCGTATAGATGCGAGCCGATGCGGCATCATTTCGAGCCTTGTAAAATTTCGTAACTTGGTCTCCGATTCCGCCAATCAGACCGCAGGCTTCGAGCGGATATTCACGGATAGCATGCGCAATCATCTCATCAAGGTATATTTGCGGAATATTAAGCATCCTTGGCAGATTAGCTTGGTGAAGTACAAATGGTATCAAAAAGATCAAAACCAAATAAGCAGTCGGCAGCATCTGGGATAAAAATCGTATCCCAGAACAGAAAGGCGCGGCACGATTACGACATCGCGCAAACCTTTGAAGCTGGCATCGAACTGAAGGGTTCCGAAATCAAGTCGGTGAGACTGGGCAAAGCACAGCTTAGAGACAGTTTCGTGAGAGTCGACAACAACGAAGCCTGGCTCCTCCAGGCTCACATACCTCCCTACGACTTTGCGCACGGGTTTGGTTCCCATGATCCGGACCGGCCTAAAAAGCTACTTCTGCACCGAGACGAGATCGAGGAGCTTGCAGTTAGAACCAAATTACAGTCGCTGACGATTATCCCGCTTGCCATTTATTTGAAGAATGGAAGGGCAAAAATTGAGATAGCCCTTGCCAAAGGCCGCAAGAGCTACGACAAAAGAGCAGCAATTGCCCAGCGGGACACTCAAAGAGACACTGAAAGAGAACTCGCCAGCGCACGAAGAAGATCCTAGGCGTCTACCCCATTTGGATTGCTAGAATGTATACAGGCAAATAATCCACGGGGGTGACAGGCTTCGACTTTGGTCGTCGAGGTAGGAGAAGCGAGCCGTGGTCTCCGGAGCCACGTAAAAGAGCCGGAAACATAAAATAAACGACGAGCCACAACTCGCCCTTGCCGCTTAAAAAGTAGGCAACGTTCAGCTGTTCTTAGTTCCACGGAGCAAGCCTGAGCGACGACTAGTGGAACTTGCTTGGATTGTCTATCCCAAAGGCAATTGAAGGACTTTAAATTGGGATAAGCCACAGGACGACCGATAGAAAGCGTCCAAGGCCGACAAAGCATTTCTATCTGCGCTCGGAGAATCCCTACTGAGAAGCTGAAGGACGCGGGTTCAATTCCCGCCACCTCCACTGAAAGGGCCCCAACTGGTGCCCACCGGCCCGGACCATAAATGGCCCGGGCCGATTCGTTTTGGCGCGCGAAGGCTGATGGCGATTTCGACGTAGCCGACGTTTCCGATAAGGATACGTTCACTCTTCGGTCCTTTCCCCGGCAAGATGCTTCAGTCGCCAATCCCAAGCCTTGCCATTTCCTAGCGACCGTACGCGGCAAGGACGCTGAATTGAAAAGAACCTCGAGCAAGCCTTAGATGGCGTCCAGACGCCAAGGTGCGCACTTTCGTTCACAATGCCCTGGTATGCACCATCGTTGGTGTCTAAAAATAGGGTCGAGTCGTCATGGCGGTTGAATAAAGGCCACTCCGGCGCCTGCGACAGACCAAACGAACGATGATTTCGTGGTGAAAGTCCGAAATGGCAGATACGGGAGCAAGTTGCGTGTTGGAAAATGACGTGACTCGTTAGTCCAGCGCTCATGGCATTCGACACGAAAATAGTCATTTCTGTCGCCCGTGACCTGATTCAAAAGCACATCGGTTTCAACTAATATTGGCCTGGCAAAACCATTGCTGGCAATCTATCTTCACCCCATCCTGCTCCCTAACCTGCAATGGACAGTCTGGCTCGCCACAAACGCCTCCCAAAGTCCTGTGTAGGATTCATTCCCTCGTTCCCATGAATGCCGACGCGGGACTACCTGGAGTACTTCAGACGGGTGACGGCCTCGTGTGTCCGGCCTGATCGGCGCCGTGCGGCTTTGGCATGGGGAGTGGCCGGCATCGCAAGGGCGCGACCTCATTTAACGGACCGCGTCGTTGACCGGCATTATCTCTCCGGGCGCAAGCGAAACCGCTTCAATTGCTGCCGCTTAGCACCTCGCTGCGCAGAAAACCGGCCTCTAAGCCCATTGGCACATGAATAGCCTTGTACTCGGCTCTCCCGCTTGGGCAGTGTGTCATAAGATTCGCAGCGTCGTGGCGCGGTCTGCCAGTGCCTATTTTCGGGTTATGGTGAAACCTGCGAGACCATTATCGGCGTGGCGAAGTACCCTGAAGCTCACGAAAGACAGACTCTTTGCCAGGCTGTGCCAGACAATAAAGCGAGGTTTAGCTAACCTTTTCGTTACTTTCCACAGGTTCCTCGTCTAATTCACCTGAGGCGCTCTCAAGAGTTTTGCCCATCGGCTCGGGCAAGGCCCACATCGTCAATAGCACGCCGGCGATAGAGACTGCAGCAAGGATGCCCATAGTGTCTGGAAGACCCAGGTCCTTTACGATTGTTGGCATCAGCAGCGCTGCCACGAATGCTCCGATCTTGCCCCCTGCGGCTGAAAGCCCATCCGCAGTTCCTCTAATTGAGGTTGGGAAAACCTCTGACGGATAGACAAAGGTCGTTTCATTGGGACCAAACTCAATAAAGAAATATGTAATCCCGTAAATCACTAGAAAGAGTACGGGAATCTTGACCACACCTGGCACCGCCATGATTACGCCATAACCAATTGCCATGATCAGAAATCCCTGCCACTGGATCCGCTTTCGCCCAATCTTGTCCATAAAATAAACCGCAACCCAGTACCCAGGAACCGCAAAGACTAAGAATATAAGAGCCGCCACGACGGTATTATGCAAAAGACTCGCCTTTGCCCCGAATAACGCCTTTAATATGACCTGGGATGAGACCCCGTTGCCGTAAAAAGCAACGTCCATCAAAAGCCATGTTCCGGCCGTACCAATGAGTCTTTTGAGAAACTTTGGATCAGAGAGACGCAAGTGATTGCCGCTATTAGAAATCGCGTCAGATGCAACAGGAAGCTGAGCAGAGCTGCCTACCGTCCATCGGATCGCCTCGACAGTAGAGTCGATATCGCCCTTGACATTCATCGTAAATCGCGGAGTTTCCTTGATCTTACGCCTGAGGTAGATTACCGATGCAGCAGGTATAGCCCCGAAGGCAAGCATTATGCGCCAAGAAATACTGCTTGAAACACCAGTCGCCAACAGTATTGAAGCGAAGAGCGGCCCAGCTAACAAACCAAAACCCTGCATTGCGAAGACGGTTCCAACCAAGCGGCCACGATCACGCTGATTGGCATACTCAGAGGTGATAACGGCAGAGGTCGCATAATCGCCTCCCACCCCTATACCAACCACGATTCTGAAAATCAGCAGTTCCGTGAATGTCTGAGAAAACGCCGATGCAACCGCGCCCAGCACCAACAACATGACCTCAACGCCATACATTGCTTTACGGCCCAGACGATCCATCAACTTTCCAAAAATGACTGCGCCGAAAACCGAAGAAAGAAGTGAAATGGAATTTAGAAGTGACAGCTGGCCTGTAGACAAATGCCAAAGCGGCGTAAGAATGGCTGTAACCGTACCAATGATGAAAAGGTCGTAGGCATCAGTAAAGAAACCCATCCCTGCTGTTATCACCGTTGTCCAGTGCTTGCGGTTTAGCGAGGCCTCATCCAACGCCTTATAAACGGATGTCGCACCTCTGCCAGTTTTGCCATCGACTACCGCCATCAGCTTCTCCTACTCCCGAGAGTCCAGCCGGCCCACCGACACCCCAATTGATTCAGTATCATGTAATGTCAAACTAGATTTTCAAGGTTAATAACAAGTAAACAACAGGTGAATCTCTGTAAATTAATAGATGAATTTATCGAGCTGAATTGTTCACGCAAGGGTTCCAAGGGCTGGTCAACACCATATTTGCAAGTTCGTCCGCTCAGATGGAAACCTAGCTCAAAACCTTGGCGGGAAAACCCGTCATTTGGCGCCGTCTCCAGCAAAGCGCCTGGCATCGCTGGCAGCATACTTTGCTACAGCGCCGTCGATATCAGCAGCTTTCTCAATTGCGGCCACTATTTCCGCAAGATGCCTAACCGGTATCGCGCAAGTCATCTCGTGCGGCTGCATCCCTGTCCTCGCCCTAGATAGTGCGCATCCGACGCTGGCCGCGACCCGTCCCTGTTCCTTGGCAACGGCAACAATATGACACTGAGGCTTGCCCTCAATAGGCATTCCCGTCGCATCAGAAACAACCATCATTTGACGCCCATTGAGTCTAAGAAGCACCACATCCGGCATGAACGCTCCCAGAGATAACGGACCATAATTTACAAATCGATACCTTCGCCTCACGAACGGTATCGCAGCTACTGCGTTGGCATCTACCCAACCGGATCCTAACAACTCAGCCACATCCGAGTTTGCAGCGACGTCATCAAGCGAAACAAGTCCGTGAGTAAAACTGCCAACACTACAGTTTCCATGGTCAGAAGGAATCGTGCTAAAACTGCTTTCAGTTGCTCTCATCCAGAATACGCAACCAGCAGATACCCGACCAGTTCGACCATCAGAACTCGCCTCGACCATAGGCTCATCGAATAGTTCAATTCCATCAGGCCGAGCATCAGAAAAAGAAATTCCGATTGGAGCCGCCGATAAATGCAAAGCGGTTATTAGCCGTGACGAAAGCTCCTGCAACGCGATCGAACTGTATGGCTGAATAGTAGAAATTATTGCCACTTCCTCTCAATGAATGCGCCATGGACGCCGCGCCAGGATTCGCATGCTTCTATTGCGGATTTGCTATCTACTCTTTGTCGCAAACTAACGAGCCAGGTTATTCATCCCAGCTTGATGTAGCCGATGGGCAGCTCAAAAACATCTCAATTAGCTCTGGGGTAGATGCCATTTGAACGGCGAAACCAAAGATGTTGCCGCCCCTGGACCCCACGAGCCTTTAGGGTACTCATGAGGCAAAGGCGGATCAGCAAGTAGAGGCTGTGAAATCTCCCACAGCCTCTCAATCGCATCCGCTCGGTTGAACAGCAGATGATCACCAAGCATGACGTCATGAAGCAGCCGCTCGTAAGCCTCGAGCTCCAACTCCACGAGAGTCGACTCATCATATTCGAAAGAAAGCGGTGCAATTTCGATACTTGTAGTCGGCCCAGGCTGCTTGACAAGAAGATGCAACGTCACTGATCCAGGATCTGACAGCTCAAACGTAAGTTCATTAGGCCTGAGCTGCCCTTTGAAGGTTAAATCATGTTCAAACAGATTTAGCCGGCTCACTTTGAATCCGATGGTAACCGAAGTTCTAGTTTCAGACATTGCCTTGCCGGTTCTGAGGAACCAGCGCACTCCCGACCACCTCTCATTTTCAATTGCTGCCTCGACAGCGGCAAAGGTCTCCACCTTTGAATCCGGGTCAACCCCGGACTCTTGCTTGTAACCCTGGTACTGGCCATATACAACTCGCTTTACGTCGATTGTCTCAATGGCTCTGTACACTTCAATTTTCCGCTCATGAAGCTCGTGCGCAGATAGTCTCGAGGGCGGCTCCATGGCCAAAAAACCAAGAATTTGAAACAAGTGGGTTACCACCATGTCTCGAAAAGCTCCATTAGCCTCGTAGAATGCGGTCCTGCCCTCCGTCGTCAAAGTCTCAGGGACGTCGATCTGGACATAATCGATATATTTGTTGTTCCAGGCAGCTTCAAACAGGCCATTGGCGAAACGGAACGCAAGAATGTTTTGCACTGCCTCTTTGCCCAGAAAGTGGTCGATTCTGTAAATTTGAGACTCTTTGAAAGCTTTATGCAAATGCGCGTTGAGTTCGCGGGCACTTCGAAGATCCCACCCAAATGGCTTTTCAATTACAAACCTGGTTTCATCATTTACGATTCCACTCGAGCTCAGAAGCTCCACTGTCTCAATAAATGCAACCGGGGGAACCGCCAGATAGATGATTCGGGTTGGCCTCTGCATTCCTTTTTCCACCATCGCCACTTCGTAAGCCAAACCTTCGAGGGAGCCCTTTTTGGTTCCCACGAACGAGAGGTGTGGCGCAAATTGTGACCAAGACTTATCGGTTACCTCTTTGCGCGCAAAAGTGCCGAGGACATTGTGAACGTAGTCGCCGTAACTCGCTTCGTCGGTACCGGTATTCTCCGGCGCGCAACCGATGATGTGATACCTTTCCGGCATGAGCGATGCTTCCGCCAGATGAAACAGTCCTGGCAACAGTTTTCGCTTGGCGAGATCACCGGTCGCCCCGAACAAAATCATTACGCTGTCATCTGGCTTCAACCCTGCGTGATTAGGGACCTTCAAAGCCAGCTTCTCCTCACCCAATATCCATCACTTCCTTCATCAGTTCAATAGGTGTGCCAACTTTTGTGCGCAGATTCATAAACAGCCACTTGGAATATTTCATTCGATCCCAATTTGAAACATCCATTGCTAAAGTGGCAACCCCTCGGACAGGGACCCGATAACGTAGTCAGCTCCCGCATCTTTTAGATCCTCTTTGCTGTATTTGCTCGTTGCCACTCCAACGCACTTGACTCCGGCCGCATGAGCCGCATCGATATCCCTGGAAGTGTCTCCAACGCAGAGAAACTGCTCCAATGGAATTTGGGCGCCAAAGACAATCTCAGCTCTCGAAATAGCAACCTCGGTAAGTTCTCGACGATTCGCAGAATCTGATCCAAACCCACCAAATGAAAAAAACCTGTTTAGGTTAGCCCTCTTCAGCTTAATATGAGCTCCCTTTTCACTGTTTCCACTGACCAGACCTAACATGTATCCTTGGGTAATCAAGGCCGTCAAGAGATCTTCAGCTCCTTGCATAACACGGTACCCTTCGGATTCTTCCACCATTCGAGGCAAGTAACGGAGATGGCATTCCAACATCTTCTCCAGTTCGTTCCCCGTCGGTTTGCGGCCGACGACCGATTCCAAACCCTTAGATCCAACCTCCGCATCGGTCATCCCCAAGTCAGACAATGACGAGATGTCCACCTTCATGCCATACACTTCGTCAAAAGCCAAGGCCCAGGCACGAGTCCCGGCACCGCCGCTCGTTATCAGCGTTCCGTCTATGTCAAATAAAATGGCAATCGGCCCATTCGACATTTGAGCACCTCTCTACTGGCCATCTCGGCGCGAATACTAACAATCTTGTGAATCAAGACCTATTCTTTGTCTTTCTTCTCTTCGTGACCGCCGAATTGCTTGCGCATGGCAGAAAGGACTTGATTTGCGAAGTGCCCGAGGTTTCGCGAAGAAAATCTCGATGACAAGGCTGCCGTCAAGACCGGAGCCGGAACGCCCTCTTCAATCGCAGCGACTGCCGTCCAGCGGCCTTCGCCCGAGTCGGACACCCGCCCGGAATAATCTTCAAGTTCCGGGGATTCCGCAAGAGCCTGAGCGGTCAGGTCAAGCAACCAGGATGAAATGACACTGCCTCTGCGCCAGACCTCGGTGACCTGCGCCAAGTCAAAATCGTAAAGATAAAATTCCGGATGCTCAAGCGGTGCGGTCTCAGCATCCAAATCCCTTGACACGGATCCTATGTTGGCGCTCTTCAGGATATTCAATCCCTCGGCATAGGCGCCCATGAGACCGTACTCGATTCCATTATGAACCATCTTCACAAAGTGTCCGGCACCAACCGAGCCACAGTGCAGGTAGCCGTGTTCAGCGGTTGAAAAGTCGCCTTTGTTTCCAGGGGTGCGCGATGCGGTATCGGGTCCTGGAGCGATGGCTTGGAAGACTGGAGCCATCCGGTCGACTGCTTCGCGATCCCCTCCAATCATCAGACAGTAACCACGTTCAAGGCCCCAGATACCCCCGCTTGTACCAACGTCGAGATAGTGGATACCCTTGGATTTGAGTTCTTCCGATCTTCTCAAATCGTCGCGATAGTACGAATTGCCCCCATCAATTATCGTGTCTCCGCTTTCCAACAGTTCAGAAATATTTCTGATAGCACTCTCAGTGGCATTTCCCGCCGGAACCATTATCCAGACGTTTCTTGGAGCCTTTAGCTGTCTCACCAGATCTTTCAACGACGTCGCACCAGCCGCTCCTTGCTCGGCCAGAGATTCAACGGCGGAAGGATTCATATCAAAAACGACGCACTCATGACCTGCGGCAAGTGACCGACGAACGAGGTTAGCCCCCATCCTGCCAAGACCTACCATTCCAAACTGCATGATTTCATCCTCCCCGCTCTCGACGGGGAGAGCTATTCAGGCGCTTAAGTTATGTGGACAAGAGTTTCAATTTTCAAGAAAATCCGCAAAAATCTCTGCGAGGCGATCCATGCCCTTCTCCAGATTGGAAGCGATGTGAATTCTCAGCAGCCGCCTGTCCCGATTTGCAAGCGCATCAAAATCTCCGCGAGCCTGTGCCTCCTTGACAAGACCGAATGTATAGCCGTGACCAGGGACATCTATGTCCATCGCATCATCACATGTCACTTGCAGAAACAGTCCTGTGTTGGGCCCACCCTTATAGGCTTGGCCGGTCGAATGTTGGAACCTGGGTCCAAATCCAACGCAAGTTGCAACCTTGAGCCGGTCTCTGATCTGTGTTCGTATCCTCGTCAGCTTTGACTCAGTAGACCGATTCATTGGTATGTAGGCCAACAAAGCTACGTAATCATCGGGGTTGGTCCGCTTAAGATGTGCAGCGAGCAGGCCCTTCACGTCCGTGGTGCCCTCTTGAAAACCTAAAGCCTCGGCGTTGGCTTCATTCGCGTATATAGTGAAGACGTCGTCGCTCGCCAGAGGATTCAGCTTTGCTAGAGACCCGTTCTTCTCATATTTTTCCGTCAGACTTCTGGTGACGACTTTGGCGTCTTCAACGTCCGGCTGGTCGAAGGGATTGATTCCGATAATGGAACCCGCCACCGCGGTGGCAAACTCCCATCTAAAGAACTCTCGACCCAGGTCATATACATCCGTTAAATTGATTCGGCAAACAGGGTGTCCCGCTTTGGCTAAGGCATCGAACTTGCGATCCGAGTCCGGATCGATCTCGGAGAGCAGCCTTACCTGCACAAATAGCCGATCCTTCCCGTAGTTATCGGGAGTGCCGATGGGTTCGCCGTCTATAGGGATAACTCCCTTGCCCTCTTTGCCAGTCGATTCAGCAAGCAATTGGCTAAGCCAAGCCCCTAGATCAGATAGAGATCCAGAGGTCTCGAGCGTCAATTTGTCGATCCCCGCGCCTGCACACGCGCCAATTATGGCTCCGAGCACAAAGCCGGGATTGTCACCTAACGGAACGCATGCGGCACAGGCGTGCGCCATCGCCTCCGCGCGATCTAGCAGTTCGGCGACATCCAGCCCTGCAGCCGCGCCGGGAATCATTCCAAAATCACTCAGCGCAGAATAGCGCCCGCCGATGGACGGAACGCCGTGGTAGATGCCTCTCCACTTCTGCGACTTTGCCCGCCGTTCAAGCGGCGAACCCGGATCAGTTATCGCGATAAACCTCTTGCCGACCTCGTCGTCGCCTACCGCAGCTTTAGTCAGATCATAAAAATAGTCAGCGTAGATGTTAGGTTCGAGAGTAGTGCCCGACTTCGATGAGACGAAGAACAATGTCTTGGACAAATCGAGCTCTTCCTCCAGAGTCCTGATTTGCACCGGATCTGTCGAATCCAAAATTCTCAGACGTGGAAACCCTTGCACGGGCTCGAACGAAATCGACAGCGCTTCCGGACATAAGCTCGAACCGCCCATTCCGAGAACCACCGCATCGCGGAAACGACCCTCTTTTGCCATGTCCGCCATCTGGCGAAAATGGTGCGGATGGGACCTTCGATCCATTGGAATTGAAAGCCAGCCCAACCATCTGTCCTCGTCCTTGCTGCTCCAAACCCGGCGATCGTGCAGCCAAATTCTTTCGACCTTGGACGATTCGCGCCACTCTTCGGTTATTTCCTGAACCTTTTGCGACAAAGATTCAGGTAATCGGGCCTCAAGCGCAAATGTGGTTGCAACATGACCTCCGATCGAAGTTTCGATGGATCCAAGCAGCTTGTTAAAGGCCCCAGCAAAAGAGGAAAGGCCCTCCTCCAACAACCGATCAGTAATGGTCTGCAGTGAGATGCCTTCACCCGACAAACGAATCAACGTGTTTTCGGCTTCTCCGACGGATTCTTCCAGAGTCGGTGCAACATGGCCCTTTACCTTGAAACTCTCATATGTGTCCGGAGGAATGGTATTGACCGTATTAGGACCAATCAAAGACTCGACATAGAGGAGGCGCGGGAAAGCGGGGTTCTTAGTGCTAGTAGATGCCCACAGCAATCTTTGAGGCGAAGCGCCCCCATCAGACAACTTCTGCCATTCTTCTCCGGAAAAGAGCTCCTTGTATCGCTGATAAGCAACTTTGGCGCTGGCAATTCCGATTTTGCCGGTAAGCGCGGAACTCACCAGAGGATCAACTGCAGAATCGATGCGGCTTATGAAAAAGCTGGCGACCGAAGCGACGCCTTCGAGACTTCCCCCGTCTGAGAGCCTGTCGGAAAGCCCTGCAATAAAGGCCCGTGCGGTCTCTTCATATCTTTGGATCGAAAATAGCAGCGTGACATTTACGTTGATCCCACGGCGAATCAAGGCTCTGGCTGCGATCAGCCCTTCGGCAGTTCCGGGCACCTTGATCATCAAGTTAGGTCGGTCAATTATCTGCCAGATTCGTATTGCCTCGTCAACCGTGCCCTGAGTATCGCGGGCAAAATGAGGGGGAACCTCAATACTTACATAGCCATCTTGTCTTGAACTGGCATCGTAAACCGAATGCATAATATCTGCAGCAGTCACTATGTCCTTGAAAGCAAGCTCTTCGTAAGCTTCTCTCGCATCCAATACGCCCTGCGTCCTTATCTCTTCCAATGCCCGCTCGTAGTCGGTGGAGCCCGCAATTGCTTTATCGAAAATCGATGGGTTGGACGTGACGCCGCGCAGTCCGTCTTCACTCACCATTCTGGTCAGCTGCCCTGAACTAAGCAAAGATCTTCTTATGTTGTCGTACCAAATGCTTTGGCCGAGTGCAAGCGCGTCGAATAGCGGATTCGAAATTGGAACAACTGGGAACTCAGATGTCACGTCAACCTTCTTTCTGACATCTAGCATCATTGATGCCTTTTTATTCAGCTTTGCACAATGGCGACACCATCGACAGTACCCCAAAAACGCCTTTTAAAAGAACCACCCACTGGTTAATCGCATTTGACCTGCCACAATGCACATGACATCACTCCATTTTCTCAGCTCGGTATTAAAATCTGACGGGCTCAACGCTTTGTGCCTGAAAAAAACGGCCAAGGACAGCTATCCTAAGGACAGGGAAATTCCCAATTTGTCGCAATTTATAGGCCAGAAATATCCATAAGGCCTTCATTACTAACGTGAAGACGACGTTGTTGAGTTCGCAAAATGAGTAATGGACTTGCAGGGATGAATTTAGGCGATCTATGGAGGAATGCCATGACCAGAAAGAAGACACTAGCAATAGCGTCGATTGTGGTTGCTGTCGTGATCATTGTTGCGGCAGCAATAGGCTTTAGCTTCAGCTCATCGAAAAAGAGCGCACTGCCCAGTGTAACAACCTCGTCCTCCTCCACATCCTCGTCCACTACGTCTTCGACCACCACGACCAAACCACCTATTACGGCGCCGGCCGGCACTCCGTTGCCATCAGGTTTCGAACCTGAATCCTCCACCTTTGTTTCGCCTGAGGTCGGTTTCGTATTAGGCATCTCATACTGCACGGGCAGCCCTTGTCTGACCATCGCCAGGACGAAAGACGGCGGAAAGACCTGGCTCTCGATACCCGCCCCAAACATCGCTTTGGCGCAGGGACCCACGTTGACAACGAACAATGCGGCCGTTTCGAGAATCCGCTTCGTGAACATACTTGACGGATACCTTTATGGTCCGAGCCTGTACGCCACCCACGACGGCGGAGCCACCTGGAATAAGGTTACACTTGCCGGTGCGCCAAGCACTTTTGGGGTAACTTCGCTCGAAACCAATGGAACGACAACCTACCTGATTGCCGGCGATCGAAACTCTGCCGTCCCAGGAGCTGATCTGCTATATACCTCCGTTGCGACGCAAGACAACTTTGTGCTGCAGGCCCAGCCGGTCTTTTCCCCAGGATGGCAGCCAAGGGTAGTTGCCAATCCTCAAGGTGCCACCATTTCGGCAAACAACAACAAAGGTGACCTCTACTATCAGGCAAATGGTACAAGCACCTGGACGCACCTTAACCCGGACTGTCAAAATGGCATTCCGACAAATCCCATGGTCGCCCTTGCAAGCCCGGCAGCTGGCTCGCCCGATCCACAGATCGTGCTAGCCTGCGGAGGCGACGCCGGTGCCGGAACTCAGCAAAAAACAGTCGTCAAGACTGCGAATCTCTCAACATTTACTACTGCCTCCGCTCAACCACCGCTTGGAGGAATCCTGAGCACAATTGCGTCGCCTGACGGAAAGACAATCGCCGTAGCGGCCTCGTCGGGTGCTACTTTTCTCTACGTGAGCACTAACGGGGGCTCGAGCTGGCAAACTGTTTTCAATAGTTCGGCATATGGAGGAGCTCCCATCCATGATCTAGGATTTACAACAGACACGCAGGGATTTGCTGTCGCAGGAAATGCCATAAACGCCGGGCAGGTATCTTCTGTCTTCATAATGACTCACGACGGCGGCGCAACCTGGCAGCAAGTAACCTTCTGATGCCGGCTGGCCACACGCCTGTTTGGCCGCGAACTTCCTAGCCAGAGATCGCGCAGGACTTCTTTAGACCTCGAGATACCGTCTAACGGCAAAAGCCGATCCAGCGGTACCCACGATAATCCCCATAGCGACTACAAACAGTTCGGTCATTAGTACGTCGTGGGAAGACACCAGGAAGTTCGACAGAATCGTCACGTGGAAGTGCTGAATGACATATTGGAAAAGAGCTTGGATTCCAACGACCGCGCCGGCCGCCACTATAGCTCCAATCAGTCCCTGTACCATGCCTTCAAGCATGAATGGTATACGAATGAACCAGTTGGTCGCCCCCACCAACTTCATTACCGCAACTTCGCGTCTCCGCGAAAATATTGCAACTCTTATGACATTCAGAATCAGCACAGACGCGGATATTAGCAATATGGCGGCGAGGCCAACAATGACGAACTGTGCGATTGACGTGACATGAAGCATCGTATTTATAGCGCCCCGGTTGTAGTTGACATCCTTGACGCCTGCTTGCTGCTGAAATAGAGATCCAACCGATGGTGCAGCGCTTGGGTTCTTCAGAACAACCCTAAAAGACGGTGGAATCTGAGATTCGGTGACGCTTTGCAAAAGATCCGGTGAATTGGCCATCAGTTGTTTGAACTCTTGATAGGACTTGGCCTGATCCATATAGTAATAGCTCTTGATTTCAGGAAGCGACTTCAGCTGGTGCTCTACAGTGCTCGTCTGCGCACTCGTAGCACTTGGATGCATGAAAATCAGCAGCTGGACGCCTCCCTTCCATTGGGATGTGGCCGTTGAAACTCCTTGTTTTAGCAGGAGTGAAGCGCCCGCAAGAGCCAATGACACTGAAATTGTGAGGATTGCGGCCAAACTCATCAGCCGGTTTCTCCACAAATTGCCAGAGGTTTCCTTGACCACGTATTCCAGTGAAATTGCCACAACCACTCCTTACGACTCAGGTTGACGACTGGCCAAGACCATAAACTCCGCGGGTTTGGTCTCGTTTGATCTGTCCATTTTCGAGTTCTATGACGCGCCTTCTCATCGAGTCGACGATCCCAACATCATGAGTCGCCATCAATACCGTAGTCCCGGTTCGGTTTATGCGCTCAAGCAGACCCATAACACTCCACGAGTTTTCAGGGTCAAGGTTCCCAGTGGGCTCATCGGCCAAAAGAATGAGAGGCTTGTTGATGAACGCCCTAGCGATAGCGACTCGCTGCTGTTCACCTCCGGACAACTCATCCGGGAACCTTTCTTGCTTATCGTGCAAACCTACCAGCTCAAGCATCTGTGGAACCTGTGTCGTAATGTGCCGCTTAGATTTTCCGATAACTTCAAGCGCGAACCCGACGTTGTCAAATACCGTCTTATTAGGAAGAAGTCGAAAGTCCTGGAAAATAGATCCGATATTTCTTCTGAAGAATGGAACTTTCCATCCCGGCATGGCGGATAACTCCTTACCGGCTACCCACACTTCGCCGGAGTCAGGACGCTCTTCTCTCAGAAGCAAACGCAGCAGCGTCGATTTCCCAGATCCGGAAGCTCCCACCACAAACACGAATTCTCCGCGGTCTATCTCAAGAGAGCAGTCCGCAAGTGCATATTGATTCTCTTTGTAGCGCTTATAGACTCCATCAACTTTGATCATTCTGAGCCTCCCCACGCCAGGAAAATTTGGAACGTGGTTCTATTTAGATATTTCATAATAGGTGTTGCCCCTACCGTCTCAGGAATTATTTGACCGCTCCCAGCGCAAATATGACTCCATAAAATTATCCAAATCCCCGTCTAGGACTGCATCAACGTTTCCCGTCTCTGTGCCGGTACGAAGATCTTTAACCAGCTGGTACGGAGCTAAAACGTAAGATCGAATCTGGTTTCCCCATCCAACCTCAGCTTGAGGTCCCGCAATTGCATCAATTTCCGCTCGCCGTTGTTGCCGCTGCCGCTCAACCAATTTAGCCGCTAAAATTTGAAGAGCCTTAGCCTTATTTTGATGCTGGCTTCGCTCGTTCTGACATGATACGACGATTCCACTGGGAATATGAGTGATGCGCACTGCCGAGTCAGTAACATTGACGTGCTGTCCGCCAGCTCCCGAGGACCGATATGTGTCTATCCTGAGTTCCTTTTCGTCGATAGCGATTTCATCAACCATGTCATCCATATACGGCACCGCATCAAAAGAGGAAAAACTCGTCTGCCGCTTACCAGCTGCGCCGAAAGGCGAAATCCTCACTAGACGGTGAACGCCTTTTTCGGCCCTCAGGAGGCCGTAGGCGAACCGGCCCCTAATTATCATCGTCGCCGAAAGAATACCCGCCTCTTGCCCAGAGGAAACCTCGTCCACTTCCACTTCAAAGCCGCGTCTCTCTGCCCATCTCAGATACATCCGAAGCATCATTTCCGCCCAATCTTGGGCGTCCGTGCCTCCAACGCCGGCATGAATTTCGCACACCGCATCTTTTGCGTCGTGCTCTCCAGAAAATAGCAACCGCAGCTCTAGGGCATCGAACTCTTTGGTCAAGTCCGCGATAGACGAGTCAATCTCCGATTCCAGGCTATCTTCCTCTTCTTCCTTGCTAAGGTCATAAAGTGTCTCGGCATCTTCCAGATCGCCTGATAGCGTTAAAATCAAGTTCAGATCGTCGCCTACGGAGGAGTACTCGGCAGTGACCTTCCGGGCATGATCCGGATCATTCCAAAGGTTGGCATCACTCACGAGCTTTTCTAATTCAACTTTTCTTGCCGACAACACTTCAAAGCCGAGTATCGCCTTGGCGTCGTCCAAACGCCTATTCAGCGCTAACAGCTCATCATCAAAAGACTTCAAAATTTATCCTAGATCTCAAATCAACAGCCAAATGCCTATCAGGCATTACTCCTACCATGGCAGTTCTTGAACTTTTGGCCGGAACCGCACCAGCACAGATCATTCCTCCCAAGTTTTTCGGTACTTGATTTAATGAACGGCAGGATTTTAGCTTCGCCGTCCAAGTCCTGAGCAGTCTCTTGAGGGGCCAAATCATTTCTGGGCGGAATTGCTGCTCCAGAGGCGACAATACTCTCGTCAATCGGATCAGCCTGGCTGGTGAGCGACAAATCCCTTACCGGCTCGTTCTGGCCCAAATATGTCGCCCTAGACAAATCTGTGCCCTGGGCTTCCTCTTGTCCCAGGTCCACGTGGAAGACGTATTTGAAGTAGTCGTCGTCAACTACTTCAATAAGATGAGAAAACATAGCGAAACCTTCTCGCTGCCAGGCGACAAGGGGGTCCTGCTGGCCCATCGCGCGAAGATTGATTCCCTCTCTCAGGGAGTCCATCTCGCTCAAGTGCTCTCTCCATCGCTGGTCTATCACGGCAAGCATCACATCCCGCTCCAGGGCGCGCGCGACATCGACACCGCCGGGAAGCTCCTGCTCTCGCGTCTCGTAGAGTCCCAAAACCTCTTGCCTCAGACTCTCGTAGACCTGCTCCTTCGATACCGCCTGTGACAGCTCCTCAACGGTGAAGGTCGTGGGGAAATATTGGCCCACCTCGGTGACGAGTCCAGAAAGCTCCCACTGCTCCTGAAATTCAGACACAAGGTACTTTTCCACAAGTTGGTCAAGTGTCTTTTCTATGATCTCAATGGTTCTGGCTCTAAGGTCCTCGCCCTCCAAAACTGACCTGCGAAGCTGGTAGATGACCTTGCGCTGCGCATCAAGAACCTCATCGTACTTCAGAACCTCTTTTCGGATCTCGGCGTTTTTGCCTTCTACCGTTGATTGAGCCCGCTCTATTGCCCTTGATACCATCTTGTGTTCCAAGGGAGTGTCGTCAGGGAACGTCCTGTCGAGAATGTACGAAACCGCGCCGGTAGCGAATAGACGCATCAGCTCATCCTCAAGCGAGAGGTAGAAGCGGCTTTCGCCGGGGTCTCCCTGGCGTCCCGACCTACCACGAAGCTGATTGTCGATTCTTCGGCTCTCATGCCGCTCCGAACCTAAGACATAAAGCCCGCCAAGCTCCCTGATCTTATCGCCCTCGCCTTTGCACTGCTCCTCGAAACGAGCTGTAGTTTCAGCGGCTAATGACTCATTGGCTGGATCAGAGAGGTCAATTCCGCGAGAGGCTAGGTCCGACAGGGCCAACCCTTCAGGATTCCCACCCAGGAGTATGTCGACGCCGCGGCCAGCCATGTTCGTGGCGACCGTCACCGCGCCCAAGCGCCCGGCCTGCGCAACAATCTCCGCCTCTCTGAAGTGCTGCTTGGCGTTCAAGACGTTGTGAGGAATGCCCTTTTGTGCCAGGAGCTTCGACAGGACCTCAGACTTGGCTACGGATGCGGTGCCCACGAGGACCGGCTGGCCTAGCCCATATCTCTCCTCTATGTCGTCTACAACTGCCTTGAACTTGGCGAGTTCCGACTTGTAAATGACGTCAGAATAGTTCTTCCTGATCATTTCCCTGTTTGTGGGAATCGGCACGACGGGAAGATTGTAGGTGCTTGCAAACTCGGATGCTTCGGTTTCGGCAGTACCTGTCATACCGGCCAGCTTCGTATACATTCTGAAGTAATTCTGCAGTGTCACGGTGGCCCAGGTATGATTTTCTTCTTTGATCCGTACCCGCTCTTTGGCTTCAACTGCCTGGTGGAGACCTTCTGACCAGCGACGACCTTCAAGGATTCGACCGGTAAACTCGTCGACAATCTTTACTTCGCCCTTGTCGACTATGTAATCCTTGTCCCTCCGATACAGCTCCTTGGCTCTCAACGCCTGATTCAGCTGATGGAGCAGGCTGATTGAACCAAGGTCGTACAAGTTTTCCAATCCAAGTTGTTTCTCAACCCTTTCGATTCCCTCTTCAGTAGGAATCACGGTCTTCTTTTCCTCATCGACCTCGTAGTCCTCTTCGGCGCTAAGAGTCCTCACAATTGATGCAAACTGATAATAAAGCTGGGCGGACTCCTCGGAAGGACCCGAAATGATAAGCGGAGTCCTCGCCTCGTCAATCAATATCGAGTCAACCTCGTCGACAATGGCGAAATTATGCCCTCTCTGGACCATTTCACTTATCGACCTGGCCATGTTGTCACGCAGGTAATCGAAGCCGAATTCAGTATTGGTGCCGTAGGTGACATCAGCGTTGTATGCCTCCTGGCGGGTCCACCACGCCTCTACCGTTTGAACTACAAGTCCAGTGGTCAAGCCAAGGAAGCCATAAATCTTGCCCATATTCGTGGCGTCACGGTGAGCGAGGTAATCATTCACAGTGACCACGTGCACTCCCTTGCCCTCGAGGGCATTCAAATACACGGGAAGGGTCGAAACAAGGGTTTTGCCTTCGCCGGTCTTCATCTCGGCAATCCAGCCGAAATGCAGGGCCATACCGCCCATCAACTGGACGTCGAAATGCCGCTGGCCGATCACGCGCACCGCAGCCTCCCGGACTACGGCAAACGCCTCAACCAACAGGTCATCCAGCGTCTCGCCGTCGGCAAGTCTGGCCCTGAACTCGTCAGTCTTGGCGCGCAGCTCCTCATCACTTAGAGCCTGCATCTCGGGCTCTAAGTCATTTATCATGGGAACTATTTCAGAAAGGCGACGAACCTTTTTACCCTCACCGGCTTTCAAGAGCCTCGTAAATACACTCATGGCCCTTCCATCGTATCTAGAAAAGCTCCATCACGTGCCGAGGCGAACCAAAGCTGGCAATTACTGCCATATGAATCAGACCGACACCTCGGAATCAATTAGCCCTATCGTTCCGTCTGAGCGCTCATAGACTACAGCAGGACTGCCGGTGTCTTCATTCGTAAAAAAATAAAAGCTGTGTGACAAAAGCTCCATGTGCAAAACTGCTTCCGAGGGGGTCATTGACTCGATCCTGAAAGTCTTAGTCTTGACTGGACCCCTGTGGCCATTGCCATCACCATTGGCAGCCGCTTTCGCCACATCCGCCCTGTGATGCGGCTGGGTGCGACCTAACAGCTTCCCCTTGAGCTTTTCGAGCCTGTGCTCCAGCTTCTCCACTACCCTGTCAAAAGCCTCCATGACCTCGAAGCCGGCGCCCTTGGCTCTAACGACATGGCCATGGCCATACATCGCCACTTCGCAAACTTCTCTCTCGGCTATTCTCGGATTTTTCTCCTCATACAAACAAATTTCCGCCTTCTCAATGCCGCCCAAGAACTTGGCTAGGTGACTGAGTCGCTCTTCCATCCTTTCGCGCTGTCCAGATCCGATGTTGACATTACGTGAACGAAAAGCTATCTGCACGTTGCCCCCTTTATGTTGAGTTAGGAATTAAGCCACAATCTCATTCTGCAACTTACAACTGAGATGCGCCAGAGATAAGGCAGATAAAAATCTGAAAATCCAAATATGCGCACTAGCTGCGATAATAGAAAAGGGGACGAACCAGAGTCCGTCCCCTTTTTTCTGCCAGTCTCTGTTGCAGCTGACCTGATCTTTTACCCCACACTCGCCTGCTGAGCTATTTACAAGTAGTTTGAGGCGCATACCCACCGATCCCAAACCTTGATCCTGTTTTATCGCCTCTCCACTATGCAGCGCCATTCGCCACAAAAGCGGGCAGGACTTACTTCTAAGCCGCACCATGATCACCAACCAGAAGTTGGCTTACGTGGATCGTTTCGCCTGCGACTGGCCTCGACTTTCAATCACAGACCTGCAACAGATATTGCATGAAAGCCTACATCCGAAAATCAGGTTCCGGTGTGCCATGAAGTCAGGTAATTCTTTTGAGTCTCGGTCAGGCGGTCAATACTGATCCCCATGGTCGCCAACTTTAGCGCTGCAATTCCCTGGTCAATGTCGTCAGGCACGTCATAAACCTTCGGTTCAAGTTGGCCCCTATTCATCACCGCCCACTCCGCAGCTAGGGCTTGATTGGCAAAGCTCATGTCCATTACATCGGCTGGGTGACCCTCTGCGGCCCCCAAATTTACCAGCCTGCCCTCAGCGATCACCATAATTCTGGCATCTCCACTCGCCTGTGGGACGAGGAACTCTTCGACAAGAGGCCTGGCCTGCCGTCTGCGTTCGCCGCTGGCAAGCTTACCAAGGGCTTCCAGATCAATTTCAATATCGAAATGCCCCGAGTTGGCCAGGATCGCTCCATCTTTCATCTTAAGAAAATGCTCTCGAACGAGCACGTCGCGGTCGCCAGTAACGGTAATGAAGATATCCCCCTCTCCGGCAGCCTCGTCCATGGTCTCCACCCTGAACCCATCCATGACGGCTTCTAGAGCCCGCAACGGGTTGATCTCGGTCACAACTACCTGCGCACCCATGCCACGGGCCCTGGAGGCCACACCCTTGCCACAGTAGCCATAACCGGCTACAACCAATACCTTGCCAGCCAGCAAGACGTTAGTCGCCCGAATGACGCCGTCCAAGGTGGATTGGCCGGTTCCATAGCGGTTGTCAAACATGTGCTTTGTGTCTGCGTCGTTGACGGCAACTATCGGATATCCCAAGGCCCCATCCTTTTCCATGGCCTTGAGCCTTATTACACCTGTAGTTGTCTCTTCGGTGCCAGCCACAACCTCAGCAATTTGGCTGGGCCTCTCCCGATGCAGCCTGGTAACCAGATCACAGCCATCATCCATTGTTATTGTTGGACGGGCATCAAGGACTGCGTCTATATGGCTGTAGTAGCTCTTGGCGTCCTCCCCCTTGATGGCAAAGATCGCAATACCTTCGTTCTTTACAAGCGAAGCCGCCACGTCGTCCTGAGTTGAAAGAGGGTTTGAAGCACAGGCAATAACAGTCGCGCCGGCCGCTTTGAATGAGCGCAGCAGGTTAGCCGTTTCTGTTGTGATATGCATACATGCCGCAACGGTATGGCCCTCGAGAGGTCTTTCCTTGGCAAAACGGGCCCTGATAGAGGCGAGCACGGGCATGTTGGCATCTGCCCATGCAATCCTTTGGCGGCCCAACTCCGCCAGGGAAATATCAGCTATATCGTACTGCACCAGACCTCCTAATAAAACCATTTAATATTGTTGCTCTACCAGCTATCGGCCAGACAGCCTGCTCTTCATCTCGTTCAAAACGGTTATCGGGCCGGGGTCGATTCCACAGTCCTTGGCAACCTGGAGAGATACGAAATCTCCTGTCAATACGAGATCCAGCAGCTGCGAAAGCTCTCCCTCGCCAACCCCTTTCACCGTTATGATGTCCTTCACCTTAGATCCCATCAGATCCTTAGCGATATCAAATCTCCTCACAACCTGAGGATGCTCACTTGGGTGGCGAAGATTCACTACTGTCATCCTCGATTTTGTTAAGTCATTCAAATACTCCCAGCCAGCCAACTCATTATGGCAGTTCTCCGAGTAAACGTTGAAGAAGGCAGGTCTCTTTGCGTTTTCATTTATTTGCGTCTTCCACCGCTGCGCGCTGGCCCGGCCAATGGCTCCAGAGGAGTGAATCAAGGGGATGGAGTCCCCAATGCGTTCTGCTATCGCCTCGATCTCGGAACGAGGCTGAACCAGTGCATCCCGTCTCCTCTGCAGCTGCGCGACTGCCAGATCAATCCAGTGAGTGGCGCCAGGAAACAATCCAATTTCTTCAAGCACAACAAGCGGGGGTATTGACATTGCACCGATTGCTGCTCGAGGCTGTGGAATATCACTCGGGACGGTAATCAACGGCTCACCTGCATCACGCGCCATCTGGGCCAGCTCGCCTCCCGATGTCACGAATACAACTCTGGCGCCGTGACGCAAAGCCTCTGCCGACGCGTCGATCGTTTCCTCGGTGTTGCCGGAAAACGAGATAGCAAACACCAAAGAACCATGTCCAACAAATGCAGGGATCGTGTAGGCCTTGACGACGGCTACCGGAACTGACATAAAAGGAGCTGCAACCGCCAGCAAAACGTCACCGGCAATGCCTGAACCACCCATGCCTAGCACCACGACATTTTCAATATCATGTTTATAGGGAAGACCTGGAGTGGCTGTAGCGTTAGTGGCTGCCAGTGCTACCTGTTCCGGGAGACCGGCAGTATACTCCCACATACGGGATGAATCCAAAACCTGTTCGAACATGTAAATACCTCAAACCTGCATTTCTTAGATGTGACTAGAACCGTGTAATGCTATGAACTCTTTGCCAAAGCCATCAGCCGTTCATGCTCACCTTCATCTACCACTTGCGATTCATCTACAAGCATGATGGGAATATTCTGCCTTACGGAGTATCGGCGCTTCAGCCTGGGATTGTATAACGTGTCCTCCCCTGGAATATAAATCAGCTCTCCCTTGTCAATTGGGCAAACCAGAATCTCCAGAAGTTTGGGATCCAATGTCACACTACTTCCTTTCAGAATCAGCTTTGGAAATAACGGCTAGGACCTCTTGGACCTTTGACGCTACCTCCAAATCAGATTTAGCTTCGAGATTGAGCCTTAGAAGAGGCTCGGTATTAGAAGGACGCACATTGAACCACCAGTCGCCCATATCCACTGTAAGCCCGTCCATATGGTCCATTTTGCCTCTTCCCTGATAGGCATTCTCAAGGAAGGCTAAAACGTCGCTTACGTCTTGAACCTTCGTATTTACTTCGCCTGATGCGCTATAGCGCTCAAGGTCGATTCTCAGCTGGGAAAGTGGCTTGTCCGACAGAGAAAGCACCTCAAGAACTACAAGAGCCGCGATCAAACCGGAATCCGCACGGAAGTTATCCCTGAAGTAGTAGTGTCCGGAGTGTTCGCCTGCGAAGAGGGCATCTGTCTCGCCCATAATAGTTTTGATAAAACTATGTCCTACCCTGGTCTTAATCGGAATCGCCCCGCTTTCAGCGATTATTTCCGGAACTGCTTTGGAGCAGATCAGGTTGTAAAGGATTTTCGATCCTGGATACTTTGCCGCGAGGGTCTTCGCGACAAGAGAAGTCGTAGTTGACCCGGAAATCGTCTGCCCCTGGTCATCGACAAGAAAAACCCTATCGGCGTCGCCATCGAATGCCAATCCTATATCGGCGCCAGTTGAAATTACCCGCTGTTTGAGATCAACGAGGTTCTCCGGCTGGATGGGATCTGCAGGATGGTTCGGGAACATGCCGTCCAACTCGGGAAACAGTATTTCGAGTTGGAAAGGAAGTGCTGAGAATACCGCTGGGACCACCAGCCCTCCCATTCCATTCGCCGTGTCTGCTATCACCTTCAACGGCTTTAGGCAACCGGCGTCGACAAACGAGCGGACATGATCCGCAAACCTGGTCAACATCTCTTTTTGTTCATACGATCCGGCTTTAGCGGCGGTTGGAATGCCATCATCTATAAAGCTTTGGGCGAGCTCGGCAATATCCTGCAGTCCGTTGTCTGAGCTGATTGGCCGTGCCGCTGATAGGCACATCTTTATTCCGTTATAGATCGCCGGGTTGTGAGATGCCGTGAACATGGCTCCGGGCACATCGAGCTCTCCCGATGCAAAATAGAGCATGTCCGTAGATCCAAGGCCTAAATCGATAATGCCCGCCCCAACTCTGCGGACCCCATCCATGAATGCTGAACTGAGCTGCTCGCCTGAGACACGCATGTCGCGGGCCACGGCAATCTTGGAGCTGTGGGAATACACTGCGAATGCAGCACCAATTGCACGCGCGATATCATCATTAAACTGGTCGGGAACCGTACCCCTGACATCATAAGCTTTGAAGATTTCGGAAATCATATGTCTCAGAACCCTTGCCTTGTTTCAATTTCCTCTAGACGGACTAAAAGCACGGAGACTAACTCTAGTCGATAGACTCCGGTAACTTCTTGGATCGCGTGCCCTTCACAATAAAAGCAACAGCAGCTGCAAGCGAAACAATAGTCAAGCCGTACCCAATGTAGTCGATTGGAGTCATTCCGTAATAAACGACCACATGTCGTGACGTAGGAATAACAACCATCAGGTTCGGCGCCACTCTGTAGGGACCACTTCCTCCCTTGACCTGCCAATTTGGGAAATAAGACTCTTTGACCAACACCGGCGCTCCCACGTTGGAAACATCGAACGACACCGACGAGCTGTTTTGGCTGATATGGCTAACAGTGGTAGGGTCCACCGGATTCGAAGGAAGGTTGGTTGAACCTGCCGCGACCCTGGTCCAATTTGGGGGACCTGACTGGGCCGGTAATACAGACCATAGTTTCGGGTCATCGTACCACGGCATGACATCCTTAACCCAAGACGCCTGGCTTGGATTTACGCCACGTAAAACCACGGGCCAGCTGCTTAAAGGCTCTACCCTTGCCGAATGCTTGACAAGATAAATACTCCATGTCCATCCCAGCGGTGAGTTCAAACCGGCTGACGGTTCCAAAGCTGGCACAGTCTCAATTTTCTGCAACTGCGGATCTTTGTCGGCCTGCGCAACGACATTTGGGGAGTACGCCATATAGTACCGAACGCCCAGGAGCTGCAGATGCTGAACTCCTAACGCTACATTTAGTCCGTTGTAAGGCAGACCAGACATAGCCTCCGATGGAGATGCCGACAGCTCTGATTGGTTCATGAAATGAAACGGAGTGGTTGCCGACGATTCGAAAAACAAACCCTCCATTGAGCCGATGCATCGGTTGGTCCAATACGGCAAGAGCATAAGGGCCATAGGGGTCCCATAGGCATTTTGCTGAGAGTTGTACTCCCACATTGCCGGACCGCAACCATAATTTCTGCCGACGGTCTGCATGGTCGCCATGAGTTCGCGATAGGCAGGGTATGCGGGCTTTCCTTCGTAGCCTGTGTAGTTCCACCTAAGCCAGGAAGGTACGAAACTTTGCGTTGTATGGAAGGGCAACCATGGTATGGGGCCGAACAGCCCTAATCCAGATATTGCAAACACCACCAGTGACACCAGGGTAGCGAGAACAACGTGGCCGCGGGAACCGAGGGACTCATTTTCCGGGCCGGGCCATCGCGGCTTTTTGACTGTCTCGGCCGCAGGCTGAGCGAGAACAGTTGCTACTTCCTCAGCGCCGAGTTCAAGCCCAATCAAGGAACTTGGCAAAGAATAGCCAACCTCATCTTCCTCTAATGCTTCTACGTCCGGCTCAGACGAAGGAACTTTTTGGTTGTCGATCCAGGATTTTGCGTTTTTGAATACGGCACCAATCAGGATACCCAGGTTGCCGAGAAACAATCCTGACAAAGCGTAGAGCGAAAGGACCCAGAACGGCAGTGCTCGAGCGTTATACACTGCGCTATTGGGCAGAAATATGAATGCCGCAACCGAAAAAACACCCAGCAAAGCCAAGAGCACCCCTAGCATCTGCTTTCTCCAGATCGCAAAAACCGTGCCGAGAAGAGCCATAATCAGCCAGGGGCGTAAGGAGTGAGGGAACAAAGTGCTGTCATAGGTTGTCACCTTTGACCAGCCCATTGACGTTGAATATGCTATGCGAAACGCAAACGGAAGCGCCCAGAACGATGCGATCAGTGCGGCTAGAACCACCATTCCAACCGTATATCGCAAGTCGGCCCAGCTTTTGTAATAGATACGCTTCATAAGAACGAGCAATACCAGCGCTAAACCAACCCAGAATGATGGGAGTATGTGGGCCAAAGTTGCAAGTGCGAAGATCAGTGCGCCAATCGCCGCCTCTGTCCTGGTCAATCCCCGTTTTGATGCGATTGCAACTACTATGATTCCAAGTGCCAGCGAAAGAGAAAACGAATATTCACCCGCGAGCGTTGATGCCAGATTTCCGCCATCGATTGTGTAGCTAGTGTTAAACAGGTAGCCGACGCCCACTAGCCCCAAACAAAGCGGAATTGGCCGGGGAAGCTCAAACTTCTTACCCAAGTAATAGAGACTCGGGATGAAGATGAGCGAACCTAGAACGGTAATCAACTTGAATGCGACGTTGTAGGTGATGAAAATGTTAAGGAACGCGACCAGGATAGAGGGCAACGGGAAATAAAAGCCCAGCAAAGGAAACCCGTCATACCAGGCATTGCTCCAGCCGGTCAGACGAAAATGATTGAAAACCTGATGCTCTGCGAGCCATGGAACAATAAAGTGGGCGCCGGTATCCCCTCCCGTCGTGGTGGTATTGGAAAGAATGAGCGACGGATGCAGCTGCCATATGACAAAGGCCAGTGCCAGCAGGATAAAAAATCTATCGATGATATTTGCTTTTTGATCGCTGGCCAAATTACTGATGCGGCGTATCAAGGATGGCACCCATCCATCATGCCCGATATTGTCAGACAACGATATGCGCCTTTCAAATATTGTCTTGTGACTGGATTGTATCTAGTGGATCCGGAGCAAAGCTATAAGCGTAACCGCGTTGAAGGCACCGTGCGCAAACATGCCGGGCCCTAAACGGCCGAATTTTAGCCTCAGAGCAGCCAATATAAGCCCGAAGAAGGCTAAGCCCAGAAGCTGAAGCGGTTCTCCGTGTGCCAAGCCAAAAAGAACAGACGAAATTATCGCTGCGAGAAATGATGAGGCTGACTCGGGAAGCCGAGAAAACCTTTCTTTTAGCGAGCCCAATAGAAGGCCTCGAAAATAGAGCTCCTCAACAATTGGAGCGCCTACCGCGAGAAAAAGCGCCAAAACTACAAATCCGCCTCCGTGACCCAAACCTGTTAAGGTCTGAGCAGGTTGGCTAAGTTTTTGAGAGAGATTTGGAATCGCGCGCTGAAAGGGATAGTAAAGCAAGGGAATGACCACCAATTGGCCAAGTACTCCAACCGGAATCCCAATTACCATATCCTGAAGAATGATATTTTTGAGGCCAAAATCGGCACTAAGCGAGCCCGTCCCTCGCTTTTTCGAAGCGTAAACGACAGCTGCTAAAAGTCCGGTCCAAAGGCCCAAAAGATTTGCGATCAGCGCTCCAAATGAGTTCGTGGGCGACGCATTTGGCGGGGCATTTGTGATCGTCAGCTCAATCAACACATACACCGTAGCGAAGAAATACCCGACTATGAACCCGACAACGGCAACGGAAAGGGCATTAATTCCTTTCACGCCTCCCTGGCGCGGAGATGGTTCCCACTGATTCACTCTCACGAGAATAGTGCGCAAAGCGACAGATCAAGACGCTGGCAATCCTCCAACCGACATGCAAAAAGAGACTGCTTCATCAATCTTTTAATCAATTACTTCCATTGCGCGCCTAACATGTGAAATATGAGTCGTCAAATGCCCGAAAAGCGTCAACGCGGAAATGGAAATGATAAAGGAAATAAACTCCTGCCGAACGGCCCAGATCAGAGCTGGCGTTGGATAGTCCTCGTACTCGTAACACTTCTTGCTGCAGCCTTTGTATATGCCTCGGTCTTCACTCCGCAAACGACGAAACAACTTAGCTACGATACGTTTCTGCACGATGCCCAGGCAAAGCAGGTGGTATCAGCACAGATTGATAATAGCAACGGAAAGATTAGCGGAAAATTATCCGACGGATCAAGCTACTCCGTCAATGGGCCCTTGCCGTTCATTACTACAGATATAACGCAACTAAGAACGGAAGGCGTAAACACCTCTTTCTACACTCCCAACACCAATTTCCTGTCACAAATGCTTTACTACCTGATTCCGCTTCTCTTTCTGGTTGGCTTATTTGCATATATGAACAGACGAGCTCAGGGTCAGATGTCGGGGATCATGTCCATCGGCAAATCTAAACCTAAGGTCTACTCTACCGAGAGGCCCAGGACTACTTTCGATGATGTGGCAGGATACAGCGCAGTCAAACTCGAGATTTCCGAGGTAGTTGATTTTCTCAAGAATGCACAGCGCTTCAAAGAAATCGGTGCCAGGGTGCCCAAGGGGATTCTGCTAGTAGGTCCGCCGGGTACCGGCAAGACTCTGCTCGCCCGTGCTGTAGCTGGAGAAGCCGGAGTGCCGTTCCTAAGCGTGACAGGTTCTGATTTCATGGAGATGTTCGTAGGTGTCGGAGCATCACGAGTAAGAGATTTATTTCAAACCGCCCGCAAGCAAGCGCCAGCAATCATATTTGTCGACGAAATCGACTCCATTGGAAGAAAACGCGGTGCGGGACTTGGCGGAGGGCACGATGAAAGAGAACAGACTCTGAACCAGATGCTCTCAGAAATGGACGGCTTCGACACCGCCGAGGGCGTCGTGATCATGGCAGCTACCAACCGGCCAGACATCCTGGATCCTGCTCTCCTGAGGCCGGGAAGGTTTGATCGCCAGATAGTTGTCCCCCTGCCGGACCTAGAGGAAAGACTTCCAATTCTCAAAGTCCACTGCAAAGGAAAGAAAATTTCTTCAGACGTGGACTTGAGCGTAGTCGCCCGTGGAACCCCGGGAATGAGTGGTGCAGATCTTGCCAACCTCGTAAATGAGGCCGCCCTCTATGCCGTAAGAAGATCCTCCCCTGAGATTCATATGGAAGACTTTGAAGCTGCTAGGGACCGAGTTCTCATGGGCCAAAGGCGCGATTCCCTAGTTCTGTCCGACGAGGAAAAGGAGCGCGTCGCATATCACGAAGGTGGACATGCCGTACTAGCTTACGTATTGCCAAACGCCGATCCAGTCCACAAAGTCAGCATCCTCCCAACGGGATTAGCTCTCGGTGTCACACAGCAGCTGCCTCTCGAAGAACGTCATATCTACCCCAAGGAATACATCGATGATTCACTGGTGGTCCGGATGGGCGGTCGCGTAGCGGAAATGCTCATCTTCGGCGATTTATCCACCGGAGCAAACAACGACCTGGTTGGAAACACCGAAATGGCTAGAAAGATGGTCAGAGAATGGGGTATGAGCGACAGGATAGGCCCTAGGGCTTGGGGATCGCAAGGAATGGTGTTTCTAGGTGAGGATCTGATGCATAGCCGCGACTACTCAGAAGATACCTCAAAAATCATTGACGAGGAGATCGACACTATCCTGAGAGAACAGGAGCTCAGGGCAACGGAGCTTCTAAAGATCCATCAGAAAGGTCTGGAGCTTGTGGCCAACGCTCTACTTGAAAAAGAGACCATTGATGGAAGTGAAGTTGCTGCGCTCATTGACGAGGGATACGGGGCTCCGGTATATGGTCCAAACGCCAAGAAGGCGCTTATTGCCAAACTTACTTCCGATCGACGTGATACTGATGCCGGCCAAGATTTCACTGGCACCGAGACGCTGGAAAACAACTCGGGAAATATCGATAACATCTAGTCTCACACGGGCTCAACCGGGCTAAATGTCACTACCACCGTTCATAATATGCATATGAGCGCACAGATGAGACTGATTGAGATTGAAGAGAGAATTCCGACTTGGGCACTTGACCGTCGAACAAGAGAAGTTGGCCTAAAGGGAGTCGCTGCCGCCAGGGCAGTGCTCCAGAGACCGTCCAGCAGCAAGGCCCGAAACTTTTCGCGTTCAAATCGAAACGTTGCTGACTTTCAGTTAAAGGTAACTAGTTCTCCTATTTTTGACTTCGTGGCGAAGTCCACAGAGTAACCTTTTAGCATCCGAGCATTTCTAGCTGGAGAGTCCAAATGGAGAACTATCCACTCTTAACAGAACGTCTAGGATTCCCTAAGGGAACGAAAGCGCTCATTATTACCTGCGATTGTCTCGGTTTTTGCCATTCCTGCAATTTGGGCGTGTATGACGTGCTCAGAAACGGCATTGCAACGTCAGCGCGACTGATAGTTCCAGCTCCATGGTCGAGGGATGCCGTATCCCGCTATCGCGGCGAAGATATCGGCGTTGAACTGACCTTGAATTCATCAAATCCGATCCTCCATTTCGGCCCGGTGACTCAGGCACCTTCCCTTCTTGACGGCCAAGGTGGATTTCCAATCACCCTGGAAGACCTGTGGGAACACGCAGACTTGGAAGAAGCCCGAAGGGAATGCAGAGCGCAAATTGAACGGGCGATTTATTGGGGATTCGACGTTTCTCATATTGCTTCAGAGCTGGGCGCCCTAGTAATGCGGCCTGAGTTCTTCGACATTCTTTTGGATATTGCACTTGAATTTGAGCTTCCAATTTCCCTCCCAGACAATCTGACCGAAGACAAAATCGGCTTCCCTGCCAAAACCTTGGCATTAGAGGAGGGTGCGATCTTTCCTGACCGGGTAATAGACCCTTTTTCGAGATTCCCCACATTCGATCCAAGTTCGCAGGATCTCATAGAGGAGGCCATCTTTTCGCTCGAAGAGGGCATTACGGAACTATGCATCAGGCCAGCCGAAGATACCCCCGAACTGCGGGCGATAGCACCCGAATGGGCGACCTATGTTTCTCAAAAAAGCTCGTCAGGCGACCGGCGTCATTTTGACCACCTTCTGTCACGAGCCAACATAACCCTCGTCAGCTATAGGGAGATAAGACATCGTGCCAGAACCATTAAAAACGCGGTGCACTAAGTGTTACTCGATTACATCGAAACTCTATTTAGGCCTTATAATTTCTGACTAGGTAGGAAAGGTAAATTACCATGCTCGCAGAAATACTTGGGCTTGACACACTGGTCGTCGTGGCGATAATCGTTGTGGTTATCGGAGCCAGCAGGCTGCCTAAAATCGCACGATCAGTTGGACAAGCCAAGGGCGAATTCGAAAAGGGTCTAAAAGAAGGGGCGGTCACGACCGACACCGAGACCGAGAAAAAAGAACAGTAGCTACAGTTCTTTATCGGACGGAGATCGACGTGTTGTCACCAGTTCCTAAAACTGCGTAGTTGCGGCAATCGCAGTCTGCAAATCACGATACTCGTCAGAGGTTGTGATGGGCAAAAGTGCCATAAGTTTCCCCATATTCCCGGTAACTTTTATCTTCCCTTGCATGAAGGCTGCCGTCGCATCAAGTTCGCCCTTTTGAATCGCTTTCGCATCTTCCCAATCCTGGGTCAGCACCACCTCTGGCTCGTCAAGCTCTCCAAGCTTGCACTCGAGTAACTTGCCATCCTCCACTGTCCAGTAGTAAAAAACATTCCCATCTGGACCGCCAACAATCTCATACTGAATTGTCGCCGTGGCACCCGGACGCGAAGGCTGTGATTCAGCCATCTTGGCATACTCATCCATCCATTCGGCACTTAGCCACTTTGCCATCGCCACACTCCCGCCTAGTACAACTTGATCAAATCAGATGTTACATCTTTACAGACCTCGAAATGGCGTTGCCGGCTATTTGCCATCCGTTAAACCCGCGAAGAGATCAGTTTCAAATTCATCTGAGACTTTACCCCCGCCTATGCTGGAACGGGCGAGAATATAGTCTTCATAAGGCCAAAGATCCTCAGACAAATCGTCCGGCAAACCAAACCAAAAGTTTGACAGTGGATCAATTTGCGTGGCATGCGCAAGCAGCGCATCCTTTCTGATCCTGTAATAGCCCCTCACGTCGACTCTGGTTGTGATTTCCTCATCATTTCCAGGCCGGCTTAACCGTTCTTCAGAAAACGGAGACTTGAGACCGAGCTCAAGGAACTTTTCGTGAAAAGCCTTGGCCCTACTGGAGGCCCACGCACTGTAGTAGAGTTTCGAGATCTGATGAGGTGGACCCAGTTGCAACTTGTAATTTGGATCACCGCACCGGTTGAATGCGTAGACAGACACATCATGAACCTTCAGGTGATCCGGATGCGGGTAGCCAGATTGGTCCTCATGGTATGTGATCATTACCTGAGGCTTCTCTCTACGAATAATTTCGATTAGCTTGTCTCCTGCTTCCTCCAATGGAGCCTGAGCGAATGACTCAGAATTTGCATTCGCTGCAGACCCGGGCATTCCGGAATCCTTGTAGCCCAGGAGGTAAAGCTTGCTGTAACCTATGATCGCTATAGCTTTGTCAAGCTCATCCCTGCGAATCTGAGCGAGATTTTCCTTGACCTCAGGCCTATCCATAGCTGGATTGTTAATATCACCCTCTTCACCACCAGTACAGGTAACCAAAATGCTGCGGATACCGCGATCGCGAAGCTTGGCGACAGTTGCGGGACCTTTTGATGATTCGTCGTCTGGATGCGCGTGAACGCTTAGAAGCGTAAGACCTTTTCCCATTACTTTATTGTAGTTTGTTTCTAGTTTTGCCTATGGTCCTATAACCGCGATGATCGTGCCTAAACCAAAACATCAGCGGCTTTCAGACCCTTTAGGAGCGCTCATCTGTTATGAGAGCAAGAAATCTTTGTGGTTGACTTGACGCGCTAATGCAATCATGCCATACTCGCCTTTGCAGGTTTGTATTCAGTATTCAACTGTGCACATTTTTTGAGGGGGGTCTCAGGCATGGCAGATAACCACGGTATTAACGTACCCGCGGCTAAGGAAGAGCTAGGTGAAAAGCATCTCAGAGTTGTAGATGCTGTTTCGCAGTCTGTAGGATTTATGGGTCCGGTGTTTTCGTCAGCGCTGCTGATCCCACTTGTGGTTGGCGCTGGCGCATCGAGCAAAGGTGCAGGTGTGGCGACTCCGATTGCTATAATCCTCGCAGGCATCGGCATTGGTGCGATCGGATGGATTATTTCTGCGTATGCTCGACGCATCCACGCCGCAGGAGCCCTTTACGATTACGTTACCGATGGTTTCGGAAAACGAGTTGGTTTTGTCGCGGGTTGGGTCTACTACGGATGCACTACCCTACTTGCAAGCGGAATTGTTGTGGTTGTCGGTGGGATAACTTCGGACTTTTTGCATTCTGCATATGGAATTGGTGTTCCCTATTGGATATTAGATCTGGTCTATGCGCTGCTCCTTTTTAGTTTCCTCTACTTTGGTGTACGAATTTCTACCAGGGTGCAGCTGGCGCTAGTGTTCAGCTCTGTGTTGATAATGCTGGGATTCTTTATTTCCATTATCATAAGAGGTGGACATGGCGGCAACACGCTCACGCCATTCAATCCCTCAGCGTCTGCTGATGGTTGGTCTGGGATTTTCTTCGGGATTATATATGGCATCCTGTTATTCGTAGGTTTTGAATCCGCCGCAAATCTCGGGGAGGAGACCGCACATCCTAAGCGTTCGGTTCCTATCGCCATCATTGGCTCAGTGCTGGTAGTCGGGTTGATCTTTGTGATCGGTGCGTACGCACAAGATAT
This sequence comes from Actinomycetota bacterium, assembly GCA_027322285.1. GTDB lineage: Bacteria > Actinomycetota > Acidimicrobiia > Acidimicrobiales > Acidimicrobiaceae > SCQM01. Next base: position 58,368 of record DAHVRV010000001.1, read on the forward strand.
TGGCTTCGGTTTGAACGCAACGAAATGGGCCGCCAGCCCAGCCCCGCTCTTCACTCTCGGCGCACATGGAGCCTTCGGTAACTCGATACTGCTGGATTTGCTAAACATTGTCGTCATCCTCGACATCATGGCTGTTGGAATCGGTGCATCGGTATCTACTACACGTGGCATGTTTGCTATGGCCAGAGATCGACGTATTCCGAAATCTTTTGCCAAAGTGGATCGAAAATACGGGACACCTATTAACGCGATTATCTTTCAAGTTCTCGTTGGTGTGGTATTCGTCTTGTGGGTTAGGGTAGACCACGGCGTATTTGCACTCGGAGGTTCACCTGAGTACTTCCCACTGTTTGCTTGGATAGTTGGTCTCGGAGGTCTTGGGCTCGTAGTGGTCTATGCAACAATTGCGTTGGGTGCCATTCCGGGACTATGGAATCACGAGCATCGCGTTGGTTTGCTGGTAGCTGTGGTGTTGGGATTTGCGGTATCCGCTGGCGGAATTTTTGGAAGCATCTACAAGGTTCCTTCACCTGATGACCAGTGGATATGGTACTTGATCGCATGGGTAGCCGCCGGTTCTGCCTTGACAGCATGGAATCTCGGTCATGAAAATCACAGTTTGACCGTCTCAAAAGAACTTGTTAGCGCAGATGTGGTTATCCAGGAACCTCTGGGGACACGGGAGGGGGCAGAACTAGCGTGAGAGGCAGACCGACTTGCACGGTTGACGTGATTGAGCGAGTGCCGTCACAAAGACCTGTGAAGGATTTTTCTTTCCACAGCCATGAGCATCGACGTCAAATTGGCTTGACAAACAGAGTCCACTCAGAAAAACTCGGTAGGAGATTGAATGCAGAATCCTACTTTAGAGGAGAAGAGATGGCACGGCCTGTTGAACGATCCGATACGCGCTTGATTAACGAGGTTCACGAGCGGTTGCGAGAAATGATTGCGACTGGAGAACTTTTGCCAGACACGAGGCTCTTCCAAGAGCGTCTTGCCGAAAGTCTTGGAGTAAGCAGGACACCACTTCGAGAGGCACTGCTCCGACTTGAGCGAGAGGGTTTCGTGTACTCGGTTCCAGGCAGGGGAATGTTTGTTCGGGGGCTTACTATTGGGCAGGTTGCTGAACTTTACCAACTCCGCGAGATCATCGAGCCATTTGCTGCACGCTTAGCTTGTGAGTCGGCGACAGTTGATCAGGTCGAACGAATCAAAGAAATTCAGTCTATACAGGAACGCGAGTACCCGAAAGACGTGCTGACGGCCTTCGAGGGAAATTTCGATTTGCACATCTTACTCACTGAATCATGTCCCAATAGGCGTATGTATGATCTGCTGCGCGAGCTATGGGATCATAACTCTGTCTTACTGATGTTTGGATACTACACCCATAATGTCAGAGAAGTGAGCACGATGGTTTCTGAACACAGAGAGATTGTAAACGCCTTTATTGAAGGTGACTCCCTTGCGGTAGAGCGACTCTTGAGACGACATATCAAAGAGGCTGAGCGATCATTACTAAGTAGTCTTCACGACGTCAAGAATACAGGAAGCGAGCTTTAAGAATGTGTGGTCAGTGTGGTTTTATATGTGAAGGCATTGGTCCAATCGGGCATCTGTTGTCAGTGGCCGAAGGAGCAATGGTGCACAGAGGGCCGGATTCAACCGGGTTTGCTTTGTACGGCGAGCAGAGAAATGACGACTCAATAATTGTGCGAGCGAGAGTCGATAAAGAGGTGGATGCCTATCAGGCAGTCGTAGCAATATCCAACCAGGTAGCTGGGGTTGGCGGGAAATTATCGCGAGAACCTGAGGTAAATGAGGGCGTCAAAGGCAGTGGAAATTTTCTAAGAGCGCTTGTCAATTTTTCAGGGCCACCAGCATTGCTGTTAGAGGCGATTGAGTCTGTTGAAGGCACTTATGTGCATTCAATGGGGAGACGCCTCGAGATCATCAAAGACGTGGGTACCGCAGATCAAGTGGCAGCTCAGCACAGGATCGATGATTTTGTCGGAACTCACGGGTTAGCCCACTCTCGATTGGCCACAGAGTCGACGGTGGATGTTGAACTTTCTCACCCGTTTTGGGCTCGTCCATTTTTAGATGTTGCAATAGTCCACAACGGTCAGCTAACCAATTATTACAAAATGCGGCGCCTGATGTCTCAGAGAGGGTTCAAATTTCTGACAGGAAATGATTCCGAGTTGATCGCGGTATATATTGCAGAACAACTTTCGCAGGGTAAGTCCCTGGAAGATGCACTTTCGAAATCTATCGACGATGTGGACGGAGTTTTCACTTACCTGCTTGCGACTGAAACCGCAATTGGATGTGCTGCCGATCGCTTGGCTATTAAACCTCTTGTGGTGACCACGGTTGAGGGAACATTAGCTTTTGCGACTGAGGAACAGGCGTTAAGGAGGGTATTCGATGTCGAACTCGTTACAGATTATGTACGAGAGGGCAGCGCGGTCGTATGGGAATCCGAGCTCGTGGGAGAAAGTGTAGATACAGTCAATGTCTAGCAAGAATTCAGCGACAAATGTTATGTCTGAAATACCGTCGGATGTAGTAAATATCGATGCCGATGGTCTGGATGGCCGTGAGCTTAATCGGCAACTACGACAGCTATCTCAGACCCATCGATATATAGCCGTAGAGAACCCACGTGCACGTCACAACCTGGGGATTGGACTGGAAGCCACGTCCTGCGAGATTCACTTTTTGGGAAGTGTTGGTTATTACTGCGGAGGATTCAACGCTGGTGCCAGCATTGTTATCCACGGCAATGCCGGATGGGGCCTTGGTGAGGCGATGGCAACTGGCCGAATTACCGTCAAAGGATCAACCGCCTGGGCTGCTGGTGCAGGTATGCGTGGCGGCGTCATCGTAATAGAAGGTGATGGTGGTCCTCGCACGGGGATAGCTATGAAAGGTGGCGACATCTTTGTAACTGGCGCGGTGGGATTCATGTCTGGTTTTATGGCCCATCGTGGAAAGATTGTCGTTCTAGGTGGAGCTGGTGAATCCCTTGGTGCGTCCATGTACGAGGGGCGAATATTTGTTGCAGGATCAGTTTTAAGCCTTGGTGCGGATGCCATCGAGCGTGAGCTCGAACAGCGAGACATCGACGAGGTCAGCAAAGATATTGAAGGGCTTGGTTTGACATGGCCCAAGGAACCTCTTCGAAAAGTCGAGGCAGAGGGGCGTTTGTGGTATTTCGATAAACACGACGGCCGAATTTGGAGGAACATATGAGCGATGCAACCATGCCAGAGAGCAATTTTCAAGGGAAAGATGGAGGTGCGATGCGAGAGAGCCCAATCTGGGATCGCCATGTCATTGAGGACATTCAGGCCAAGGCGGACCTAGGGCGCTACAGGATCAGCGGGTTCTCTTTGCATCGTCAGATACCACGTCTAGATGACCTGGTTTTCTTACCTGCGGCAATGACGCGCATGCCCCTTGAGGGCTACAGGGAAAATTGTGAGACAAAAACTGTTCTCGGAGCACGTAATGGGTGCGCCCACCCCCTTGAACTATCAGTTCCTGTCTATATTACCTCGATGTCTTTTGGGGCACTCTCATGGAATGCTAAGGCTGCTCTAGGACGTGCCGCGTCAGCAGTGGGTACTTGTACGTGCACCGGTGAAGGCGGCATGCTCGCTGAAGAGCGCGAAGAGTCGTCACTGCTTGTATATCAGATGACGCCTTCAAGGTACATGCTAGATCTAGAGCATTTGCGTATGGCCGATGCGATTGAAGTAGCAATGGGGCAGGGAGCAAAACCTGGAACTGGAGGGTTGCTTCCAGGTGCAAAAGTCGCAGATCGCGTTGCGGACATGCGCACGCTTCCTAAAGGAATAGATCAACGATCAGCAGTTCGCCATCCAGACTTCTTGGGCGCAGACGATATGGAAGTGAAGCTTGAGGAACTTCGGATTGCTACGGACAATCAAGTGCCTATTTTTGTCAAAATGCCTGCGTGTAGGGTACATGAAGATGTGAAGATCGCAGCTAAAGCCGGTGCAGATGTAATAGTCATTGATGGCATGGAGGGAGCCACGGGAGCCTCTCCGGAGCTGCTGCTCGATCATACGGGAGTGCCAACCATTGCCGCAATTTCTCAGGCCCGTGAAGCACTGGAAGAGATGGGGCTGTACGGAAAGGTAAATCTAGTTATATCAGGTGGAATAAGGAATGGTGCGGATGCCGCAAAGGCACTGGCTTTAGGTGCCGATGCTGTAGCTATTGGTACAGCATCCCTGATCGCTCTCAATTGTAATGCTCCTATCTACTTTTCTGATTATGAGCGGCTGGGAACTGCACCCGGTTATTGCCATCACTGTCATACGGGACTCTGCCCTGTTGGCGTTGCCACACAAGAACCTGAGTTAGTTGAGCGCCTTGAAGTTCAAGCTGCTGCAGAGCGAGTTGAAAACTTTATCAACGCCACGGTGATGGAGATGACTCTTCTGGCTAAAGCGTGCGGCAAGAGCAATGTTCACAACTTGGAGAGTGAAGATCTTCGTGCTTTGACTATTGAAGCGGCGGCTATGGCTGGGATACCACTGGCTGGAACCGATTGGATACCTGGTCGAAACAATCGCATGTAAATAAAGCTGGTGATAAATGATGTCATCAGGGGGGGACAATGGATATCAAAGAAATTGAAGAACTTTGCAAAGAGCGAGAAATTAGGACAATCGAGTGCTATTTCCCAGATGCCCAGGGAGTCGCACGTGGCAAGCGAATACCGACTCCGCATTTTCTGAGCACAGCTTATCGAGGATTTGAACTAGCTAACGCAGCACTTGTTTGGGGGCGTCAATGCGATGTGGTTCAGGAGATCGAATACACGAGTTTTGGCACAGGCTATCCAGATATGATTGCTGTCCCAGATCTCTCGACCTTCCGAGAGGTGCCATGGCGCAAAAACGCGGCGTCGGTAATTTGTGATTGCCGAGAGCGAAATGGGCAAGATGTGTCCGTAAGCACTCGTCGCATCTTGAAAGATGTTATTACGGAGTTTCATCAGCTCGGATATGAACCGATGATTGGTCCGGAACTTGAGTTCTACCTACTCGATCAAGACGGGAAGCCAATTTATGAAGTTCTCGACTGCTACAGCATGGAGAGAGGAGCAGCTCTGGAGCCGGTACTCGGGAAAATCCGTGATTGTCTCGAAGATATGGGTGTTGGCATAGAGGCCTGCAACACTGAATATGGGCCGGGCCAGGTCGAAGTTAATATTCATTATCGTGGGGCATTGGAAGCCGCTGACAACGCCTTGCGATTTAAGATGGCGGTCAGAGAGATTGCCGCTGAAATGGGTTATAAGGCTACCTTCATGGCAAAGCCATTTGCTGCCTATTCGGGTTCGGGTTTTCATGTCCACCAGTCTTTAAATGATATCGGTGGTTCTAATGTCTTTGCTGAATCCAACTGCGAAGAGCTTGAGAATGACTTGATGGGACATTATCTGGCAGGTCTTCTCGAGCATGCCCCAGCCGTTAGTGCACTCGGGGCATCGACTGTGAATTCCTACAAAAGGGTTGACGACCACAGTTTCGCACCGACTGGAGTTTGTTGGGGCCTGGACAATCGCACTGTTGCTGTCCGCGCTATTGTCGGCCAAGGAAACGCCAGCAGGCTGGAATGGAGGGGTGGAGCCGCCGATGCTAACCCCTACCTCGTTATCGCAGCATGCTTAGGTGCAGGGTTGGATGGCATCAAGCAAAACTTAAAACCATCCAACAAGATTGATGGTGATGCTTACGAACACGGAGAGGTTCGCGTGTTACCCCACAATTTAGAGGATGCTATCGAGACGCTAAAAGGCGACGAGTGCGTAGGCAGCCTGTTGGGTGAGTTTTTGGAGATTTATTTGGCACTCTGCGCAAACGAGTTATCGCATTGGAAGTCGGTAGTGACCGACTGGGAGCGATCAAGATACATCGATGGCTGAGTTGACCAGCGTCCTGGGACGTATCGAAGGTAAATCGTTGCCTACAAAGCCCGATGTAGTTGTAATCGGGGGTGGTATCATCGGGCTCTCGATCGCTCTCGAAATTGTTGAGATGGGCATGAGCGTGAGCATTCTCGAGCGTTCAAAGGTCGGATCAGCTCAGTCCACTAGGAATTGGGGATTTGTTCGTCAACAGGGGCGCTCCATCGAGGAGCTTCCGCTGATGATCGAGGCAAACCAAATGTGGCGTGACCTGGAAGCAAGGTTGGATTATGACCTCGAGTGGGCGGAAGGGGGAAACCTTCGTCTAACTGACGACTCAGCTCGTGCAGAAAATTACCTTAATTGGATCGATACAGCTAAGTCATTTGGGCTCGATAGCAGAACGGCATCACCTGAGGAGGTCAGCAGAATAATCCCTGGCTTCACTGGACGATACTTGATGGCCATTCTGACGCCCAGTGACGGCCAAGCCAATCCCACGAAGGTTGTTGGAGCGTACTTGCGTCAACTTCTATCTAGAGGCGTAGAGATATATGAAGACTGTTTTGTTAGCGAAATCGTTACTGAAGCGGGAAGGGTGGTGGGTGTACGGACAGCCGACACTCTCATAGCTACTTCAAATGTAGTTGTGGCCGCGGGCGTCGGGTCAGCTTCGCTACTTCGAAAGCTGGGGCTTGCGGTGCCAGTCCAATATGTATCTCAAACAGTGGCTCTGACAGGTGCCGTGCCGCCAATAACCCAGGCATGCGTGTGGACGGGACAAGTTGGATTTCGTCAGGCTCGTTCGGGGAGCATTGTACTGTCTACAGGAGGGCACGGAGAGATAACCATTGATTCAGGTACCATCAAGAACCTTGTTTCTCCGTCCTACCTAAAACAAGCAGTTCCAATGTATTGGAAAAATAGGGAATACCTCAAGGTGCGTCCCCGTGAATCTCTCAGAAGTCTTTTGAGGGGCAACCAACACCTGAAGAACAACCACGGTGCTGTTTCTTACACCGATGTGGTTAGTTCACTGAAGACCATGGAAGGTTACTTTCCAAAACTCAACTGGGACATACTTCTCGCATGGTCTGGAGTGATAGATGCTACACCTGACGCTCTCCCGATCATAGATGCAAATTTACAACCAAGCGGATTGATAATAGCCACCGGCATGAGCGGGCATGGTTTTGGAATTGCACCAGCAATAGGAAAAGCGGTTGCTGAATTAGTGACAAATGGAAGTTCTAAGCACGATCTTTCCGCATTCTGCCTTGGAAGATTTCGTGACGGCACAGCAAAAACACCGCATCATTTACTTTGATATTGAAAGGGGATTCTCTCATACGTGTTGGCTGATAGCACCACCGACAAAGTAGCTCAGCCTGCTGTTATTATTGAAGTCGACTAAAATACAACATCTGCGTGACAATGTTAAATAGTACCTTACTGAATCTTATGAGCGTATCTATTTGATTCCGCCGTTAATTCATATTTAAGCAATGTTAAACAGAGTGTTTGTGCCTTGCCGACTTCTCCATCATATTATTTAGGAGGATAGTTTTCATGCCAGTTAAAATGTTAATAGATGGAGAATGGACCGAATCATCGAACGGTCGTTCATTTGAATCTATTGATCCCGCTACAGGGGAAGTACTTGAAATAGTTCCCGAAGCAACAGCTGAGGACGTTGATGCAGCCGTCGAGGCCGCATCAAGAGCTTTCCATTCACCGTCATGGGCTGGCATGCTTCCTTCGGTCAGGGCGCGGCTGCTTTGGAGAATCGCCGATGTTATTGAAGATCATCTTGATGAACTAGCTAAATTAGAGACGCGAGATCAGGGGCAACCATTCGGGATAAGCAGTGCCATATCCATTCCTAATGCCGTAGAGCACTTTCGCTATTATGCTGGATGGGCAACGAAATTGCATGGTACGACGGTGCCGCTGTCTATGCCGGGGGTCGATTATCGTAACCGACGTGAGCCGCTTGGTGTTTGCGGGCTGATTACGCCATGGAACTTTCCCTTTATGATCGCTTCGTGGAAACTTGCACCAGCACTCGTCACCGGGAATACTGTAGTTCTCAAACCACCAGAACAAGCATCTTTATCTACCATCCGTCTTGCGGAGCTCTGTGTCGAAGCTGGCGTTCCAAATGGGGTTATCAATGTCGTCACTGGTGGACCGGCAGTAGGCCAGGCGATCACTCGACATCCTAAGGTTGCAAAGATTTCTTTTACCGGTTCGACTGAAGTGGGTCGTGAAATCGGTGCGGAAGCAGGGCGCAGGCTTGCGCGGGTATCACTTGAACTCGGAGGCAAGGCACCCAGCATTGTAACTCCGGATGTTGATATCGATGCAATAATTGAAGGCAATATCATGGGTGGATTATTAAATTGCGGGCAGGTATGTGCTGCATATACTCGTTTTTATGTTGATCGCAAGCGAGCCGATGAATTCGCTGAAAAAATGGCAGCGGTAGCCAGTCAAATGCAGCTCGGAAATGGATTAGATCCAGAAACTGTACTTGGACCGCTTGTCTCCCAAGAACACCTCGATCGGGTCAATAATTATGTGAACATTGGAAAATCAGAGGGTGCGTCCGTGCTTACCGGTGGGGTGCGTGCCGACGGAGATGGCCTCGCGGACGGCTTTTTTTACAAGCCAACCGTCTTTGCAAACGTCAGTGATGAAATGACCATAGCCAAAGAAGAGATATTTGGACCCGTGCTAAGTGTGATACCTTACGATGATCCCGATGAATTGGTTAAGCTCGCCAATAATACTGACTATGGTTTAGCCGCTGTGATTTGGTCTCATGACATTTCAGTTGCCAACCGTCTCGCAAACGCGATTAGGGCAGGGACTATTTGGATTAATCTCCCGCCATTCTTGGATGCTGCGGCACCTTGGGGCGGAATGAAAGCATCTGGAATTGGCCGCGAGATGGGTTGGGAAGCAATTGCGTCATATACGGACATCAAGGGGATATGGACTAATTTGACATGATCTAAAGCCCACGATCTGGAGAGAGGTTCTCTGAACTACCAGGGGCTACGACATGTCATAGGCATTAGCTCCTGGTAGGAATGGTCAGCGAGGGGGTTTGCTCGTGTAGTCAAGTCCGGAGTCGGTTGGTTGAGATTGCTTCGGTAGCTGACCGGCTCCCAAAAAAGTGATCAAGTGGAGCAAGTTTTGGGAGCCGGTCAATGTGATCCGTACTTATACGCGTAGGGCCACATTAGGTGATACAACAAGAGCCCTAAGCGCTGCTCAGTGTTGACAAATCAGTGGAAATCTCACACGTCACTTCGGCCTAGATGTGACCACTGGATTGGTCCCCATCCCGCGTTAGTCCACTACTTCACAAACCCGATGGAGCTGATCACTTGTTCCGCTGTTGAGCCACTCAAAATGAGCTGGCACATCACACCTCATCTACAAGGGTAACCTCGTTCGGCTCCTCCTTGCCCACTGCAGACACAACCGCTACGTTTTCGTCACCCGCGAAATCTGACACAGGTGAAGAAGCTGCCTGGGCTTTCTTCCATAACCTACTAAAAGCTCCTACAAGCCCCGACGGTAGAAGGCGGAGAATAACTATTAAAATAACCGCATAAACCCCTAGGGACAACACAGTGGGAAGTTGAGGAGGCAATGACGGGCTCGTTCCCAAAGATGTCAGCAGCTGCGATACCACAGTTATTAAGGCCGCACCGACAAAAGCCCCCGATACGGTTCCGATGCCGCCGACCACAACCATGATCACGAATTCGATAGAGAGAACGACTGGAAAGGCATCAGGCGATACGTAACCGATAAAGAAAACGTAGATTCCACCAGCTATACCTGCAAATGCAGCGGATAGCGTGAAATCCTTCAATTTGTAGCGTTCCACCTCAACTCCGGTGGCAGAAGCCCCAGAAACACTGGCCGCCATCGCCCGGAGTCCCCTGCCAGGCCGAGAGCGGGTTATATTTCTGGCGATGACCAGAGTGACCACGACGACAATCCATACCAAATATGCGTAATCTCGTCCCGAACTCATCGCCAAAGGTCCAATTCGAAGACTCGGAATAGCGCTCAGGCCAATGGAACCTCCGGTCAAAGAAGCGGTCTCTGGAATAACCGCGAGAAAGATCAGCTGGACCGCAAGCGTGCCAAAAGCAAGCGCGTGACCTTTTAATCTAAGAAGTGGCAGACCAACGAGAAACGCCAAAAAAGCAGTGGCGATCGGCGCCACGATCAATGCCGCCAACGGAGACCAACCATGCAAGGCCAAAATTGCCGCAGTGTAGGATCCGACTCCATAAAAAGCGGCTTGCCCCAATGAGACTTGGCCGGCGAACCCCATCAGAAGCGACAATCCGGCTACCACGATGGTGTACAACCCTATTGTGACATAGATTTCAGTATTGGTAGAAGAAAGAAAAAGCGGGAGCGCGAGGGTAATCACACCTGCCGCCACAATCGCATAAATAGGGATTTTTCGACTCGCACGCATACTCACTCCAAGCTTCCAACGGGCGCCCGCTTCGCTTGCCAAAGCAGAAGTACGATAAGTAGGGCCAGCGCTACGGCTGTCTCATTCGACGGTGACCAGTAACCGGCTACAAACTGCTCGGCAATACCAAATACAAGTCCTCCAACTACAGCCAACCCAGGACTGGTTAGTCCCCCTACGATTGCCGCTGCAAAACCCGTGATAGACAGCGAAACGTCTCCACTATAAGTAATTGGCGATAGAGGCGTCACCAGCACCCCACCGAGCCCGCCGAGCGCGCCACCAAGCGTGAATGCAATCAGACCCATTTTTTTCACGTTGATGCCAGATAGCCGGGCAGCGTAGGGATTGGATGCGCATGCACTCATGGCTTTCCCAAAATAGGTACGCCCAAATCCATAGAGCAGAGCAACAAAGACCACAAGGGAAACAATGAGGACTATAAGATACTGGCGCTGGATGAAGGCGCCAAAAATCACAAAATCGTGACCAGCGAGTCCCGAAAATGTTATGGGTATGGTGCCCCAAACCAGCATGGCGATAGCTTCGCTAAGGATCGAAAGTCCGATGGTGATGACAAGTGACGCAAGCAACGGGACATCTCCGCCGATAGCAATAATCCCGAATACCAATCCGATGAGAGCGGCGGCAAGAATCGCCAGTACTTCTGACACCCCGTGAGGCACTCCGGCGTTAAGGAGTGAGTACGCGATCAGTCCGCCGAATATTGCAAAGGCTCCCTGTGCGAAGTTGACCACTCGAGTGACCCGGTAGATTAGGACAAAACCCATAGCCAGCAGGGCAAAAACTAGCCCTCTCGCAACTCCGGTAAGCAAATACTCTACAAATGCAGTCATCTGTTACCTTATGCCCCCAAGATAGGCAGCACGAACAGCTGGATTCCTAAGTAGATCAGATGAACGTCCTTCCAACCCGATGTACCCATTTTCGATGACATAGGCTCTGGAAGTAATGTTCAGAGCCAACTGGGCATTCTGCTCAACCAACAGCACGGCTGTTCCATTCTGCTTGTTCAACTCGACTAAATGTCTGGCAATATCCGAAACCACCAGTGGTGCCAGGCCTTGAGATAGTTCGTCAACAGCAATGACATCTGGATTTGCCATCAACGCCCGGCAGATTGCAACCATTTGCTGCTCCCCGCCCGATAAACTACCGGCACGACGCTTTCGCAACCTCTGAAGCTGTGGGAACAACTCGTACATTGGGGCGGTATCTCTCGATCCTCCCCTGTAAGCACCGAGGCAAATGTTGTCATCTACTGTCAAATCGGGGAAGACCTGCCGTCCTTCTGGTACATGGGCCAGCTTTCCATTACGCAATATCCGTCCGGAAGCAGGGCGGTTTATTCCTGACAGGGTATTGAGCAAAGTGGATTTGCCGGCACCGTTGGGACCAATAAGCGCCACCATTTCGCCCTTGGCGACATGGATACTCACTCCATGCAGCGCGACGACGGCACCATAGCGCACAACCAAGTCGACCGTAGCCAAAACACTGTCGCTGACAGCCAACAAATCAGTGGACGGCGCGGTACTGTCAGTTGACTTCATGGCTTATCGCAGTACCTAGGTAAGCGGATATGACCGCCGGATTCTCGCGGATCTCATCTGGGGTACCATCTGCTATCACTTGCCCCTGATCCAAAACACTGATCCTGGGTGCCACCTTGGTGACAAAATCTACGTCGTGTTCGATCAAAATCATCGTCAACGCATTTTCATGCAGCTTCTCTAACAGGGAAAGCAGCTCCCGTCGTTCATCTCCCCTGAGTCCCGAAGCAGGCTCATCCAACAGTAACAGCTTTGGCATGGAGCAAAGAGCGCGCGCGATCTGGAGCGCTCTTTGCCTACCCAACGGCAATGATTCCGCCAATTGATTCGCGTACCGTTCTAGGCCTACCATCGTTAAAGCCCATATTGCCTTGTCTCTAATGCCTCTCTCTTCATTCCGGCAACGCGGCAGACGTAAAGACGCCTCTAGCCATTCGTGCTTCGTCCAGGAATGACCTCCAACCATGACATTCTCTAATACAGTCATGCCGCTAAATAGGTGTACCGCCTGAAATGTTATAGATATCCCCAACTTCGCTCGGGCGGCGGGGGACTTGTTCTCTATGCGATTGCCCTCAAAGACCAGACTGCCTCTATCGGGATAGAAATGACCACTGATCAGGTGAAATAGCGTGGATTTTCCAGCGCCATTGGGGCCGATCAGCCCGCGCAGTTCTCCTTCGGCAATACTAAAAGAAACGGAATTGACTGCTTGAACTCCTCCGAAGCTGAGGGTCAAATCTCGAGCTACTAAAAATTCGCCGGCCTCAGCCACCCCGCGCACCACCTGAGGGCTTATTTTGACCGCATAAAACTCTTAAGACTTCCAAGCTTTATTCCCCTCCGACCTTTTCAAGATTAAACTCTTTCTTCAGGTTCTAAAGTTCCATTGCCCAGACTTAGCCTCAAATCCTATGAAAACCGCAATAACCGGCTATTTTAGGATTTCGCTGAGTCTGAGAACTCGACTCCCGAACCGGAAGCGCACTGTTTGCATATTGATCACTATCAAAGACTGGCCAGCCCTCACTATACACTTATTTGGCCTTCGATAGCCATGGCTTTGCACACCCAACTTTTGGGACTGCCCATTTGTCCAGCCAGCTCTCTGCCTCAATGAGACTAAGCCCCAAATCCGGTAAACTGACCCGTCAAACAGTACAGCTCGACATCGCTGTAGGAGTTGTTGGCTCCGCATTAACTCACCGCCTCAGTGGAACGCTTCATTTTTGAAACATCCCACCTGCCATTCCTTTCACAAATTTGGCTGGTACTCCATAACCACAGACCTCGCTGGTTACCGCCAGCCAAATACGGCGCAAACTAAACCTGGCCAGTGGCAGCGCGCGGATCCCGGATTTCCGGGTCTCGCCCTTCAGCTTCTATGATGCCAGCCGAATATTTACGACCGACATCATAGAAGCCACCTTCAACAACTCATCAAACTCCTAATTTGACGGGTATACCTGGCCTTCGTTTACACCTGACTTAATTCCGCTCTTGTCGGAGGCATGTCATTTGCAACCGAAACACTAAACCACTTCAGGCAACCCATGCATAAATCAGGGTGTCTTGGCAATCATGGCCTTGGTGAACGCTGTCGGAACCAAGGTCCCATTTACATCCCTTGCAATTGCAACCTGGTCGACACTCAACCCTGAGTGATCGGTAGGAGTGAAATTGTAGGTGCCATCGCCTGTCGTGATTGTCATATGATTCAGCGCGGTGTCCACACCTTGTGCCGTGGCACCATTGGAACCAATTGCTTTGGCAATCATCGCTATTGCCCCGCCGGCATCAAAGCCGAATTCCGGAGGATAATACCCATTGTTCTTCTGGAAAGTATTCGCGAAGCCCGTGATCACCGACCTACCCGGATAATTGGCAGGCAGATATGGTCCGATTCCTCCGATTGAACTTGCAATTATTACCCCGTTGCCGGCTGCACCAGCTGGCTTCGTGTAGAGAGTGGACGCTTCCGCATGACTAAATAGCAAAGGAATGGTAAGCCCGAGCGACTTAAACTGACTAGTCAACGCGACTTCGGCAGGACCAGCACCCCAAACCATTAGGCCTTGAGCGCCCGACGACTTTACGCCCGTGAGGACAGAGGTAAACGTAGTTGAGGTAGCAGAAAACGTTCCACTGTAGACGAAATTGATGCCATAGTCGGAAGCCAATAATTTCATTTCGTTCCAACCAGCCTCACCAAAAGCGGTCGTGTCGTAGGCTACTGCCATTTTAGTTAGACCCTTGTACTTCATGTATGCCAGCAACTGCTGACCAACTATCGAAGTCGTGGGCGGTGTCATAAAGACGTACGGCCTCACGGGAGTAACCTGAGAATCATCCGCACAAGTATCGATCGCTGGTATCTTGGCTGCTTCGACATCGGAGATTATTGCCATGCACGCCGATGAAAAAACTGGTCCTACCATCGCTACGACGCCATCCGATTGTAGAGTCTTGAAGTCCACTACCGCCTGGGTCGGGTTGGTGGCATCATCCTCCACGATGAGATCTATCTTTCTCCCGCCAATTCCTCCGGCAGAATTAATGGCATTCACCTCTTGCTCCGCACCAAGTTTGTCATTGGTGCCCAGCGGAGTGTATGGCCCGGTTAACGAAGTAATCATTCCAATCTTGATTGGTCCCTTGGCAGCAGCACTCTGCGCCGTAGTGCCAGCGCTTGAATTAGAGCTGGCGGTCGAACTCGCATTGGAGCTGGATCCGCAGGCAGCCAAAAGCAACGACGCCGAAGCAACTGCTATAGCCACAACGGCCGATTTCTGAGACCTCCTTCGCTTTGCACGAAAAAAACTTTCAAATAAGCCTCTATTTCCCCCGGAATGTTCACTCATCATTTACCCCCTAAATGTGTCGTACATTTGTTGCTGCGATCTGCAGCAGTTATGTGCTCCCTCGGCTGCCAGAACAGCCTTGAGATAGGAAATCGTGATACCCCTATATGACGAATAACATGAACCATTGCTCTCGTCGCAGCGGAGGTATTGCCATGTTCAGCCGCAACTTCAACCCACCTGCAATATCTTTCGCCGCCATTGACGAGAACTAGAAACATCCCGCGCACATCTCGATTACGCATCCCCCCAGTCTGAAAATTAACTTCTCAGAACGGCCCGCCAGTTAAACTCAACTCACAAGGACCTTTCTTGTGTCCACCACGCGCTGAGACTTTCCACCCTCTGAGCGTGGCAACCTGTCCGGCTCAAGCAAAATCACCCGAGCTGAAATCCCGATATTGTCGCGAATGGACCGCTGAGCTTCATCTCTAATGCTGCGTAGCAAATGATCTGCCTCAACTGCCTCGTCAGAGAGAAATTCGGTGGCTACGTCCTCAAAAGCTTCTTTTGACAACTCCGCCTCAACATCCAGCTGATCCAAAGTTCCTGAGCGGTCCACCAAAAGCCTGTAATACGGGGACAATCCCCTTACGCCGCCGATTGCCGCCTCGATCTGACTTGGGTAAACGTTTATCCCCTTGACAATCAGCATGTCATCGGTTCTTCCCTTGACCATTGCCATTTTCGCCAATGTGCGTCCGCAACTGCATTTGCCACGTTCAATGCTCGTGACATCTCCCGTCCAGTATCGAATGAGAGGAAGCGC
The DNA here is from genome assembly GCA_027322285.1 of Actinomycetota bacterium. Classification (GTDB taxonomy): domain Bacteria; phylum Actinomycetota; class Acidimicrobiia; order Acidimicrobiales; family Acidimicrobiaceae; genus SCQM01. The sequence continues at coordinate 74,035 of DAHVRV010000001.1, forward strand.
CTCCTTGGTGAGAGTAGTAATCACCAGCACTCCCTCTTCTCCGTCAGGCAGCGGCATACCCGAATCAGGATCGACAATCTCAGCCAAGAAATGATCTTCGTTGATGTGAGACCCGTGACGTTCCTCGGTGCATTCGAAAGACACACCTGGGCCAATGATTTCTGAAAGCCCGTAAATGTTGATGCTCCTCACTCCGAGACGAGAATCGATCTCAGCGCGCATCGTCTCAGTCCAAGGTTCTGCTCCCACAAGCGCAAACTTAAGAGGAATGTCTTTGGAATCAATCCCTTGCCTGGCAAACTCCCGGGCAATTGTAAGTGCATAACTGGGCGTGCAGCACAGTACCTCGGTGCCAAAGTCCATAATCAACCTGACCTGGCGTTCAGTCATCCCAGTCGAAGCTGGAACCACTACCATTCCCAGAGTTTCCCCTCCCTGATGGATGCCAAGTCCACCAGTAAACAGTCCGTACCCGTAGGCGTTGTGCAACAGCATTCCAGGCTCAGAACCGCCACCAGCAAGTGCTCTGGCGCACACCTTTCCGAATATGTCCAAATCGGCGGCCGTATAGCCCACTACCGTCGGTTTTCCCGTAGTTCCCGAAGACGCATGGATTCTCAACAGCTTGCTCTTGTCCGTTGTAAACAGACCAAAAGGGTAGGTATCTCGCAAGTCGGATTTTCGAGTAAATGGCAATCTCCACAAATCCGCGATCCCACTGATATCGCTGGGTTTGATCCCAACTCCCTGGAGCCGCTCCCTTATGTAGGGAACGCTTTCGTAAACTCTTGACACCATTTCGCGCAATCGAGCAGACTGTAATTCCTCCAGCGCACCGCGCTCCATCATTTCTATTTCAGGTTCAAATATCACCCTCGTACCCCCTATTCAATACTTGCGAAGCTCTAAGAAACGCTTTGCCTTCCATCAATTTCCGTGCGGTCCTTGTATATGCCGCTTTTTCGACAACGGGATTTCCCGTCTCGTCGATGGATACCTTCGCCGCGACCACGTTGCAACCGGTTGGATGGCCGATACGAACCTCATCTGAAGTGGACGGACTCATCTGATATGCGATAGTTCCTGGAAGTCGAGCCGCCACTGCTACCGTCACGCCGGCCGTACCTGGAAAGGCTTTGTGCAAAACTAGAGGCTGCCCGCCAATAACTTCAGCAACAAAGTCGATATCATCGCTTTCTACACCTTGGTCACCGACGACGGTCTGATAGTTGTGGGCGTGGTCCAGCAACACAGGAATCGGCACTAACCCTCCTTCTGGAATGCCAAGCATTCTTGCTACTGCACGCTGCAGCGCATCTGATTTGGCTATTTGAACTTCGGAGGGAAAACAAGGAATTTCCCCCGGGTTAAATCCAGCATCAGACGCTCTGACTAATACGCATAAGTTAGCAATATCTACGATCGATACTGAAATCGTACCAATGAGAGGTACCTCAATTACGTCTATAACTGAACCGGTTGGCAATAACTTACCGGTAACAGATCCTACGGTTTCCCGATAATCGAGAACTATCTCGGCCCCGGTGCCGGGAACTCCATCAACTCGGCAACTCCCTTCCACGGTTGGCCTTCCAAACGAAACCGGAACCGTGGCTGTAAAAATCTTGCGAGTATTTGTGTTATGGACTCTCACGGTGGTCAAAGGAGAGACCGGTTCAACATATCCATGCTCGATTGCGTATATACCGACGGCAGACGAGATATTGCCGCAGTTCATATCCATATTTACCTTTGCCTTAGCCACGCTTACCTGGGCAAAGGTATAGTCAAGATCCGCTCCTTCGACGCTTGGAGGTCCGATCATGGCAACTTTGCTGGTAAGCAAATCAGCACCGCCAAGCCCGTCTATCTGGCGCGGATCGGGGCTACCCATCGCAGCGAGCAAAAATGCCTCAAGCTCGGCCTGATCCTCCGGCAGTGCGGCTCTAGGAAGAAACACTCCCTTGGAAGTTCCTCCCCTGATGATCGAGCAGTCGACAGATATGAGTTCGCCCTCTTGAGAAATTAGTTCCGAGCTAACCCCAGTGGCAGACGTCATTTTCATGCAACCAGGATGTTTACGGTACATGCAGTACCTTCTACGCCTTGGGCCTTGCCGCCTCTGCAGTGGGCAACGCCGATCTTGGCATTTTCGATCTGCCGGTCGCCGGCATCACCTCTGAGCTGTTTTACCAGCTCAACAACCTGGGCTACGCCAGTGGCACCCAAAGGATGGCCTTTGCCGAGAAGCCCTCCGGATCCATTGACCGGCAAGATGCCGTTTAGGTCCATCTCCCCTTTTCCGACCCTGGCGACATACTCTCCATGCGGAACCAGGCCCATACCCTCGACGCGCAAAGCCTCGGCGATGGAGAAGCAATCGTGCACCTCCGCGAAGTCAATCTCACCTGGTCCAACTCCTGCCTGCTGGTAAGCTGCCTCGGCGGTACGCCAGGTGAGGTCTTCGACTGTCATGTCGACAAGTCCCACCTCAGTGCGCCCGCTTTTCAGCGCACTGGCTGCAAGCTTTATCGCCCTCGAGCCGCCGAGTTGCTTGAGCTTGGCTTTAGTCACCATGACAACAGCTGCCGCGCCATCGCTTATGGGAGCGCATTCATGCATGCGCAAGGGATCAGCGATCAGACGTCCCTGCATCACTTCCTCCAAGGTGACCGCCTTTTTGAAATGCGACAGCGGATTCATGGCTGCGTTTCTCTTGTTCTTCACCGCTATCCGAGCGATATCTTGTGGTTCGACTCCATATTGCAGCATGTATCGCTGAGCTCTCATGGCATAAATCCCCGGCATTGTCAGCCCCAGCTGGGCCTCTATGTCGCTTGGATCAGGAGCTAGCGCTCCTCTGAACGCCGTGGTCATGTGCTCGACGCCCAATGCCAAGACGATATCATATGCGCCAGCCCTAAGGGCCAGCGCGGCATCCCAAATTGCAGTAGATCCAGATGAACATGCATTTTCAACGTTATCGATAGGAATTCCAGAAATACCTGCCGCATACAGAGCACGCTGGCCCATCGCCATTCCTTGGAATACGTGTCCAACCCATGCAGCGCCTATGTCTCCGCGACCCACTCCCGCATCGGATAGAGCTAAATTTACTGCCTGCGCACCAAGATCGGCGGGTGACTTGTCCGGATGCTTGCCAAAAGGCGTCATCCCAATACCTAATACATATACGTCTTCCATTGAAGATCCTCTCTTCCCCAACTCTCACTGCTACCTAACACAGCCTCGACGGTACTAATTGGTCCACACTCCATTTCATGAACTTACCGCTGAAATGGTTTAAAGACCCAACTTTGCGTGAGGCATTGAAATAAGTTCGTCATTTTCTTGTCTGGGGCCATTTGCCATCACGATTTCCACTTTGGCTCCTATCGACGGTGGCTCGGAGCCATCGAAAGGCAGAAGAACTCGAACATTTTCTGGAAAATCGACATAGACCAGAACATATGGAGTCCTGAACTCAGGAGTTGACTGTCTGGCAACGGTAAATGTGTAGACAGTTCCCGCGCTGGAAAGTAACGCGTCTTCCATAGAACTCGTCCCATCTCCAGGGCAGATGCTTCGAGGTGGGTAAAACACCGCGCCGCATGACCCGCATTTACTCGCTCGCAAACGGACTTTGCCATTTTCGACAACGAAGTTTTCAGCCTTTAGTGAAACCTCTGCTTCATCCAGATTTACCACAAATCTCTCCTTATCAACTGTGGGCGACCATTGCATCTCCGCAAGAGCGCCTAGTATGCTCCAACACTTCGGCCCCCACACACATAGAGCACCTGACCCGTTATGTACCATGAGTCATCATCGGCAAAGAAGGCCACAGCGTGGCCGATATCATCTGGGCCGCCAATGCGTCCAACTGGAACCGTCTTGGTGAGTCTGTCCTGGTTCTCCTGGCTAAGACTGCGGAACAAGGGGCTGTCCACGAGCCCCGGCGCTACGGCATTGGCCGTAATCTGATATTTTGCGAACTCAAGGGCGAGAGTGCGGGTAAAGCTCACCACGCCCCCTTTGGATGCGGCGTAGTTTGCCTGTCCCGCCCCGCCAAGCCAAGCGCGCGATCCAATGTTTACTATCCGGCCAAAATTGGCGTCCATCATTGGCTTGACTGCAGCCTGGGTGCAAAGGAACTGGGACTTGAGGTTGATCCTCATCACCTCATCCCAATCCTCTTCGGTCATCTTTACCAGCCACTTATCTCGGGCTATGCCGGCATTGTTGACCAAGATGTCCAACCTGCCGTAACTGTCCCTTGCGTAGTCGACCAACCCAGTAGCCCCATCTTTTGTCGATATATCGCCGACGAAATAACCCGTGTCTAATCCGGATGCCTTCATCTCATCGGAAAGCGCTGCGACCCGCTGCTCGTCTATATCGTTCAATACCACTGAAGCGCCAGCAGACGCCAGGTAACGGGCAATTCCCTCGCCAATTCCTTGACCCGAGCCGGTGACTATAGCAACGCGATCTTTAATTCCCATATTTCATCATCACCTTCCCGTGAACTTCGCAGGCCGCTTCTCTACGAAAGCACGCATCCCTTCTTCGCGATCCTCAGTTCCACGCAAAAATGCATGGCTGATCTGCTCGAACTCAAGACCGGTTGCCAGATCGGAGCTTAGAGCCACATATATGCTTCGCTTGATGCGGTCGATAGACAAGGGGGCCTTGGCGGCAACCTTCTTCCCGAAATCTACTGCGGCCAAAACGGCCTCATTTTCTGGCACGACTTTATTCACTAATCCGAGCCTGTATGCCTCATCTGCGCTGATGCGCTCACCGCCAAACATAAGCTCCATAGCGACAGCCGGACCAACCAGTCTGGTCAGGCGCTGGGTTCCACCGGCGCCGGGCATGCTGCCTACGTTTGCCTCTGGAAATCCCAGCTTTGCAGTCGAATCCGCGATACGCATATCACACGCCAGCGCCAATTCCAGCCCGCCTCCCAGGACATATCCTGCCAGAGCAGCTATGACCGGCTTTGAGATCTTCTCCATCGAAGAAAAGAGATCCCTGACGACCTCTCCAAGAAAGTCCCGTGCTCCGCCGGAGTCATATTCGGCCACCCTGCCCTTTAGATCTGCGCCCACCGAAAAGGCCCGTGGTTGTCCTGCGAGTACTATCGCGCGGCACTGCACATTCCTGTCGAGCTCTTGGAACAACTCCATAAGCTCAGTGAGCATTTCGGGAGTAAGCGCATTTAACGCATCCGGCCTGTTCAAAGTCACGGTTGCTACGCCCTCAGCAACGGACGACTGAATTAACTCGCTCAAATGTCATCAACCTCCATCCTCTTTTCAACACCTTTCTCTTCAATTTCCTCGCTTTGGCATGGCCGAAATGTGGCCAACCCCTTCTCATGTACACTTTTTGTGTTATCCATCTGCGTGCTCAAGCTGCTCGACAACTCCGTCTAAAAGCCACCGCTCGACCAAATCAATGGGAATCCCGGCCAATTCAGTCAATATTTCGATAGTGTTCTCACCAGGCAGCGGTGCTGCTCTTCGGGGACGCGCTGGCGTGGATGACAATTTGGCGGGCATCCCCACTCCAGGCATCTTTCCCAATATGGGGTGATAAAGCGACGGAAAACGATCCTCGGTGTTAAGGTGATCCTCACTGGCCAAAGACTCGTAGTCGTATATCTTCGCACAGACCACGTCCGCGTCTTCGAGCCGTTTAATCCACTCTTCGGTGGAAGCTTGCTGGAAAATTTGGGAAAGCTCATGATGGAGCTCTTGGCGGTTCGCCACCCTGAGGTCGATGCTTGAAAAACGACTATCGTCGGCCAGTTCAGGACGGCCTAGTACTTCGGTGAGCTTCCTCCAGCGGTCCGGCCAATAGGCCGCGACCATGATATGGCCGTCCATTGTGGGAAACGCCTCATTTGGGGCAGCATAGGGGGCAGCGCTGCCTTGTCGGCCGGGAGAACTACCGCTAGCTTGGAACATCGAAATTGGTACTGTCTGAAACATGAACATCGAATCCAATAGAGAAGCATCAACTCTTTGGCCCACTCCAGTAGCCTGCCGGACCAGCAAAGCCAAAAGGATTCCTTGGACTGCGACCAGACCGCCAACGGTGTCGGCAGCGGGTACCCCAACTTTAACCGGGGCACCATCAGGCTCCCCGGTCACACTCATTATTCCCGATACGGCCTGGACGATCCCGTCGACACCCGGCTTGTCCCGCCAAGGCCCATCCTGGCCGAACGCAGAAATGGAGCACCAGATCATCTCAGGCCTCTGTGCAGCCAAAGCTTGGTAAGAGAGCCCTAAACGGTCAAGCACTCCAGGCCTGAAGCTTTCGATGACAACGTCACAGACCCCTGCCAAGCTGGCCAGTACGTCTCGGCCTGCCGTGCGCTTGAGATCGACGATTATCGATCGCTTATTCCTGTTCATGCCCAAATAAGCAGCCGCCTGGTCTTGAATGAAAGGAGGGCCAAGTTTACGTCCCCATTCTCCACCAGGTGGATCAACTTTTATGACATCAGCGCCATAGTCGCCAAGCACCATGGCCGCAATCGGACCCGCCGCTCCTTGCGAAAGATCTAGCACCCTGATACCTTCAAGCGGTGAGCGCACTGCCACCCGCCTCAAAGGTGTTAGCACCCCGGTCACCACTGACCCCAATGGCTAATTTGCCTATCTCGCGACCTGGAACCCGCCATGGAAGAGTATGGGTTTCTAGGTACTCATCCATCATCTGCCATCCAAGTCTGACGGCGGCGAGGTTCTTCTCCCTAAAAGCTAGAGGCGATCTCCGTTCCGCCGCCTCCGAAAGGCTGTCCAAAGAGATTGCCTCCAACAATCGGGCGAGCGCAGCGGCACAGATCATATTGGTTACTAGCTTCGAACCGATGCGGCCCTTTGCGGCTTCTTCAAACGACATCGCAACAATCCCGCCGGCCTGATTTTCGGCGGTTGAAGACAGAGTGACTCTCTCCCTGTCCGTCACGAGGCCTACATCATCGCGGCCAACTAGATTTTTTGCAAAGCGATCCCATGCTTTGTCTGAAAGAACCAGACACAGATCCGGCAGCTGAAACTGAGGATTTGGAATTGGGGACCAGGAAACCGAAAGATCTGCTCGGGTAGCTCCACCTCGAGCCTCAGGCCCGTGCTCTTGGATCAGCGTAGCGTGGAGACCGTTACTAAGCGCCGATTCAGCAAGAACAGTTGCTGCCAGCGCAATTCCCTGTCCCCCTGAACCGGTAAGTCTTATTTTGACACTGGAAAAATCGGCGGTCATCAGCTGCCCCTCCTTGGATCACCATTTAAGACCTCTATTTCATTGGCGCTGGAGCACCTGCCGCCACTAACGCTCAAGGTCTCCTCCAAGGTGAGACGACTTGACCTGTGCAAAATACCCTTGGGAAGAACTGGCCTGACCGCCCGTGGATTCGTCAGCTCCTCCACTGTAGCTCTGCTAGCCAGATCCGCATCAATTGAGGGATCGTAGCGAGACTGGCTCATGAGCATGTCTGCCCCGTCGCCAAAACGGTTAGTCCGTCCAAAATACTCTGTGCAATCAGTCATAACTTCGAGGAACGAGAACCCCACGTGATCCAGTGCCTGACCAAATATATCACCAACGACTTGCGGCCTATAACTCGACGCTCTGGCCACAAAAGTGGCTCCAGCGGCCTTCACAAGCTCTGATACATCGAATGGATGCTGAGTGTTACCTTGCGGAGTGGTCGAAGTGTAAGCACCTGGAACAGTAGTTGGAGCCGCCTGGCCTCCGGTCATGCCATAGATTTCATTGTTCAGAAGAACGCAGGTGATATCTATATTCCTGCGCGCAGCATGAATGAGGTGATTACCCCCAATCGACACTCCGTCTCCGTCACCGGTCACAACTATCACGTTGAGATCAGGGCGCGCAAGTTTCAGCCCGGTCGCAAACGATAGGGGCCGCCCGTGGGTAGTGTGCAGCGTACACGCGTCTATATATCCGACGATCCTGGAGGAACAGCCGATGCCAGCGACAAAAGCGACGTTATCCAGATTCTCATAGCGCGCCGAGAGCACTGTCAGCATTGCATCAAGAACAATTCCATGGCCACACCCCGGACAGAGCATGTGGGGCATCATGGCATGACGGAGAAGCCTCTTCTCCGCGCCCACCATCGGGGCTCTTGTAGGTGCTTTTACCTTCACTTCCGCATTCATGAGCTTCTTACCCTTCTTCTACAAACCTGGCAGCTGTTGTCAACTGACGCCACAATGTCCCTTTATCCGATGCGCAAATCTTGCCTAGAACTCCTGGCTCCGTCGGCCGCAGAAGAGCGGTCCGATGCAGAAAGAGCATGGCTAACAACTTCATCCGTCGTAATCATCGATCCGCCAGCCTTGAGCAATGGGTAAATCCAAGTGTCCCCTGCTACAATCCTCTCAACTTCTCTGACCCACTGGCCTCTGTTCATTTCTGCGACCACAACAACTTCGGCATTCGCGAGTGCAGATTTGAGCATCTCATCTTGAACAGGCCAAAGCAAACGAGGCCTTAAAAGGCCAGCTTTTTTGCCTTTGCTCCTCAACACGTCTACCGCGGCTTTTGCGGTACGCCCAGTTATTCCGTAGGCGACAATTGCAATTTCGGCATCATCCATGAGATAGCTCTCGGGTGCAATCAGATCCTTAGCAAGATGAACCTTTTTCTCGAGCCTTTCCAACAGCGCAGCTGCAACATCGGTGTTGCTGGTCGGAAAGCCGCGCTCGTCATGCATCAGTCCGGTCACATGGAACCTGTAGCCAACTCCAAAGTTCGGGACATGGGGCACAAGGTCATCCCCGGTTCTGTAAGGCTCGAATGAAACGCCCGGCGGCTCAGTTGGAGCGGGCCGAGTTCTTATAGAGGCCGGGTCCGGCAAAGTAAGGTCAACACCCTCCCTCATATGCGCCACAACCTCGTCCATAAGCACGATCACTGGAGTACGCAAAGATTCCGATAACGAAAATGCCTCGATCATAAGGTCGTAAACTTCCTGCACCGACGAAGGAGCTAACGCAATTGCGACCCTATCGCCATGTGTACCCCACTGCGCCTGCATAACATCACCCTGGGATGGCGCCGTCGGCAATCCCGTGCTGGGTCCACCTCTCATGACGTCGACTATAACGCAAGGTATCTCCGCGAGATATCCATAACCTATATGTTCCTGCATAAGGGAAAATCCAGGGCCCGATGTTGCGGTCATAGCCTTCGAGCCGCCCAAAGCAGCCCCAATTACCGCTCCCAGCGAGGCCATTTCATCCTCGGCCTGCAGAAAAACGCCACCATTTTTAGGAAGGAGTCTTGCCATTTCCTCGGCAACTTCTGACGACGGGGAGATCGGATAACCTCCAAAGAACCGGCAACCGGCAGCAATGGCCCCAGCCGCGCAAGCCTCATTTCCCTGCATCAGTTTCATCTGTTATCTCCTCGCTTTTTAGCCAGACTCTGTACGAGCTCGTCATTTACGGCTGCATCCAGCAATATGTCTATCGCTAGATCCGGGCATAAGCGTGCGCAAAGCCCGCAGCCAGTACACCGATCCGGCTCGGACACCACTGCAATTTCCTGGGAATCAATCGACAGGACTCGCTCCGGACACACCGACACACAAATGTTGCATCCTTTGCACCACGCTCTTGTAATCTCGACCCGCGGTGTCCCACCCATCCAAGAAGATATCGACATTGCGGCTTCGGAAGAGTTGCCCAGCTTTTTTATTCCGGAAGAAGCCGTTTTATTCCCATTGGTTGATCTATTTGGAAAGTCTTCGGAACGCGAGGAGGCACCCTGCCGGGCGGCAATGCTGCCCTTCCTCTCCTCATACCAGTTTCGTCCGTTTTCGAAGCTGAGCAGGTTAGCTTTGACTGTTTTTGGCGGAACAGTTGCCTCGATCGCCCTGTGCCAAATCTCCACGGGCAATCCCATTTCCACAGAAAGCGCTCCAAGGAGAACAGTCTGGGCGCTGGGTGTCCGCTCGGAGGCTGTCTTGCCGACGATTCGATAGGTATCCACAGGAACCACTCCGACGGGAGCTTCAGAATCCAGCGGATAGTTAATCTTTCCTCCGCGGCGGTCAACCTGCGCCGATGGCGGTATGCGGCGTTCAGTACTCACAAAAGCCACGCCCCCCGGCTTTAGATATTCGAGATACCGAAGCCCCTCCTCCCACTCAAATCCAAGAATCCACTCCGCTTGTCCCGGTTCGACAATTACTGAGTGGACCTCTGGGCCAAACCTAAGATGGCTCACTACCGCTCCACCTCGCTGGGACATCCCGTGCACTTCAGACTTTTTTACATTCAGACCGGCCTCGATACACACATATGAAATCGTGTTGCTTGCGGTGATGATCCCCTGACCTCCGACACCGCCTAAAACCAAATTCCCCGAGCGGACAGACGCCACGTTCTCGCCACCATTTCCGTTAGTCATAACTTTTCCTGCAGGCTGATTAGAAGCCAAGACAACCTACCCCCTTTGACCAGAATCATTGAGCGATGCCAAGCTTTCTGGAGCCTTGTGATTGCCGTTAGTCTCTGAGTCGGCGGACAGTATTGCGCCTTGCGGGCATATCTGAGCGCAAACCGTACATCCAGAGCACAGCGCAGCATCTATCGTTATGCGCTTCGGCATGACGTCAAGGCTAAAGTCCCAGCCAAGAGCAGGACAGCCAAGGTTCATGCATAACTGGCACCCATCGCATTGGTTTGTATCGATATGGTAGACCCGACCTCTGCTCTTTACCGGAGATTCGACACATGATCGGGCAGTAATCACTACCGATACCCCGTCTCTGGCTATCGCATTCTGCAAGGCCATACTCGTAGCACCAACGTCATATGGATCAACCACAACAACCTGGCTCACTCCGACTGCGCTGCAGATGGCCGGTATGTCCACTTTGGGGGCTGACTGGCCTCGAATGCCGGATGACGTTGCAGGATGAGGTTGGCCACCCGTCATTGCCGTAGTCCCATTGTCGAGCACCACGACAGTGATGTTCGCTTCGCGGTGTACCGCGTCGATAAGGGGAGGGATTCCAGCATGCAGAAAGGTCGAATCTCCCAGCACCGCAACTACCGGTCGTCCTCCCGTTCTTCCAGCCTTGGCAAGCCCGATCGCAATGCCGATGCTGGATCCCATAGAAAGACATGTATCCATCGAAGCGAGCGGCTCAGTGGCTCCAAGGGTGTAGCACCCTATGTCACCGGCTACCACAGCGTCGAACTTTCTTAGAAGAAAAAACGGCGTCGCGTGGGAGCATCCCGAACACAGCAGAGGAAATCGGGGACCTACCTCTGGGACCGAGTGGGTCCCGGCTGAAAGTGCCGGTTCCTCAGGAGTTTCGAGCACACCCGCCTTCTGAAAACCTTCACGAATCAGGCGAGGCGATAGCTCGCCATTGCGTGGAAATAATTCGGCACCCTCAGCGACCAAACCGAAGATGGCCATCTCGTCCTTGAGGTAGGGTTCGAGTTCCTCAACTACAAAAAGTCTGTCCACCTTGCTTGCAAAGCTTCTTAGTTTCTCCTTTGGAACCGGAAATGTGAGGCCGAGCTTCAAAACGCTAGCTTCAGGCAACACATCTCTAACGTACTGATAAGAAATTCCCGACGTGACAACTCCGACCCGCGAAGAGCGCATCTCCTCTGAATTGAAGGAGACCTCCTCAGCCCACTGTTCCATCTTGGAGAGGCGGTTTAAATGTGATACATGCCGCGCTCTGGCGTTTCCGGGAAGCATGACGTATTTGCGCTGATCACGATGAAACTCCCCTTTTCTGGGGCTTTGCATTGGCTTGGGGATGACATTTGAGCGCGAGTGGGAAATCCGGGTCGTCATGCGCAGCATTACCGGCGTATCCCACTTTTCGCTAAGTTCAAACGCGGCCCTGGTAAACTCGTAGGCTTCCTGGCTGTCCGAGGGCTCCAGCATCGGAATGCCGGCAAAACGAGCAAGATAACGGTTATCTTGTTCGTTTTGCGAGCTATGCATACCAGGGTCGTCTGCGTCAAGGATCACCACCCCTCCATTGACACCGATAAAGGGACTCGTCATAAAAGAGTCCATAGCCACGTTCAAGCCGACGTGCTTGGTGGTCACCAACACTCTGTCACCAGCCAGCGAAGCACCCATAGCCACGTCCATGGCTACTTTCTCGTTGGTTGACCACTCGACGTAGATATCGGAAGCCGACGTAATTTTGGCTAAATACTCCAGCGTCTCCGTGCTAGGGGTACCAGGGTATCCGACGGCCATGCCAGCCCCCGAGTGCCAGGTAGCCAACGCAATAGCCTCATTGCCAGAAAGCAGGCCCTCATAAAAACTTACATTTTTAGTGGATTCATGCTTTGCCGATTTTCCCGACAACTCAGCACCGCCCGAGTGTTGCTTTTCGACATCTTCGTGGCCATTTTTGGCCACCATGCCCGACTTCACTTCGATCGTGGCCACGACCTCTTTTTTCATACCAGTGTCTCCTCATGCTGGTTGGAGCTAACGTTCCCTGTTATAGAACTCAATGCGACATTTATTTCCTCGTCAGTCAAAACATGCATAGATTGCTTTGCCGCATTCAACATTGCAGTCACAAGATCTGGAGACTCTCCATAACCATGTTGGCGGAGCCAGAACAACGCATTCCATTTCCCGCTCATCGGACCAACCAAAATTCGTTGCTCCCTTCCTACAAGCCCGGCAGGAATAGACGAATAGATGCGATCAGCAAGCCAGGCTTCACCTTTTTCATACGCTTTGGCTACCGCCGCAGCATGAACCCCCGTACTTGTGGCAAAAGCGTCATCTCCCACAACGGGGTAGTTCCTCACGATTGGGAAACCAGTCATTTCGCTTGCCAAACTGCAATAGGCCGGCAACATTGTCAGATCAGCATCCATCCAGCCTTTGAGGACTAAGTTGACTACCAAAGTATCCATCGACGTATTGCCAACCCGCTCGCCAACTCCCAGCGCACAGCCATGCACTCTTGTAGCGCCCGCGGAAAGTGCAGCAATGTTGTTGATGAGATCGAGTCCGCGATCACGGTGACCGTGAAAATCGATCTCAATCGCCGGAAAACCGATGTCATCCAATTCTTTGCGAATAAATCGGATTAGATGTTGTACGCCAACCGGAGTAGCCGAGCCAACCGTGTCTGAAATGCACACGCGACTCGCTCCAGCTTCTGCGGCGGCGCGATAGAGTTGCGCAAGATCCTCCGGGCGTGCCCTAGTGGTATCTTCGGTTACAAACATGACTTCAAGACCATGGTTTACGGCGTAGCTGACCGCTTTAGCGGCAGTCTTGACCATATCTTTCATGTCCCATCCCTCGACAAGCTGTCTAATCGGGCTGGACCCAAGAAACATCGTTGACTCAATTAGCAGTCCCGAACGCTGGCTCGCTTCTATCACTGGATCTATATCGGCGATGTGTGTGCGTCCCGCACAATTGGGGGCTATTGACAGATTCTCGGACCGAATTGTCTCTGCCAGCGATATCACATCCTCGAGCACGGCCGCGCTTGCGCCTGCATATCCGATGTTTGCAGAATGAATTCCCAGGGAAGGCATGAGACGCAGGAAGTCTCGTTTTTGGGCCAGTGTCGGCTGCAGACAAGATGGGGATTGCAGTCCATCTCGAAGGGTTTCATCATTTAGAATTATCTTTTCCGGCTGTTCAAACGAGCAAATTGGAGCGCCGATCAGATCCCAATCGAAAATAAGTCCCGAATAACTTGGATTCCCCCCCTTGGGAGGCCGAGATACTGACTTCTTGTTTTCTTGCATTTGGCCTACTCCTCCTTTTGCCATGCGGGAAAATTGCATTTCACTGCCCCACAAATCAGGCTCTTGTCCACTTTTCCCCAACCAGCAATTCGCAGTCCTGAGAATCTGATACCCCAAACACTTACGACAAAAGATCCAACTTTGCTTAATTCTGGCTTTTTGATTCCCCACTTAAATCGAACTTGCTAGATAACAGCCCGGCAATACTTGGACTTTATCGCTATACGTTTACCCCTCTGATATAGATATTATATCCATAGACTGACCAGTCAGTCAATTTAAGATCGAGATTTTTTTGGTCAAGCCTTGCCGCGCCAGGTCCACCCTTTAAATGACTGGCAGGCTAACCCTTCGGCTAATCACCAGCAAGAACCGCCGCAGTCCAATACAACAATGCGTTATTCGCCGCACATTGACACGAATATCAAGTCCGCAGTTCATTTAGACCAATTTTCCGCTTACCAAAAAACGATATGGCCCTCCCTGAATGGCTCTAAGGAGACGCTAAAGCTGACGTTGCCGGCAAATATCCCGTTGCCTCTAGGGATCAAGCTAGGCTCGTCACGGTCTGGGTAATTTCCGAAAAGGCATCTTTGGCCCGTGTCTTCGGCTCCCAAGAAATACTCATAGTCAAAGAAAATGGCTGGAGCGCTAATGGGATGAGGTGCTCATGTTGCCTTGATCATGGCGCCATGCGCGGCGAATAGTCGGACGGGCATGAGCCGATCCCGGCTCTGCGGATATATTTACTGCTGGCAGCGCTACGTTGGATTGCCCTCAGACAGTTAGGCCCTGCTGGCTTCAGCTGGGATATTCGAAACTCAGGACAGCAGGTGCATTGCACCGGCCGCCCTGATGGGTTAGTCGTCTTGTGCCTGCTCTGCACCTATCAAGGAAAGCATGGGCTCAATGCCGCCATGTCGGAGCACGTCAATCATCGGTTCTGGAATGCTGTCGGCATCCAAAGTTGTGTTGCGCGCCGAAATGCTGACACGACCAGATATCACATCCACATCGATGATATCGCCATCTTCAACCACTTCGGATAAAGTTGGACATGCGATAGCCACCAGCCCAATCGCAATAGCATTTCTCGCGAATATCCTTGCCAAGGAGTCGGCAACCACCGCTGCCACGCCGAGATCTTTCAAATGCTGCGGCGCTGACTCTCGAGATGAACCGCATCCAAAGTTAGGTCCAGCCACGACAATATCTCCAGGGCGCACCTGACTCGCAAACTCCGGGCGAGCTGACTCCAGCACATGCTTTAGGCGCTCCTCCATTGGATGATGGACGTACTGCCCTGGCGAGAGCATGTCGGTCGAGATATCAGACCCAAACAACCACGCCCTACCCTGAATTTTAGCCAAATCGTTATTCATCGCCATCTCTTATCTCCCGGAACTGCTTATCGAGGCGCCAGCAGGCGCGTTGCTCGACCCGTCCATGATCTCGCGGGGATCCGCTATTACACCTGCCAATGCCGAGGCAGCTGCCGTCAGAGGAGAGCCGAGATAGATCTCGGCCTCTCCCGAACCCATCCTGCCCTGAAAGTTGCGGTTATGGGTGCCCAAACATCGTTCGCCCGGAGCTAAAAGACCCATATGACCACCAAAACAAGGACCGCATCCAGGACCGCCAACGTAGGCGCCCGCAGCGACGAGATCCTCGATGATTCCTTCTTCAGCTGCTGCCGCCATGACAGTGGCGGACGCTGGAGTCACAATCAATCTCACACCTTTGGCAATGTGCTTGCCCCTTAGAACATCTGCTGCAAGTCGAAGATCTCCCAATCTGCCGTTGGTGCAGGATCCTATGAATACCTGGTCCAAAGGCACTCCGACTACGTCACCAACGTCGACGACATTTTCCACGTGATGAGGAACAGCAACCTGTGGCACCAACTTATCCAGTGAAACATTGTGGCTTGCAAAATACCTTGCATCCTGCCTTAGCGTGGTTATGGGCCCTTCCGGAAAGATGGTGAACTTTGCTCCCATCTCCACTCCCATATTTGCAACCGTCATACGATCAGCCAAATCCAGTTTGCCGACGCTTGGGCCGCCAAACTCCACCGAACGGTACTGTGCCTCTGACGAGCCCACGACTTTCATCAAGTTCAAAATCAAGTCCTTGGCCGTCACTCCAAGTTGGAATTCTCCATCCAAGACAATCGCTATGCTCTCTGGAACCCTGAACCAGAGCTTGCCTGTTGCCAGAGAGTAGGCCATTTCTGTGCTGCCAATGCCGGACGATGCTACGCCCAAAGCACCATACGTGGTCGTATGCGAGTCGGTGCCAATGACAAGTTGTCCAGGCGCCACTCTATTTTCCTCGACCATAACCTGATGACAAATGCCTCGTCCGATTTCAAAAAAGGCATCTATCCCGTAATACTTGACAAGTTCCCGGGCTTTGGCTTGATGCGCGGAAGACGAGACCGATGGCGACGGCACCATATGGTCAAATACAACTGTCACTTTCGATGGATCGTTCAATCGCCGGATTCCAGCTCTTTGCAACATAGATAAGACGTCAGCAGCGAAGATGTCATGCATCATCATCGCGTCAACCTCAGCTATCACATATTCTCCCGGATTCACCCGATCCCTGCCACTAGCCCGAGCTAAAATCTCCTCAGCTACTGTTTGTTGACCAGACTGAGGCACACTACTCTTCGCTGCATTATTGATATCAGTAAAGCTCACCGCGTCCTCCACTTTGTAACCAGCTTTGCCACCGATCTGCGCTTCTTTCCTGTGCGACTTTTTCATTCATTTATGTCAGTCAGATTGCCTTCCAACCGGCAAAACACCTATACCGGCCGACATCGCATATCGCACACTGTCTAAAGCGGCAAATTCCATCGATGCCTAAGAAATAGCTCCAACCAGCCTGCAATTTTTGCCGTCTCCCCCTCCTTGCACAAAACTCTTCTCTGCAGCTGGTATTGACCTTCGGCAATCGCGTGGAGTCCTGCTATCCAACAGAAAGCAGAACGCATCCAATCGACAACTGCACAGCAATACAGAAAAGCGATTGGGCTATTCTAGGTACTGTCTGACCGGTTAGTCAAACCTTCACAAAAGATTGCCCGCTAGCAATAGGAACTCTTGAAATTGTCGAGAGCCAGGATTGTCCTTGAGCTCCATCCAGGCTTCAGCGAGTCTCGATTTTTTACAAATTTCGAGCTTTGGCTGAAAATTCAAGCGCGGCCAAGCTTTCCATTAAGACTGCGGGACTTTATACCATTCCAGCAAAATACCTAGCCATCCTTATTCTCCCGGCCGGGTGAGAACCTTGAACGCATCTCGCCCCACTTTCCTTGGGCGCTCTGCGTGGCATCCATTCGTTGAGCATTTCCCCGATCTGGTCGCTGACCGGAAGCAGGCTCGAATCAGTCGGCAGCGTCCGTTCCCGCAATGCGAACCTCGTCGGTATGGCAGCACGTCAGCCGCCACAAGGCAACAAGCACTTCGCAGGCAAAGAATTATCCAGTCTCGTGAATGACCGCTCTGCCAGATTCAGCACTTGTCTCAGTTGTTGCCGAACCTGAGCGTTGAAGTCCTCCGCCTTCGACCTCGCCCGTTAGGTAGGTCAAGACTGCCGCCAAACAAGCCTCTTTGTACCATGCATGAAGACGCTTCCAATCTTCCTCTTGAAGCCACTGGATGTAAAGCCCCTCAATAATGGCTCGGATGACTGTAGCAGCCTCGGCTATGTCTCTTACCTTGAACGTCTTTCTTTCATAACCGTCTTTGATGACCTCTGCATAAATCGCATTCACGGTTGATCTGAATGTCGCGCTCAAATGGCCAAATGAGTCAGAACTTGCAGCATGGCCTATCAACCCAATATAAGTCAGGTAGAAACGTCTATTTTGCAATGGATCGCTAAAGATCGTGTCGATCATTAGCCGGATTCTATTCTCGGGCTCATTGACGCGGGAAACTGAGGCTCGGATCCTTTCAGCAATCTGATTTAGAACCCAGCGCATAACCGTAAGAACAAGGTTTTCTTTGCTCTTGAAGTAGTAGAGCAGTACGCTTTTGCTTACTTCCGCCGCATCGGCAATATCTTGCAGCGGAACACGATAAACGCCTTTTTCGCCCATAACCCGATAGGCACTTCTAATTATGTGTATTTCCGGAGCGGAGTGATCTTCATGCAGCAGATTCTTGCGTTCCTGTGGAGGTTGAACGGATTCGATCATTGGAAATCAAGAACGGGCTAGTTCTGTCAACAGCCCGGATCCTGGCCCTCCTTTCGATCGGCAGATGCAGCTTTCTGGCTTACAACCAACAGATGATCTTCTCCTCATCATTAACCCCCTCAAAGAATCTCGAACTCTGAGCATATAACCATATTCGACGACGTAAAAACCAAAGCCAATGCCCTGGGGTTTGTTGAACATCAAGTTTATTTAAAGTCAGCCAATTCCCGCTTCTAACTTGAGCGTAGTGGTTGGATTCAAATGCTGCGGGCGCTTTTGTCCTATGCTGCTCGAATTTAGAGCTATCGTGGCAACATCACCAACATGAACCTGGATGGACGGGCATGCTCTAGCTGCGGAAACCGATCCTGTCCAACACAACACTCAAACTCGAAAATAGCGCACGAGAGCCGGCGGATTCTAACGGAATGACCCTGCCTGTTTGTGACTCGCGGCCTTGCCGCGATTATCCTTGGCTCAACAAATGACATCGGGATCTCATAGTTTGACCTTGATCGTGGATATTTGGCACTCGATTTTTTCCTGGTCTGCCTAGTTGATAAGCTGCTTTTGAACAGCCGCGCTCAAAAGAATCTTGAAACCGTACGTCGCAGTTGTCTCGCAACAATGTTTTACAAGTATCACCAGGTGGGTTGAATCAATGTTTTAGCATGCTTGGCCCGTTTGGTTACAGTTTGCGTCATCTTTTGGCCAATTATTTTGGAGGTATCAACAATGAGATCTTCTGGATTGCGAGCGCAAATCAGTGCGAGGTGCCAATGACTACTTCACACAGAATTGTGAATCCCGAATCACTGCCCAAGCCAATCGGCTTTTCTCATGCAATAGTGGCTGCGCCCGGCCGCACGGTTTACCTGGGCGGACAAGCGGCCCTCGAAGCTGACGGGTTCACGGTCATGCCTGGAGGTTTAGCCGAGCAGTTCGATCGGTCGCTTTACTTTATCGTCCAGGCGCTTGAAGCCGCCGGGGGCAAGCCGGAAGATCTTGTAGCTATGCAGGTCTTTGTTACCGATGTAGCTGATTATCGAGCCAACCGGCGAAATATTGGCAAGATTTGGCAGGAACGTATTGGGCATCACTATCCGGCAATGACTCTTTTGCAGGTGACAGGCCTTCTCTATCCTGAACTTCTCGTAGAGCTGCTCGCTACGGCTGTCATTCCTGAATAATCCGGCAGACACCAATGATCTTACGCAGCGATTACCATCGCTGCGTAAGACTACCTGGCTTGTCAACAGGGCTTATACGCCTGTCCGAAATGATTCGTGGCTGCGCAAAATAAGTTGTTATGCTCTCCGGTCTTAGATACGCCGGTTAGACAGGCCTAGAAATTCTGATTGTGCGCCAGACATGCTTTCTATAAGCCGGAAGCAACTTCGTGCACACCTCACGCCCCGCTAGCGCAGGACCTGTGTGCCACCCAGTCATAATTAGCCTTAGGCAAAGCTGCATGCGTGCCCTCTTGCTGTCTCAGAAACCATTGTCTGATGCAGCCGGATCATATATCTCACCCAAAGCCAAACCGGGCATTTTTTGCGCTCACATTTTGGTGCGGAATGAATAATGGCCCGCATACAGTTCCTAAGAGACAGGCGTAAATGGCTTTTAGAACCAATGGGGATAGTTAACTTTTCTCCACATTTTTCTAGTTTTGTGTCTTTCGCACTTGCATTGCAAATGTGGTGTTTCCATGCTCCATAGTTCATTCTTCAACTCTGTAACATGCCCGTTTGTAAGCTGTGGGTCTGGATTCTTGGGCACCCATGGGTACCTCGCCTATGATTAGGTTCTGAGTTCAGTGCCAAAATACCGCTCAGCAGTGCAACAGGCTCGTCGTTCAGTTGAATCAAATGATAATTGGTTTGGATACCTCAATTCCATTAGTCGGGACCTGGGCAGACTTGCATTTGCACTTGCACTAAATGAAAGACGGAACAACCGTTGAAATGACCTTGCCCCGTGTCTGCCAATGGTGAATTGCCAAATTGAAGCTGGGATGCAGGACTTTCAGTGGAAGTCTCTTGAATCAGATCGGATTCTCACCGGGAGCTTTTCGATCTTTTCAGCAACCACGTTGATGACCCCGCTGACTTTTTCGACTCTCCCACTCACGATAAGAGCCTGGGAAAGCACGGCAATTGAGCGATATCTGATCCATAATCCTCTCGAGCAGACAACGTTAATTAGCCCAGTCTCATCTTCCAAGTTAATGAAGGTCATTCCATTTGCCGTAGCCGGTCGCTGTCTGTGCGTAACCACACCCGCCACTTTGACGCGGGCGCTATTTTCAAAATTAACCAGATCAATAGCTAAAACCACTCCCTTATCTGCCAGTTCATCTCTCTCGAACATAAGGGGGTGCCCTGCCGGAGATATTCCATAGGACCACAATTGGAGATACGCCCTCTCACGGTCGCTGATGGGACTAAGAACAGGGGCCTTGGAGCCAATGGCCATAGAAGGAAGTATCCCTTCGGAGTAGCGCGAACCAGGCTCAGCAGCCCAAAGTGCACTCCTCGTATCCAAGGCATCCAAAGAAAGATCATCAGCAAGAAGACCATCCAGTGCACCCCCAGTTGCCAAAGCTTCCAATTGGTTGGCACCCAGCGAAACAGTCCTAGCCAAATGCTCTATAGATCCATAAGGGCCACAATCAGAAATCTTCTCCGCCAATGTTTTGCCTATACCTCGTATTGAAGAAATTCCTATTCGAAGAGCGACTTCTCCGCTATCTGTTTTCTCCAAGTCAGCTCTGTAGTCGGAGTGGTTTACATGAGGGGTTAGCACCATGACGCCATGTCTTTTGGCGTCCCCAACCAATGTCTGAGGAGACCAAAACCCCATGGGCTGTGCCCTAATAAGTCCTGCATAAAAAGCGGCAGGATAATGATATTTGAACCAGGCGCTCGCATATACAAGATATGCAAAGGCAGCAGAATGGCTCTCCGGAAACCCAAAAGACGCAAAGGCGGAAAGCTTGCTGAAGATTTCCTCTGCGACTGGTTCCGATATGCCTCTTTGGAACATGCCCTCAAAGAGTCGCTCCCTCAGACGATTCATCTTTTCACTGGAGCGCTTTGATCCCATAGCACTTCGAAGCTGGTCAGCCTCTCCTGGAGTAAAACCGGCCACATCTATGGCCATCTGCATCAACTGCTCTTGAAAAAGCGGAACTCCCAAAGTCTTTGATAAAGAATTCTCCAGTAGCGGATGAAGGTAGGTAACTTCTTCGAGACCATTTCTCCTCCGGATATACGGATGTACTGATCCTCCTTGTATCGGTCCAGGACGTATAAGAGCCACCTCAACTACCAAGTCATAAAAGCAGCGGGGTTTCAGCCTTGGCAAGGTAGCCATCTGGGCCCTGCTTTCAACCTGGAAAACCCCTATGGTGTCGGCGTTGGAAAGCATTTCATAAATGCAGTCTTCCTGGGGTATGAGAGCCAGATCTATTTCATGGCCATGGAACTCCGCGACAAGATCAACCATCTCATGCAATGCCGACAGCATCCCAAGACCTAAAAGATCGAATTTCACCAAACCAACCTGAGCACAATCATCCTTATCCCATTGCATCACGGTCCGGTTCTCCATTCTCGCCCATTCAATGGGACAAACCTCGGATATTTCCCTATCGCATATGACCATTCCGCCCGCATGTATACCGGTATGCCGGGGATTATTCTCAATTTGCATAGCGATATCCATGACTTCCTTTGGAGTAGTGACCACCTTGTAGCCACCAGAGTCTTTGAGTTCAAGACTCCGGACCAGGCCAGAATGCCTTTCGACTTGGGAAACCCAAGAATCCACCACGCCCCGGGAATAGCCGAATGCCTTGGCGACATCACGTACTGCAGACTTTGATCTATAGGTGACAACCGTGGAAACCTGACTCGCCCTTAAGCGGGAGTGGCGCCGGTATATATATTGGATCACCTCTTCGCGTCGATCGCTCTCTATGTCCACGTCGATATCAGGAGGACCATCCCTATGGGGAGAGAGAAACCGTTCGAACAAAAGCTTGAGGGAGACGGGATCAACATTGGTTATACCGATGGCGTAACAGACAGCAGAATTGGCAGCAGATCCCCGGCCCTGGCAAAAAATCCTATTTGCTTTGCAAAACTCCACTATGTCCCAAACAACCAGAAAATATCCCGCAAATCCAAGCTTGGAGATAATGTCGAGTTCATAGTCGAGCTGCTCATAAGCGCCGTCTATCCGGGGATTACTCCTTGGCCCATACCTGGTAGGAGCCATTCGATAAGTCAATTCTCTCAAAAAGCTCATTTCGTCATGGCCTTGAGGAACTAGAAAATCAGGAAGTTTTGGAGCTATAAGGTCCAAGTCGAAAGCACACTCAAGACCAAGGTCATTGGCATTTTGAACCAAAGTGGGAAACTTGGCGAAGCGTCTTAGCTGCTCCTTGGGGGAACGCAGATTTGCCATGGGATACGAAGGAAGCCAGCCATCTATTTCATCAATAGGCGTGTTAGACCTTATAGCCACCTGGATCTGATGCAACTTGGCTGAATCCCTCGTGGCATAGTGGACATTGTTTGCTGCAACCAGCTCGACGCCCAAAGATGTGGCAATTTGGACCAGTTCCATATTGCGCGGCTCATCCAATGGATCAGCGTGATCCCAACATTCAACAAAGACTTTCTCGCGACCAAACAGATCGCACAGGTATGCGAGTTTCTTCTTAGCCGCCCCTGGACCATATTCAACAAGGGTCTTCGGAATCAAACCCTTCCGGCACCCGGTCAAAATAGCCCAATCACCCTCATTGGCAGAAGCCAGACCTTCGTATGAAAGCTCGAAACTTCCCTTTTCTCTATTAGCCATATGGCCAGAAGAAATAACCTTGGACAGTGAGCTGTATCCCTTTGGTCCCTTGGCCAGAACAACTAAGTGGTCGCCAGGCGGATCGATAACCTCATATCGGGAAACACCGCTTCCCAAGGTAAGTTCAGCTCCATAGATAGCCGGCAATCCGCATAGCTTTGCCGCGCTCGCAAAGCGAGGAACTGCATAAAGTCCATTATGGTCAGTGATTGCAAGTGCGGACAATCCCAGCAACGACGCCATCTTCACTAGTTCCTCCGGGTCGCTGACCCCATCTAAGAAACTAAAATTCGAGTGGCAATGAAGCTCGGCGTAACTTTCCATTTTGTAATATTATCGAACATATGTTCGATTCCTATCAAAATAATCGATACTTACCCGAAGTTACTTTTCTGACGGAGAGATTCGCCAGCTTCTTTTCAAACCACCGGAACCATCAAAAAAACGAGTCCAGCCCACAGATGTCATAAGCATGGTTCACGTTGACAAGAGTTGCGTACCGTCTGGACCACTTGCCCGTTAGGAGAGCAAATTGCCAGGGAGTTCCGGGTCCGGACGGGACTTTGCCCTACGAACCATCTTCTTCGTGCCAAATCCTCGAGGCAAGCGATGTCGTAGCAGCGGACTAGGGATCTTGCTGGCTCTCCGTGAACTTCCGGCACAAGCAGCCGGGGAAACCACATTCACTTCTCTGGGCTGGCCATGACTGGCACGGCACATAACATGCCGCCGACGAAACCTGCAGCTCCGATGCCCATTGCAAAATTGAACCGGCCGGGCAGATTCTCCAATGACATCAAATGCGCCAGCTCTATCATCTGTAGCTCGTCGAAGTTTTCACGCAGCTTATTAAAGAGACCATCCGAGACTTCCACGAGCGTGCGAGACATCCGCCGTATAGTCAAGCATGAGCTTTTCAAGAGGAGTGAAAAGCGTGCTGCCCGATACGAGGACAAGGCAAGCAGCTCCTCATTGCTCACGCCCCACCGGCGAGCGATTTGCTAGCCCAAGTCGATGCAGTAATCGCAATGCCTCAGAGTTGCCGCCTTGAGTTCAGCCAGCGCACTGAAACGTTTGTCAACACTATGCAGCTTCGCCGATTCCTGTTCAAACTTAGCCACACCCCTCAACACTCCCGGAATGCGACCATAGACCTTGATCGGCCCAATCATACTATTGGGCTTGCTGCCAGCAAGACGTGCAATTTGGCGGCGCGGAACTAAAACGCGATCCTCGCGCACGGTCCCGCTCCGCCATCCACAACTCCAGCTAGGCGTGACATGACATCCCACTTTCCTCCGACTAATTGCGGCACGACTTTTCAGTCAGACACACGGTTTCATTGCAAATATCCGGCAATCGCCGGAGCAACGAGAGCGGCAATCTCATCGGTAGTTGCCTCTGCGAGAGCATGAAGTCCCACTACGTGACGCATCATGGCAATACCCACTAGCTGCGATGCCACCACTGACGCTCTGAGCTGAGCATCCGCTGCATTGGTAATCCGACCCAGAAGCGTCAAAATTTCCCCGGTTACAAACTCTCGAAGCATTCTGGCAGCCTGCTCATTGGAAACAGCCGACCGCACCATCGCAATAATGGCATCTCGGACCTGCGGTTGATCCAGCATAGACAGGTACCTTCGAACTATCATCTCGGCCATTTCCGCAATGTTGGAAGTCTCCAAACCGCCAAAGATGTCTGCCGGGTGAATTGGCCAATCAAGAGCAGCGGCAAACAGTTCCTGCTTCGAACCAAAATAATGAACCACTAGCGCCGGATCGACTCCCACGTCTTCTGCAATGCTTCGAAATGTTGCCGCTTCGTAGCCTCGCTCTCCAAATGCCCTCCGCGCAGCCAGCAGTATCGCTTTCCTTGTCTCTGGGGAGCCAGGACGTCTGCCAGTGCGGCTCATGTAGCTGACCTCTCTGAGACGATCATCACAAAAGCTTCTTCAAGATTGGCAGGCACCATGGTGATGGTCGCTTCGATGCCGCCGACGGCAAACGCCTCGTCTATCGCGTCCCTGGCTGCGGGAACCCGCAGAACATCACCATGAGCCTGGACAACCAACCCAGTGCTGTCCAGGAGTTCAAAGGCCCTTCGCCAGTCTTCGCTACGCACCTCAACCACCAGGCGAGAACCAACCACGTCGGCCGGGGTCCCGCTAACCACCATTTGCCCGTCCACCATTATCGCGAGCCGATCACACTGTTCGGCCTCTTCCATGTTGTGGGTGGTAACCAAGACTCCTGCGCCGGCCTCGGCACTCGCATGAATATCGTTCCATAGCCTGGCTCTGCTCAATGGCGCGACTCCAGAGGTTGGCTCATCCAGTACAAGAAGCTCGGGCTTATGGGACGCCGCGACAGCAAAGGCGACCTGGCGCTGGATTCCCAGGGGCAATTCGCCCACCAGGTCATCGCGAATCTCTCCAAGATCCTCCGGCAGGGATAGTCGCCGCAATCCGAATGCCCTGTTTGTAAAATCCCAGTTCTCCCTGACTGTCAAATCTTCGTACAATCCGAGCGTCTGCGGCACGTAGCCAACACGTTCACGACTCTTGACGGAGGGCGACGAGCCTAATAGCAGCACTTCACCCGAGGTTGGCGGAATAAGCCCCAGTAAAAGTCTGATCAGGGAAGTCTTACCGGCCCCGTTTGCTCCAAGAAGGCCTACCGTCTCACCCCTCTCCACAGCAATGCTCACGGAATCGACGGCCGTCAATTCGCCAAAACGGAGCGTTACGCGCCGGGTTTCAGCCAGCGCGTTCACCTGGTTATTCCAATCTCATGGGAAAGTTCAGCAATAATTACCGCATCATTGAAGTCGGGTTCAATCCGATCGGCCTCGCCAGGAGTACCTTTCGAGAGATCCCAGGTATGCCAAATGCCACCTCGTCGCCATGCCAAACCGGGAGGCTGCCTCTCGGATTTGACCCTTCCCACCTTTCCCGGGACTCCGGCTATGATCTGGGAAGGCGACCCCGCCGCGATGGAACGCCCCTCGCTCAGGAGTATCACCAGTGACGCCCTTTGTGCCTCGTTGACATACGTAGTGCTTAGAACAACCGCGGCGCCTTGGGCGGCGGTATGCGAGATGACTCTCCAGAGTTCAGCCCGGCTGAGAGGATCAAGCCCGGTAGTGGGCTCATCCAACACAAGAAGTTGCGGCTGGTGGAGCAACGCCAGCCCAACTGCCAGTTTCCTTTGCATTCCGCCAGATAGATGTCCGGCGAGGCGCTCCCGAACATCTCGCAACCCGATCAGTTCCAGTACTTTGGCACGTCTCTTTTCAAAGGCGGAACCCTTTATCCCGTAAGATCTCCCAGAAAAGGCTAGATTCTCATAAACGGTAAGGTCTGGATAGACTCCCCCTGTCGCTGGTACATAACCGATCTCTTTCTTCGAAGGCCGGCAGGCTGTCCCTCCGTTCAGGGGAATTAGACCGACGAGAGCCTTGAGGCATGTGGACTTTCCGGCACCATCGCCACCGATTACGACAGTGACACTTCCCCGCTCTGGCTGCAGAGTCAAACCGTCAAGAGCAACTTGCGATCCGTAACGCACGGTTGCTGACTCGATGCCCCAGTTCATGCCGTTACTCTTGTCTCAGCCATTGCGCTTTGATATCTGCGGCTGCTTGGGGCAAGATCACGTCTAAATCGAAGCATTGCCAGTGCCAGAACAACTATGGCAAGAATAGCCAACAGTACCATCGGCTCTAGTAGCGCGGCTATGGACATTCCTTTGAGCATGACCCCCCGACTTATATCAATGAAATATGTCAACGGCAGAATGTACGAAATCCAGCGCACGCCGACGGCCATCGAACTGATCGGAAAGATGAGTCCGGAAAGGAGTATTTGCGGCAACATGACCATGAATGCCAGTTGAATCGCCTGGCCCTGGTTCTGGGAAATGGTTGATATCAGTACTCCCATCCCGAGGGTAACAAGCAGGAAGAAAACTGCCCCAAGTGCGAATACTGCGACATTGCCAACAAAGGGAACGCCAAACAACAAAATTCCGACTGCAATTATCACGATGAGGTCCAGCGATGCCACTATGAAGTACGGGACGATCTTGCCCGCTATGACGTCCCATGGACGCAGTGGCATCACGGCGAGTTGTTCCAGAGTTCCACTCTGGCGTTCCCGCACTACGCCGAGGCTCGTGATCAGCGTGCCGATGAAGACGAGTATGAGACCGGCGAGACCGGGTACCAGCACCCATGAAGTATTCAATCTGGGATTGTACAGAATGCTGAAGCTCAGCGGTGAAGCTGTCCCTGAGGCTCTGGCCGCTTGAGCCATTCTCCCTAAGGCGGCCTCTGCCGTTTCTGTCGAGAAAAGTTGAGTCCCATCCATTAGAACCTGTGTTGTTCCTGGTTCGGCGATGAATGCCGCCTCTGCTCTGCCGTTGAGCAGACGCGACTTGGCAGTGGATATTCCTAATTTGGGATCAGTTTCGACAACGCGAAAGGGTGC
Organism: Actinomycetota bacterium; assembly: GCA_027322285.1. Taxonomy (GTDB): domain Bacteria; phylum Actinomycetota; class Acidimicrobiia; order Acidimicrobiales; family Acidimicrobiaceae; genus SCQM01. Next base: position 101,423 of record DAHVRV010000001.1, read on the forward strand.
CTTAAGTTGTGCAGCAACCGTCATGGCTTGCGGGCCGACCACGACTGTAGAAATCTTGGATACCGTGAAGTTGGCTGCATACCCGAATATGACCAGCATCAATACCGGCAGCACGATCATCATGGCGAATGTTCGATGATCCCGCCTGAGCTGCCGGAATTCCTTCACTGTCATTGCCCACATAGCCGTACTCCTCAACTAGCCAATATTCGATTAATTCTACTGCTGTTGAATTATTGTCGTCAACCGTTGAATCTCCGGGAACGGCAAATAAATAGGCTTGCTATTTCACTGGGAATTTGCAAAGATCAATCATATAAACCCTCGATAAACCATTTTCCATCTCTACTTTTAACCAATAAGGCGCCGATGTCATCGGTTACTATCTGGATCCTGACAACCTTGGTTGAATGTTCCGGGTCCCACCACTTCTCCATCATCGGCCACGGAGAAGACCACTCCAAAACTCTTGCTTTTTTCTCTGAAACCTTCACTTCCATCCAATAAGGCTCACCGCGCAAAATAACATCCGCCAAAACCATTACCGATATCCCCTCTTTGGTCAAAATCGACACCTCTACTTCTGAATCAAAACAAATCGCTGGGGATGACCCCAATAATCTTCCTGGCCACGGTGGTTCTTCCTTTGCCTTTTTATTCCTTGACTCGTCAAGATCGAAAAGATGAAGTTGCCATGGCACCATCTCGACGCTTCCCTTTAGAGTCCTGGATCCCTTTATCTTTGCGACAGATGCCCTTTCCCCGACAATTGCGTCAACTCTTGAAAGGGCCTGAGACACCTTGGCAATAGAAGACCTTTCGCTGCCGTCAAGATCAAGTTGGCGCCTTAGGGCCGAAACGATTCTTTGGGGTTTCAGTTCAACGACCTCTATTCCAGCTGACGGAGCTAGCTTCGGGTCAAAAGACCATGATTCAAGCTGCCATCTGATACGCTCCAAAAGAAGCTGGACGGAAAATCCATCTTTGACTCCCCAATCCCTGATCGACTCCTCTCCATTCTCGCTCATAAGCCGCACCCTCATGATTTGGCAAAAATAACCCTTTTCCAGAAGATGCTCAAGCATCTCTTCGACCCTCGCCTTGCAGACGAAGACCACGGCAGAGGCAACTTCCAAAGATTCAGATAGCTCGATTTTTTGACTGAAATCCTCTTTGATCTCACTGGTCTCAAGCGCAGAAGTGTCCAATCCTCCAGCCATTCGGTGTAAAAGTGCGCCTCTAGCTCCAAAACGTTCCATCACCCGATAAAAGTCAAGACTTGCGAACTCCCCTAAAGTTCTCACTCCCAAACGATCGAGGGTATCGGCTATATCCCCATCAGGAAGTTCACTGATGGGGAATGGAGCCAGAAAAGAACTGCTCTCCCCGGGGGGAACTAGTAAGGAGTCCCTGGCCGCAATCCGTGCAGTGAAAATCCCATCAGCCATAGAGACGCCAAAGGAGAACACCGAACCCCTGCCAAAAACATCGGCAGAGTTGTTTCTCAGTTCTCCAGCTACAGGAAAAACCTCTACAATCTGGTCTTTCATTGCTTGCGTGACTTTTGATACAAGTTCTTTCTCTCCCCCAAAATATCTGGACGGACCTCTGGCGTTGATGGCACAAGTCCCAAGATCGACAATCTCCAGGAAAGGAGAGAACTGCTCCAGCGCAATGGCAATCCTGGCAAATGAGCCGCTTGGATCAACTGCGTCGACAGGGATAACCTCGAGGCTCGGGGCTACAGACAAAGACGCCCTTACCTTATCCCCAACTTTGATCCCGGTCATTAATGCCCTTGGTGAAACATGAACGACAATTCCCCGGTCTCCCACAACAGCCAAAGGATCAATACCCTCCAATTTGGCAGAGATAAAAGGCCAATAAAAGAATTCAACCAGGAGCACCCTGGGAGCGGTTTGCTGTTCGATTGGGTCGAAAAGCGAGTACAGAGGACGACGAAGCTTTGCTTTGGAAATCTTTTTAGACATTTGACCAGCCTGATCTAAATCGGGACCGTAATACTCTTTATCGTTCCTCCGACCCTTCTGCTGCCCAAAGAAAGAGACAGACACCGTTCCTTTATGAAACCACTGCCCTTGCTCAGGCCGGAAAAACTAGATATGGAAGAGCTAATAACGTAATCATGAGAACCGAGCCAAAGACCCTTACTTCGCGCAGTGTATATATTGAAACTTTGCTGTACCACTGCCATTATTGACTTGTTCGATCTCGCCCTGGAAATGAGATTACGAGCCTGGGAAGAAGATATGGACCCGGGGTTGGCAATGGCAACAACCGAAAACGCTTCCATTAACACCGCGACGACCTGAGCTAAATCTCTACCCGGATCAGGCACAGAGACGACTTTGGCCAAATCCACGCCCTTCTCAAAAGCAGCAAGAAAACCCAGATTCTCAAAACCTACCAGCGCACTCCACCTCTTTTGCATTCCGCCGGAGGACAGCAATTCAAATACAGCTGAAGTCACGCCAGAATTTGAAGCACCTCGGAACAAAACAACCGATCCCAGCTGAACTCTGCCAGCCGGGAATATCTTCGCCAGAGATCCGTCCAATTCCACATATCGTTCGCTGGCTAAAAGCTGAGGCGCCACAAATCCTGAGAGATTGCTTGTAGATCTTTCAACGGCAGCATTCATACATATAATTTATCGAACATATGTTCGGATAGCTAGCCATAAAGCACGGTATTCAAATAATCGATAAATGAGATCTCCTGGGATAACCGTCAAAACAGGTGGCAGCATGGCTGGAACAGCTTGTTGTCGCAAATCATCTCCCGCAGAAGCTTCTGCTGATACACCAATTCGAGAGCTCGATGATTCAAGACAAGCCTGCAGTCACAGCCCAGCCGAATCTGGCCATCGTCTTCAACATGGACGGATTTGGGAGCTGGAACGCAAAGGTAAAAAGCTACCATTTCCTGTCGGCCGATCCCAGATTCCCTCTGGGATTCAAACTCTTTTATCGGCAGGACAACCCGCTTGAGGATCCATCACATGTCCTGGCACTTCAACCCCAACCTGTGGTAATCGAATACGAATAGTTAACCAAAGCGCCTAAACCAAGCCGTATTCATCTTCAAGAGATCGCCACATAGCCAAGTAGGGGCCATTTCTGGCAAGAAGCTCGACATGCGAGCCCGACTCCACCACCACTCCATCTTCAATTACGACAATGCGGTCCGCTCTCGCGGCAGTTGGCAGCCGATGGGCCACAATAACAGTGGTGCGCCCTCTTGCCAGCATCCGAAGCGCTGCATTCACTTTTGCTTCCGAAGCCAGATCAAGGTTTGCCGTAGCCTCGTCGAGAAGCAAAATCGATGGATTTGCCAAATGAGCCCTGGCCAGCGCAATTAGCTGGCGCTGGCCACCAGATAGAGCCTTTCCTCGCTCAGCGATAAAGAAGTCATAACCGCCAGGCAGTTCAGAAATAAATTCGTGGGCTCCAATCCCGCGCGCCGAGTTCTCGATCTCTTCAGGACTTGCACCAGCATTTGTGTAGGCAATATTTTCTGCGATGGTCCCGGTGAAAAGGAACGGCTCCTGCGGAACGAATCCCAGCATGTGCCGGTATTCGCCCAGATCCAAGCTTCTCAGATCTATGCCGTCGATCGTAATTATCCCCGACGTGGGATCATAAAATCTTTCTATCAACTTCACTACAGTCGACTTGCCGGCTCCAGTAGCACCTACCAGAGCTACCGTTTCACCGGCGTGAATCACAAGGTTAAATCTTTTCAGCACCTCGTCAGAAGAGTTCGGATATCGAAAATGAACTGAGCTGAACTCGATGTCTCCTCGGATATTTTCCAAACGGATTGGCGCCTTCACTTGGGGGGTCGAAACCTTGCGATCCATAAGTCTGGCAATTTGTTTCATTGACACCTGGGCCTGCTGCCACTGGTCGAACGTTTGGGACAACTGCTGAAGTGGAGAAAAAAGCTGGTCGACGTAAAGAGAGAAGGCAACAAGGACTCCGACTTTGATGGCATGGGAATGGACCAACCCTGATCCCGCACCAAGCACTATCGCGGACGCCAGATCAGATAGCAGCAATATAAACGGAAAGTAGATCGCGACCAGCTTTTGAGCATTGACTCTCGCGTTCCGGTAGTTGCTTGAGACCTCCGCAAAATCAGTGGAATTCTTTGCCTGCCTCCTAAAGGCCTGGCTTACCCTCACTCCCGACAACCCTTCCTGGAGATTGGCATTCACCTCGGCTATTCGCTCGCGGGCAACCGAATAGGCTGCGCTCGAAGCTCTCTGATACCAGAAAGTCGCCATGATCAGCAGAGGGACGACAGAAAGGGCATAAAGCGAAAGCCTCGGACTCATGATGACAAGTGCAATTGCAACTCCCAGAAAACTCAAGATGCTTACAAGGGCATTGATCAATCCAATCTGGAGCAAGTTTGATAAAGCATCAACGTCAGTAGTCATTCTGGTCATGATGCGTCCGCCCGACTCAGATTCGTAAAAATCCATTCCGAGGTGCTGAAGATGTGAAAATATGCGCACTCTTAGGGCAAGTAGCAGCCGCTCTGCAGTCCGGCCCGTCACATAGTTTTCCGTCCACATGACGAACATGTCCAAGACCGCAGATAGTAAAAATCCGCCGAATGCCAAAAACAATACCGCTCTTGATCCAGCCAAGACGCCAGAGTCGAGGCCTGTCTTGGTGAAAATAGGTCCGAGAATCGTCAACCCTGTATCCAGCACAACCAGCGCCAATCCAAAAAACAAGCTCATCCGGAACCGACTGAGTAGCTCGGAAAGCGAAAAATGGCCTCGAAACCGGGCCTGTTCTTCAAGATCTACGCCATGGTCATTTGTGGCTGGCGGAAGCTTATCCAAAGCTGCCAGGAGGTCAGGAGTTGGAGTTAAAGCAACCCCCATCATTCCCCGTCCGGTTCCTTGGCCACCGCCTCCGCGCGGTGTTGAAATGCGCTGCGAAACCCGATTAGTAATCGCCAATCCGTCGTTTGGCACAATTGACCCTGGAGTTACACCAACATGCTCGATCGGATTTTCCATCAATGATTCCTCGTCGCCTTCGAAGAGCGACCTGTAAAGCTGCGACCGCTTTGAAAGGGACTCGTGGTCTCCCTCCGCAACAACCCGACCGCGGTCAATCAGAACGATGCGATCTGCCAGGACTAAGCTGGAACGGCGATGGGCAATCAGGAGCACCGTCTTATGCCTCTTGAACTGCGACAAGGCCCGATTTATTTCTGATTCGGTAACAGCATCGACAGCCGATGTAGCATCATCAAGAATTAGAATCGACGGATCGGTAATCAGTGCTCGTGCGAGCGCTATTCTTTGTCGCTGTCCCCCAGACAAGGTCAGTCCGCGTTCGCCCACCATAGTGTCATAACCGTTCTCAAATCCGGAGATGAAACCGTCGGCACCCGCCGTCCTTGCAGCAGACCGAATAATTTCTAGACTTGCATTCGGCCTTCCGTAGGCAATATTTGCCCTTATGGTATCTGAGAACAAGAAGCTCTCTTCGAAGACCACTCCCACCTGGCTTCTCAAAGAATCAATCGTGACACTAGCGATATCTTGATCATCAATAAGGATCTCGCCAGAGGCAATATCGTAAAATCTCGGGACTAATAAGGCCAAGGTTGACTTGCCCGACCCGGACAATCCCACCAGCGCCACGGTCTCGCCTGGATTGACGACGAGAGAAAAGTCATCCAACACGCGACGGTCTTTTGAATAGCCAAAATTCACGTTCTTGAATTCGATCTTCCCGCCTGACGGTTTAATTGGCAAGGCCCCGGGCGATTCGCAAACAATTGGGTTTGAATCAAGCAAATCGAATATTCTCTCTGCTCCAGCCCTAGCCTGCTGAGAGAAGGAAATTAGCGTTGAAAGCTGCCTTACAGGAGCCCCTATCTGCAGCACATACGATGAAAACATCAGGAACGAACCGATGCTCAGACTATGGTGCAGCGCTAAGTATCCTCCCAAACCTAGTACGCCGGCCTGGGTAAGCATAGGGATGAAGGCTAAAAGCGCTTGCAGCTTGCTTTGCAGCCTAATTAGCCTGATGCGCGATCTATAAAGTTCCTGGGCACTGGAAGACAGCTTTCCCAGCTCTCTCTCCTCCATGCCAAAGCCCTTCACAACCCGCACCCCGGTCACGGCCTCTTCGACGACCACCGCCACTTCGCCCTCTTTTTGCTGAGCGTCCCAACTTGCAGGGAACACCGACGAGCGAAGCTTCACTGATGAAAAGGCCAGGACGGGGATCGACGCGATTTCCACTAGGGCGAGTTCAGGCGAAACAAACAGCATTACAACCACTGCGAAAAGCAACATCGCCAGGTTCCCGATGAGCAATGGAGTAAATGACAACAGACCCTGAACCAGGCCTACATCCGAATTTGCGCGTGAAACCAACTGACCTGTCGCAAGTTCATCATGGCGGGCAAAATCCAGCCGCTGAAGATGTTCGAATATCGAATTACGGATCTGATGCTGGACATCGAAGGCCAATCGTCCCCCGGCATATCGCCGAACGAACGAAAGCGCGAAGCCGAATATCCCCAATGCGATCAGAACGGCCAGCCAGGGCGCCATAGGCTCCGTATTTGCAATAACGACTTTATTAACGACCGTCCGCTCTACCAGGGGCACGACCGCGGATATCAGCATCCCGACTATCGAAGCGCCTAAGGCCAGGACTAGGTTTCGCTTATGGCCAACTACCAGACGCGCAAGTCGGAGTACCCAATTCGAATCTTTCACTTTGCAGGATTAGAATGCGTCATCCCAGCTGTTACGTCAATGCCATTTTTGCGAACCTTGATTTCCTTCGCCATATAGTTTGAAATCCGCCAAGTAATAGCCGCAAACGCAATGGAGACGCCGGCCAAACCAATGTGAACTGCCCGAAATCCACGCGTGTTGGTCTTGTCGAAAATCATGTTCCGAACTAACACAGCCCACACGTAAACCGTCCATAACGAAATAGCCCTGAGAATCCATACATGCTTTTTGGTCATTACTCAAACTTAGTCCCGCTGCGGAAAATCGATTTAGCGATGCGACATGTATAGTCACCTGCCTAAGTATGCGTTCGAATTCCTACCCGGATTTGCTTGCCAAGACGGTCAAAATCGCATTACCTTCGCTTGTCCCAGCAGAAGCTAATTCTTGGAATCTTCCATTGTTTTATCGACGAGATTCACGTCGCGGCGATCGTGAAAGATCAAAAAGATGACTGCGACCAGCAAACCAAGTCGGATGAAGACATCCGCCACATTGAAAACTCCACTCTGGCCGGAAAACGAGATCCAATCAATTACTGAACCCCGCAATGGACCAGGCTTGCGAAAAAGCCGGTCCGCGAGGTTGCCGAGAGACCCACCGGCCGCAAGGCCGGCAAATATCTGGATCGGAATAAATTTGGAGAGCAAGGCCCAGCCAAGCACTGCGGCTGTCCCAATAATCACAAAAACGGAAATCGCAACGGGCCTGGACGAACCAAAACCCATCGTGGCACCTTGGTTGTACAGAAGCTTGAGCTTGATTACGCCGCTCAACTGCGTAATCGTTCTTCCGCTGGCAAGATGATTTTCAGCCCAGTTTTTGCTCGCAGCATCTATCAAAAACGCTGAAATAACGGTTGCCATTGGTATCGCAAAACTTTTCCGGATTATTCTGCCTTTAGGGCGCGCAATCATGCCTTTATTACCAGTTCTTGGTACGTGTCCCAGATTGAATCCGTCGTATGTGCAAACCGCAAATAGTTCCACTTCTCCTCGAACCTAAAAGCAACTCGGGTCCAGACTAAAACGATCCAGTATTCACAAAGCAAAGCATTACCCTCGCAGACAAGATTCCGGGCTACGGATAACCGATTTCACCAGTCCTTTGGCTTCCATATCGACGCGTCATTGCAGACAGACCTAGTGAGCGTCGATTTAGGGATTTGATCCCCAATGAACTCCAGAGTCGATCGTATGAAAAATCGGATAACCTCCGCTCCCTAATGACCAACCGACACCACCTGGTTCAAACGACATGGAAAATATGCCCTCAATGCCTAGCTGGGGAGGCAGATCGATGCTAGTGAAGGAGCTGCCGCGATCTACCGTCCTGTACAGTTTCCCGGGAGTCCAAACATATCCTTCGGACGTACTCACGAAATCGAGTCCTCCGACATCCTGCCAGTTAGCTATGAATTCATCCCATGACTTGCCACCGTCTCCCGTATAGTACAAATTCCAAATCATGTTTTTGCCTCCCAGTTTGCCCTGGGAAGCAGTATTAGTCACGGCCGTGCCCCCCAGTGCCCACCAGCTGGTGGCATTCACTGGATCGATTGAATATGGATAAAATTTCGTATGAATCGTCTGCCAACTGCTACCGGCATCATTTGTCAGTGCTAGTACCGCAGATCCAGGCGCCCCGCGCACATTTGCCACGACCACGCCAAAATCTGAAGTTAGAAAATGCCCCTGCAGTAGGGACCAGCCCTGCGGTATTGGCATTTGGCCCCAGTGCGATCCGCCAGTGCTTATAAATATCTTCGACGGGGTAAGGGCAACTATTCCCGTCCCAAAGGGATCGATCTGGATCGTGCCTGGCGGGACATAAGTCACCAGTTGCTGGATAGCTGAAGTCTCCACGGTGGACAGCGCGCCCGAGTCAGACAGTGCGAAAAGCCCACTTTGCCCGCTAAATATTTCTGCATCACGATAGGGCGGATAGACTCGAATCCATTGATTCGGAGCCGTAGTGAGCCAGAAAGACGTCCTGCTAGTCGCGACTGAAAAGCTCGACGCACCCCATGCTGAAAACTGAATCACGCTCTTTTCCGATTGGATCGGCAAACCACTAAATCGGATATTTTGCCAGGTCTTGCCGCTATCTTGTGTCTCGAGAAAGCCGCCTTGGCTGAGTTGCATGAATCCAGTTGAAGCGCTTATGAACTGCAATTCATTCACCAGTCCAAGTGCTGGCAAGCTATTATCCTGAGTAGAAGAGTTAGCTGTAGCTGCCTGTGTTTGCGCTGCCAGAGACCAAGTTTTTCCGCCATCGGCAGTGCTGTAAAGGTACTTTACCTGCGTTCCCGCTCCTGTCGGTGAACCAGCGAGAAGCCAGCCTCTGCCCGAACTCACAAAGCTGAATGAAGCTGAAATCACGCTAGGGCTAAGGGGAGATTGCACTTTTCCCCAGGTCTGACCCCCGTCCGTCGTGCGGTAAATAAACGCAGTTGATCCCTGGCCCGTAGAAGACATACTCCTCATAACTGAGTATCCGGATTGCGCATTGAGAAAGCCCACAGCTTCGATTGCTGCCCCACCTTGATATATGCGGGTCCAAGTCTGACCGCCATCGGTTGTCGAATAGAGAGAATCCGACGAAGAGTTCACATTGCTCTGTGAAACTGCAAAACCGATCTCCGAACTCGGAAATGCAAGTTCGCTGACGGTCCCTGGTATTGCGGAAATCTTATTCCAGCTGCGACCCTCATCGAAACTCTTGAACATGGCGGATGTATTCGTTCCGGACGTCGTCGCGGCAATTTCAGTCTTGGAAATAAATGACACGGTGTTGAAGTGCTGGACAGCGCTGTCGAGGTTGACTACAAACGATTGCTTCGAACTCGTTACATTGAGCTGGCCGTTAAACTTGGTTACAAGGATCGTCGAGCTGGATACCTGCGTGATTGACGAACTAGTTCCGCATGCCGCCAGCAAAACCGCAACAACCAGCAAAGCAGCAACTACTCCCGACTTGCGCATCAATTCTCTTTCTAAACGAGTTCAATCCAATTAGTAAATGCCAATATCCATTTATCAAAATTTACCTGGGCATTGATGGCTTCGGAACAGCCGGGGCAAAACCGGAAGACTTCAACACTCTGTTCTCAATAGGTCTTCAAATCCGCGGTGTTTACCATGGCACTTGCCCGCTACGCCGTAGTCACCAAGCTGTTCGTCCGCCCCCTCCTCTTCAGCAGAACAATCCGCACACCGCTGCATCCCGGCTCTATAATGTGTTAGTGCCTCCGACCTGGTTTGGGATGGTCACAACACAACCAGCATAAACCTCATCCTGGGATTCCTTACGCAATACTTGGCGCGAGTGCCGCTCTGAAATTAGACTGCCGGCCGATTGAATATGGCCTCTGGCGCCGCAAGCAATTCCCATAATATAAATTTTAGCTTTAATGCTCCGAACGAAATACTGACCGCAAATGACAACATCGGCCCAATTCAAAATTGATGCAGGTCAGACCTCCTGGACGAGGTGTTCGGAGACGATCGCGCCAAGCCATGGCTGGCGTTTCTGAAACGATCTACGAACGTCGAATAAGTGTTTTCAAATCGGTCAATAGTGCTCCTGGCCCAATCGGATCGAACTGGCTCGAGACTTCGTTTAGTATTTCGATTTCAGCCAAGGAAAGCTCTATTTCTGCCGACGCGACATTTGATTCGAGCTGCGCCACAGTTGCAGCTCCCGGAATCGCAACCACGTTTGGCTTGGCAATCAACCAGGCAAGCGCGATTTGGGAACTCGTCGCACTGTGACTTTTGGCTATCTGAGCCATCTTGTCCAGAAGCGGCCGGACCCTATCGAGGTTGGCAGGATAAAAGAACTTACGGGTGGAACGCATGCCTTTCGGTCGATTTGCAGATCCGTACTTTCCGCTCAGTACTCCCTGTTCCAGGGGTGAATATGCAATTATCACCCGGTTATTCGACTGGGCAAAAGGTAGGAGCTCAAGCTCTGGTTCCCTGGTCAACAGTGAAAAATGAACCTGGTTGGAAATAATCGCCTGGCCCAATGCCGCTTCAGCTCTCCTCCATTGCTTTAAAGAAAAGTTTGAGACACCCACATCGACGACCAAACCTCTGTCGAGCAACTCCTTTAATCCTTTGGTGGTCTCAGCTATAGGAATTGCAGGATTTGGCCAATGCAACTGATAGAGATCGATTGAGTCGACCTGGAGCCTAGTCGCGCTCGCCTTTGCCCTGGAAAGCACCATCGAGCTAACTGGAAAAATCGGAAACAGTTTGGTCGCGACGTATACCTGGTCCCTTAGGCCTGCAATGGCACTTCCCACAACTGATTCTGACTTCCCAAATCCGTAGAACTCGGCGGTATCAATGAGATTTACCCCAAGTTCCAAGGCCCTGTGAACCAGAGTGATGGCAGTCTTATCGGCATATTCCCGGCCATAGCCCCATTCTCTCGAGCCAAACTGCCAGGTACCTAGACCAATAGCCGATATTTTCTTGCCCGACACCTCAATGTATTTCATCTTGCAAGACTAGACCATAACTTTAAGCTATTTCGAGGACTATTTTGGAGCCATCCGGAGCGCTCCGTCCAATCTGATCACATCTCCATTCAGATAGCCATTCCTCACGATCATCTCCACTAGGAGCGCGTAATCCTGAGGAGTACCGAGCCTCTTTGGGAACGGGACGCCAGCCGCAAGCGCTGCACGTACCTCTTGGGGAAGCTGGCCAAGCAGCGGCGTATCGACTATCCCCGGTGCAATCGTCATCACTCGGATTCCTACGCTCGAGAGATCTCTTGCGGCCGGGAGCGTGAGCCCCACTAACCCTCCCTTGGAGGCGGAGTAGGCAACTTGACCAATTTGACCATCGTAGGCGGCGACTGAAGCGGTATTGATGATAACGCCCCGCTCCTCATCATCGACAGGGTCATTCGATGCCATGAGAGACGACGCCAACCTGAGAACGTTGAAGGTCCCGATGAGGTTGACCCGAATTATCTTTTCGAAAGCCGCTAGATCATGGGGCATGCCATCTCGGCTGACAACCCGTTCAATATGACCTATGCCTGCACAGTTGACAACTACCCGAAGAGGGCGCTGAACCATTGACCCTTCCAGCGCCTGCCTGACATCGGATTCGCTTGTTACGTCACCGGCAGCCCAGGCTACGGAACCACCAAGCTCCTCGGCTTTGGCTTTTGCATGCGCTTCATCCCGATCGAAAATTGTGACCGTCGCTCCGAGCTCAGATAGATGCTTTGCCGTTGCAGCACCTAAACCTGACGCACCTCCGGTAACGAATGCGGAAAGCTTTGAGATATCCATGATCCAAACTTAGAGTGAAAATACCATTCTGACAAGGACCAGCTTGAAATGGCTAGAGACCGCCTCAAAGTTGTGGATTAAACGCTTAACTGCCTTTTAGAAAAGCCTGCCTTGGCCAGAATTAGGCTCGTTCTTTCCAAGCACTGCGGCAATCGTTGCCTGTTCATTTGCGAGTTGATCAGCCTTCTCATTAAGCGCAACGCCGGAATGGCCTTTCACCTTGTTAAAAGCCACCTTTTGCCTTTCTTTATAGAGCTGAATAAGCGGCCGCCAGATATCCTGATTTGCCACCGGCGCGCCTTTGGCATTTCTCCATCCCTTGGCTTCCCAATTTTTCCACCAGCTGCTTTGAAAACAGCTCACTACATAGGCAGAGTCTGAATATATTGCAAGCTCACCATCGTGCATTCGCAGGGCTTCAAGAACTGCCATAGCTTCCATGCGCTGATTGGTCGTATGCAACTCATAGCCCCCGCCGGAAACCCCGTCCTCCCTGACCCATGCCCAACCACCGGGACCTGGATTCCCGTAGCATGCCCCGTCGGTGTAAATAATTAAGGTCATCCTCGAGCCTCTCGTACGGTGCTGCAATTAAATTCTGCACATCGTCCTAGATTATTAAAATAGCCATATAAGAAAATTAATAGATGAATACAAAACCAGTTGCTGAACACGAATCTGATCCGGTTAACCATAGGCTGTCAAGGTGCCCTAAGTGGCAATCAATCGCTTTGGACTACTTTATTAATCTCTAAAGAGTGGAGGCGCGAAAGACGTGATATTCGACGGATTTTCTCATCAATTGCCAGATACCGATCCCGAGGAAACACAGGAATGGGTTGACTCACTGGCTTCAGTTATTGATGCCAAGGGCCGTCCACGGGCGACCTACCTCATGATGAAACTTCTGGAAAAAGCGAGAGAGAACCAGGTCGGATTCCCCGCCTCGGTGTCGAGCCCATACATCAATACCATCCCGCCTGAGCAGGAACCTTGGTTTCCTGGAGACGAGTACATGGAAAGGCGCATTAGAGCGTTCATTAGGTGGAATGCCGCGGTTATGGTCACGCGGGCAAACATACTATCTGACGGCATAGGCGGACACCTAGCGACTTATGCATCGTCCGCATCGCTCTACGAAGTTGGCTTCAACCACTTTTTCAGGGGAAAGGCAGACGGGAACTTTGGCGACCAGGTATTCATCCAGGGCCACGCATCTCCCGGGATCTACGCCAGAGCGTACCTGGAAGGCCGCATCAGCGAGACGCAGCTCGATAATTTCCGCCAGGAAGTCGCCGGAAACGGGCTTTCGTCGTATCCCCATCCTCGTCTAATGCCAAACTTCTGGCAATTCCCAACCGTTTCTATGGGTCTTGGCCCCATTACCGCCATATACCAAGCAAGGTTCAACAAATATATTGAGCATCGCCGAATAGCTGACACCACTGCCAGCAGAGTCTGGTGCTTCGTCGGCGATGGAGAAGTTGACGAGCCAGAAACCCTTGGCGCCCTTTCCCTCGCATCCAGGGAGAAGTTGGACCGCCTCATCTTCGTAGTCAACTGCAACCTTCAGAGACTGGATGGTCCGGTTCGAGGCAATGGGAAGATTATCCAGGAGCTTGAAGCGGTATTTCGCGGTGCTGGCTGGAACGTGATAAAGGTAATCTGGGGACGCGGGTGGGACAAGCTTCTGGCTCAAGACACCGACGGAGTTCTGCTGAACAGAATGAACACAACAGTCGATGGCGATTTTCAGAAATACGCCACTGAAAGCGGCGAATACATCAGGGAGCACTTCTTCGGACCTGATCCTCGCTTGCGCAAGATGGTTGAGCACATGACTGACAAGGAACTCCAGGATCTGCCCAGAGGTGGCCACGATTATCGAAAGCTATATGCCGCCTACAAAGCTGCCACTGAAAATGTTGGCGCTCCGACAGTGATTCTTGCAAAGACGATCAAGGGCTGGACGCTCGGTCCAGAGATTGAGGCCCGTAACGCTACCCATCAGATCAAGAAGATGAACAAGGGCCAGCTTCTCAAGCTTAGAGATCGTCTGAGGTTGCAGGAGGAGATACCAGAAGAGCTGCTCGACAACAAGCTTCCTCCTTACTATCGGCCCAAGGAAGGCTCAGCTGAATTCGAATATATGATCTCGCGCAGAACATCTCTTGGCGGCCCAGTTCCGGCCAGGGTTGTTCGGTCCAAGCCACTTGAACCACCAAACATCGAGACTATTTCCGAGTTTCTCCTGGGTTCTGCCAAGCTTCCGGTATCTACAACCATGGTATTTGCCAAGATGCTCCGCAACCTGGTAAGAGATCCTTCAGTCGGCCGGCGCATCGTACCGATCGTCCCCGACGAGGCACGAACCTTCGGTCTCGATGCGCTTTTCAAAGAGGTGAAGATTTACTCCTCTCAAGGTCAAAGATACACTCCGGTCGATGCGGGCCTCTTGCTTTCCTATGCAGAGTCCACGGACGGACAAATTCTTGAAGAAGGAATCACAGAGCCCGGGTCAATGGCTTCGTTCACCGCGGCGGGAACATCATACGCCAACTTTGGCCAGCCGATGGTCCCGATGTACATTTTCTATTCGATGTTCGGATTCCAAAGGACTGGAGATCTGATTTGGGCGGCAAGCGATGCGAGGGCAAAGGGCTTTCTCCTAGCGGCCACCGCTGGACGCACGACGCTTCTTGGCGAAGGCTTACAGCATGCCGACGGGCATTCACATGTACTGGCATCAACTGTTCCAAGCATCATGGCTTACGATCCGTCATTTGCCTATGAGCTTGGAATTCTCATCAGGCACGGCTTTGAAGACATGTATGGCGAAAATGCGAGGGACTGCATCTACTACATAACCCTCTATAACGAAAATTACGTGCAACCGCCGCTTCCAGAGGGTTCAACGCTCGAGGAAATTCAAGAGGGCGTGATCAAGGGAATCTACAAGTGGCTCGAGCCACCAACACTTTCCAACGTCGAAATACCCCGCAAGGCGACGATCCTCTTCTCCGGGCCAACGTGGCATTTGGCCCAGCAGGCCCAGGAGATTCTTGCCAACGATTACAACGTCGCCGCAACTTTATACTCGGTCACCTCATATAAAGGTCTAAGGGAAGACGGGCTCGATACCGAAAGGTGGAACCGCCTCAATCCCACCTCGACTCCTAAAACCCCTTACGTAACTCAAATCCTGTCGCAAGGGGAAGGACCGGTAGTAGCGGTAACAGACTTCATGAAAATAGTTCCCGATCAAATAGCCAGATTTGTACCTCGCGAGGTATTCATCCCGCTGGGAACCGACGGATTCGGGAGATCTGACACCCGTGAAGCCCTTAGGCGCCATTTTGAGATCGATGCCGCCCATATTGTCGTTTCGGTGCTATACGGGCTGATGTCGAGTGGAGTGGCAAAGCCCGAAGAAGTCCAAGATGCCATAAATAGCCTTGGAATCGATCCGACTACGGTCAATCCCATGAGAGCCAACCTCTAAACGGCAAATCATAGGTTTTCGAGTCCGATCGTCTAAATTGCCGATACCGATCGATTGACATATTTTTCAATTGATTCGCCTTAGCCAACAGATCCAACGATGTCACTTTTCGAAATTCCAAGGAGCACGCCAAATATGCCAAAACTCGCAATAGCACAAAACCGCGACGCTGACCAGCTCCTCTCCGACTCACCTCTTGCCCTGCTGATTGGACTTGTGCTTGACCAGCAGATAACACTTGAGAAGGCATTTTTGGCCCCTCTTCTCTTGAGCCAACGTCTCGGCAGAGAACTGGATGCCGGTTATATCGCATCGCTCGACCCTGGCGAACTGGAGAGAATCTTCTCCGAAAAGCCAGCGCTGCATAGATACCCGTCCGCAATGGCAAAGCGGGTTCAAGATGTCTGTAGCGTCGTGGCCGATAAGTATGGAAATGATGCGGTTCAGATATGGCAAAATGCCAAAGACGGCACCGAGCTTCTGAACAGGATTGAAGACCTGCCTGGCTTTGGGGCAATGAAAGCCAAGATATTCGTAGCGCTGCTGGGAAAGCAGCTGAACGTTGACGTTCCCGGATGGCGGGAGGCATCTGAACCTTTTGGAGAACCTGGGTCATTCCGCTCCATAGCAGACATAAAAGACATGGACTCGCTGGCTAGAGTCAGGGAATTCAAAACAGAGATGAAAGCCACGAGCAAAGCGCACAAATGAACGGCAGCCCTAAACTTGATCTTTCCGCAAGACATCTGTATTTGTGTACCGGGATTAGAGACGACCTAACCAGATTTGTTTCCGAAGCCATCCAAGGTGGGGTTGAAATAATCCAACTAAGGGAGAAAGATGCGGATGCGCGGACGATAATTCGTTATGCCAAGGAAATCAAGCAGATCGCCCATGATTTTGGTGTGCCGTTCTTTGTCAATGACCGTCCGGACATTGCCCTCGAAGTTGGGGCGGATGGTGTTCATGTCGGCCAAGACGATGTAGATGTTGATCTTGTGCATAGAATTATTCCAGAAGCGCTGGTAGGGCTTTCAACCCATGCTTACAACGAGCTGCAAGGCAGCCTTGCAAAGGATATTGACTACATCTCTGCAGGACCGATATCGGCAACCCCCACAAAGCCCGGAAGAGTAGGAACCGGAATCGGTTATGCCGAGCAAGCCTCATTGCTATCGCCTAGACCGGTGTTCGTCACTGGAGGAGTTCAGCCCGAAGGCATTAGAGATCTCGTCGCCCGAGGAATTCGCCACTTCGTCGTGGTGCGGTATCTGACTGAGGCGTCTGACCCCCGCTCCGCAGCAAAGAGGCTTAGGACCGCGATCGATGAGGCTTTAGCCAGCTAGTCATTTCGCTCCATCCATCCGAGAAGTATCGCCATCATCCGAGGATCAGAGATCAACTGATGCTCCCCCGCGGCAAGGGTATGGGCTTCCGCGGTCACGCCAGAAACAGTTAAAAACTCTCTGAGACCAGCGTCAGACACGATTTCGTCGTCACGGCCATGTATCACGAGCCACTGTTTTGATCCAATCAATTCGGCCGATTTGGCAGGATTCAGTTCTTCCAACTCCTTGGACCATAGATCTATCTCCGATGAGTTCGCTGGCACCCTGATCCCGACAGAATGGGCTCGATGCACAAGCAGCTGTGGCCTTTCGGCATACGCGGCCAGGTCGAAAACTGGTGAAATGGTCGCCACGCCCCTTGCGGACTCGAACCGTGATGCAACGTATAGGCATAATGCCGCAGCGAAATCGTAGCCAAACAGCAGCACCGATTTAGCCTGGTCGGAGTCGATTAGATATTTGATCGCGGACTCCAAATCGCTGCACCAATTCATGGGCGAAAATCTGCCAGCTGATCCGTCAATTCCAGAGCAAAGAAGTGAGAGGACTGTCCATCCAGATTGGTTAGCGATTCTCTCCACAAATTCCTTGTGAAATAAGTCAGTTCCAGCTACAGGCTGAGCGACAGGCATCCCGAAATTCAGGATAAGAGTCTGGCCTCCCTGCCCTGAATGCTTAGCCTTGGGGCTGCTCTGGGAAAGATAGCCAAGGAGGCTTCCCTGATTTCCTTCGATCTCCACTTCCAATTTTGACCTCTCCAGGTTTCGAGATTAACGGCTGGTCATTGGGCTTGCTGTAGGCCACCCCTGAAATGTCGCACCAGTTGCGGTTCGCAGCGGCCTAGCAAATGCCAGGCGCTAGATGCCAATGGCCTGCGCGAGCTTTTCCCTATAAAATGCGGGCGAGCCAAACATGATCTCAGAGGACTTCGCCCTCTTGAAATAAAGATGGGCGTCATGTTCCCATGTGAAGCCGATACCACCATGAATCTGAATATTTTCTGCCGCGGCCGAAAAATACGCTTCAGAACAGAACGCCTTGGCCAAGTAAGCCACGGCCGGCAACTCGCCTGGGTCATTGTCCACAACCCAGCTGCCATAATAAGCAGCTGATTTAGCCGACTCGACATCGACCAGCATGTCCGCGCATTTGTGTTTAATGGCTTGAAAAGACCCAATAGGCCTACCAAACTGGTTCCTCGTTTTTGCATACTCAACCGCCATTTCAAGTACGCGTTGGGCACCTCCAACCTGCTCGGATGCCAGAGATATCAATGCTTTGGCCAGCATTCCCTGGTAATAGGAAGATCCGTCGCCAGCTGAGCCGATCAGCCTGGCCGGTGTGGAGTCAAAGGTCAAAGTGGCTAACTTTCTCGTTTGGTCTAGAGAAGATTGAAGCGTTTTACGCAAAGACGGATCTGAACCGTCGACAATGTAAAGGCCGGTACCCTCAGGATTAGATGCCAGAACAAGAACATGCGTTGCCGTAAGCCCATCTACCACATATGGTTTGGAACCGCTGATAGCCGCCTCGACTCCTCCGTTGGACATTGTGGCGATCTCATCGATCGACCAGTCGGATTGCGACTCACTTGCTGCCACGGCTAGCCGAACCTCGCCGGAAGCCACCAAGGGGAGATACGTTGAGCATGCAGCTTCATCCCCGCTCTCGAGCATGAGATTCACACCCAGGGCAACGGTGGAGAAATAGGGCGCGCAAAGCAATGCCCTTCCCATCTCTTCAAAAACTATGCCTAGCTCAACCTGCCCAAAGCCCAGCCCTCCGAATTTCTCCGGAATTGTAACCCCCGTTAGGCCAAGCTGATTTGCCATCTGGTTCCATACGCCCGGATCGAAACCTTCATCAGTCTCCATCAACCGCCTAACTTCAGAGACCGGTGACTTGTCCTGAAGAAAGCGGCGAACTGAACGCCTGAATTCTTCCTGTTCCTCATTGAAGGCGAAATTCACTTCAGCTCCCATGCCGACTAGAACTTTACTTACCATCTCTCAGGATGGTTAATGCTTGACTTCCTCCCCCTCCGAAAGAATGGGGCTTTCCGATTGGCGGCGAATCATGCCGCTTTTTCTTCCAGGAGTTGGCGCTCCGCCGGGCCGCTGCGCACAAGCGCGCACGGTCTCCCTATGCGTCCTGCGACCGCAAACACCTCGGCGAGAATGTCCATTACTTCGGTAATATCCGCGTGAGGGCTGTGCCCATAGATGGTACAGGCAAAGAGCACTTGGCTCGCGAAGCTCTCGATTTGGATATCTAGCCACTGCGCCATGGTCACAATGTCAGCCTATCTTCCGGGTTTAGCACATATATTCCCCTAAAGCACGCAGCGGCTTCACCGTTAGCGCCATCCTTTACCGTCCTCACGGACGGGGTTTGTCGCGCAGATCGTTCAAGTAACCTGTTAAACAAACCTGACAATAATGTACTCCACGTCCAGTTGCGACGCACACCTAGGAGGGAATTTGCAATTCATACCGTTCATTTCAGAAGAAGGCCTGGAAGTCTACAAGCTGGTGGTAGGACCCCTTGACAACAATGTCTACGCCATCAGATGCTCAGACACCAAGGAGTCGATTCTTATAGACGCGGCCAACGAACACGAGAAGCTCCTAGAACTTTCGAACGACCTTGGCGTCACAACAATCGTCGAAACGCACGGTCATTGGGATCACATCGGTGCGGTTGAAAAACTCCGTGAAGCTGGATATAGCGTTGGAGTTTGCCAGAATGATGCGAATATGCTGCCAGGCTACGATTATCTAATCGAAGACGACGAAGAATTTGCGGTGGGGAAATTAAGACTAAGAGCAATCAAAACTCCTGGACATACCCCAGGCTCGGTTTGCTTTTCCGTTGAGGGGCACAATATCGTCTTCAGCGGGGACACTCTGTTCCCAGGCGGCCCGGGAGCTACCCAGTTTGAAGGCGGGGATTTTCCAAGTATCATAAGTTCGATCGAGAACAGGCTCTTTTCCAAGTTCCCTGGCCAGACCATAGTGCTCCCAGGTCACGGCACATCCACTACGATCGGCCAGGAATCGCCTAACCTCCCCGAATGGATCGCCCGCGGTTGGTAAATATGGCTAGTATCGATTGAAACAGTTCAAGGGAATGCAAGCCAGATGAACCAGCCCAATCCGATGTTGTCAGCCATTTGGGACAGGCGCTCGATAGGCCGTCTCAGCGAACCTGCGCCAAACCCAGAGCAGCTCGAAACCATCATCAAAGCCGGAGCATCGGCACCCGATCATGGCCGTCTCAAGCCGTGGAGGTTCATAGTTTTCCAGGGTTATGCTCGCAGTAAATTTGGCTTGGTTTTGGCCGAGGCAATGCAGGCACGACTAGAGCGACAGGGCTTGACCGCAACATCCAGCCAAATCGAAAAGGAGCAGGGCAAGCTGCTTAGAGCACCGCTGGTTGTCGCCGTATGGGCTGCCATTGACGAGGAGAGCTCAATTCCGGCAATCGAACAGTTTGCCGCTACAGCTGCCGCATGCGAGAACATGCTTCTCGCTGCAACGGCGCTCAAGGTAGGCTCTATGTGGCGGACTGGGGATGCAAGCTATGACCCATTCGTCAAAGCTGCCCTCATGCTTAAAGAAACGGACATGATAGTGGGTTGGTTGTATTTCGGATCCGCTCACGCTTCGCCGGAAGGCGAGCGCTCAAACGATGAACCAATGAATGCTCTTTCATATTGGGCCTAGTAAATTAATTTATTTCAAACGAGGGTTTCTCCTATCGTCATAGGAGTAATAGACTGTAGCTCATGGAACGTTCTCTGTTTGAAATCAAGGACCTGCTCGTCGCTGCAGGGGAACATCAGATCCTGAAAGGTTTGTCGCTTTCCGTAGGCAAAGGAGAAGTCCATGCAATCATGGGTCCCAATGGTTCAGGAAAATCAACCCTTGCAAACACTCTGCTGGGAAACCCGGATTACCAAATAACTTCCGGCTCAATCCTCTTTCACGGGGAGGACATAACCGACTGGCCGACTGATACCCGCGCCAAGGCAGGCATCTTCCTTGCATTCCAATACCCTCAGGAGATTGCAGGCGTTTCGGTCATTCAGTTTCTGCGGCAAGCAGTATCAGCACGCAAGGCTGCGGATATCTCTGCGATTGAAATCCGATTCTCGATGATTGAATGGATGCAAAAGCTTGGCATGGACCCTTCGTTTGCTCAAAGATACCTTAACGAAGGCTTCTCCGGAGGAGAGAAGAAGCGAAACGAGATTTTGCAGATGGCGCTGCTCGAGCCTGAATTGGCAATTTTAGACGAGACGGATTCCGGACTTGACATCGATGCACTGCGCGTGGTTGCAAGAGGCGTTAATGAAGTCCGCAAAGAAAATCCTGATCTCGGAGTAGTCTTGATAACTCACTATCAGCGCATCTTGGACGAGCTTTCCCCTGATTTTGTCCACATTATGGTAAATGGCAGGATCGTAGCCTCCGGCGGTATGGAGCTGTCAGAAAAGCTAGAATCCGAGGGTTACGAGGGATGGAGAGAATGAATACGCTCGGCGTGAAAACAAGGCCATTGATTGTAAGCGAGATCCGAAAAGATTTCCCCATCTTCACTCAACATGATGGGAAGAAGCTCTTTTTCCTCGACTCGGCGGCATCCTCCCAAAAGCCAGTCCAGGTACTCCAGGCAATGGACAACTACTATTCCACGACGCATGCAAATGTGCATCGGGGCGTATATCATATCGCTGAGCACGCAACCGAGCTCTATGAGGGAGCACGCGCCAAGATTGGCCGTTTTGTCGGGGCGCCCAACCCATCGCGTGAAACCATTTTCACCAAGAATGCAACGGAGTCGATCAATCTTTTATCCAACTCGCTGACCCGTGGAACCCTCAAAAAGGGAGATGTTGTCGTTCTTACTGAAATGGAGCATCACGCAAATCTGGTGCCATGGCTTATTGCAAAAGAACAGTTCGGGATTGAAATCCGCTACATAATGGTCGATGAGAACGGCTACTTGAATCTGCACAATATCGATGAACTGCTTCAGAATGCAAAAGTACTAAGCATTGCTTTGACTTCGAACGTTTTAGGGACAATCAACCCGGTAAGACGGTTGGCGGATTTGGCCCATGAGCGTGGTGCTATCGTGATTGGCGACGGCGCCCAGTACGTTCCTCATCTTAGAACCAGCGTTACTGATCTTGGACTCGACTTTCTCGCTTTCACCGGACACAAAATGCTGGGTCCGACGGGAATTGGAGTGCTGTGGGGAAAATCTGAACTTCTAGAGTCTCTTCCACCTTTTATGGGTGGCGGCGACATGATAACTGACGTAACGCTCGACGGCTTCACGCCGAATGAACTCCCATGGAAGTTCGAAGCTGGAACGCCCCCGATTGCGGAGGCTATAGGTTTAGCGGCAGCAGTCGATTACCTCGAGAATCTTGGAATGGATGCCATCAGAGACCACGAACTCGAACTTCTCTCATACGCGTTTGAATCACTTGAGTCGAATTTCGGGAAGGACTTGATTATCCATGGTCCCAGAAATATAAATGATCGCGGAGGAGTCATCTCATTTGACTTCAAAAATATTCACCCCCATGACATATCCCAAGTACTTGACCAAAGCGGGGTATGCGTAAGGGCTGGACACCACTGTGCGAAGCCTCTGATGCGGCACCTCGGCGTCGCGGCAACAGCTCGCGCATCGTTTCATATCTACAATGATCGGAGCGATATTGACGCTCTGGTGGACGCCCTGGCAAAAGCTCGGGCATTTTTTGGCTAGGATAACGAAGGAGAAACAATGCCTGGTCTCGAAGACCTATATAGGGAGATCATCCTCGATCACTATAAAAACCCGCGAAATGAAGGCATATTTCCTACGCCACCAGCATTGAAGGCTGAAGGACACAATCCGCTTTGTGGGGATGAGCTGACTGTATACCTGCTGCTTGAAGGCGACGTGATTAAAGATATTCGCATCACAGGCCAGGGATGCTCAATCTCAAGATCGTCTGCTTCGCTGATGTCGGTTGCCGTTAAGGGCAAGACCCTCCAAGAGGTCGACCGCCTGCTTAAGATCTTCAAATCAATGATGTCGATTTCGACAAGCTCCAGCGGTGAAGCCGAAGTAATTGATCCGGTCGAATACTCCGAAAGAGAACTGGGAGAACTGATTGCCCTGCAAGGAGTGGTCAAGTTTCCGGTCAGAATAAAGTGCGCCACCCTGTCCTGGAACACGCTTGTTCAGGCCTTGGAAGACAGGGCTAGCTAGGACGGAAATTCGGCCGCCGTTTGGCGATCGCCAAAAATGCTTTTGGAGAAGCTGGGTCGCGCTCAAGGCGTCTGACGAATTCCTTGTACAGTTTGTGCTTCAGCTCTTTGGCGTTGCCAGCCAGCATCACAACTCTGACCGGCACTTCAAACCTAGCTGAAAATTCGAATAGTCGGTATTCCGCGATTTAAGAATCCACAGTCTCCGCAACTGGCATTCCACTTTGTTGCGATATTTGTAATTCGCAGTCCGATACAACCCATCAAGCATTTTTTTCTTATGGAAGGTGATACTTTCAAAGCTACGCCCTAAAAGCAAAGCATCGTTTCTCCGACTACTTGGTCTTGAAAGCTACTGGCTCATGATTGGAGAAAACGCAGGTCCTTCTCCAGCCTACTTCTTGTAGGGTCTGGAAAACGCTGCTATAAAGTCTCGGGCAGTTCCCTCGAAGTATCGCTGAGGAGGACGCTGCATGTTATAGACAAGCCGAGTCCCGTTTGAAGGAGCAGCCAATCCGCCGTTTGGAGGATTGAAGTAAAAGTAGTCAACCCAAGTACTGTTGATGTCTAATTCCATCGCGCGGACAGCACCCGCCCTTTGCAATAGGTTAGCCAGCGATGCCACGCTCAATCCGGGACCGGCAGCGTAGACAATGGCGCCATTGGCAGTCACTCCTACACCAGATCTCCAGACAAGTACGCTATTACCTACCGTGGCACCCCACTGCTGATAGTTTGGAGAGTAAACTCCGGGGGTCACCTTGCTGTTATCAACAATCAGTGAAAGGTTTTGCCTTACTGAAACCACGTTGGATGCCATCGTCTGATCCCGGCCCCAATCCACGACATTGGCAGTTCCGTTGGAATAGATAACGAATGATGCCTGGCCATTGACAAGAGGAACTGCGGTCCGTCCATTCGAATAGTATCCCCCTCTGGCATCTCGCATTCTAAAACCGGAATTGAATGCGGCAACCAATGACGCAGCCTGAGAAGAGTTGATCGGGCCCATATTTGGCCATGGTCCTCCACCCGGCTCGACCCCACCTGCAAAGAGGGTAAACGAAAGCAGCTTCGGATCCATCCAGGCTAGACCCGCAACAATTGAGGTGTGAACTGCATCCGGCCGCATTGTGGTGACATAGAGACCATGAAGTCCGCCGACCGTTCTGCCCTCTGGTTGCCACACTCCCTCCCCGGGCAGTGGATTTTTGACGAACGGTACGACGTTCTTGGGAGTTGGAAGGTGCGCAGGACCTGCAGTAGTGGTATGCCTCGTGGATGATGTTGGTGCGGAAGCAAGTATTGCACCCTTGGGAGGAACGCCACCTTTGGGCGGCTGATGCCACGTGTACCACACGTCCTCGGCCAACCTGAGGATCTGCCCCCCTCCGTGGCCCCTAACCCACTCGACGGCCTTCACCGCTTCACTTTGCTGGTTAGCTGCCGTAAGGGCATTGCCCATTGACCATGTAAAGCTACCTATAACGAATACGGCCGCTGCCATAATCAGAACTCTTAGACGCCTGCGGGGGCGCTTTCGCGCGGACGTAAAACGATTACTGGTCCGAGCTACGGGTTTAATCTCTTGGATGGTCTTCACTGTGTATTAATAATAGGTTCCAAAGCTTATATAACCATGAAATGGCTGCCCAATAACGATAAAAGCTACGTCAACGTTGGAATTCTAACCACGAAGCGAGCACCTCCCGAACCGTCAGGTTTTCCGGTTACTTCAACTGTACCACCGTGAGCTTCGACAATCGTGCGGACGATCGACAGTCCCAAACCTGATCCGCCATCATCTCGAGACCTAGCCTCGTCAAGGCGCGCAAACCGCTCAAAGATTTTCTCTCTCAGCTCTTCCGGAACTCCTTTTCCATCATCGCTAACCTCAAGCTGCACCAACCCGCTGGCATTGTGAAGCGCAAATGTCACCTTGCTCCGTGCATGGCGAGCGGCATTGTTGGAAAGGTTCCTTACCACCCGTAACAAGTAGTGAGGATCACCGGTAACCCTACCCCCGCTCACAGCCCTGGTATCAACGGTCACTAGTCCCGAAACCCGAAGCCTCGCCGCCTCGCCCAAGACCAAGTCATCCAAATCTACAGGCAGCAAAGTGTGAACAAGCACCTTTCCGGAATCCGCCCGCGCTAACATCAGCAAATCCTCGACGATCCGCTGCATCCTTCTCGATTCTTCCAAAGCATCGGTAGCCGTTCTATGCCAGTCCGTAGCCTCGGGATGTAGAATACCCACTTCAAGCTCAGCTTGTATTGCCGACAGTGGACTCCGCAATTCATGGGAAGCATCTGCCACAAACCTCTTGGACCTTTCGGCAGAATTATCCAGTCTCTCAAGCATCTGGTTCATGGTCACCGCCAGTTCCGATATTTCATCCATAGATGGAGGAACTGAAATCCTGTTGTGTAGATTGGATCCAGTAATCGAAGCGACCTCTCTGTTTATGCGCTCGACTGGCTTCAACGTCCGGGAAGTCAGCATGATAACCAACAACGCGACTATAACTAGCAATAGCGGGAAGGCAATGCTAATCACCTTTAGCACCGTTTGCGTAGACTGGTCGACGGTTGACATCGACTCCAATGCCATCACTTTGAAAACCGAATGATATGTCTTTGTGACGAGCTTGGGAGTCGCGCCTCCACCAGATGTCTGGGCGCTTTGAGAATCAGACGAGGTAGGACTGAGATTCAGTGTGATGTCAGATTGCGCATTGGTAACCGATAAGTTCATACCACCTGGGGCGCCGACAGTCGAAGTGACCATCACAGCGCGCTTATTGAATTCATCGGAATCCCCGACTGACATCCACTTGGGCACCGAAACGAAAGATACAGCCGTCTTGGGACTCTCAAACGATGCAACCGCGGAGCTTTGCCCAACAATGCCCGAGGTTGAGGCAACAACATTATTATGCGAATCAATCACCTGGACTGCAATTTCGCTTCTTGGCAGGGGTAGCGGGTTCGATATGGAGCCCGAACTCAACAGGGAAACCACCGCAGCTTCTTGAGTTTTGGTTTGACTGACGACCGAACTCTGTAACTGCGACCTAAGCGTTGTCAGCAGAACTTGGGAAGCGCCAAAGAGAGCGACCCCGACGACCACCACGGAGACAAGCGTGATCTTGAAGCGGACAGAATAAAGCCACCGATGGAACCAGAAGTAATTCCTTTGTCCCTCCTTTAAAGCCACTTACTTAGCCACCATTCTCCTCTAAAAGGTAGCCAACTCCACGAATTGTTCGAATAACCCTCTTGTCGAAGGGAGTTCCAATCTTCTTGCGCAGGTAGCCTATGTACACCTCGACGATATTCGAATCGCCTTCGAAGTCGTAATCCCACACATGCTCAAGAATTACCTTTTTCGTTAGAACCTCACCCTTTCTGCGCATAAGCAACTCAAGAAGCGAGAACTCCCTCGAGGTAAGCACTATATCGACATCTCCTCGAGTTACTGAATGGCTTGCGGGATCGAGGTGAAGATCTCCGGCTGTGAGCACTGCTGGTCTTTCCTTGGCGCCTCTTCTTAACAGAGCCCGCATCCTTGCCAAAAGTACCGTAAAGGAAAAGGGCTTGGAAAGAAAATCGTCAGCGCCCGTATCGAGAGATTCCGCTTCGTCCAGCTCTCCGTCCTTAGCTGTTAGCATCAGAATAGGAGTCCATACTTCGCGCTCCCTAAGCGTCCCGCAAATTTTGAACCCATTTGTCCCCGGGAGCATAATGTCGAGAAGAATCAAATCGTAGGGGTTTTCGGTTGCCATCCAAAGTCCCTCAGTGCCATTATGGATAACATCAACAGCAAAGCCTTCGGCCTCCAGGCCTCTTTTAAGCGCCTCGCCCAAACGAATTTCGTCTTCAATTACAAGGACTCTCATCTACCATCTCTCCATATGCGCTCAGCAATTAAACAGTAACTTTAGTTTCCATCCACCAAAAAAGATATAGCAGCGCCTGAGCCGTCGACCGAGATTAGTTCAGTGCATCGAATAATGCACCCGCCAAACCAAGCCCGGACAAAAGACCGCAGCTCGTAACCGTTGCCTCTTCACCATGTTCGCGAAATGTGCAATCCTGGCTCTGAAAATCGTGATTCGAAATGGCCGCTCGTTCTCTGTGGGTTGAGACCTTGCAATCGCAGCTGATATAACGCTAACCGAGAAAGCCTTGGAGGGATTAGCCGACGCGAACTTTTCGGTGCCCTGCTAAACAGCCAGCTCAGCCATCAATCTAAAAATAGCTTATTAAACAAGGATACTGAGCCAGGCGTTGCCCGACCCAGTATCACAATATCGTCGCGAAAGCGACGCCCCCTCCGCAAAATCCTTGACAGCCGCCTTACCCCCTCAGCCGCCGTCCTTCTTCCTACACTATATACAAGACGTGAACTATTTCACACTCCAAATTGGAAATTTAGTGAAAAAAGTCACTTTTTATCGAGAAGTGCTGAAAATGCTGCTTCCATCCATCGCGACAGGCTCCTCGACGCCGAATTCGGCATATCCGGTTTTTTCGAGTTGCAAGGCAAGCTCCGGCCCGCCTGAAGTCACGATCTCTCCGCGAACCAGGACGTGGACACGATCAGGACGTAGTTCCTTTAACAGTCTCGAGTAGTGAGTGATCGCCAAAACTCCCAATTGGTCGTCATTGGTGGCTTCCTCGACTCTTTTTGAGACATCCCTCAATGCATCTATGTCCAGCCCTGAGTCAATTTCATCGAGCACTGCAAACCTCGGCCGAAGCACAGCGAGCTGGACCATTTCATTTCGCTTTTTCTCGCCTCCGGAAAAATCAACATTCAATGACCGTCCTAGGAGTTCAAGTGGAAATCCCAAACGGTTTGCCTCAGCCAAAATATCTTGATGCAAATTGCTTGAATCTCTGGACTGGGTCTCGAACGCGGCATCCAGTGCTTCTTCCAAAGACACGCCCGGAACTTCGACCGGATACTGTGAAACCAGAAACAGGCCTGCCTCCGCCCGCTCCCAGGCGGATAAAGATAAGAGATCGGCATCGTCCAGGTAGATCGAGCCACCAGTGACTTCATATCCGGGCTTACCCATCAGGACGTGCGATAACGTAGACTTTCCGGAACCATTGGGACCCATGATGGCATGGACTTCTCCGCTTTTCAGTTCAAGATCTATTCCTCGGAGGATCTCCTTCTGCCCAACGTTTGCGTGAAGATTCTCTATCCTCAAAACATGAACCTGGCTCAATCTATCACCACCAACACTCTGTCGCCCTCGATCGCAATATCGTAAACAGGCACGGCTTTCGTGGCTGGCAAGCAGGTCGGCTTTCCAGTTGCGAGCGAAAAGGTCGAGCCATGCTTCCAGCATTCAAGCTCCTTTTCCTCCAGAAAGACTTCGCCCTCGGAAAGGGAATAATTTGCGTGGCTGCAGCGGTCGCCGATTGCATAAAATTCATCTTCGATACGAACCACAGCTATCTCATGGCCGTCCACCGCAAACTTCCGCACGGACCCGCTCTCCACCTCATCCTTGGCGCAAAGGTCAACCGTTTTACTCACTTCTGAAATTCCTTCCACTTCCTCGCAGCCAGTGCCGCAAGAATACTCCTTACCCCGATGATTTTCGACCTGACGGCCATCTCGGCAAAAAACCCTGAGACAATAAGTCTTTGAACAATTTCTGGCCTTATCCCACGGCTTTCCAAATAATACTGCTGGTCCTCATCGATCGGACCCACTGAAGAAGCATGGCTGCACCTCACGTCATTCTCCTGAATGTCGAGATTAGGAACCGAGTCTGCACGGGCGCCTTCTGAAAGAACCAGGTTCTTGTTCGTTTGGAAGGCATCAGTGGATGTTGCGCCCTTGTCAACCTTGATTAGCCCCGAATAAACAAGGTGGGACTCGTTCGCTCCAGCGCCCTTAAAATAAAGCTCACTCCGACCATTCTTGGCAATGTGTTCCTGAAGGGTTCGGAAGTCTAGAACCTGGCTGCGGGAACCAAAATATGCGGCATTAAGATTGGAATCTGCCCCTTGACCCGCAATTGTCGAGGTAGTAAAGAGACGGGAGTAGCTGCCTCCTGCAACTAACGACATTGATCGCAATTTTGCTCGCGACATGAGCCTTGAAGCCTGATGCCCAATCATAACGCAGCGTGGACCCAGATCCTGGACTAACAGATACTCAAGCTCAGAGTCATCTTCCTGAAAGATCTTGGTGACCGGTATCGCAAGGAGATCCGCTTCAGGCGGAGACGCAAGTATCTCGACTACCTGGACACTGACGTTCGATTCCAATTTCAGACACAAATTTGGAAATACTGCAGCCTCACTGGCGTCAAGATATCTCATCACAACCACAGGTCGGCTCGAATCGTAGTCGGCACCAATCGTGAGCGTAACCGGACTAGCCAGCAATGCATTTAGGTATGAAAATACATCTGCAGCTGAAAAATCATGTGAAATATCCTCAGGGTCTGTCGCGCCTAAGGTGATTCCCTTCGGCGGCGCAAAGCCAGGGTCGATGATGCCATTGTAAGTCTTGATAATTAAAGCGTTCCGGTTCTCCTCCAGGATCGGACCAGCCAGCGCGGAGTCCAACTCTGCGGAAATACCCGTATTTGCGAAAACCGCATATTTTGACAGGTCGAGTTCATCGATATCCGAGTATCGCCATTCCTCAATAGCGGACGTTGGCATCTCCAACGAATCAACACGCGCCCTTAGATCGCTAAAACGTTGGGACTGGTTGCTGTTTGAAACAGAATTATCAAGACTTTCAGTCCACGTGCTTGAAAGTTGAATTGTTACTCCTTAGGTGCCGCAAAACGTAAAAAGTTTTTCAGATTTCAAAAATAAATTCTACTGCAACGAGGTGAATTTCTAACACCTAGATGTTATTAAATACCTTCATTAGCTCACAAATCCAATTTGTCCGCTCCCATTTATCCTAAATTTATTAGATCCTAGAGAAAATAGCGCTATAGTCACAGTGTGGAACCTACTGCACCGCAAGTCATGTTCACAGAGGTAAAGGCAAATATCGGGTACCTCTGGTTATCCCGCGCCGACAAATCAAACGCCATGGGATCTGCATTTTTTGCTCAACTTCCACGCAAGATATCAGAACTGGACGACAATGCGGACGTAAGGGTCATTATTGTTGCCTCAAATTCGAGACATTTCTCAACAGGTCTTGACCTCATGGAGTTACAGGATCTTCTCACCGGAGGCGATACTGGTGACCCGACACAAGCCCTTGCGACAATTGAGCGACTTCAGAAAGCCACCAGCTCCTTGGCGACCTGTCGCAAGCCGGTGATCGCTGCAGTGAACGGCCACTGCATCGGCGGAGGACTCGATTTGGCCTCCTACGCAGACCTGCGACTCTGTTCCGCAGACGCGGTATTTTCCTTACGGGAAACTAAGTTGGCGATGATAGCCGACCTTGGTTCGCTGCAAAGGCTGCCCTCGATAATAAGCCATGGCCATCTCGCGGAACTTGCCTTCACGGGTCGAGATATCTCGGCAGTCACCGCACATGAGATCGGGCTTGTCAACTACGTTTGCCGAGACAAAGTCGAACTTATGAACAAAGCTGTATCTTTAGCACTTGAAATAGCAGCTAATTCACCTACGGCGACTCAAGGCGTCAAAGAAGTACTGAGAAGCCTATATGACCAGGAAATCGCAAAACAGCTGAAGCTGGTGGCTGAGCTGAGCCTGCCTCAACTTGGCTCGCACGATCTATCGGAGGCAGTAACAGCATTCGTGGAGAAGCGCCCGCCAAAATTCACTGGCAATTAGGACTTTCTCCAACGAGAAAACAGCCCTCGTTTTGATTTCCTTTCATCGCCTATAACGTCGTCGAGAACCTGTGGCAACACAGAATCAACCACAGATTCGGCATCGCGGAGCACCTTGGAAATATCTTCCGAATTGCCTTCGGGCTCCTCTTCAATCTTCGGTGGAATCAGCGACCCGTGCACCCATGCCACGTCAGCCAGCCTGCGTTCATATTTCGGACAGTCAGCCGGACAACGCCATGGCGCCTCAGGGGCGAGGTCCAATTCGCAAAATCGAGCTACATCGCCTGAAGGATAGGTCCTGCTCTGAAAGTGCTTACATTCTTCCCGCATAGCCATTGAATCCAACCCTGCCGATCCCTATCTGTTCTAAGCCAACCATTCCATCTTGCCATGCGCGCGGAATATATCAGGCAGCTTGTCGCTTAACTTTGTAAAGGTTTTAAAAGATACTCAGAGCTTCCCCAGAATTCTCAAAGCTTCACAGTGCAAGATGTATTCAGAGCAAACATCGGATCGTATCAATAGCGGGTGATAAAAAGTGGACACGAACGACAGGCAACGAGACGAGAATCCAGAAACCCCTGAGACAGGCAATGGGAGTTTTCTCGGCTCAGATGGTCTTAACAACGAAGCAGAAGCAGATGTGACCCAACCATCAGGTCAAATTGAGACAGGGAATACCATCGAAACAGACGCGGTGGTCGCCAGCAGTTCTGCTGCTGATGACGAAACTCCTGGCAATACCACACAAGAAATGCATCAACCCGGCGAACAAAATGCCGAGTTTGAAGATTCTACCCCCAAGCCATTCCCGGCACCTGACTACCCCCTCTCAGGTTCCGGGAATGGCGCCCCCAAGACGAAAAAAATCTCTAAGCGACGAAAGCCGCTCTCTCCTCTCTCGAAAGCAGTCATAGCTGCCGCAGCTATTTCTTTGGTACTTGGAGGCTCAGCTGGTGCGGTGGTAGCCAAGCTGAGTTCATCCAACAGCCAACCAGCGTCACCGACTATAAATAATCCTGCAGCTACTGCCACTCCCACGGATATCCAAGGCATACTTTCTAAGGTCGAACCAGCGGTCGTTGATATTCAGACCACCGGGACCGTGACCCAAGGCGGATTCTTCGGTGGAACTCAGCAGTTTCAAGCAGCTGGGACTGGCATGATCATGACCTCCAACGGTGAAGTCCTGACCAATAACCACGTCATCGCGAACGCATCCACGATCAAGGTCCAGCTATTCAACCAGACGAAGCTTTATAACGCCTCGGTTGTTGGCACCGACCCAGCACACGATGTGGCAGTCATCAAAATTCAAGGAGTCTCCAACTTGCCGACTGTCAGTTTCGGAAAATCTTCTAGCCTTCAGGTGGGAGATTCAGTCGTTGCCGTAGGCAATGCCTTGGCGCTGCAAGGGCTTCCAACGGTTACCCAAGGAATCGTATCGGGACTCCACCGATCTATAACGACCAGCTCCAATGGTATTTCCTCCGGATCGACCACACTTGCCGACATGATTCAGACCGACGCCCCAATCAATCCCGGCAACTCAGGCGGACCATTGGTCAACTCAGCCGGCCAGGTTATCGGAATGAACACCGCGATAATAGCAAGTACCGGATCTGAGCCTGCCCAAAACATAGGGTTCGCCGAAGCAATCGATTCGGTTCTGCCAATAGTGAAGCAGATAGAAGCTCATCCAAACTCTGGAACGACACCGACAACGAGTGGGAAGGCATTTCTAGGCGTCAGCATTGAAAACTTGACTCCACAGATTGCGGCGCAGTTGGGCTTACCTTCAAGCCTTAATGGTGCGCTGATTGTCGACGTAGTACCCGGTTCACCGGCTGGTGGCGTAGGCCTAACCGCTGGCTCAGTAATAACCAAAGTTGACACAACCACAATCAGCTCTGCATCACAGCTGGTCACGGCCATTCAACAAAGAAAACCCGGTGACAAAATAACCTTATTTTGGACAAATAGCAACGGCAACGGATCTGCGATTGTAACCCTAGGCAGCGCTCCAACCGCGTAATGTATTACATAGGCTTTGATCCGCTCACCAGGGGAAGGCATTAGATGCAGTCGTTGCAGTCCAAGCCCACAGTTGGCAGGGTATTAGTTGTAGATGACGAAACGCCGATAACCGAACTCGTCACCATGGCCCTTCGATATGAGGGATACCAGATGGAACAGGCGCATTCAGGGCGCGAGGCCATCGAAAAAGTGAGCCAGTTCCATCCAGACCTACTGATTCTGGACATAATGATGCCAGATCTTGATGGATATGAAGTAGCACGCAGGCTTCGCCAGGAAAATCAGCAGGTTCCTATTATTTTCCTGACTGCCAAAGATTCTACAGAGGACAAAGTCAGAGGACTGGGAATCGGGGGTGACGATTATGTCACTAAACCCTTCAGTTTGGAAGAGCTTTCAGCCAGGACCGCAGCAGTCTTGAGACGAACGCGGGGGGACAAATCAGTGTCATCCCGACTGGTATTTGAAGATTTGGAACTCGACGAAGAGACAAGAGAAGTCTACAGAGATGGAAATGTCATAGAACTTACCGCGACTGAATTCCGTCTTTTGAGATTCCTTATGTTGAACGCAAGAAGAGTTGTATCGAAAGCTCAGATTTTGGATCACGTCTGGGAATACGACTTCGGCGGAGACGCAAACATCGTAGAAACGTACATCTCGTACCTCAGAAAGAAAATTGGCACCTCGGATGATGCACCCTTGATTAAGACTATAAGAGGTGTAGGTTACTCACTAAGGAGCCAAACGGGTTTCAAAGCAGGTTAGTGACGTGCGCTGGAGTCGCTTGTCGCTCAAGGCGAGGCTGGTCATTTCAGTGACTTCGTTGCTGTTCATTGGAATCGTGATCGCTGATATCGCAACCTATTCTGCCCTGCGATCATTTCTGATCACAAAACTGGACCAGCAGCTGAGTGCGTCGATCACCCCGGCTTCTCGCTCATTAACTAGAGCAAGCCTCGGAGAAAATGTCAGTCAGTCCGAATTTGCATTCGTACCATTTGGCAGCTACGGCGAACTGGTCACAGGAAATGGATCGACATTTGTTGCAGCCTTCGTGCAAAATCCATCACAGGCTGGATCTCCCCCCAATTTGCCTGCAATCAACAGCAAGTCTCCCTCAATAGCTTTGAGCAGACCTTTTAATGTGCGCAGCACGAACAACCCAAATCTCCGCTATCGAGTGCTGGCAAACAAAAACGATACGACAGGCTCGATCACGGTTTTAGCGATACCACTTACTGGAATGATAAGCACCCTGAAACAGCTTGTCATCATTGAATTCATAGTCTCGCTGTCAGTTCTCGTGGTGTTGGCTGCATTGGGCACCTATCTGGTTAGCCTCGGCCTAAGGCCGCTGGGCAAAATGGCAGATACTGCGATCGAAATCTCAGAGGGCAACCTATCAGCAAGAGTTGAAACTAACAGCAATCAGGCGTCTGAGGTTGCCAGACTCGCAAGAGCGCTTAATTATATGCTCAGCCAGCTGATCACCGCGCTCGAACGCAGAGGCCAGTCCGAAGCGAAGTTGCGCCGATTTGTCGCTGATGCTTCCCATGAACTACGGACCCCTCTCACATCGATCCGAGGCTATGCGGAATTAGTGAGGCAGAGGTCAGGGATGCTGGACAAATCCGAGACCAACCGCGCGATGGAACGTATCGAATCAGAGTCGATCCGGATGGGGAGCTTAGTGGAAGACTTGCTTCTACTGGCCAGACTCGACCAAAATAGGCCGGTCGAGAAACTTCCCGTTGACCTATCCGAATTGGCAAATGACCTTACCCAAGACATCAAAACCGTGGAGCCATGCAGGGAAATTGACTCCGCCGTGGAAGATGACCTTTGGATAATCGGGGACAAGAACCGCTTCATTCAGGTAATTGCGAACCTTTTCTCAAACCTAAGATTTCACACTCCGGAGTGCAGTCCAGCAAAAGTGTCCCTTCGTCATATTGAACCAAGCGAGTTGGAGCAGTTCAACAGCCTTGAGATCGTCAGGGCGGGCGAGGACGGCTTCGAAGTGCCGTCTGAAGGCAAATTCGAAATCGTACGCTTTGCGCTCACCGATTTTGGACCTGGTATTGAAAAATCGGGGCTGAAAAACGTGTTCGAGAGATTTTATAGAACTGAGTCCTCACGGTCCAGGGATTCCGGAGGCACAGGACTCGGACTCTCTCTCGTCGCATCCATACTCAAAGCTCATGGGGGCAGCGCATGGGTAGCAAGTGGTGGACTATCGAAGGGAGCGACCTTCGGATTCGATCTGCTAATCGATATCTCCGATACTGAGACCGAAATCTAGAAGCCGGCGGGAAGCGGTCGTCGCTTGAAGCCCGCTGTACTGCAGAAAGAAAGTTGAGTTTTTTGGAAGAACCTATGGCTAGCAGTCAAAATATTTGCAAGACTCTGTGTGATGGAGAGTAACGAGTTAATAAGCCACTTTCAACAAGAGTGCCAGAAGTTTACCGTCCAGTGTGCGGCCGTGCTTGACCACGCCGTTCCCAGCTGCCCCGGTTGGACCGTCCAGGATCTAATTGAACATCTGGGATCTGTACACAGAAGAGCAGCTTTTCGAATAGGTTCAGATGTCGACCCAACGGGCTATGAAGTCAGCCTTCCCACCGAATCTTCAGAAATCTTAAGCTGGTACATTGCCGGTTGGGAAAAGCTTTATCAGATATTTCAAACACATCCGCCTGACTATCCGGCTTGGAACTGGACAGGAAAGAATATGACGCTCGAGTGGATGATTCGGCGCCAGGCACATGAAGTTGCAATCCACAGGTTTGATGCCGAGCTTGCCCATATGGGCATACCAAGCGTGAGCGCCATAAAATCTTTGCCGGCAGAATCCATACCCTTCGGATACACCCCCGAATTTGCTAAGGATGGCATTGAGGAAAGGCTTGAGGTCACTATCGGCGGGAGAAAGACATTGACCGGCTCATTGCCTGGCTCATTGCACCTGCACGCAACGGATATTAGTGCAGAATGGACCGTAAATCTGAGTGACGGAGTGATGACGGTCGAGAAAGGTCACCAGAAGGCCGACGCCGCAATCAAAGCAACGGCCTCAGAATTATATCTTTGGAGCTGGGGGCGAATCCCCTCGGAAATTCTGCAATGCTTTGGTGACATGGATGTAATCGACGGATGGAAAAAACTCCCTGCCTAAACAGGGAGATTTTCCCATTTGCAGGGATAACGATTATTTTCCCGCCAAATTAGCCCACAGACCCATCCATCTGCAGCTCGATCAGCCTGCTCCACTCGACCGCATATTCCATAGGCAGCGTCCTGGTTACCGGCTCAATGAACCCGTTCACTATCAGGCCCATTGCCTGCGATTCGGAAAGACCGCGAGACATGAGGTAGAACAGCTGATCGTTGCCAATCTTTGAGACAGTCGCCTCATGTCCGATCTGGGCATCACGCTCATTGACTTCCATATATGGCTTGGTCTCAGAGATTGAGAAGTCGTCCAGCAGGAGAGCGTCACATCGGACAAAACTCTTCGAGCCCTTTGCTCCTTCATCGACGTGGACTAAACCTCGATAGGTGGATGTGCCGCCATCTTTGGATATTGACTTTGAAATGATGGTCGAACTTGTCTCAGGCGCGGCATGGACCATTTTGGCTCCCGCATCCTGATGTTGTCCGTTTCCTGCATATGCGACGGAAAGCACTTCCCCTGTTGCTTTGGGGCCGACAAGGTAAACCGCAGGATACTTCATGGTCAATCGCGATCCGATGTTTCCGTCAATCCATTCAACGCGGGCTTCTGCCTCAGCGCGGGCCCTCTTGGTCACGAGGTTGTATACGTTGTTAGACCAGTTTTGAATCGTGGTGTAGGTAATTCTGGCACCCGGCTTGGCAATTAGTTCGACAACCGCAGAGTGCAACGAGTCCGTCGAATACACCGGAGCGGAACAACCTTCTATGTAATGAACCTGAGATCCCTCATCGGCAATGATCAATGTCCGCTCAAACTGACCCATGTTCTCCGCATTGATTCTAAAGTATGCCTGCAAAGGCATCTCGACCTTGACGCCCGGCGGGACGTAAATAAATGATCCACCGGACCAAACAGCACTATTGAGGGCAGCGAACTTGTTGTCATTGGGGGGAATAATCGTCCCGAAATAGGCACGCACCATTTCTGGATACTCCTTGAGAGCAGTGTCCATGTCAGTAAATATGACACCTTGTGCCTCGAGGTCTTCCCTGTTCTTGTGATAGACAACCTCCGACTCATACTGTGCTGTCACTCCAGAGAGATATTTGCGCTCCGCCTCAGGAATTCCCAGCTTTTCATAGGTCCGCTTTACCGACTCCGGCAATTGATCCCAAGAACTAACCTGCTTCTCAGTCGGCTTGATATAGTAAAAAATGTTGTTAAAATCGATATCGGGCATGTTCACTGCGAACCATGGGAGCATCGGTTTCTTCTCAAAGTAGCGCAGAGAGCGCAGCCTGAACTCTCTCATCCACTCAGGCTCGCCCTTCATCCAGGACATTTCTTTTACAATCTCTTGGTTGAGTCCCTTCTTCGGCTTGAAGACATAGTCTTCGACATCAGCCCAACCGAGTTGATATTTACCAAGATCTAGATCAGCTGTAGACATAATCGATCCGCCTTCAGAACCTACGTAGAACACCTTGCTGAATGATTCGAATATTAACATTCTAGGCAGCGCCAACAATTATCCCTATCCAGATAGTAGTAACTCTGCGATTTTTTTTGTATATGCCACACCGAGAGGAACCGGATCCCCCAAAATTCACCGAAATCCCCACTAGCCTTGACGGGAATGACAGTGCTAGAAAACTTCTTCAAAAATGCTGGAATACCTCCGCGCGCCAGGGAGATGCCAAAAACTCTCACACATTTTCAAGATCACAGAGTTGACGAATACTATTGGCTCAGAGACAGGGAATCACCAGAAGCCGTAGACCTGCTCAACAAAGAAAACGAATACACAAATCGCGTAACTTCCGGTCTCGAAGGCCTCGAAGACCAGCTCTTCTTGGAGATAAAGGGCAGAATCAAGGAAACTGACCTGTCTGTGCCAGTGCGAAAAGGCAACTACTACTATTTCGCGAAAACACTGGAAGGTCTTCAGTATCCGATACATGCCAGAAAACGCGTTGGATCCGAAACGGAAGAAATTCTTGTCGACGAAAATGACGAGGCCTCCGGACATTCCTTCTTCGCGCTTGGCGGGCTGTCCGTGTCGCCAAGCGAGGAGCTCGCTGCCATTCTGTCCGACACAGACGGATCTGAGCTTTACAAGCTCACTGTCCGTAGTATTGCGGACCCGAGCGATATTAAAGTTCAGCTCGAAGAGTGCTACTACGGCCTTGCCTGGTCACTCGATTCCCTGTCAGTCTTTTACACAAAGACTGACCGCCAAATGCGCCCCTATCAGGTATGGCGCCTCGATCTAAACTCAGGCCGAAGCGAGTTGGTGTTTCAGGAGGATGACGCGGGCTACTTCGTTGGCATTGGAACCACGAAGGATGAAAAATTCATTGCAATAGAGTCGGCCTCAAAGACCACAACGCAAATATTTACGATAGATGCCACCGCTCCGCTGACGCAGCCAGTGCCCTTTAGTGAGCGAGTGAAGGATCTCGAATATTCGATCGAGCACTGGAGGGACCGGTTCTTTGTCGTTTCAAATCGCGATAACCCAGACTTCAGCCTGATGGTGGTTGAAGAAGGTGTGAACGACCACATCAAATGGGAACCGTACCTGGAAGCATCCGAATCGGTCCGGTTGCTGGACATCGAAGTATTTGCCGACTTTTTGGCACTCCAGGAAAGACACCTTGCCACAACTCGCCTGCGAGTTGTGGACCTCAGGTCAAAGAAGATTTTCGAGGTCGAAAAGAGTGAAGAGGTCTCATCTATCGATATTGGCGAGAATGAGGAGTTTGAGTCAAAGCTTCTGCGCTATGAATATACCTCAATGATTACCCCAAGGTCGGTGTTTGAAATCGACCTAGAAACCAAGCAATCAATTCTTCTAAAGCAAAGTGAAGTTTTGGGTGATTTCGACCGGGCTCGTTACAAGACTTTCAGAGTTTGGGCTGACGCCAGAGACGGAACGAAGATACCGATATCTGTTGTGTGCAAGTCTGAATTGCAGGCAAACGAAATTGGGTATCCCACACTCATTTATGGCTACGGTTCATACGAACATTCCATCGATCCAACATTTTCCTCGGCGCGTTTGAGTCTTTTGGACCGTGGAATGCTATTCGCCTTTGCCCATATACGCGGAGGAGGCGAAATGGGGAGGGCCTGGTACCTGGACGGAAAGCTGGATCGTAAAACCAACACCTTCACTGACTTTATAGATTGCACCCGAGCCTTGATCGAGTCCGGATGGGCCGACCAGTCGAAAATTGCGGCCAGGGGCGGCAGCGCCGGCGGAATGCTTATGGGTGCAGTAGCAAACATGGCACCGGAACTGTATAAAGTGATCGTGGCCGAGGTTCCCTTTGTGGATTGCTTGACCACTATACTTGATCCTTCCTTGCCACTGACAACATTCGAGTGGGAAGAATGGGGCAACCCGGTGACCGAAAAATCCATTTATGAATTGATGAAATCGTACACTCCCTACGAAAACGTCGCTCAAACCCAATATCCCTTCATGCTGGTGACAGCCGGGTTGAATGACCCTAGGGTTTCCTATTGGGAACCGGCTAAATGGGTGCAAAGACTTAGGGACAAAACAATCGATCCAAGGGTGATCCTCAAAACTGAAATGGGTGCCGGCCACCAGGGTCCCTCCGGCAGGTACGATGCTTGGCGCGATGAGGCATTCGTCTACGCGTTTTTGCTCTCAGCGCTTGACCTCGCCTAGCACTTGAGCGCAAGCTCCTCCAATTGATGCCTCGTTGACATGAAAAACCATAATTCGCAGGCGGGCAACTCGAACAAGCAGCCAACAGATTGCACTCCCGGTCGGCTATAGCACCTTACGAAGCGATCTCGCTGCAGATACTGGAACACGATAGAGGATCTCCCGATCGCGTGGAGAAATTAACTTCGACGAGTTGGACACGGCCTTTGTGGTTCCATTGCGTGCCCGATCCGGGACTGCCGTCGATTCTTCCCACGAGCTCCAGCTCGTAATGAGAACTTTTGCAGTGGCGCCTCTGTCTACCCTGTGCCTCTTTGCGATTCTCACCCGGCTTCAAACGCGATACTTCGAAACTTCCGCGTGTACCCCCGAAAGGCTACTTAGGTGTGCACGAAGAACACCCGCTACGGACAGCTCAATACCCAATGAATTGGAGAATTGGAGAATTGGAGACAATGACCTACCCACAATACAGGATTTGGTGAAAATCGCCGAAGCAGGGACTAAGCAGACGTGACGCTTTCCTTGTGGGCGGCGTCGAATGGAAATGGTCAGCCTGGTCGCTCCGCGGCGGCCCTGCTCCTCGGGTGGACATGCCTCGGGTTTTTGTGTCTTTCGGCTGTCTGGAGCACTCCGGAGCTTTCAACACCTCAAATGCACTCACTTGTTGCTGGTTATCATCGCGCCGTAACCCATTATGGCGCATAAGACCATCTGCTCATAAAGCCCTGGTGCCCCGAAATCCGCCTAACAACTGTATTGACGATCCGCCACAATAAGAGAACAGCCCAATATGGAACTTGCCAAGAATACGTGCATCGGCGTTTGGTGGAAACGGCACGCTCCCACCAAACGCGCTACGCTTTGACTCCCTGCCTGAAAGTGAACTCATACACGCCGGGAGCTGCGGAAAAACTCACCGGCCGCCCATTGGCAACCATTGTCAGAACTCCGACATTTCCCGTGCGGATCCACATGGAACTGTTCAGGACCAAAGTCTTGCTCCCTCCTGCTGGGATTATACCTTGCCACAAGATCTTCGAACCGGGAGACACAGATTCCTCGACCCATGCCGGGGCTGATGCGTTTATGGCCAATGTAACTGGTAACGAACTGAGGAAATAGGTAGCGCCGATGCTGTTGGCTGATGTAGGCGTCAATGGGCCGGGCTGAGACGGGGGAGGCTGAGTCGTCGCCGTAACAGACTTGGATTTGCTCGTATGCTTGACAGCGGTGACAATCGGGCTCCTGTTTGGCGAGTTCGAGGCACGAGTGGCGTTAAGAGCGATTACAACCATACCAAGTCCCACCAGTGTCACAACCGAGGCAACCGCTAGCGTCTTGGCATTCAGCTTCCGAGATCCCAAAACGGGATCTAAGTCGACTTGCTCACCGGCGGCGTCCACGACATTATCATCAAAGTGCAGGACCTCAGTGTGTGATGGAGATCCCGCTGGCCGAGCGCTCGAGCTCAGACGGGTCCGCCGCGCAGGCAAAGCCTCTTCGATCCCAGAATCAACCTGCGAAGCGCCACTGTTCGTAGCAGATTTGAGTTCATGAAACGACGCTTTAGATTCTGCACCTAGAATCAACTCCGATCTTGGTTGACCGGACAAAGAGTTCGCTGTTCCACCGCGTGCCGACGAGCGGCTGCCACGCCCGTTGGAAGCAGTCGATGTTCCTACCCGGTAACTGCGCCTCTTGCCACTTCCAGCAGATTTGGAAGTGTTGGCTTTCCCTAGCACTCTAACGTGAGATGGAGCCGGAGCAAACAGTTCGTTATTCGTTTCTGAACTGGCATCTTCTGCGTGGCTGTCTGGCTTAACCACCCCAGACAGCTGACCCATCTGCTCATGAAAGGTTGCAATGGATTTTTTTTCAGATCGAACTTTTGAAGTGAATATCGCTCCAAGAAAGCTTAAAATGATTAGCGCAAAAAATGCCAAAACTAATAAAGCCAACTCTAACCTCCGGACTTAGCGTTGCTAGAGCAAGGACAATAATAAGGCCCTGTTATTCACAATATTTGGCAATTAGTAAGAATTCTCCTAGAAGACGCTAAGCCGCTCCTAGTTAATCCTCACATTAAATGGTATCTGATCAGGTTCGCATCACTGCACGTGGCAGAAAATACTCTGCGATATCTTTTCTTAAAGGATTGTCCGCGTCACGTTGTGAATATACGGGAGACTCCACGATCCAGTTTGCACCGATTTCCGGATCATTCCAAGCCACTCCCAGCTCATCTGATGGATTGTAGTAGCTGTCCACGAGATAGGTGAGGGTCATATCGGTAATAGCCGCAAAGCCATGTGCAACACCGGGGGGAATGAATATTCCAATTCCGTAGTTATCTCCCGCCTCGATCTCCAGGGTTTTACCCTCGGTACTTGAGCCCAGGCGCAAATCATGGAGAACTACCTGCGCTCTGCCACTCAACACATACCAGTAGTCAGCTTGGTGGAAGTGGTAGTGCAATCCGACCAAAGAACCTGCCGCCTTATCCGATCGAGACGACTGAACCATTTCGCGGCCAAGCGGAAACCACGACCTCCGATAGCTTTCGAGAAAACGCCCTCGTTCGTCAGAAAACGATTGCGGCTCCACAATCATTACATCTGCGATCCGGTCAGATTCGTATATTTTCGCCATGTTCAACCTCATCCAATTGCGCACACTGACAGTCTCCGCAGAGATCTTACAAGGATAGACCAAGCCGCACCTTCCGGCATCGCCGAAGTCTACAGCCAACACCCAGAACAAATGGGGGAATTGTACCTTCCTTAGATCACCCCAAACACTTTCGTCCGCAGGCAATCTAAATGAACAATGGTCTATTGGGCAACTATTAGCCACCCACGGCATCGGCCTCTTCCTCGAGTCAACAATCCCCTCCCTGTCGGGCGAGGAAGGGAATTACGGGCTGTTAGAGATTCTGAAGCTGAACGAACTCGCCAAACAATCCCTTGAAATAGGTGAGCGGCTCCACATTATCGTTTGATAACCCAACAGATATGACTCTTCCAATTGCAATGAGGTGATCCTCGACTTCAACTGACTGAATCAGTTCACAGTCAAGCCAGCTCATCGCCGCCCCCAGGATGGGATTGCCTGCTGCGCTTGATATCCAGGAATGGGCTGAAAAACGAATACTGGGGTCCATGAATGCGAAATCGCGAGCAAGACGAGCCGACCCTGCGGCAAGGATGTTCACGCAAAACTTTTTATGCAAAGCAATTGTGGAAAATGTTCTGGAGGTTTGCGCAACCGAAATTAATATTGTGGGGGGTTCCAGTGAAAGCGACGTGAAACTTTGGCAGGTGAAGCCTACTGGACCCTCTCCAGATACTGCGGTTACCACCGTGATCCCTGTTACGAATGATCCAACAGCCTTTTTATAATCTTCGACGCTAAATTCGTTTTCCACCCATCGACCTCAACCTAGGAATTTTACTCTTTTATCCAAAACTATTAGATTTGCAGAGTTTTGCCTTCACGGGCTGCAAAGATTCGCAGCCCGGCTGGTGACAAAGAGTTCCGATAACTTTCCTCGATCTTCCCCAGCTCAAGATCTGACCGTCGAGGGTCGTGATGAAAAAAAGCTAGTGCCTTGGCATTCGACTTGATAGCCACCGATAATGCGAAGTCGTAGGTCGAATGGCCCCAGTGCGGCTTCCCGCTGAATTCTTCCTTGGTGTACTGGGCGTCATGAATCAAAAGGTCGGCGTCACGGCAGAGCTCCAAGACTGAATCGCTTACCGTTGCATTATCCAGTGGCGCCTGATGGTCGGGTACATACGCGATCACCCTGTCATCAACTTGAATCCTGAAACCGAATGTCGCGTTCGTGTGATCCACCGCGCGAGAATAGATTTTCGGGCTCCCCGGCTGATCAAGTTTGATTTCTTCGGCCATGATGCTCTCGACGACAATGTCGCCCCTCAAATCCGACAGCGTTACCGGAAAAAACGGAGGGCCGACCAAAATATTCAAACTATCGGCCAACGAGACGCCATTCTCATTCGGTCCGTAAATGACCAGCCGAGCATTCTGCCGGTCGATTGGCGTAAAAAACGGAAGACCTTGAATGTGATCGAAATGAAGATGAGTCAGCAAGGCTACACCGTGAAATGAACCATCTAGAGGCTGGCTTTCGCCGAAACACGTCAAACCAGTTCCCAAATCCATGATTATGGGAAACTCTCCTGCGACATCGGCGTCAGAATAAAGCACCGTGCAGGACGTGTTCCCGCCAAATTCCGAGTTATCTTTCCCTGGAGTCGGGTGCGACCCTCTGACTCCAAAAAATTTAAGCCTCGCCATGAGTACCCACTACCATAGCCACAAATCCAAGGAACCCATAATCCACCTACTCGAACAAGACTTCGGCGTGCATCAGCAGGAGCTGCAAGTTGATCACACCGGCAACCTCAGCCGCAAAAAGAGCAACTGCGGCAATGCATTTTCCTAGCTAAAAGTAAAGTCGTCCGATGTCAACTATAAAAAATACTTGGCATCGCCAGTAGCCCAACTTGGCAACACCGCCATCAATGCGCGGCCGTGAAGCTTTAACTCCAGTTGGCATCAGTGTAGGGACGTTGGCGGGCAGGTGCAAATTCCCTCTTCCAAACCATCACCTTCCGCTTGAAATAGCAAACTTCTAGCCCATCCTGATTGAATCCCTTTG
Source organism: Actinomycetota bacterium (assembly GCA_027322285.1). Taxonomy (GTDB): domain Bacteria; phylum Actinomycetota; class Acidimicrobiia; order Acidimicrobiales; family Acidimicrobiaceae; genus SCQM01. The sequence continues at coordinate 146,074 of DAHVRV010000001.1, forward strand.
TCTCCACGGACACGATTCCGCGATCTTGCTTCGACTTGGATTCGGAAACCTCCAGGACTCTTGTCTCGGCATAAATGGTGTCTCCGTGGAAAGTGGGGTGCAGATGTTTGAGCGACTCCACTTCAAGGTTGGCGATTGCCGCGCCACTAATGTCCGGAACGCTCATGCCAAGCACCAGTGAGTAAACAAGGTTTCCCACAACAACATTCTTCTTCTGGACTGTCTCGTTCTCGGCAAAATAGGTGTTCGTATGCAGAGGATGGTGATTCATAGTGATCATGCAAAAAAGATGATCGTCCGCCTCAGTTATCGTCTTGCCAGGCCAGTGACGAAATATATCACCAGGGTGGAAATCCTCAAGGTAAGCCCCAAAGGGTCTGTCATGAATTGTCATAGTTATTGAACTCCCGGAATCTGACCAAGGCCAGGCTCATCCAATGATCTAGTCGCGAATGACAGCACCCATTCTTCCTTGGCATGGCCGTCAACAACCAATTTCCAGTTGAAGCGTTGGCCGGGTGTAAATGGAAGGGGGCCAATATTGATAGCGAGATTGACTGAAACGGGGGCACCCTCTATCGCCCCTGGCGGACGACCAACTTGAAAGTCGCCTCTTACCTCAACGGGCCTTGGCCCCTCAGGAGTATCAAAGATGACTTCCTTGCCGTCGGCGTCCTCAAGAAACATCTCCCAGTGGTGTGCATCCTCAAGCTCAGTCCAGGCCACGTCTAACTTCAAAGCTATTGCCATTGGAGTAGGCTGAGGCCCGATAACCGACCATCCACCGCCCAAAATGAACAGCTTTCCTTCTGCAACCAACGCAGAATCACAAAGTAACATTGTCGCATTCACGGGTTACCACACTAGCTTAAAGTTATGGCGAACCGTATAGCTATTGAGCTAAGAGACGATGTTTATCGCAGACCTCTTGAGACTGCGACAGAACGACTGGAAATCGCTGCGGGCTGGACGTGCGTAGATGTGGGAGCGGGAGGCGGGGACGTCAGCGTTGCTCTGGGAAAAATAGTTGGGCCATCCGGCAGAGTCTTCGCGGTCGATATAGACCCGAAACGCCGCGACCAGGTAGCTGAGATTGCGGCTCGTGAAACCCAGGTTATAGCACTTACCCAGGCGGCAGAAGAAATGATGCTACCCGAGAAAGTCGACGTGGCATTCTGCAGATTCCTGCTCCTGCAGGTTGTTGACCCCAAAATCGTGATCCAGCGGATGGCGAGCGTCGTAAAAGACAACGGTTGGATTGTGATCCAGGAGGCTGTCACTTCCGCCGGGCGTATCGGCGAATCCCCGATGAGCACCTTGAACGGCACCATGAGACATCCGGATATCGGAATTATGGTTCCTCGCATTATACGCCAACTTGGATTTGAAATGACAGACTGCTGGGCCGAAGCGCCGGTCGGACTAGGCGATACCCCGGAATCCAGATATCTGGAGGCTATGACCGACGTTCTCGTTACTGACGAGCCGGTCATGTTGCCACCCCTGGTTACAACCATCGCCCGAGTCCCAAAGTAACGCTCTTTGTCCACCAACCATGGTGCCAATTAGCAAGGCACCGGATCGAAGGTATACTCTTGGTCTATGTTCGAGCCAGATATCCATTACGCAGCAGAGGTTGTCGAAAAAGCTAAGCAAATTGTCGACAAGGCAATCCTACGGCTTTCAGCTGATGGCGACCCAGATCAGCAACAGGTTTTAGCCTACGACCTTGCACATATCGCTTCAGGAGTCGAGTCCTCACGCGCGGTACTCGACTATGGCGCCAAGGGGGAAATCGAGGGCAAGCTGGTTTGCGTTTTCATCGCAGACGTTGTCCACGATCTCGCATCCAAAACATTCGCAAGAGAATTGGAGTGGGACGTAGAGGCAGGGGCCATTGACGAGCTGCGTGCCTTCGCAACCAAATACCGGAATCCGGATTTTGTAGCATCTGTGGCGACCGAGTCAGGCCCGTTGCATCTGGATCCTGAGTTTGAAATGGTCCGAGATGCTTTTCGCCGTTTTGCCAATGACAAAATCGTTCCTCGAGCCGATCAAATTCACCGGGAAAATCTGGATATTCCCGAGGATATAATTTCCGGACTTGCGGATATGGGTGCCTTCGGTCTATCAATACCAGAAGAGTTTGGCGGTTTTGCGGCTGGCGAAGGACACAATTACACGGCAATGATCATCGCAACCGAAGAACTTTCCAGGGCATCACTTGGTGCCGGTGGCTCGTTGATCACCAGGCCGGAAATTCTTGCGCGAGCTCTCATGCGCGGTGGGACACCAGATCAAAAGAACTACTGGCTGCCAAAGCTCGCAACGGCCGAAGTTCTCGCTGCTGTAGCAGTCACCGAGCCAGACTATGGATCCGACGTAGCAAACATAACCACCTCGGCAATCAGGACGGAAGATGGATGGCTCGTCAATGGAGTGAAGACCTGGTGTACCTTCGCTGCCCGCGCGGATGTGCTCATGCTCCTTGCAAGAACCGATCCAGACCGTTCTAAGGCACACCGCGGACTTTCTCTCTTCGTAGTGGAAAAACCTCGAGGTGAAGGAAAAGGCTTTCTCTTCAATCAGGATCCTCGCCCGTCCGGAACGACCGGAAGGATGGAAGGTCGGCCGATTGAAACTATCGGTTACCGAGGCATGCACTCTTATGAGATCTCATTTGAGAACTGGTGGATTCCTTCCGATGCATTGGTTGGCCTTGACGATGGGCTTGGCAAAGGCTTCTACTTCCAGATGGAGGGCTTCGAGAATGGAAGAATCCAAACGGCAGCCCGAGCCGTTGGAGTGATGCAGGCCGCATACGAAGCAGCTGTCGATTATGCCAACAATCGAAAGGTGTTTGGACAGCCAATCATCGACTACCAGCTCACGCAGGCCAAATTAGGTCGAATGGCCGCCATGATTCAGGTATCGCGACAATTTGCCTACCATGTGGCTAATTTAATGGCGAAAGGTGAGGGCTCTCTTGAAGCTTCGATGATCAAGGCCTATGTTTGCCGTGCAGCCGAGTGGGTTACGCGAGAGGCAATGCAGATACACGGCGGTATGGGATATGCGGAAGAATTTTCGGTAAGCAGATTCTTCGTGGACGCAAGGGTCCTCTCGATCTTCGAGGGAGCAGATGAAACGCTTTCATTAAAAGTGATCGCCAGAAAGCTCGTGAAGAAGTAGCCTCGCGTCGCATCCAAGAAACTAAATACCACCGCTAGAACCTCTTTGCCAGTTCAGGATTTTCAGCAAATATAATATCGTTTAGCGTGAGATAGCTTCAAGACCTTCCGAGGGAGTCTTGCACTTTGAAGTTTTTAAGGCAAAGAGTTGCCGGGATTCTCTTGGTAATTGGTCTGGCCTTCGCATGGGTCTGTTTGACCTCGGTTGCGCTTCGGCAGAGTATTCAGCTCTCGGGACAGGTCTCGACATACACTGCTAATGCTCTCAAGAATCCATCCGTCAGATCTGCGGTCAGCGATTTGATCGTCGCGTCAGCTAAAACTTCGAATCCTGTTTTAGCCCAGATTCCGACAAATATCCTTAAATCGGCCGTCGACAAGGGACTCACTGAACCCCCAGTAGTCAGCGAACTCGGAAATGCGGCGACGCAGATCCAACAGCACCTCATCGGATTTAACAGCGGACCCATCGTGATAGGCGGACCGGAGCTGTCGTCGGCGGTAGCAGAGATCGTTGCGCCTAATAATCTTGCCGAGAAAAAGCTCATCGAAGCTACGCCGTTCAGCGTTACAATCGCGAACTCGTCAATTCCTTCATTTGGACGCTATTACCGATGGCTGAACAGCACTGTGAAATTTTCGCTGTATGCCTCCGCCGCACTATTGGTTGCCTCGTTGATTCTTTCGGCTAAGAAAAATCGGACTCTTAGAAAAATCGGTCTTTGGTTTGTCGGATTTTCATTGTTCAATGGCGCAATTTTTTGGCTGCTACCCAAATATTTATCGTCGCATCTTCAAAGTAGCCCTGGGAGGATTACTGCAGGTGTGCTGGCAGCCTCAACGGCCGCAGTGGAACCTATTTACATTGTGGCGCTTGGAGCGGGGATGTTGCTCACCATTGTTTCATTCCTGTTGTAGGACACCACCATTGCGGTCTTAGCCAACCCGGGTGAGCCGGCTAAGACCGAATTCGAACCAAAACTACTTTGGCGTCCTCATCATTCCTGCTCGTTGGCCACGAGATATGAATTTGCTAGCCATCTTTCGGCTA
>DAHVRV010000020.1:0-42221 GCA_027322285.1 Actinomycetota bacterium
AATGAGCGCTACGGCGAAGGCCGACCAACTCGCGACCGAAGCGAAGGCAACAGAGAGTTTCGACCACCTCGCGACCGGAATGAGCGCTACGGCGAAGGCCGACCAACTCGCGACCGAAGCGAAGGCAACAGAGAGTTTCGACCACCTCGCGACCGAAGCCAGAGTTCGTCCAAGGGCCGCATTATTCGTGCGCAAAAGACGTGGGGAGCTATTTCCCGAAAAGGAGCAGTGAAGGCTGTCGATTTTAGAGAGGACCGCAACAGAGAGCGTTCGAGTACGCGTTCGATCGGTGCTCCTGAAGCGTTCGTACCCGATGGATTCGTCCAGTTGGACGAGACGGCACCTGCCGAGGAAATTAGGGCGACTCAGACCAGAAGGCAGCGAGTCAGTGCTGACCTGGTTGAAAGGCTGCTTGAAAAGGAAGTAACCCTTCCCTTGACGCCAGCTAAGAGAACTAAGATCCAGAAACTACTGGTATCCGCTGTAGATGCATACGAACGGGAGAGGTATGCGGAGTCAAAACGAATTCTTGAAGAGATTTTAACCATCGCTCCCGACTCGTTATCGGCCCAGGAACTTTATGGGTTGAGTTTATATCGAGTGGGTCAATGGGCAGCGTCTATAAAAGTCCTCGAAAGCTTTAGCGAGCGATCGGGTTCATTTGATCAGTATCCGGTGCTGGCCGATTGCTATCGGGCCCAAAAAAGATATCAGGATGTTGAGCGGATTTGGTCAGATTTGGCCGCCGCTTCTCCTTCGGCCGAGATCGTGGGAGAAGGACGGATTGTAGTCGCCGGTGCGGCAGCTGACCAGGGTCAATTGTCAAAGGCCATTTCCATCCTGGAACGATCGTTAACTATCAAGAGGAAACCAACCTTCGTAGATTTGCGCCAATGGTATGTGCTCGCTGATCTATATGAACGCGCCGGCGAGCTAGACCATGCACGATTGCTATTTTCCCGAATAATTAAGCACGATGCCAAGTTTTTCGATGTGGCAGAGAGATTGTCTGATCTCGGCTGATTGTGTCTTGCTCTTGTCCTCTATGCTTATGCTTTTGAGCAGCCTACGAATATTGTGGGTTATTCGATAAGGAGATGGCAGTGGGTATAGATCTAGAACAACTTCTTGGTGATGAGTTGAACGTCCTTTTGTCGCACAATTGCGATACTGTCAAGTCGAGCGATCTAACTTTACCCGGTCCAGACTTTATAGATCGCGTGTTTCTTGACACTGACCGGCCAATTCCTGCCGTGAAATCTTTGGCGCACGTTTACAATACCGGCAGGCTCGCCGGTACGGGTTATTTGTCAATATTACCAGTTGACCAGGGCATAGAACACTCGGCAGCTGCATCGTTCGCAAAGAGTCCGGAGTATTTCGATCCTAGAAATCTCCTGGAGCTCGCTTTAGAGGCGCAGTGTTCGGCAATTGCGACAACGCTTGGCGGGCTTGGGATCGTCGCGAGGCGTTATGCCCACAAGATCCCGTTCATCGTAAAAATGAATCACAATGAATTACTGACCTACCCGGCAAGGGCCGATCAGGTCATGTTTGCCTCGGTGAGACAGGCGGCCGATCTGGGCGCTTCCGGGGTTGGCGCCACGATTTACTTTGGGTCGAGCGAAGCCACCCGACAGATTCAGGAAGTTTCGACCGCATTCGCCGAGGCCCATCGCCTCGGAATGTTTACTGTGTTATGGTGCTACCTGAGAAACCCGGCCTTCAAGACAGATGAGGCGGATTATCATCTCGCTGCTGACCTGACAGGGCAAGCGAATCACTTGGGAGTGACAATCGAAGCCGATATCATAAAGCAAAAGTTGCCGGAGAATAATGGCGGTTACAATGCTCTAAAATTTGGCAGGACCGACAAGCTCGTCTACGAGCGGCTTACCAGCGATAACCCCATAGACCTCACGAGGTGGCAGGTGGTTAATTGTTACGCCGGGCGGGTTGGACTAATAAACTCCGGTGGCGAGTCAAAGGGTGCATCCGATCTCGCTGAGGTAGTTCGTACCGCTGTAATCAACAAACGGGCTGGCGGGCAGGGCCTTATTGTGGGTCGCAAGGCCTTCCAGCGCCCTCGTGCGGAGGGTGTGGCCTTAATCCAGGCTATACAAGATGTTTATCTGGACTCAACTATCACGATTGCTTAGATTTAGGGCCCCTTTTTGGCTTGAGCCGACGACAAAGGCTAAAAATCCAGTTGGTCACCAAGAATTAGACCGGGCAAAGGTTTAGGGTAGAACATAGTTGATTTAGGCGGCAAGGGTTTGTGGTTCATTGCCGCCTCGCGGATTTGATCGATATTTGCCGGGCGATTGATGAGCCCTACTTTTGTCGAGTCTGAAATAACTTTTCCCCTCAGCTTGCCGATATCGGTCAAGTACTGGGTTGACCTGGCCTCTAGAAGTATGGCGATTGACTGCGATAGGAATGCATCATCTTTGAGTCCATTTGCCGCCAAAGGTTTTACGCTCAAAGCGAAATCGTCTAGCAATACAATTAGTGAGTCAAGATCCTGGTAGCGCATCATTGTAGTACCGTTGTAAGGCTTTACTTCGAAATGCTGGTGCAGTCGCTTCAGCACTTCGTCTCGGTCCAGCCTGGTCTTAAAACACCTGTGTATCGGTCGGATTTCGGCCTGGAGCTCGGCAATATCTGTTATGAAAGACAGCAGCCTGACCTTGATTTGCTGTTGCGATACAGACAGTTTTTTCATTGCTCGGGCGATACGATGATGTCCGTCGGCGATTATGAGCTGAGAGGTTTCAACGGAGACCGAAATTCGCTGCATTTGTGAGCTGTCAACGATTTGCCATACTTCATGTAGCACTCCCGACGAATCTGTAGCAGAGGCGAGCACTGAACCTTTTTGGACTAACGGAACCTTTAGCTTGTTCTGTAGGGAAATTCCCCATATCGGCCCGGTTCCCGGTCGTCCCACTAAAGGGCTAACATCATCTGACGTGACTTCAGTACCCGCCGGAATCGTCTGTTCATGAATAAGAATGTGGTCGCGGATGTGGGGAGTCTTGGCTTCGAGATCCAAAGTACATTCCTTGAACTCAACTAGACTGAGTTCGAGGATGCCAAATATGCCCTCAACTTGTCGGATAGTTCCGGTAAGATCTTCAAATGTCATCCGGTATACGTAGTAGCCTGGTGCTTTATCCTTGAGGAGATCGGCGCGCCGGGGCGTGGCGGGTGGTGACGTCAGCTTGTCTGTACTGACGAGGGCGGTATTGTAACGGTATGAAGCTAGCGGTCTAAATCTGTGCAAGGATCTTTGCTTCCACCTAAAGTTGAATTTATGAATCAGAAGTTAGCACGTAGCTGATCGAAATAGGTAGTGGAGACGCATTGAATTGGATTTTGGATTTAGATGGTGTGGTTTGGCGAGGAAATCAAGAAGTGGAGGGGTCTTCTGAGGCGATCTCACGATTACAGGCTTTAGGACAAAGCGTCTTCTTTGTGACGAACAACTCTTTGCTTACTCCTAGCGAATACGTTGAGAAGATGCGCTCGTTCAAAATCGTTGCCGACGAAAAGCAAATCTTTACCTCGGGAATGGCCGCCGCATCGATGCTTGAAGCGACAGCCAAAGTATTTCTCATTGGAGGGGGAAACGGGCTAAGAGAAGCAGTTCAGCAGCGAGGGATCGAACTTGTAGATGATCCTAGTTTGGTTGACGCAGTAGTGCTCGGTTGGGATCCAGGAATCACTTTTGAAAAGATCACCATTGCGATGAGGGCGATCAGGGGTGGTGCTCGCTACATTGCTACGAATACCGATCCAACTTATCCCAATCCGGATGGATTGCTGCCCGGTACTGGATGTCTGGCAGCTGCGGTGGCCAATGCGTCAGGTACTGAGCCGCTTGTTGCCGGCAAGCCGAATCCGGCGATTGTTTCGCTAATAAAGCCGTACCTGTCTGGCGACGACGTAATGGTGGGCGACCGTCTGACGACCGATGGCAAGTTTGCAAAAGTGTTGGGAGTTCATTTTGGTCTCGTCCTTACCGGCGTTAACGAAGACTTCACCCCCCTTGATGTAGCCAGGTCAACTACTATTGCAAAGAGTTTGTTGTCATTGGTTTCAATCTTTGAAGAGTTTGGCCAGCTACCTCATGGCGACTTCACCCAACGACTGACATAGCTGCGCCAAGAAAGGGTATTGAATGAAGACCCCGGAGATTGTCCTATTCAGCAGACCTCTTGGATGGCCCACAGAAACCGACTTTGCCATGCGCGACATTGAACTCGACAGCATAAGGGAAGGCGAGGTCCTTGTGAGAACAATTTGGCTTTCGGTCGATCCTTATCTTCGTGGAAGAATGAGCGCTGGCAAATCCTATATAGCTCCGTTCGAACTCGATCAGCCATTAAGCAGCGGCGGTATTGGCCAAGTGGTCTCATCCATGGATCCCTCGTTGGACGAAGGTGATTTTGTCATGGGAGATTTCAAATGGCGAGAGTTTGACAACATTAGCGCAGTTAAGTTGGCCAAAGTTGATTCAGATCAAGCCCCCCTCTCTGCCTATCTTGGTGTATTAGGGATGCCGGGTCTCACCGCATTTGTGGGTTTACGCCGTATCGGTGAGCTCAAGCCCTCCGATACGGTATTTGTCTCGGCGGCTGCAGGAGCAGTTGGATCCATGGTAGGACAGATTGCGAAAATTTCCGGGGCAACCGTCATTGGATCGGCAGGATCGCCCGAGAAGGTGAACTCACTGCTTGCTAAGGGCCTCGATTTTGCATTCAACTATAAAGAGCGACCAGTATCGCAAGCACTGCGGGAATTCGCTCCAAACGGCCTGGACTTGTATTTCGACAATGTTGGTGGGGATCATCTCCGTGACTCGATTTCCAACATGGCTAATTTTGGCCGGATCGTGATGTGTGGCGCGATTTCCCAGTACAACCTCAGCACGCCTCCTCCAGGATTGTCCAACATTTCATTGGTTGTATCGCGCCGCTTGACATTGCGCGGATTCATCGTGTCGGACCACGGCGATATGCGAGAGTCTTTCCTGTCTGAAGCAATTGGATGGCTGCGGCATGGCAAATTGGCTTATGATGAAACTGTCCGTAGTGGTTTGGCTCAGGCCCCAAAGGCATTTCTTGAACTCCTCGAGGGAGTTAATTTAGGGAAGATGCTGGTTAAAGTATCTGAGCCTGTCTGATCGACGGAGTGGGTGGCGAAGGCAAATGAGAAAAATCTCATTTTTGCCTAACTCAAAGCTATGCGTGGGTCATAGAGAATATAACTGTCGGATTAGCAGGGACTTTTCATGCTTCACACATCATTTTTGCGACATGGGTACGTGTGGCTGGTTGCCGGGGCCATGGCTGTCTTCAGCGTCTATGTCGCAGTTCAGAGCTCGAACGTATCTGCTGGTACGCAGGCATCGTCGATGGTGCAGAGTGTCTTAATCCTGCCTACCCCGTTGCCTGCCCCGCTAAGCTCGGGCTCGAACCCGAATGCCGGCGGCGGTACCTTCGTACTGAAGGGCAACAAGCTTATTGAGGTTTCGTCTTCCTCTCGCGTTATAAATTACTCGCAGGACACGAACCGGCTTACCGAACTTGACGCGACTGACAACAACAAGGCCGAGAGTAATTCCCTGCAAGCGCCTGCAACAACTTCAACCTCGGTTGCACCGGCTTCGGAAACTGAGAGTGGCGCCAGCCGTCCTGCGGGCACTTCGGATGGAGGCGACCGCTGCAGCAGTTGTCAGACCAAGATTACGCAGCCTACCTCGACAGCAGGACAGATCTCCGGTGCATCAACGACTGTAACTTCAACTACCATTGCCAGAAGCGATGGAGAGAGTTCCGCTGGCGGAGACAATTGAGTCGTCGAACTGGACGTGATGAATAGCTGATAAGAATCGGAGTCCGGAGTTGAACTATTTGTCGGGGTCAAATAGATGGGGACTGCAGCATTGAGGAGAGGCGTTTCGTCTAAATCCAGGTGGTTTCAAAAGCGCACATTGTCCACAGTGACGCGCCTTCTTGCAATATACGCCGTCATTTCCGCTGCGGCGTTGGGACTCGTTCTCTTCCAGGTCACAAGGACCTATGAATCACACGCGAAGAAGGTTATCATCTCTGATCTCGGGAGTGAGGTGCCCGAGTTTGCCGCTGCAGCAAATCTTCGACCTGCAAGCGAGAATCTCTTTACGTTTGCCCGCTCATATCTCGCATCTCACGTTGCGGCAAACGAGCACATAGTTTTCATCAATATATTTGGCCATAGTGTTCTGGGTTCATCAAATTCTGCTCAGGTGATTGGCCTGAAGCCGGTAAGCGAGTATCTAACAAACCCACCTAAATCGACGACATTCATCACCAGCAGTCTCAAATCTGCGCCGTACCTGGTGATGGGTTCGCCAATCAATGTTGGCGGCAAGACCGTTGGTTCTCTTGTCGGCGTGACAAGCCTTTTGGATCTTCAGAAGCAGGAATCTCAGGTTTTGGAGCTTGCTGGCCTGGAGGCTTTAGTAGCCCTGGTCTTGTCTGTCGGAGCGGGCTACTTTCTTCTCCGTCGTGTCATGCAAATCGTCGGGAGGGTAACCGAAACCGCAGTTGAGATATCCCGAGGCAATCTTGACAAGCGCATTGATGTTGTTGGCGAGTCCGATGAGGTCGGCCGCTTGGCAATGGCGTTTGACGAGATGATCTCCAGAATCAGCCAAATCATGGATTCCCAGCGGCGGCTGTTAGCTGATGTATCCCATCAGCTGAAAACACCATTGACCGTTATTAGAGGAAATCTGGAGTTGATCAGTCGCAAAAAGGCTTTGGATAAAGAGGAGCTGGACGAGGTCATTACACTGGTGATATCTGAGACGGATTACATGAAGACCATGATCGAAGGTTTGCTCTTGCTCGAGCGCATGAGCGAACCCGATTCGCTGAATGAGGTCGTCGTAGATCTGCAAAACTTTATCGCTGAGGTTTTTACGAGTGCCCTGACATTAGGGCGACGGGACTGGCACCTCGGAGACGTTCCGGATCTCAAGATTCGGATCGATGCGCCAAAGGTCAGAGGCGCGCTGCTGAATCTTCTTGATAACGCTGAGAAGGCCACTGAAGAAGGTGATCTAATTTCACTATCCGCGGCTGAGTTGAATGGTTATCTGGATATATACGTGACCGATACGGGTTCGGGTATTGATCCGCAGCATCTGCAGACAATTTTCGAACGCTTCGAGCGAGGTGCGAGCAGAGACCAGCGGGGAGCCGGGTTGGGCCTTGCTCTTGTCGAAGCAATTTCCAAGGCACACGGCGGAGCGGTGAAAGTGGAGTCAGTGTTCGGAAGTGGGAGTACATTTGCTATGACATTTCCAGTTTCTTGTATAGTGCGTTAGACCTAGGATGGTGGCGGGTTGAATATCGTGATTGTTGAGGATGACGTAAAAATTGCCAGCTTTTTGTCCAAGGGTCTTAAGGCTGAGGGGTATGCCACCGTGACGATTTCCGATGGCGATGAAGCTTTAGTCTCTGTACCGGCAATGGGAAGCGACGTTGATCTTGTCCTACTGGACCTTTCTTTGCCGGGCAAAGACGGGAAGGCAATCCTTACCTCCTGGAGAGCTAAAAAGTTCACTTGTCCCGTTATCATCCTGACCGCGCGGGATGACACTTCCGACAAGATTGAGGGGCTGGATGCCGGCGCCAACGACTATGTGACAAAGCCGTTTTCGTTCTCAGAATTATTAGCTCGTATTCGGGCTGCCCTAAGAGCGGCAGATCAGAGCTCTGCAAAGTTGCTGCAGGTTTTGGATTTGAATCTGGATCTTGTAACCAAGGTGGCCTGGCGGGACGAAGTACGAATTGACCTTGCTCCAAAGGAGTGGGCACTGCTTGAGCTGTTTATGCGCAATCCAAATCAGATCTTGTCACGGATGCAGATACTTAATCATGTTTGGGACTACTCATTCGATCCCGGGAGCAACATAGTTGACGTGTATGTTGGATATCTCAGGAAGAAAATCAATTTTTCGCACAAGACTGAGCTGCTGCAGACAATAAGGGGAGCCGGATACCGCTTTCTTCCGCCCCAGTACCAGTCGGCTCCAAAGATCTAGTTTTGCAGGGCTGGTTCTTGCCTAGGTACGAATTCCCGTTTCCATTTTTTTCGGAATCTTGTGCGAGCCTCTGTCTTAACCCTCTGCAAGGGTGTCTCGAGTTTGCGCGCTAGGAAGTTGGTTGAGCGCATCTATAAAGGTTCTGAGGCGCCCGTGAGAGACCTGGTTGAATTGTAAGCAAAGCCGGTTTAACGAGAGATAGTCGTTATCTGCGACTTCCTGAGGCGAGGGATCGCACGGTTCGATGGTTCCGGCGCTGCAGATATCTGCATATTCTTCATTGATGTATTTGAGCTCATCGTCGCTAGCTCGGTAATTGATTCTAACGATCAGGCGATTTCCAACAAAGCGAAGGCTGTGAAAGTTGCGATAGAACCCGACGATCTCATTGATCGCGGCATCGACGCTATGGGTAATGAGATATATCGACTTATCCGGAGACGAGACATATCCGTGGGAAATGACCTCTTGATTGATGAACCGTTCCCATTCCTTCCAGTAGGTTCCGCCTTCCGCGTCGAGAAGCACGACTGGAGCCGGCTGAGCTTTGCCGGTTTGTATCAGCGTCAGAAGTTCAAAAGCCTCATCTAATGTCCCGAACCCGCCGGGCATTACAACGAATGCATCAGATTCTTTTATCAGCATTACCTTACGGGTAAAGAAATACTTCATCTTTACGAGCTTCGGATCGTTCGCGATGATCTGGTTGGCCGTCTGCTCGTGTGGAAGTTTGATGTTCACGCCGAAGCTCATTTCAGGTCCGGCCCCTTCCAAGCCGGCCTGCATAATTCCCTGTCCCGCACCGGTGATCGTCATCCACCCCTGTTGCGCGAGCCGCCGCGCAACCTCTCTGGCTACTTCGTATGCGGGTTCTGACGGACTTGTGCGGGCAGAGCCGAACAGAGTGACTTTACGCTGGTGATGATATGGTTCGAAGACTCTAAACGCGTTGGAAAGTTCGTGTATTGAGTCAGACGCGATCTTCAAGTCAAGCCGGTCAAAATTGGAGCTGGCAATCGTAATGGCCGTTGCAATCAAATGACCCAATACGTCACGATTGCGGGTGACTTCCATTTGGTCAAGAATCTGTGTTGCCAGCAACTCGGCCGGTTCCGATTTCGATGGTTTGTCGGTCACAATTCTCCTATTTTTAGGGCCGCAGAACTAAAGTATTTTAAATGCGAATGTCTGTAGAGTTTATTTCTTTTCGAATCAGACCAGCTGATAGAGAGTGGTGCGTTGGGCGAGGGGCCGTCCCAGTGGACGCACGAGCGACTCGAAGTCCTGCCTGGTAAGCTCCTGTCCGTGGGAACCCCCTGCAGCTCTTGAGATATTCTCACCCATAAGCGTTCCCCCTAAATCATTTGTCCCGGCTTGGAGCAACTGGCGTACTCCGTCAATCCCCATTTTGACCCAACTCGCCTGGATATTTGGCACCAGGTGCTGGTAGCTGATGCGAGCCACCGCATGCATCAGGAGGGACTCCCGGAAAGTCGGTCCTTTTCGAGCCTTCTTCTGCAAATAGATCGGGGAAGCCATGTGGACAAACGGTAGAGGTACGAATTCAGTGAATCCTTTTGTCTGCTGTTGCAGATTTCTCGTGGCTACGATGTGTTTTGCCCAGCTGCGAGTATCTTCGACAGAACCGAACATGATTGTGATATTTGACCTCAGCCCTACTTCGTGTGCAGTCCGGTGAATTTCCAGCCACCTGTCCGTTTTGATCTTGTCCGGACACAAAGTATCTCTGACGTCGTCATCAAGAATCTCCGCCGCGGTACCCGGAAGGGTCTTGAGGCCGGCTTCCTTGCATCTGATCAGGTAGGCCTTAAGGTCGACTCCAAGTCTTCGCGCGCCTTCATGGACCTCCAGCGCAGAAAATGCGTGAATATGGATATTTTCCGAGCCCTTCTTCACGGCGTCGATGATTTGGAGGTAATATTCGCCGTCAAACGACGGATGGATCCCTCCCTGAAGGCAAACCTCTGTGGCGCCAGCCGCCTCTGCCTCGGCGACGCGGTCAGAGACTTCTGACAACTCCAGGAGGTACGGATTGCCCCGCAGATTTAGTGAAAGGGGACCTTTAGAGAAAGCGCAGAACCTGCATTTGAAGGTACAGATGTTGGTGTAGTTAATGTTCCGGTTGGCAACGAATGTAACAGTGTCTCCCGATATATTTTTTCTGAGTTGATCTGCCGTGTCGGTCACGTATCTAAGGTCAGATCCCCGGGCGGTGAAAAGCTTGTGGATTTGGTCTTCGTCCGGAAGGGAGCCTTGCAGCGCCGCATCGCAGATCTCAGTTATTTCCGAAGATACGGATTTGAGTGCCAATTCGCCAATTAGCGACCATTGCGGCTCCTGAGTCATCGGCAAGGATCCAACTAACACCGGCGGCTCCGAGTCTCCTCCCGATGTCCAGGAATCCGCCCTTGCAAAGTAGTGCGAATCGCTGTTGGAGGTAACTTGGAATTTCATCTCCGGACTGATCCACTTCGCGTCATTGAACTCTGGATAGATTGGAAGCCTGGGAACCAACTGATTCCCGTTTGCTGAAAGCTGTCTCTCGAGGTCTTGTAATCGCGGCCATGGACGATCCGGGTTCACGTGATCAATTGTTACTGGGGATATTCCTCCCAAGTCATCTACGCCAGCGTTTATTAGGTCCAGCGCGTCGTCACTTAAGTTAGGCGGAGCCTGAACATGCACCCATGGCGGCAAGATAAGCCGTGCCAGAGCGATTGCGCGCAAGAATTCGTCTCTAGTCGCCGGCAGGTGGTTGTGCATGCGTGTGCCGAGTTTCGGCAGGAAGTTCTGGATTATCACCTCCTGGACATGGCCATACTCTTGAGCGATATCGCTGATGGTTTCCAATGCGGTTATCCGGTCTGATTCGGATTCACCTATGCCAATCAAGATCCCTGTGGTAAAAGGCACAAGGGCCTTTCCCGCGTCGATGAGAGATGCAGTTCTTGTCTCGGGAGTCTTATCCGGAGCCATGCGATGGGCTTCGAGATTGGGATTGAGCGACTCAAGCATCATTCCCTGGGAAGCCGAGACTTGCTTCAGCAGTGAAAATTCAGCAAACGAAAGAGCTCCGGCATTAATGTGAGGGATCAGGCCGGAATTATCTACCACCGCCTTCGCGGCAAGGTAGAGATAGTCGGTCGTCGTCGTTAAGCCCTGGCTGCGAAGAAAGCTGTCGGCGACATCGTATCTTTGCTCGGGCTTTTCGCCCAATGTGAAGAGTGCCTCCGTGCAGCCATAAGCCTCGCCCTGGGTCGCGATTTCTATGATTTCATCAGTTGACATATAGGGAGCGCCAAGGTGCGCTGGCGGCTTGGCAAATGTGCAGTAACCGCATCTGTCGCGACAAAGCATGGTCAAAGGAATGAACACCTTGGGGGAGAAAGTCACGCGAGAACCGAACTGCTTCGTTTTGACTTGAATTGCTCTGGATAACAGTTCCGCAGTTGAACGCCTGGATAAATTGCCTGCCATATTTTTCACCCTATCAAATGAGGATCACTTTAGTCCATAATTTGGCCTGACGCATATTGAAGTGCCTGCTCATCGCGCTACAGGTCTCAATGTGTCAGGAATTCGACTTTTACTCTTCGATGAGTGAAGCCGCCTCGTAGTCGATAATGAGATTGATCTTGGCCGCGTTCACTGTGGCGACCGGGAATCTAACATCGTTTTCAAGTAGGCCTCTAATTGCTATAACCTTGTCAGATCCCCCTGCAGTGATTATCACCGTCTCAGCAGTGGCTATAGCCTGCTGGCTGAGGGTAAGACGAAGGTAGCGGTTTAGGCCATTTGGATCATAATTGGCTAAATAAAGTTTGCCGGTTGCTTGAGTCGTGTCTAGTGCAGGAGAGCCGGGGAACAGGCTCGCAGTGTGGCCATCCGGCCCCACTCCCAGATGTATAAGCCAGGGTCTTGGCGAGGCGGAGATGATTTCGCTGTAGTCGTCCGCGACGGCCTGGCAGAGCTTGTAATCATCGGCGTTGTCACCACGGAAATGTTGCGAGAGACTCGCTAGGTCACCGTTTGAAAATGGAGGCCAAATACTTGGATGGCTGCCATTTGAGTTCAGCGGGGCAAGTAAGGCCTTTTTTATATTGAAAGTGTTGGATGCATCTGTTTCCGGGTCGATAACACGTTCATCTCCAAGGTAGATGCTCATTTGCGCGGCAGCTGTCCAAAAGTCGCTGTTATTGGCAAGTTCATGGTAAAGCTTCGGAGCCAGGGAGCCTCCTGAGGCAAAAAAGCTCCAAGGTCCCTGTGCTGACAAGCCGAAACCTGTGACCTGTTTTGAAAACTCATGCGCAATGTTGCTGGTAATGAATATGTGAAGGTTTTCCATCGGGCCGCTCCAATCGTTTTGAGTCCATGGGATCTTTAACTTAACGATGCCAGTTTCTGGCATGTTTACAGGTGCAGCCATCGACTGGAGTGTGTTGGTTTGATGGCCGCCAACAGTTTTTCAGCTTCTGTGGGGTTGCGTGAAAATAGGTGAAGTGCACGTCTGGCCTAGGAGTTGTGCCAGTAATGACCGGTGCTTTGAAGAAGTTTGCTCGATTCCTTGGGACCATAAGTTCCGGCCGCGTATGGATATAACGGAAAGTCGGGATCTGCGAAGGCGCGCTGAACCGGTTCCACAATTTCCCAGGCTTTGGTCACTTCGTCGGCTCGGAGGAATAGGGTGCGGTCGCCGAATAGCGCATCTAGAATTAGCCTCTCGTAGGCGTCCCATGACGCTTCCTTGAATGTGTTGGCATATGAAAAGTTCATTGCTACCGAGCGAATGTTGTAATCTTGTCCCGGGACTTTGGCGCCGAATACCATTTTGATTTCTTCTTCGGGCTGGATTTTCAATATCAGCCTGTTTGGTCCAAGCTGCCGTGCGGAATTACCAGCGAAGGGAAGATGCGGAGCTCGATTGAATTCCATTACTACCTGAGTTTCGCGTTTCGGCATTCGTTTTCCGGTCCTGACAAATATTGGTACTCCAGCCCATCTCCAGTTGTCTACCGCCAGCCGGATTGCTACGAAAGTTTCAGTTTGAGAATTCGGAGAAACATTTTGCTCCTCCCGGTAACCCTTTACCTCGTCCGAATTGATTACACCATTAAAATATTGGCCTCTCACGGCGCGGTTGACGAGGTCTTGCGCGGAGGGTATTTCAACCGACGAAAGGACTTTAACCTTCTCATTTTGAATTGAGTCAGCTGTCATGGTGGCCGGAGCTTCCATCAACACCAACGAAAGGACCTGAAGCATGTGGTTTTGGATGATGTCCTTGAGTGCTCCAGCATGTTCATAAAAATTTCCTCTATGTCCAACACCGAGCTGCTCGGCTACGGTTATCTGGACATTGTTGACGTAATTTCTGTTCCAGACCGGTTCGAAGACGGCATTGGAGAACCTTAGCGCGAGTAAATTCTGCACTGTCTCCTTGCCCAGGTAGTGATCGATCCGAAAGATTTGTTGTTCCGAGAAAGAGCGATGCATATCTTTGTTCAACAGCTGTGCGCTTTGGGTATCGTCGCCAAAGGGCTTTTCAATGATGATTCGCGTTGAATCAGAAGCTCCGTTCTGGGAGAGTCCGCTTTCCCCTAGATAAGCACTGATTGTGCCGAAGAGGTCGGGAATAGTGGCGAGGTAAAATAGTCGTGATTTTCCGGTTTGCCTTCCCTGCTCAATTGAGTCCAAAAGCTTGGCAAGCGAGTGATAAGTGGCGATTGAGCTGTAGTCGCCTTGAAGATAGTGAAAGTTGTCGAGATAGTTGTCGGCCGATTCCCAGCCCGAGGTCGAATTCATAACTAGCTTTCGAAAACCCTCGTTGCCAAGGGGCGATCGTGCCACGCCAACCACGGCGAACTCGTCAGGAAGTTGGTCCTGATCCCACAGAGATGCGATTGCAGGCAGAATTTTGCGTGATGTCAGGTCGCCCGATGCTCCAAAGATTATAAGTGTGCTTCCTTCTATTTTTCTTCTGTGCTGCCTCTGTAGGCTCATACTCACCCCTTAGCGAACGCTCGATTGTATGTCAAACGGATGCTTTATCCTAAGGAAATTATGGAGGCTGCTGCATCGATCGGATTTACTCCTAAGAACTGTGCAATTCTGACATATTTTGCCGCTGATATTCGGTCGCTCAGAGTTTTACATTGCGACCTTCGAAACGAATATCTAGTTCGCCAAGAAAGACGCATGCAGCAGTTACCCACAGAAACCTTATATCCCTATAATTCGAGGTTACCCTCAAAAACCGCGCTAGTGATAGGCATGCCAATTTTCTTAGCTTTCGCAGAGGCGCAATCTTAAACAACCTCGAGGAACAAAGTGCAAATATGGCGGCACCTTACCATGCCAGTCGACAGGTGCGTCCACGATGGAATCGTGTACAAGGCTGGTTAAGTTCCTGCCGACAGATGTCAGGAGCTTTGCGGGGTGTTCGTTTACCGTTCCTTTGCTGCGGTTTTGTCAGGCCTGCGACTTCTTCATCTCAAGCGCGCTCAACAAATCCGTAAAGGAGGTGGCAAAGGAATTCACGCCTTCGGTCTCAAGCTCCAGAGTGACTTTCTCCAGATCGATTCCCAGCTGTTTTATTGCATCTAAAACCGGAGGACCGTTTTCGGCAAAAGTGGGGACCCTGTTCTCGGGCTTGCCGTGGTCGAGAAATGCCAAAAGGGTGGATTCCGGCATCGTGTTCACGGAGTCGGGGGCGACGAGCGTCTCAACATAGAGCAAATCCGGATACTTGGGGTTCTTGGTGGAGGTGGAAGCCCATAAAGGCCTTTGGGGTTTCGCTCCCTCAGCGACCAGCTTAATCCAGTCGGGCTGCTTATAACGTTCGATGTGCGCAAGATATGCAGCTTGCGCCTGAGCGACTGCGGCCCGGCCTATCAAATGCTGGCCTTCTTTCCCCATGGATTCCAGGATGGGGTCCAGCTTGGTGTCGACCCGGGAAACGAAGAACGATGCCACAGAGGAGATCCTGGCTAGGTCATGTCCGTAATCTCGAGCATTTGCAATACCTCGGATGTGGGCGTCCATCACCATTTCGTATCGATCGAGTGCGAAAATGAGGGTTACGTTTACCGAGATACCGCGGGACAGGACTTCCGTGATCGCCGGGATTCCTTCCTGAGTCGCGGGAATTTTGATCATCAGGTTTTCTCGGTCAACCGTGTCCCAGAGCCATTGCGCCGCCTCAATGGTTGCGTCAGTGTCATGCGCAAGCTCCGGGTCAACCTCAATTGACACAAATCCGTCGTTTCGATCTGATGATTCATAAATTTCCGAGAGCACATCAGCTGCAGCGGCAACGTCACTGCAGACCATCTTCCAATAGGCTGATTTAGTGTCCATCTCTTTGATCAGACTGAAGAATTCCTTGTCGTAGTCATTTGAATTAGATATGGCGTTGGCAAAGATCGTTGGATTGGATGTCAAGCCTCTCACGCCCAACTCTTTGAGTTCCACTAGTCTGCCGTTTGCGATCCAGGCTCGAGAAAGGTTGTCGATCCAGGGACTCTGTCCCATGGTTTGGTATAGAGCTTGCAGTGAATTCAATGCCGTCACCTCGTAAAATCAATTGATCAGGATCTAGAGTGCTATAGCGCAAAGCCAAATTTAAGTGGCATATGGACCAAATTCTCAAATCTTCGCGGGATAAATCGCCTGAACTGGACCAGGTGAATCGATTATATTCTAGCGCACGGGCTACAAGTCAAAGGAAGCTCGATTCGATGTCTTTTGACGACTAGTGACCTCTCAGATTTGTTTCGGTCTGTCGTCCGGACCCTCAATGAAGCGAGAGGTTGCCCCTTGATTCGGATCATCGCGCCTAAGATCGAGAAAGGCAGTCTTTGTCGGTCATGCATCTGTGACTTATTTGGGGAGCTAGAAAATCTTGGATGACGCAATACCGTTGCCCATGTTTCCGTTGTCAACTGTAGTGTTTCCAGTCACGGGAGTGCCTTTGCATGTGTTCGAGCCGAGGTATAAAAGCCTCATCAACGATTTGTCCAAGTCGCCGCCGTATTTTGGCGTTGTACTTATCACCAGGGGATCTGAGGTAGGTGGCGGGGATATCAGGTCGGACGTCGGAACTATGGCGCGGATTTCAGAAAAGGCGCAGCTTGGCGACGGCAGATGGCTGGTGCTTGCTGTCGGTGAAAAGAGGATTCGGATCCGCACTTGGTTGCCTGACGATCCATACCCGTTGGCTTTGGTCGAAGAGATCGCCGACGAAGCCTGGGGGGTTGAATCAGCGGAGTGGATCCGCTCTCTCGAGAAGCAGCTAAGGTACTGTCTCTTGCTTCACGGCGAGATTTCGCTTACTAACAGTGTTTCGCCCAATATTGTTTTGTCCTCGGATCCAGAGGAGGCACTTTGGCAAATGTGCGCCCTTGCGCCGGTCTCCGTGCTGGATCAGCAGCATCTGCTCATCGCTCGGGATCATCATTCCCGGGCAGTTCTGCTGGAAAAGTTGCTTTTAGATGCGATTTCATTACTTGAGGCAAGGCTTTCTTTATAGCTAAAGTTGGCTGAGATTCTGATTGTGGATGTCATCGAGTCGTAAAGCTGTAGCCTATAGCTATTAGTGGGGGATATGAACTCCCAGATGATATCGAGGAGCACCGTGTCATTAAATTCCAAGGCGAATGCCAAAAGCCAAGCGTCAGAATTTATTGAACTTCTCATCGCCTATGTTAAGCAGGAGACCTGGGGACCTATCTCCCGGCTTGGAAGATATGTGCTATTCGGCTTGGCTGGGTCAATTCTGATTGCCACTGGCGTGGTATTACTGATTGTAGGATTCTTGCGGCTTTTACAGACTGAGACTGGATCGGCATTTACAGGTCATCTGAGCTGGTTGCCATACATTTTTTCGGCTTTGTTCGGGTTGATCGTGGTAGCGGTCGCAGTTCTGGGAGTCGTGAAAAAGCGGGATACTCGTTCTATTTAGCTCCGGTTCGATCTGGCTGAGGGGCCAAGGAGAGAAAAGTGACTTTGAAGGACTCGAGGAAAATCACCAAGGAAGATCTTGAGGCCAAGCTGAAAGAGATTCATGGCGATGTTAATAAGGCCGTGGATGTCGCCAGGCCGGCCTTATCTGTGGCGGCAGTGGCTGTTGGCGTTGTGGTAATCGCCATCACCTTTGCCATCGGCATGAAAATGGGCAGGAAGAAAAATGCCATCATAGAGATCAAGCGAATCTAGCGATGGTATGGCGTCTTTTCCGCGGATTGCTTGGGCCTGGAAAATCAAGGCTGGTCGCCAGGGCGAAAAGCGGGGATCCGCTTTCGATTGGACTAGTCGCATTGTTTCTTTTATTCCGTTTTGCGAAGAAGCGCTCTGCCGGTAAGGTTTTTGCCACGAAGCTGCCGCCAGGCGGGACAATCACAATCTCAAGCCTTCCTAATTTGAAAGCGAGAAAATAGGCGCCAGTGAGGCCGCAGCTTTACTGAGCGAGCGTTTGGCTCATGGAGCAAGTCTGGATCAAGGTACGGGCATATTTTGTCGTTCCTTGGTTTGCAGCAAATTGCCGACATTCAGAACCGCAGCTCATTTTCTCGCCATAAACTCGTGCTGTTCGGCGATCAAGTTGCAAGAGGCGGTTATGGAAGAAGAAGACACCAAAGTATTCGGGCCGACGACGTCAGGGGATTATTTGCAGCCTGATGAAATCGAGTTCGAACTCGAGAAATCCGAACTCACTGGTCCTATCGCCAGGTTCATGCCCGGAGGCAGGGCATTGCTAATTGACGAAAAGGGTCGCGAGGCTTTTGTAAAGCTTAGCGAAGGTGGCCAAAGTCATACGCATGCAGGTTATATCCTCCATGATGAAATCTTGGGCAAGCCGGACGGATACCTGTATACCACCAATACCGGTGCTCACTTTGTCGCGTTGATCCCCGGTCTCGATGACACGGTTCTCAAGATGCCCCGCGGCGCCCAGGTAATATATCCCAAAGATCTTGGGGCGATACTCGTTCAGGCGGATATATTTCCTGGCGCAAAAGTTCTCGAGGCCGGCGTGGGATCGGGTGCGATGTCAATGGCGCTGGTACGCGCGGGCGCTCATGTCACTGGATATGAGATCCGGGAAGATTTTGCCCAGCGGGCGGTCAAGAATGTCTCGATGCTGGCCAGACGCGGCACGGAGGGAAGCTTCAAGATCAAGTTGCGGGACATCTACCAAGGGATCTTCGAAGCCGGATATGACCGGGTGATCTTGGACCTTCCTGAGCCATGGCTTGTTGTGCCTCATCTCAGCGAGTGCCTGATGCCCGGTGCGCGAATCTGTGTGTATCAGACGTCCATGAACCAGGTTGCCCAATTCAAGCATGAGCTTGCGAGAGCGGGGTTCGCCATGATAAAGACCGTCGAGATTTTGGAAAGAGGATGGTACATCGAAGGGCGGGCCGTGAGGCCGGACCACAGGATGGTGGCTCATACCGGTTTTCTCACGTCAGCCAGATATATACCGGCTCTTTCACAGCCGCGGGCGAATGCGAATGGACATTCCAGCTGAGCAAGAGCAGTTTGCTGAGTGACCTTTAAAGCAACAGCCCAAAAAGCCGCCTGTGAAGGTGGCTTTTTGGGCTGTTGCTACTTTTTAATGCAACCTGATCGGGCTACCTAATCAGTCGTAAATATTAAAGAGCTGATCAGTCTAGCTCAACGAAAATGCATTCCCCTGGGCATTCCTCGGAAGCTTCCACTACTGCATCTTCAAGGGACGGGGGAACAGCCGCCATTTGAGCCGATCCGCCTGGGTCATTGCAAATGGTGCCGCTATCCTTGACGTAAGCAATACCGTCGTCTTGCAGAGTAAAGACATCAGGACAGATTTCTTCGCAGAGTCCGTCGCCTGTGCAGAGATCCTGGTCTATCCAGACCTTCATAATCTATTCCTCTCAATACAATTCGAGCCTTTAGAGTCGATACCATCATGCAGGGTAAGAACTCTCCAAACCTTCTATGCACAATCTAATCGTGATGCCGCGTTTCGTTGCAGCAAATCAACGATGCGACCCCGATCATCTGTAATGGCAGAAGTCGTTGCGATTGTTGCATTTATTTCCGTTTTGGATTTTAGCAAAACAGGTCACGAAAAAAAAAATTGAATCGGCAAGCAAATACATGTGCACTGAGCGCGAAATTGACGATTCGCGGATATGCGGCAGGCCAGAGGTAGCTTTCTATTCATGTCTTGCTCCCACCTCTTGCAACAATTCGATTGCAAGCATTGGCTGAAAAGCAGCGGATGCACCCAAGGAGGTTGGAGGGGGTTCCTCTCACGGCTGCTGCTAGTCGGGCAATTGGAGTATTACCTGGTAGGAATAAAAATGTTGGCTGGTCTGAAGTTATCGGTATCTCGCTCTTTGTATCTACTTACTTGTAAGGAGTAAGAATTATCGTCAAGGCAACAAGAAGAAGGCGAATTTCCCATAGAAAGATGTTCATTGGTGTAGGTTGGTCAATAGCAGGAGGTGATGGGAATGCCACAGAATGAGGACAGGGAAGGCAAGAACTTTGACGAAGGGCTGACTCTCGAAGACAGGATTGCAGCTCTTCAAGCCGAGATCATGGACTTGCGCCGACGACTTCAGGACGCACCTCTGAGAGTACGTACCCTTGAGGAGAAGCTGTTGGAGGTAAACGGGCAACTTGCCCAGGCCATTTCTAGGAACGAGAAGCTTACCTTCACCTTGCAGCAAGCGAGAGAGCATATCGCAACCCTACGCGAAGAGGTAGAGAAATTAACCCAGCCGCCATCGGCATATGGGATTTACCTTGGCGGGAATGACGACGCTACGGCAGACATATATACCTCGGGAAGGAAGATGCGGGTGGCAGTGCATCCCGATATCTCACTCGATGATCTCGTGTCAGGCCAGGAAGTCGCACTCAACGAGTCTTTCACCATCATTTACGCACGCTCGCGGGAGATCGTTGGCGAAGTAGTCACTATCAAGGACGTCTTCGAGAATGAGGATCGCGCATTGATAGTCGGGCGGGCAGACGAGGAGAGAATCGCCGAGATTGCTGGCGAGCTCAAGGGAGTAAAGCTACGAGTCGGCGACACGGTGCTTTTTGATTCGAGGACAAGTCTTCTCCTGGAAAAGCTGCCACGCCCTGAAGTCGAGGAGCTGATACTTGAAGAGGTTCCCGACGTGACCTACGATGATGTCGGAGGACTCGACCGCCAGATAGAAGAGATCACGGATGCGGTTGAACTCCCATTCTTGCACCGGTCTCTATTCAGCGAGTACAAACTGCCCGCTCCCAAAGGCATTCTGCTCTACGGTCCCCCGGGATGTGGCAAAACGCTAATTGCCAAAGCGGTCGCGAACTCCTTGGCCAAAAAAGTGGCGGCTCTAAATCAGAGCACAAGCGTGAGGAGCTATTTCCTCAACATCAAAGGGCCTGAGCTGCTCAACAAGTATGTCGGTGAGACAGAGAGGCAGCTTCGGCTGGTGTTTCAGCGAGCACGAGAGAAGTCGGAAGAAGGCGTACCGGTCATAGTTTTTTTCGACGAGATGGATTCGCTGTTTAGAACCAGAGGTACCGGAATCAGCTCTGATATGGAGTCGACGATCGTTCCTCAGTTGCTGGCCGAGATTGACGGCGTGGAGGCACTTCGCAACGTGATTGTCATAGGTGCCTCGAACAGGGAAGATTTGATTGATCCGGCAATATTGCGGCCTGGGCGGCTAGATGTGAAGATTAAGATCGAGCGCCCCAACGAAGACGCAGCTTTTGCAATCTTTTCGCGCTATTTGACCACCGATGTGCCGATCGATTCCGGGGAGGTGGCGACCATTGGGGGTGGCGATCCCGACAAGGCAATTTCAGTGATGATTGAAAAGACGGTAGAGGAGATGTATAGGACTGAT
Source organism: Actinomycetota bacterium (assembly GCA_027322285.1). Classification (GTDB taxonomy): domain Bacteria; phylum Actinomycetota; class Acidimicrobiia; order Acidimicrobiales; family Acidimicrobiaceae; genus SCQM01. Next base: position 21,016 of record DAHVRV010000020.1, read on the forward strand.
GAGGCGAACCGCTTCCTTGAGGTCACTTATCAGAACGGCGACAAGGAAATTCTGTACTTTAAGGACTTTGCTTCCGGTGCCATGATAGAAAACATTGTCCGGCGTGCTAAGAAGCTCGCGATCAAGCGGGTAATAAATGGCGAGCCTTCGGGGATTCGCACCTCCGATTTGATCGAGTCGATTGCCAAAGAATACAAGGAGCACGAGGATCTGCCCAACACCACCAACCCTGATGACTGGGCCAAGATATCGGGCAAGAAGGGTGAGAGGATCGTTTATGTCCGCACCCTCGTATCCTCCGGAGTCGATTCAGCCGGCGGCAGGGCCATCGAGAAGGTCGGGACCGGACAGTATCTCTAGTAGGTAAGTGTTGTCCCAGTCGGCATCAGGCACTGGTGTGGGTGGTGCTAATCGCAGGTTTGGCTGGGCTTTCAACCTATATCGTTTGTTGTGGTTCTTCCCTGACCGGGTTGAGGGATATCCAGCCGTAGGTTTAGTCGATGCGGCTGATTCCACCGTTAGGAGACTTCAACTGAAGCATTCGAATTACTCAAGGCGGGAGATGATCGATAGGCCGAAGGTCTTCCGGTGATAGTATTTTGGGCCTAGCTGAAGCAAATGGTTAGCTTCGAAAAGTTTTTCAGGAAATTCGCCGGGATTTTATGTTGTTGTTAAATGTGGTGTCGGAGAATTTGCTTCCCGGAACACTGGATAGCGGTAAGGTGCAAATATGGCAGTAGCAAAGGTTTGCGGGATTGAGACCGAATATGGCATAAGCGTCAACGGCGCCAGGGATGCGAATCCAATAACGGCATCAAGCATTTTGATCAATGCCTATATAAACGAACTTCATGGAAATGTCGGCTGGGACTATGTGGATGAAACCCCAGGCAACGATGCTCGTGGTTTCGCAAGGGAAAGTTTCCCGCCCTCGGAGGTCGAAAGCCATCTCGTCAACACCGTTCTTACCAACGGGGCTCGTTATTACGTTGACCACGCACACCCTGAATACTCCTCGCCGGAGTGCATATCTCCTAGGGAGGCTGTCGTTTACGATAGGGCAGGCGAGGAGGTCCTTCGGGCTTCTATGAATGCCGCATTGCGCTCAATGCCGGTTGGGCAGGAAATTGTGGTGTACAAGAACAACTCCGACCGGAAGGGCAATTCCTATGGTTGCCACGAGAATTATCTGTTGGATCGGGCGCTGCCTTTCGGAAAGCTTGTCAAGTACATCACGCCGTTTTTAGTGTCTCGTCAGGTGATAGTCGGCGCAGGGAAAGTTGGATCAGAGTCATTGCAGGTGGCTAGGGGAAAGGTTCACTTCCAGTTATCGCAGCGTGCGGACTTTTTCGAAGAGGAAGTGGGGCTAGAAACGACGCTAAAGCGTCCAATCGTCAACACCCGCGACGAGCCACACGCAGACGCTTCCAAATATCGCAGGCTGCATGTTATTCTCGGCGACGCGAACATGTCTGAGGTGTCTAGCTATCTCAAGATCGGGACCACTGCGATTGTCCTGGCCATGATTGAGGATGGATTCATAGACGATCTGGACCTCTCACTACACGATCCGGTTTCCTCGCTGAGGAATGTCTCCTTTGATTTGTCACTGAAAAGGGAGTTGCGCCTCAAGTCGGGAAAGCGGATGACTGCCCTACAAATTCAGCAAGCCCTCTTTGAACGCGCATGTGATTATCGTGACAGCCGCGGTCTGGCGGCGCTTGGTCCCGAAGGCGACGGTAACTCGGTTTTAGAACTCTGGGGCGAAATTATAGGCGCTTTGCAAACCGATCCTATGTCTCTGGCCGACACACTTGACTGGGTGGCTAAATACAGACTTTTGCTGGGCTATAAAGAGCGAAACGGTCTGGCTTGGGATGACCCGAAACTGGCTGCGATAGATCTTCAGTATCACGATATCCGCCCCAACAAGTCACTTTTCTATAGGCTTGGCGTTAGAGCCGTTATTGAAGAAGAGGAGATTAAAAACGCAGTGACCAAACCCCCGACGAATACCAGGGCCTATTTCAGAGGAAAATGTTTAGAAAGATTTGCGGATTCAATAGCGTCGGCGAACTGGGATTCTATGATCTTTGACCTGGGAACCGATCCGTTGCGAAGAGTTCCGATGATGGATCCGCTCAAGGGAACGAAAGATCATGTGGGAAAGTTATTTGACGAATGCGCGAATCCGGCACAATTGCTAGATAGTCTCGGATCATAAGGAGATTCATATGGCAGAGAGAGAACTTAAGAAGAAGACATCAACACAACGTACCGAGGAAGAAGTAGTTGAAGCGCCGGTTCCTTCGAGCACGGAGAAATCAGAAAAGCTCAAGGCAGAGCTTGATGACCTGCTAGATGAGATTGACGAGGTACTTGAAGACAACGCCGAGGAGTTCGTTCGAAATTACGTTCAAAAGGGCGGACAGTAGCAGCACGCTGAATCAGTTGTAACGTGGGTAATCGTCGGATACTGCGATTGGAGAGGGTGAACTCAGTGACCTTGCCAGTTTTTGACACCAGGGAGGATCCTGGTCCAAACTTTGTGAATTTGCTAATGAGGTCGGGGGTGGTTCCATTTGAAGCGTCTCCTGGTGCTTTGTCGGATTCTGCTGCCAAGGGGTTAATCGTTCCTCATGGCACGACCATAGCTGCGCTCAAATATTCGGATGGAATTGTAATGGCTGGCGATCGAAGGGCTACTGAAGGAAACTTCATAGCACACCGTCGGATTGAAAAGGTATTTTCCGCGGATAAGTATTCTGCCGTCGGTATCGCTGGGGCGGCAGGCCCGGCAGTGGAAATGGTACGACTTTTTCAGACCCAGCTTGAGCACTATGAAAAGGTCGAAGGCGTCAATTTGAGTCTCGAGGGCAAGGCAAACCAGTTGTCGCAAATGATTAGAGCGAATCTGACCATGGCGATGCAGGGGTTGGTTATCGTGCCTCTTTTCGCAGGTTGGGATCTCCAGCGCAGGACTGGACGCATTTTCACCTACGACGTCACCGGCGGGCGATACGAAGAGGTGGCCTACCATGCAATTGGCTCTGGCGGCAAGGATGCCAGGACCACAATAAAGCTCGGCATTAAAGAGGGCATGAGCAAAGAGGAAGCTGTCATGCTTGCAATCGCCGCCCTTTACGAGGCCGCGGATGAAGACAGCGCCACCGGTGGCCCGGATCTGATAAGAGGGATCTACCCGATTATTGCCACTGTCGATCGAAATGGATTTTCAAAACTGGAGGATGCCGACGTGGCGGCTGCCTCTCAGCAGGTTATTGCATCCAAGACAAATGCAGGTGAAGCTCAGTGACCGTTCCTTTTTATGTAGCGCCAGAGCAAGTCATGAAAGATCGGGCGGATTATGCCCGAAAAGGCATTTCCAGAGGAAGGTCTTTAATCTGCACCATCTACAAAGATGGCATTTTGCTGGCTGCCGAGAATCCTTCCAGATCCCTTCACAAGATTTCTGAGATTTACGACCGGATTGCTTTTGCCGGCGTAGGCAAGTACAACGAATTCGATCAGCTCAGAGTCGCAGGAATTCGTCATGCCGATACCAAAGGATTTACATATTCGCGCGACGATGTCGATGCAAGGTCGCTGGCGAACGTCTATGCGCAATATCTTGGCCAGGTTTTCACACATGAAATGAAACCGCTTGAGGTGGAGATCCTCGTTGCAGAGCTCGGAATTGATGAGCTTCCCAGCCAGTTATTCCATATTCTTTATGATGGCACCGTGATGGACGAGAGCCGATTCACCGTCCTCGGAGGGGATTCTGAATCGATCTCAGAGCGCTTTGGAGCATCGTTTCGCCCCGACTGGTCGCTCAAGGAGTCTTTGAAAGCCGCTATCAGCGCTCTGGGCGGTCCGGAAAGGAATCTGGGCTCCCGCGACCTGGAAGTGGCAGTGCTGAGTAAGAAAAATGGTCGCAGGACTTTCGACCGCATGGGGTTCTCTGCTTTGGAGAGCCTGCTAAGCGCGAAAAAGGATGGAACATAGGTGACTCTTGAGCGCCGTATTTTTGGATTAGAGAACGAATACGGCGTCACGTGTACCCTAAGGGGCCAGAGGCGTCTTTCGCCGGACGAAGTGGCCCGGTATCTCTTCAGACGGGTGGTAAGTTGGGGACGCTCCAGCAATGTGTTTCTGGAGAACGGTGCGAGACTCTATCTTGATGTCGGATCCCACCCTGAATACGCTACGCCTGAATGCGATTCCCTGCGAGACGTCGTGACCCACGATAAGGCCGGAGAGAGGATTCTTGAAAGTCTTGTCGCATCGGCCGAGGTGAGGATGCGGGAGGAGGGCATTAAAGGCTCCATCTTTCTCTTCAAGAACAACACTGACTCGGCGGGCAACTCCTACGGATGCCACGAAAACTATCTCACAACCCGTACGGACGAATTCTCCCGCTACGCAGAAGTGCTAATACCATTTTTAGTTTCTCGCCAGATCTATGCCGGAGCAGGCAAGGTGCTCCAGACGGCACGCGGACCCATCTACTGCATCTCGCAAAGAGCGGAGCATATTTGGGAGGGGATATCTTCGGCCACCACCAGGTCGAGGCCTATTATCAACACACGCGATGAGCCTCATGCCGACTCGGAAAAGTACCGCAGGCTCCATGTCATTGTCGGCGACTCGAATATGAGCGAATATGCCACCTTCCTCAAGGTTGGCACAACTGCAATCATGCTGAGGATTCTCGAGGATCCAGGTTTTGTTCTTAGGGACCTGAGTTTGGAGAACTCCATTAGGGCAATCCGCGAAATAAGTCATGACGTAACCTGTGAACGCAAAGTTAGGCTCGCCAACGGCCGGGAGCTTTCCGCTCTGGATATCCAGCAGGAGTACTGCGAGAAGGCCCGAAAATACTGTGATCAGAAGGGCCTTCCTCCGGAGGAGGAAACAGCGCTAGAGATGTGGGAGCACGCGCTTCAAGGAATCGCGAAGGATCCGCTTTCGCTGGATCGCGAATGCGACTGGGTGATAAAGCACAATCTGATCGAGGCTTATCGGAGCAGGCACGATCTTTCTTTGGCCGATCCTCAGCTTTCACTTCTGGACCTCCAGTACCACGACGTGAACACGTCGCGTGGCGTCTTCTACAAGCTGCAGAGCCATGGGATGGTGGAGCGCATCGTGACTGATCAAGCAATCGACTATGCTGCTAACAATCCTCCGCCAACCACCAGGGCCAAGCTCCGCGGGGAATTTATTGCCAAGGCGAAGGAAAAGAAACGCGATTTCACGGTTGACTGGGTTCATCTGAAGTTGAATGACCAGGCTCAGCGCACAGTGCTGTTGAAGGATCCGTTCAAGTCGGAAGATGAGCGTGTGGACAGGCTAATTGAAAGTCTTTAGGAAGGTTTAGAAGGATTGGGAGAACAGGGACCTTCGGTTGGTTCTGATTCTGCGTCGTCACGAGCATTATCACGAAATGCCAAAAGGAACATTAGAGATACGGTGCTTATTCTGCTGGTTGCATTGGTTTTCGGGTTTGCAATTCGCAGCTACGTTTTTCAGTCATTTTATATACCGAGTGGATCGATGATCCCTACGCTGAAGGTCGGTAATCGCGTTCTTGTCAATGAGCTCGCATATGATTTTCATCCGGTTCATCGGGGAGACATTATTGTTTTCAAGACGCCTCCAAATGACAACTTTAATCCGGCGATAAAAGATCTCGTCAAGAGGGTCGTTGGTTTGCCGGGCGACACAGTGTCATCAGCAAATGGCAAATTGTACGTGAACGGAAGTCCGCTTAACGAGCCGTATTTACCGCCTGGGACAGTTACATCTGGGGTTTCACCGCAAAAGATCCCGCCCGGAGAGCTATGGGTTATGGGAGATAATCGAGGAGATTCTGAGGATTCGAGATATTTTGGTCCGATATCTGAGAAGTTAATCGTGGGGAGGGTGGTCCTTAGGTACTGGCCACTGAGCTCATTCAAGGTATTTGGATAGCTACTCAGGTGTGCTCTTGCGTGTATTGTGCCATGATTTCCCGCGCTGACGGTACTATCTAAATTGTGGGCAACTTAGACCCGACGAAAATTGCAATAGTTCTAATAGTTGCACTGGTTGTTCTTGGACCGGAAAAGCTTCCTGGATTTACCAAGCAGGCTGGCGCTTGGTGGGGCGAATTCCAGCGCGTTCGGAGTCGACTGCAAGCTGAGATCAACGGAGCGGTGAATCAAATGAACAGCGTTGCGTCGCCGTTCACCGATGTCCTGAAGTCGGCATCTTCGGGCGTAGGGGGAATTATTCCCTCGATTTTCCAAAACACCGGCGACCAGCAGCAAAATGGGGAAGGTACGCCTGCGGCGACATCTCAGGGCACGCCTGAGCCGACAAAAGGTGAGGATTGGAGATCTTCCCAGAATACGGAACATACCGAATTCCAGGGCTGGGGCTTGAGCGAGGGTGAAAGTGGCTTCGGGCACGGAGATCCTAGGCTGAATTGATTTTATGTTGAAAGTTCTTAGGAGGTTTAGGCACAGGTCAAGGCCATCAGAGATGAGCCTGATCGAGCACTTGGCAGAACTCAGGAGGCGCCTGGTCATAATCCTCAGCTCAGTGCTTGTAACATCCATCCTGGCGTATCTGGTCTACAACCGCATACTCGATTTCTTTCTTACCCCGTACTGCTCGATAGTCGGTCCTGGCCACTGCTCTCTTTATGTAACTGGTCCGCTTGACGGGTTCGCGCTAAGGATAAAGATTTCGATTTTCGGTGGAATTGCGCTGGCTCTTCCGATCATCTTGTGGGAGCTGTGGCGGTTTATCACGCCCGGACTACGCAGGAACGAGAAGAAGTATGCGGTGCCGTTTGTTGTTGTCTCGGTGCTGCTTTTTGCGTTTGGGGCATATATCGCCTACCTGACATTTCCTCATGCGCTCAGATTTCTCTCCGGTGCGGCGGGCCCGCATCTTACTGAGATTTACAGTCCTTCGAGCTATCTCAACCTGATCCTTCTGTTGATGGTGGCCTTTGGGGTTGCGTTCGAGTTTCCGGTGCTGCTGGTGTCACTGGAAATTGCAGGCGTGGTCACTCCAAAGCGGCTGAGTGAATTTAGACGCTGGGCAATTGTGATCATATTTGCTGCAGACGCGATATTCATACCCTCGTCTGACCCCTTTTCCTTGTTCGCAATGGCGCTGCCGATGGTGTTGTTTTACGAGATCGCAATTGTGGTGGGAAGGATCATTTTAAGGTCGAGGAAGAAGGCATCGTCGGCCGCAATAGCTTAGGCAATATCAAAAGCAGCCGTCATATCTGTACTAGAATGTGTTCAACGACTACAAGCGGAAGATCATGTCAGTCCAACAAGACTTTGTCAGGCGGATAGGTTTCGAGCTTGACGAGTTTCAGAACAAAGCAATAGCCGCGCTGGAACGTGGAGAATCGGTTTTAGTGGCGGCTCCGACTGGATCCGGCAAGACCATCGTCGCCCGCTTTGCGATAGAAAGGGCCCTGAGCCATAGCCGGAGAGTATTTTACACCACCCCTCTAAAGGCTCTTTCCAATCAGAAGTATTTGGAATTTTGCGAAATCTATGGCTCTGACAAAGTCGGGCTTCTGACTGGCGACAACGTTATTAGGCCTGATGCCAACGTGGTTGTCATGACCACTGAAGTTCTAAGGAACATGATCTACTCGTCGTCGCGGGATCTCCTCGAACTGGAGTATGTGGTTCTAGACGAAGTGCATTACCTCCAGAATCCCTATCGTGGCGCGGTTTGGGAGGAGGTGATCATTCATTTGCCGCCTGAGGTCGACCTCGTATGTCTTTCAGCCACTGTGTCTAACGCTGAGGAGTTTGCCGAGTGGATCGGTACCGTTAGGGGATCTACCGCGGCAATCATAGAAGAGAAACGCCCGGTCGAGCTGCATCATTATTACCTTGTCGGAGAGCGTAGATCGGATTCGATTTTGATGATCCCTACCGAGATGGACGGGCGAATTAATCCGGCAGGCTCCCATTTTGATGGACCCGGAATCAGTGGCTATTCGTCGAGATCTAAACGAAGAGTCCGATATTTTGCCCCAAGACGGGTCGAGGTTGTAGAAGAGTTTCAAGAGTGGGGACTGTTGCCGGCGATCTATTTCATTTTTTCTAGAAATGGCTGTAATGAGGCAGTGCGGCAATGCCTCTATGCCGGTATCCGTCTAACCAGCCCCTCAGAAAGGGCTATGATCCGAGAGATAGCGGAGTCGAAGGTTCAGGCGCTCAGCGATGAGGATCTGCAGGCTCTGGGCTATGCCGAATGGCTGGAAGCGCTTGAATCCGGTATTGCCTCGCACCATGCGGGGATGGTTCCACCGTTCAAAGAAATCGTGGAAGCGTGTTTTGCCCGCTCCTTGGCCAGGGTCGTATTTGCCACCGAGACGCTCTCGCTCGGAATCAACATGCCTGCCAAGTCAGTGATCATCGAAAAGCTGACCAAGTTCAATGGCGATCGTCACGAGCAGCTTTCTCCTGGGGAGTATACGCAGTTAGCTGGCAGGGCTGGTAGGCGGGGCATTGACGACGTTGGCTATTGTGCTGTGTTATGGTCTCCGATGGTGCCGTTTACGCAAGTGGCATCGCTAGCCACAAACCGGTCTTATCCGCTGTCTTCATCTTTTCGGCCAACCTACAACATGGCTGCCAATCTCGTTGAAGGATTTACCCCCGAGACTGCGCATCATCTTTTGAATCTTTCGTTCGCGCAATACCGTTCCGATGCCGAGATCGTTCATTTGGAGGCTGAATTATCCAAGCTCAAAAACCAAAGAGCGCTGCTCGAGTCCAAGGCGAGCTGCGAGTTAGGCAGCATACTTCGATATCTTGAGTTAAATCATGCGCTGAGGATGGGTGTCACAGACAGGATGCCGGCTTCCAAGAAGGCTGGAACGTCCCGCGAAGTTCTGTCGACTCTGGAGCAGTTGAGTCCAGGCGATGTATTGGCGCTTGAATCGGAAGATTCGGCTCAAATGACCAGAGCCGCGGTTGCTTGGACTTCCCGCAGAAAAAATGGACGGATCGCTGTCGGGCTGGTGGATACTATGGGTTTTCGGCATAGTTTTGCAGGTACAGATTTCGCTTTTCCGCCGGAGTTGGTCGCACATATACCGGTTAAGGCACCCTTTGATCCTCATTCGCAGGATTTCACGGATTATCTGGCCCGGTCGCTCAAAGAATGCGATCTGCCGGATCTGTCCATGTCGGAGCCCTTGATCGCCTCGGCGCCATCAAGGGCCAGTCTTCGCGAAGTGACGCTTAAGCGCAGGGAGTGGGAACTGCTGGAGCGGGCCCTCTCGAAGTGTCCGTATTTCAACGATCATGTCACTGCTGCGAAGCAGCTTGCTCGGCTCGAAACCCGCATTGCGGGCACCAAGACAAAGATTAAATCGAACTCCGAGTCCTTGGCAAGGCAGTTCGACAGGGTATTGGCAATACTGTCGGGCCGTGGAATGCTTGACGGCTGGCAGCTTACGCGTTCTGGCATGAGGCTTGCGCGACTCTACCACGAGTGCGATCTTCTGGTAAATCTGGCTTTGGAGAATGGGATATTCAACGGCCTAACGGTACCCGAATTTGCCGCCATGTTGTCGGTATTTACCTTCGAATCCCGCAGATCCGGTAGATACAGCCCGGTGTTCCCGACTCAAAGACTTTCGAAACGCTATATCGAAGTGTCACGGATGTGGGGGGATCTAGTCGCAGAGGAGACGGCGATGAGTATTCCGCTCACGCGAGAGGCCGATCCTGGCTTCATTGAGATGGCTTACGAGTGGGCGACGGGACGAGAATTATCGCAGGTGCTCGCGCAAAGCCAGATGTCGGCGGGAGATTTTGTACGAAATGCCAAGCAGGTGATCGATCTAGCGCGTCAGTTCGTATCCCTGGATATCGATCAAGAGATCATCTCAACAGCGCTAGAGGTGGTCGAGGTGACTTTGAGGGGAGTTGTAGAAGCATCCTCGATCGTCGGCATTGACCTGGAGACAGACTGACTAGTGTCGCGGGGTCAGATGGCGAACCATATTGTCGGGACCGTGGTCCTTTCTTTGTGAAATTTGGCAATTTTTTGACCAAGTTTTAGACCCAGCTTCTCCAAGTTGGCCTATGCTTTGGGGCGTTATGTGGAAATATATCCCTGAAGCCTTCAGCGACGAGGAGAGGGAAGTTCTTTCGAGATACTTCACCAACTCCGATAAGCAGGTATTCGCGCTCGTCAATCTGCCTGAGGTGGTAAAGGGAGCCTTGTTTGCCCGCTACAGTCGGTCTTCGAAGTCTCTGCGCCGGCTCTTCCTCGATGAGTTTTACGAAGTTTCTGGTGCTGCTTACGGGACGGAGTCCGGCCCTGGAATTACCAGAGCGGAGTCTCTCTATGAGAGGATGCTGGCCGACTATGGGGACGATTCGGTAGCGCAGCTCGGTGGCGTGCATCTTGCTTGCGAGCAGGCCTCAAATATTCTCACAAAGGTCTTGGAGCGCGGGCGCCTAATGGCATATTTGGAGCAGTCGACCCGCTATGTGCAGTATGACAAGGCGTTGTCGGACGGAAACTATCGGTACTTCGTGCCGCGCGAAGTCGACGAGGGAGGCTTCGGCGAGCAGTACCGAAGCCAAATGGACGGCCTCTTTGGAGCTTACAAGGCAGTTTTCGAGTCAGTCCAAACGCGCCTCTTTGAATCGACAGCAAAGGACCCAGCAGATTCGGATTTCATCTTTAGCTCCTCGGTTAGGGCGGTTGCACTAGATGCCGCCAGAGGAATTTTGCCTGCTTCGGTACTCTCAAACGTTGGTATCTTTGCCTCCGCGCAAGCATACGAGGGACTAGTACTTAGGATGAGAGCTTCAAATCTATCGGAAGTGCGCGAATATGCGGAGCTGATAAAAGGCGAGCTCGATAAAGTTATTCCAGCTTTCCTGACGAGGTTGGACAGGCCTGACCGAGGGGGGGTTTGGGTTGACTACCTTGCATCACGCAACCAGGCTGGGGCTGAGGTGCCATTTCCAATTTCAACGCCGCCAGTTTCCGATGAGTTCCCTGATGTCAGCGTGAAGTTAGCCAGGTTCGATCCGGATGGCGAGAAGCGTGTAGCCGCCTCGATTATTTTTGGACAGTCGCAGCAGACCATGGCCGCAGCAATTGACGCCGCGGATCTGCTCACGGAGGCTGAACTGGCGGCAATTATCGGACAATATGTCGGAGACAGGCAAAACAGACGTCATAAGCCCGGAAGGGCATTTGAGGAGACGAGCTATCTTTTTGAGATCGAGTGCGACTATGGGGCATTCAGGGATCTTCAGCGCCATCGCATGCTGAGCATTGAATGGCAGGTGCTCGATACCTCGCTAGGATATGTTCTTCCTAGACTCGTTGATGATTTTGGGCTCAAGGAGAAATACGTGGAAGCTATGGAGAGTTCAAAAGCTTTTCACAAAGTGCTGCTTAACGCCTTAGGGCCCGCAATAAGCGCTTACGCAGTGCCAATGGCATATCGGATCAGGTTCGCTATTGATATGAATGCCAGGGAGGCGCTTCATCTGATTGAGCTTCGTTCGTCTCCTCAGGGACATAGTTCTTATAGAAAGGTTGCGCAAGAAATGTATGGCTGCATCAAAGATGCAGCGGGACATAGGAGTATTGCTGCTGCCATGAAATTCGTTGACCTGGATGATTATCATCTCGGACGCCTTTCGTCGCTGCGTCAAGAAGAGAGCAAAAAGTACATGAGAAATTCCTAGGTGATTTTGCTAAATTTTTTTACCGATTGGAAATACTTTCTGATCTTTATTGTTTTATAAGTCAACTTGGCTAGAAGTGCAGAGAGTGACGCTTTAGGCGGGTACAATTCGGCGCCAAAGTATTTATTTTAGGATTGGTATGGCTGATAATCTGGAAGACAATTTTACAGAAGAAGAGGAGTCGCTTGACGAGGACATGGTCTTCGGCGAAGACGAACCGTATGAGGATGGCGACGAGGATGACTCTGAAGAGGTAGGGCTTGAGTTCGAGGAGTTCCCGGGCGAAGAGTTCGTGGAGGATCTTGAGACGGACTTCGACGATGACGATGACATTTTGGTCGATGACATCGGCGAGCACGATGACATCGATGAGATTCTCGAGAATGGCCCGGTGATCGAGCCCAAGCTCATCAGTCCTAAGGTGATTGCAGCACGAAGCGAGGACGAGGACGAGGACGAGGACGAGGACGAAGACGAGGACGACGTTGAGGCAAGCCTCGATGATATATTGAAGGAGCGTCTCGTTGTTTTGGATGACGAGGACGAAGACGAAGACGAAGATCTCGACGACTCTGACTATCGCACAGATATCGCGCTTAGGGTGTTGCCTAAGCAGCCCGACGAGTTCGTATGTCAGAGCTGCTTTCTGGTAAAGAATCGGAGCCAGATCGCTGACAAAGAAAAGATGTTTTGCAGAGATTGCGTTTGACGCTCTGCTGTTCCCTCAAAGTTGCTTGCTTAGGAGACCCGTGACAAAGCCGACGTTTGCAGAAATCATTGAAACTGGTTTGTTCACCTTTGCGGGAGTGGTGGTTGAACTTCAGGAGTCTTTGCCGAAGTTTGTCGCCAAAGGCAAATCTACTTTAGAGCCAAAGCTTGGAGTGGCAAAGTTCATGGGCCAGTTTGCCATCACGCATCTTGAGAATGAGCTTCATAAGAAGACTGATTCGACCTTAGACCAAGTTTTGGATTTAGTTTCAAATCTTTTTGGTTTTTCTAAGGATCAGAATGATCCTGCTCAGTCCGAATCCGTAAATATCTCGGCGAATCACGGATTTACGCCGCCTCCAACTGCTGCTTCTGGAACCAGGACCGCGCCCAAGGGTAAGGCGAGCGATGCCGATTACCTGCCTATCAGCGGCTATAGAACCTTGTCGGCCCAGCAAATAATTGCCCGGATTGACTCGCTGAACCAATCAGAGCTTGACGCGATTGCGGAGTACGAATCAAGGCATCGCAATAGGGCGAGCATCTTGCGCAGCGTGGATGCAAAACGAGACAAGCATTGAGTGAGCGGGAACCGGTATTGGAGCTTGGAACGTTTGCACTGGGCAAACTGGAAGAGCTCGAAGAGTTCCTCGCCGAGATCAGTGGCGAGCTTGCGCTTCGCCGCGGCGGAATCCAGCTACTCGGTGAGCTGGGGCGTCCAGATGAGCTGGCTCGCAAGATTGCGGTTTCAAGTGATGATGCGCTTGCTCTCACCGTAACTTTGAACAGTACGCTGAGCGGTTTAATCTGGGCCAAGATCATTCTGAACGAGTTTGGCGACCGTGTTTGCAGCGTGCCCGTATTCGCGGTGCTGAAAGACGCGAGGAGACATGGTGTTGGAAGGGAGCTTTTCAGCTTACTTGAAGACTGGGTGGCAACTAAGGACGTTACAGCTATTGAATTTACAACCCTCCCAGGCGATAGACATACCAAGAATTTCTGCGAGTCCAATGGTTTGATAGCTCGTTCTCTAAAGATGCACAAGGCAATCAAAGGCCATTAATAGCCATTTTGAGAAAGCGATGCGCCAGACGCTCGCGGCTAACTTGTTTCTCTCATGCCGTGCAGGTGGTTGGAGGACTGCATGTAATTGGAAGCAGAAACCTATCGCCACGATCCGGCAAAGCCAGAAGTGACGCATGGGCCATATTAGCCGCAGCGAATTCTATTGGAATGGCGATGTGGCAAGTGGGTTGCAGATTGGGCACGATTGCTCAAGGTGATCATTGGTCACGACATTTTGACGAGGTGAGACGGCATATTCCTGCAAGTTCTCTTTTGCGGTCCAGATGCGCAGTCCTGTCCTCCGCGTGTCGAGATGTTTTGAGCCAGCCCAATGGGAGGTTCGATGTCGCGACCAAGAGGAGAAGATGCCTTAGGTAGTCATCCGCGGCCGACCCGGTTCCGAGAGCCAAGTCGCCCCAAGTCGTTATTTACGGCCGCGGTTCTTGGATTCCTTACTCCGCTGCGTCGGGTTGAGTGATTTCCGCCGGTTCCTCAGCTGCTGCTGTGGTCTCTAGCGAATTCTGGATCGATTCCTCGGGAGCGGTTTGCGTATCATCGGCAGCACTGTTGGTGCTCGCTTCGGCATCGAGTTTGCTCGGCTGTGCGGGAATAATCTTTTTGCGTGGCCGTGGCGGCGGCGGAATCGCAATTCCCAAGAGTTGGGCAAGCGCTGGTATTCTGCCGGAGTTCTCTTTTGCCTGTTCGATGAGTTCTACGGGCGCGTTGGCTGGAAGTCCTTTTGGCTGCACCTGTCTTCTGATTGGAGATTGAGACAGGGCATCAAGGAGTGCACTCCAACGATCAGCCGGAGTTTCGGGACTCAACATCTCGTTGGCTGCGTTTGTGAGCTCCTCTAGAAGGTCCGCCGGCAGCTTTGCAATGGGCTCCGGTGGTCTTGAGGAGAGTCGTGCTGCCCGTATTATACGTTTGGCGTTAAGATTCTCACGGATTTCGCCGAGCCAGTCAGCGTGCAGCTTTGCCGCGCGCTGTTCGGTCAGGCCCTTGAGTGTTTCCAGCATTTCCCGGGTCGAATCGTCGTGACGAATCAAATCGGCAGCGCTGATTACCGAGCGGAGGTCCCGAAGTGATGCATCGTTAGCTATTTCAATTGCGACTTCGGCCCTGTCTTTCCATGTGGCCAGCTTTAACATCGGCAGCATTGGCTCCGCAATAGTTAGAACAAGCGTTTCAGGAATGGTTGGTTTCCCTTCGGCGATTGCCTTTTCATTTTGCGTTGCCAGGGCTTGGCGTACTGCTGGGAGCCCACCTTTGAGCAATTGCTCGGCAATGGGTAGGTGTTCGGGAGCTAGACCTTCCAAAGTTTTGGCCCTGTGCGTATTGCGAGGTATCAGTTTCTTGAACCTCGCCGGGGGAGCTTTAGGTGTCTGGGTCGGCTGGCTGTGGCGCTCCGGCCGCCTTTGGGCGGGTTTCTTCTCTTGGCCTTCAGCAAAGCCGGTGCGTCGCGACTCAGGTCTCTTCGAGTCGGTCCGACTTTCTGCATGCCTGCTTGGCCGGTCGGGCCGAGTTTCGCCGTCAGTGCTTTCGGGACGCCGGCTTCTGGGTTTTACGGGCGACTTTCGCTCGCTGCTCGGACGATTTCGATCCCGGTTTGAAACTGTCCTGGTTAGATAAGAAACAGGCTCTTTGCTCGACAGCTCAATCAAGTTTGATTGCGACTGCTTGGTCTTTGGCGCGTAAACAGATTCGACGGTTATCCCATCGATCTCGATCACGACTTCTGCGCGAACGACATCTCCGATCTTCGCACCTTCGTAAAGTATTGAACCGTCTAGAGTTCCTCTGGGTTCCTTGGCCCCAGCAGCTCTCCAAGTCCAGAATCCATCTGGTTTTTGACTTGTCAATTCAACTTCTATCCGCGAAGACATCTACTCTCCATGCCGTAATAGGGATGTTCTCATCTTGGTAACTCAGCCGACGTTGTGGCGATTGCGCTCAAGAGGGAAGCACCGACCATTTCAATGATCGCTAATCCTAGTTTTTAATGTGACTTAAGTTTAAATTTGTTTAAGTCAGACTTAGTCAACATAGACGCTCGTGGACAGTTTCTATGTAATTTCCGGAGCGCTAAAGCGAAATTATCGATGAGCTATCCAGATAGCAGAACACAGGTTGAAAGCCAGATTAGCCGCCTACCATTGAATCTATGGGCGAGCAACTGATAGGCGGCCACGTATCGGCTGCCGGCGGAGTGATGAAAGCATTCGAGAATGCGCACGCGATAGGCGCGAATTTCGTTCAGATATTTACTCAAAGTCCCAGGGCTTGGAAAACGAACGCGATCGCAGACGAGGAGATTGCACATTTCAAGCAAGGGCTGGCTGATCAATCCAACGGCCTCAAGGGTTTGGTCACCCATGCTTCCTACCTTATAAATCTCGCATCCGCGGATCGGGATTTATTCAACAAATCCCAGACTGCGCTGATTGACAACTTGGAATCGGCATCGAAGCTCGGTGCCCGGGGGGTAGTGCTTCACGTCGGAAGTCACAAAGGTTTGGGTCTTGGTTCGTCTTTGGGCGGCATCATTTCATCGTTGAAATGTGCCCTGGAGTCGGTGGACAATTCATGTCAGATATTTCTTGAGAACACCGCAGGACAGGGTGGCAGTGTTGGGGTCACCTTCGAAGAGTTAGCACGGATCATCGATGGAGCCGGCTCCTCGGAGAGTATTGGGGTTTGCCTGGACACCCAGCATCTCTTCGCCTCGGGAGTCTCGTACTCCACGATCGAAGAGGCGGACAGCGTAATTAAGAGATTTGCTGAAATCCTAGGAATCAGCCGACTTGGCTGCGTTCATCTAAATGATTCCAAGACGCCCCTTGGGTCCATGAAGGACCGCCATGAGAATTTGGCGGAGGGTCTTATTGGCGCAGATGGACTGTCTAACCTTATGTCGCATCCGGCCCTGCTTGGCGTACCGGTCATCCTTGAGACTCCCGGAGACGGCAAAGGCCCAAGGCGGAGAGATGTCGAACTGGCCAGGGACCTGATTGCAAAAGGCCAGTCAAGAAGAGGTGGCTAGCCTTGAATTGTCAGGTCTATGCTTGTCCTAACCAGCCCGTTCTTCGCAAAGTAGATATTGACGGACTGTTCGCCGTTGCCTTTCGAAACCTGGAAATAAGCATCGGCGGGATCTTCGTAGGAGGTTGATTCACGATAGGTGATCTGACATTTCATCTTTTGATTTGTCGTCAGTGTAACACCTTCGCGATATAGCACCTCTTCCAGGGCTTCCAGGTATGTGGCGTTATTCAGGTGTGCACGAATATCTTGATCAGAAATACGAATCTGCCAGTCGAATTTGGAGGCCTGTGCTGGGAGGGTCTGCCTCTTCCCATCGCGAATTGCTACCTTGTGTAGTGTCGCAAGCGGGCCATAAATTTTGTAAAGACTTTCCGGGACGGAAATCGGAGCTCCTGTGTCGGAACCTGTGAGAACCCAAAGTGCCTGGGCCCTGACCAGAGTCTTCCCGGAAACAACGTGCGAAATGACCGAAGTCCGCTCAACCCAGGCGCGACCTGAACCCGTCAGATAGGTCATTGATTTGACCTCAGTTCCATAGGTAGGCAGCTCTTCGACGATGATCTTGTTCTTGCGTAGGAGCCAGACTCCGATCGCCGATATGTCGGCATCGATCGCATCAAAAGCGGCAACGTCCTGAAGGTACCTGGCACATGCGTCAAGCCTGAGTCTGCCCGACGGATCGGTGTCGGATAAAGCTACGCGCCTGTTGAAATGGAATTGTCTGGAAGTGACAAGTGGTTCGATGAAGTTTGTCATATTTCGGGAAAACTGCCTTCCTTGCTATCTCTATCCACCATAGAAACTTTACAGCGCCTGCTCCAAATCAGACCTTGCACGCGAAGTGAAAGTCTGCGCATATCGATGTTTGACTTGGTGGCGACCAGGTGGCGGATATTGGGTCAACGGCAGGCTGTCCCGCTGTGTCACGGCTATTTGTGCCTGGAACAAAGCGGCCGAAGACGGCCAACGCTCATTTCAGGAGCGCTGCAAATGGCCAGGCTCTCTCGAATCCGTACCCACGGTTTACTCTGACGTCTTTGCAATGGCCCCATCAGGGATCGACGGGTAGCAAGCTTGGGCGGATAATCCCGCGAGTGACTATCGCGCTATTTGTCACAGCTGCCCAATCTCGCAAGAGAGCTGTCTGGGCGGCTTGTGAATCGTCACCAGAATAACGACCAGAGCCAATCATGATTTATGTGATTGGCTCATAACACTGGATTGGCTGGGGTGGCCGACCAATTTCGTCAGTCGCCCTCGGGCACTGTGTGGCGACAAAGGTAACCATAGCCGGCATGGGTTTGAGAATCATTCCATACCAGGGCATTCTTTGCTTCGATCTCTTCCTCGTTCGACCAGAGCTTCAGCGGTCCCGCTGCCATTGCCGTCAATTGGACTTTGCAGGCTCTCTCCAATAGCACAGCCCTCATGACCGCCGTGGCTGCATCCGGACCGACTGTGACCAGGCCGTGTTGTGGCAGCAGACATCCCGCGGCATCCCCAATCGTCTCGGCGAGGGCTCTGCCGAGTTCACGGGTCCGGATTAAATTGCCGGTGAGTGTGAAGCGGGGAACATCCGGCCGTACGAATGGAATGCCGTCGTGCGAGATCGCCCGGAGGGGTACGCCAAGTGCTGAAAAGGCGTTGGCCATTGGCGCATGCGTGTGGACTACGCAGTTTACCTCAGGGTTGGCAAGCATGATCTCGGTATGGATGGGATATTCGATATGGCGTTTGTGGGTTCCTTCGAGCACCTCGCCCTCGGGCGTAACCAGCACAAGTCTGTTCACGGTGACCTCTTCAAAGCCCCATTCGGAAGCCTTCATCCAGATGCCTCGACCTTCGGGGTCTCTTATCGAGGCATGGCCCCAGACCATATCAGTATGGCCCGCGACCGCCAGGGCCTGATTGGCCCGGGCAGCTTCGATAGCTGCCTGAATTGGTGTTGTCATGTGGTCCTCTTTTCTGAGTTGCAAGTTCAATCGACGCTCTGGAGCAGCGAGATATATCCGACAGTGAATTTCGATATTGCGCTCAAATTGGCGACTTGAGCGACCCTGGCGATTTTAGCCAATCAATAGCATTGTTTTCAGGTAGTTTTGTCTCCCGGATTAGCTCTGGCCTTTCGGGCGCGCGTTTGGTTGACAGAATAAACTCCTTGCTGGCTTTCGCTTGCTGTGGCGTATTTCCAAAAGACCTAAGGACGAGCAATAATTATGTATTAAAGGCGGCTGTTACATTTGCGACGGCACGTTCCCGGCCAGGAGCTATTTGTATTGGGCCATTAACGCTAGGTGGTCAATTGCCTGAATGCAGCCTTTGCTTTTCAGGCTAGGATGCGCTGGGTTGCGTCACGGTCGCGCAAATGTGTGGCTATGCCCAGCTCAAGAAGGTCAGGTTCTATTAAATAAGGGCTTTCTCAAGCCCGGATTTGTTTGCAACGGGCCTTTCGTTGATGTTCGTATCTCGGGCGGGTTTCCAGAGCCTTCCTCTTTGCCTCTGCGTGGGTCGGGCGCGCGAACGAATGCCGCCTCCGCGCTGTGAGAACACGCCAATGATAAGGTTTTGTGGATTGGCCCACGTCGTCAGATCTCGCTCGCCAATCTTGCAATTTCAAGCTAAGCAATTGAGATCTTCGTCACGTCCAGCAAATTCATTTAGGGGTGCAGGGATTTCTGTCTACTCGCAGCGGCGGACAATTACGCGCTACCGATGCTGATGGGCAACCGAAGTGGAAGGTTCGCTCATGCTTTGGACATGGGGTTGAACCTGGTTGCGGTAAGTGCACATGTCGCAGTTCATCGTGCTCTCTCCTGACTGGGTCTCTGCGACTCTTTGGTTAATGAGCTCGATGATGCGTGGATCCGGACCCATTTCCCTTGCAAGCTGAACTGATATTGCCGGATTCGAACCTAGCCAAGCTCGGCTTTGGGAATAAATTCTTTCCAGTAGCGTCCCGGTGAAAAGAAAATATGGAACCACCGTTATCCTTTTCGCGCCGAGCAACCTCAACCGATCTAGGGATTCAGGTACACCCGGCTTGGCCAATGAGATAAATGCAGGCTCGACTTGGCCCAGTCGTCCCCTCTCGCTGAGGAGTCTAGCTATCTTGTACAGATCTGAATTTGCATCCGGATCGCTGGAGCCGCGGCCAACCAGTAGCGTATATTCCGGCTGGTTCCTGACGCCGATCGCTGATTTCATGCCAGAGAAGGGATGCAAGGCTCTATCTTCAACTATGTCGAGAAGCTGGGGAGTGATTGACAGATCTCGCGCATAGCGAAAAGTGATTTTATTGTATGCGATCCTTGCCCTGGCAATCTCCGATGGAACATCGGTTTTCACGTGTCCTGCCGCAAGGAGAAGGAGAGGAACGACGATGATATGTTTCGGTTTGACGAGAGCAACTAGGTTTGCAACCCCATTTTGTATATTGGGTTCTGCAAATTCTATGAATGCCTGCCCTACTGGAAGCCGGGCTTGATCCTTCAAGGCATCGATGACGTTGTTGAATTGTTCTATTCCTTGACGGGACTTTGTGCCGTGGCCGACAACCAAAATCGCAGTGTCTGAATCAGATTTCATTGTTGTCCTGGCTCGCGGCTAGGGCTAGAAGCGCGTTGAATGCAGCACAGGCGGCCGGCGAGCCGCCCTTGTTTCCGGTGTTAGACACGTAGGGGAGCGAGGATTCAATTAATTGCGCCTTTGACTCAGCCGCTCCCACGAATCCGACTGGGAGGCCGATCACTAATGCCGGCTGAAAACCTGTCCAGGAGGACAATTCGATCAGGGCGAACAAGGCAGTGGGCGCACAACCGATCACGAAGATCGCCCCTTTAGGGTGGGCTTCAGCGGCCATCTTCATCGCGGTATAGCTTCGCGTTGGGAGCCCTGTCACAGTGGATTTAGCCTCGGCGAGATAGCAGGAGGTCGGATATTTGGTAATGCCGGCTCTGACCATCTCGACGTCACAGATGACTGGTGCTCCGGAACTTATCGCCGCGATGCCGTTTTCTATCCCATGGTATGAAAAGGCTATTGATCGAGCCAAATCGAAATCAGCGGTCGCATGGACTATGCGCTTTGCTACGGCCTGTTGCAGATCGTCGAAGCCAGCGAAATCGAATTGATCGGAGATTATTTGGTAGCTCTTTTGTTCAATCGGATGGATCACGGTGATACCTCATAAATTGCGTTCCTCGGGCAGATTTCGATGCATGCGTAACATAGATCGCAATGTTCGAAAATTAAAATTGGCTTCAGGTTCCCTTTCTGCAATGCATTTGAATGGCACGTCGAAAGGCATGCACCGCAAGCGGTGCATGAGTCCGAGATCTCAAGTCTTCGTTGCAGAATGGCTTTCAAATACATGCTCTAAATCGCGTATCCGCGCGGGGTAAAAATGTAGTCGCCGAAACGACGGGTCGTGGAGGACCCCACTATAACCAAGGAACTCATGTCCACGGTGGCAGGTTCAAACGTTTCCATGGTGCAAAGCTGTTTCGATTCTCCGTGTCTGCCGACGTTCTTAACGATGGCGACCGGAGTGGCAGGCGGCCGGTAGCTAGAAAGGATTTCCATTGTTTTGGGGAGTTGCCATGTTCTGGTTTTAGACTGCGGGTTATAGATTACAAT
>DAHVRV010000021.1:0-38328 GCA_027322285.1 Actinomycetota bacterium
CCACTCCCGCACCTGACTGGACCCAAACTTCAAGTCCGGCAGCTGTCAGTTTTGGCACCACATCTGGAACCACTGCCACTCTGCGCTCCCCATTGGCAGTCTCCTTTGGTATGACTACCTTCACCTGTAGTAACCCCCAATCGGATTGATCTGCAAATAATTAATTAATTTGTTACACGCCGGTGAATACCAGGTGCGATATTGCATTGATTGCCTACTCACAAAGTGAAAATTCCACCGACGTGAGATGTACTCTAGCAGGTTGGATCCCTGAAGAAGAAATCCATGCACACGGCCACTTGCGCCAAAACATAGCGTTTACCTTATGTTTCGCAGTCCAGCCTAGCCCAACTTCTGGCACACGACAGACCTGTCACAATTAATACAATTGGGTCTGATCCTTCGCCGAGCTATGCCCCGCCGGGATAGCCGCCTAACTCGGCGGTGACCGTCAGTCTCAATCGACACAGGTCACGCTGAAGCTAGAGTTCCGGCACAATAGTCGGGGCCAACTGGAGCACTGATTCGCACGTGTCTGACCCCGTAAATATAGGAAGAACCAAAATGTCCGTGTCGAAGGGGGGACTTGAACCCCCACGCCCTTACGGGCACTAGCCCCTCAAGCTAGCGCGTCTACCTATTCCGCCACTTCGACTCTGCAACTACGGGCAAAAATAACTTAGTTCAGATCGACGCCTATTAATGCCACTTATCAAGTCTAACTTCAACGAATTATTGGCGCGGAATAAAAGTCCATGTGCTGGAATCCCAAAAGATAGTAGAGGATCTCCCGCTTGCGCCAATGAAGTGATATCCCGAAGTGTACGCGAGGATCTGGGGAACGGAATAAAGCGGCAGCGACGGAAGGTCGTTCCAAATCAGCTGATCGAGCTGGTTATATTCAGCAGCGGATGTACCTGGGTCAAGTTCCGTGCTTGCCTTGGCAATCAAAGCATCAGCTTGTGGATTTGAATAGCGAGAATAATTGTCTAGCGAACCTAAGCCGCTAGACAGATAGCGCCCGGCATAATAGGTTGCGTTGGACGAGCCGGGTTGGCTAACTATGGCCATGTCGAAATTGCCGCCACTAAGCACCGATCCCATAAGCGTGCCCTCGGAATAATTGACAGGATTTACCACGATCCCAATATTTGACAGCTGTTGCACAATCAAGTTTTCAACATCAAGAAGCTGCTGATCTGAGTTGTCCACTGATATCGAAAGCACAAGAGGTTGCCCATTTTTGGTCATCACACCCAATTGTGAGCGTGAATAGCCATCGGATGTAAGCAACGCCACGGCGGCAGATGGGTTGGGAGTTTCGTATTTGGTGCCATTGTTCTGATACTCAGGTAAACCTTGGGGATAAATATTGTTTCCCGCTGGCCTAGCCCTTGGGTCATAACTCCCAATGGCGTCGCTGATTATTGCATTCCGGTCCAAAGCCAGTGCAATCGCCTGCCTTACTTTTGCATCGGACAGTGGAGTTTTTGCGACATTGAATATCAAGGTTTCAACTGTAAGGGATGGTACGACAAGAGTTTTGACGTTAGGCAACTGGGATAACGAACTGTAAAGCAAATCGTGAGCGGGAGTGTAGACCACATTGACAGTCCCGTCGCTCAGCTGGTTTGGATAGTTCGACGGGTTGGGATCGTCCAAAAATACAATTTTCCCAATAGTCGCTTTTCTGCCCCAGTAGTTTGGATTCCGTACAAGTTCGAGCTCCTTGCCGGGAATATAATTCGATATCTCGTAGGGGCCTCCGGAGACTTCGATTGCAGGCGAAGGTTGCGTGAATCCAACGTTCCATCCAACAGCTTTGGCTACTTGGGCCGGTACAAGGGGATTGAAGAGGTGCTCCCATTCGGAAAATAAACTTTTGAACACTACCGTCACGGTTTTGCCATTGTTTGACCCTGTAACCGATTTGATGTCCCTGTAACCGACAGTAGAGTTGGCCAGAAACGGCGAACCGCCCAAATCCTGGATGCCCGAGTCACCTGACTGGGCCATCCAGTTGTATATGAAATCTGATGCGCTGATTGGGGTGCCATCGGCCCAATGAGCTTGGGGATTTATCCTGTAAATTACCTTTTGAGGCTTTGTAGACACGAGTTCAGCCGAACTGACCAAACTGGAATTTAAAACCGGCTGGAATTTGGAATTAACGTAAAAGACCGACGGCCACACATTCGTCATGATCTGCCGAGTTACCGAATTATTCCCTGCCGGAGTATTGGGATTGAAGTTTGTTGGCAACACCGATGCTGCAACCGTGACCTGACTTCGCTCGGGAGCTATAGTCGTCGTAGTAGCAGGAACTATAGAGGTACTGCTAATGGTTGCAGCCCCTACCGACCCACATGATGCCAATACAACAGCAGCAAGCAAGATAGCCCCTATGGCCAGCGGCCTTCGTTTAGTTGCTTGCCTAATTAACTGACGTCCAGTCACGGACACCATGAATGACAGTCGCAATACTTTAGAGTCGAAGACCTAAGGTCAACGAGGTAAAGGCAAATATTACGATAAGTACGATGGTTATCCGGTCCAGATTCCGTTCAACGACAGTTGAGCCTGAAGCCGCGGTACCAATACTTCCGCCAAACATATCGGACAGTCCACCGCCGCGCCCAGAGTGAAGCAAAATAAACAAAATAAGACCCACTGAGACTATGAGGTGGATAACAACCAATACAGCTGTCAACATCTACCGCTACTGCCTTTCCTCACCAAATAAAGCTGCCTACACATTACTCATTAGAGCAATAGCTGATCAAAATCACAAAAGTTATGCCTGGATAATCCTAGCGAAAGATTCTGGGTCCAGGGCGGCAGTGCCCACCAAAAGTCCATCGACATCGTCGAGCTGCATGAAATCGGCAGCGTTCGTAGGACTCACCGAACCTCCGTACTGAATCCTGACTTTGCTTGCAACTGCCTTTCCCCAGTGTGATTCAAAGACGCTTCGAATCGTGGCGGCTCCTTGCTGCGCATCATCTGGATTGGCACTCACTCCCCTGCCTATAGCCCAAACTGGTTCATATGCGACCACACACCGCTCCGCGAGCTCCGGGCTAAGAAACGAAACCGCCGAGTCAACCTGAGTTTGCAATTTTCTCTCAGTTTCGCCTCGTTGGTGCTCGTCAAAAGTCTCACCGACGCAGATGATCGGAGTCATCTGCGAGTGAAACACCGCTTCGACCTTCGCTCTGACAATTTCATCCGTCTCAAAGAAGTATTGCCGCCTTTCTGAGTGGCCGACTATTACATATGAAACGTTGAGCCGCGAAAGCATTGGAGCAGATACTTCTCCGGTGAATGCTCCGTGTGATTCAAAATGGCAATTTTGAGCGCCCAGGCTGAATCTCATGCGATCGGAATCGATCAATAGCTGCAGAGGACGTAAATCCGTAAACGGAGGGTGGATCGAGATTTCCGTATATGAATAGTCAGCTGGACGAAGAATGAAACTTAATTTTTGTATAGCCTGAATTGCCTCGAGATGATTGAGGTTCATTTTCCAATTGGCACTTATCAGCCGGTAGCGTCCGGTCCGGGGATTCGGCCTCAGCTCCATATCGTGCTTTTCTTTAACCATAGTTCGACCTTTGCATGTGTTTTCTCGAGCATCTTTACGATGGTGCTAAACCCACCGTAAGCCAAGCCTGATCAGTTATGTGGGTGACTCCCTAAGCGCCTTAAGCCCAGGCAAATCCCCATTTTCAAGAAACTCCAGCGAAGCTCCTCCACCTGTAGAAAGGTGCGAAATATATTTCGCCAAACCAGCCTGCTCGATGGCAGCTGCGCTGTCGCCGCCTCCAACTACCGAGAATCCTCCAAACTGCGCCACAGCCGTAGCAACAGCTATGGTTCCAGCAGAAAATCGAGGATCCTCGCATACACCCAGCGGTCCGTTCCAGAGAATGGTTTTAGCGCCCATGATTATCTCCCTGAACATGTCCCTTGATTTAGGACCTATGTCGAGCCCCTTCCAACCTGCGGGAATGTCAATATCACAGTCGCGAGCGTACCCGGTCTGCTGTTCGCGGCCAAATTTCCCTTCCTCATCGAGAGCAACACAATCGATGGGTAAAATAATCTTGTTCGTCGAACCAAGCAAACCCCTGCAGGTGTCAAACTGATCAGGTTCAACCATCGAGCTGCCCACGCTGTGACCCGTGGCAGCAGCAAACGAGAAGGCCATTCCTCCGCCCACGATTAGAGTATCGACCTTATCCAGCATCGCCTGTATGAGTCCCATCTTGTCTGAGACCTTAGAGCCGCCCATTATTCCCACAAATGGCCTTTCAGGGGCCTCCAGAAGGGAGGAAAGCACCTGAGTTTCCTTGGCCAACAAGCGCCCAGCCGCAGAACGCAAATACTTTGGCGGACCAACAATAGACGCATGAATGCGATGCGCCGCACCAAAGGCATCGTCAACATACAGATCGACGCCCTTGATCAGCTCCTTGACAAACGCTTCGTCATTGTCCTCCTCGCCTTTTGAGAATCTCAAGTTCTCGAGGACTTCTACTTCTGGCAGCAACTCGTGCAGTCGTTTGGCCATCGGGGCAATAGAGAGGTCAGGGTTCGGTTTTCCGTGCGGCCGCCCAATATGAGAGCAGGCGATTACCTTCGCGCCTCGATCGACTAACCATCTCAAGGTTGGTATAGATGATCGAATTCTAAAATCGTCGACGATCTCAAATTCGCCGTTTTCCATTTTGGTCATTGGAACATTGAAATCACACCGTACTAGGACGGTTTTCCCATCAACGTCGCCTAGATCCTCAAGTTGGGGAATATACATTCAGTACCTGCTCATCAAACTCAAAGCCCGAATAAGTATCGCGAAAACGGGTTGGCACCGCGCCTATAACCCAGATCCGACCAATAGTGCCAGGTCGACAAGCCTGTTCGAGTAGCCCCATTCGTTATCGTACCAACCGAAGATCTTCACTAGGGTCGACCCATTCTCAAGATCCATAGCCATCGTCATTTGAGCGTCAAATGTGCATGAGGCAGGGGATCCGACAATATCTGAGGAAACCAGCGGAGCCTCCGAATACACCATCACTTTTGAAAGCCTTCCAGACTCAGCGGCCTGTCTAAAAGCGCTATTAATTTCAGCGGCGGTAACTGAACCGTTCACAATAACCGTTGCATCTGTAATCGAACCGTCCTGCACTGGAACTCTAAGTGAAGTCCCATCCAGATGTCCCTTCAGCTTTGGCAGCACAAGGCCTGTCGCCTTCGCTGCGCCAGTCGATGAGGGCACAATATTAACCGCTGCCGCCCTCGCCCTTCTCAGATCCTTATGGGCGAGATCCAATAAATTCTGATCGTTTGTATATGCATGCACCGTAGTCATGAGGCCTTTTCGGATCCCGAAGGTGTCCTCAAGAACCTTCATCATTGGAACAAAGCAGTTCGTAGTGCAAGAAGCATTTGAGATTATGTGGTGCTTGTCCCGATCGTAAAGGTCGTCATTAACCCCGAAGACAAAGGTTTCATCGACATTTGTGGCCGGCGCAGAAATGATAACCTTCTTTGCCCCAGCTTCGAGATGTGCAGCCGCAGCGTTGCCGTCGGTAAAGATTCCCGTGGACTCGATTACCACCTCAACTCCGAGATCCTTCCACGGCAAAGCCTTGGGATCCCGCTCAGCATAAACCCTTAAAAGCTCGTCACCGATCCTGATTCCCTCATCCGTAGCACGCACTTCCACCCCTAGGCGACCATGAGTCGAATCGTACGCTAAAAGATGGGCGTTAGTCGCCACTGACGTCAAGTCATTCACTGCCACAATCTCGACGTCTGCACCCATAGCCCTGGCGGCACGATAGAAGTTCCGTCCAATGCGTCCAAACCCATTTATTCCCACTTTAAGAGCCATGTTTCCTCCACAGCTTGCGAATCGATTCTTACAGCACCCGATACCCCAACAAAAAC
Source organism: Actinomycetota bacterium (assembly GCA_027322285.1). Taxonomy (GTDB): domain Bacteria; phylum Actinomycetota; class Acidimicrobiia; order Acidimicrobiales; family Acidimicrobiaceae; genus SCQM01. The sequence continues at coordinate 5,959 of DAHVRV010000021.1, forward strand.
AACATTCTTGCATGCCCGCGTTAATCTCGCTAAAGCCTACATCACTTGCAAGACCCGATCGTATGACTGAAAACCTTAGTCCACAACTTTTCAAACATATTCTTTAAATACATCTGCCAAAAGTCCTGGGTCGTGAAGGATTCCAAATTTGTCGGCCAGCGGACAAATAACTAGTTGAGAGTTGAGTGATTCACACAGTTCTGCAGCGTCCCCCAAATCCATACACACAGTGTCGGCGAGTACGACGTCCGGCACAATATTATGCTTGACCAGAGCGCGAATATGATCGGCAACATTGAAGCCCCAAGTTTCTCGCTCCTGAGGTTTGAGATTCACAACATAAACAGTCTTTGCGAAACTGGCGCTAACTGCTTCCCTGATTTCCGGAATTGCCAATACGGCCAGCACAGAGGTATAGAGCGAACCGGGACCTATCACAATTGTCCTTGCCACCTTGAGTGCGTCCAGCACCTCCTTGGGCACCTGGGGGTTTGCCGGATAGATGAACACGGAGTCAATCCCGCTTGTATTCATCACGTTTACCTGACCATGAATCAGACGCCTCCCTGCCCGCGCCCCTAGCGTTATTGGTACGCTCGACGACGGATAAAGAATTCCCGTGACACCAATTAGCTCCTGGGTAAGACGAATTGCCTCGCCAAAGTCTCCTGTCACCTCGTTGAGCCCGGCTAATATCAGATTGCCAAGGCTATGACCGGCAAGCTCTCCGCTTTCGAACCGGAAATCGAAAACTGAGGTCCAAACCGACTCCCTCTCAGCCAGGGCAACTAGACATTTACGAATATCCCCCGGCGGTTGAAGTCCAAGGTCTTCCCTAAGACGTCCACTGGAGCCTCCGTCATCGGCTACCGACACGATTCCAACTGGAGATTCACCAGCAAGCACAAGAGCCCGAAGCGACGAGGCCAGACCGTGGCCTCCTCCAACAGCCACCACCGGTTCTCTTTCCAAAGGAAAACGCATCCCTACCTCGAAATGTCCCTATGGCTTACTCGTGGCCCAAATCCGCGTTTTCTGAAAATTGTCAGAAGCTCCTCTGCCATGACAACCGAGCGATGTTTTCCGCCGGTGCAACCTATCGCCACGTTGAGATATGACTTTCCCTCGCGTTCGAAAGCAGGAAGTAAAAACTCGAACAAATCGTCGAGTTTAGCAAGAAATTCAATCGAATCACCTTGGGCCAAGACATAATCCCTGACTGCCTTGTCCAATCCGGTATGCGGCCTAAGTTCAGGAATCCAATGAGGGTTTGGCAAAAACCTTACGTCAAAAATCAAATCGACGTCTCTAGGGATGCCGTATTTATAGCCAAACGACATGACAGAAATCCGCATTGCGGGATCGAAGTCTTTCGACTCAAAAAGTCCGACAATTTTATCTCGCAGTTCATGGACGTTCAGGTCAGAGGTGTCGATCACAACATCTGCCTGGTCTTTAAGCGACGCCAAAAGCTCTCTTTCACGCCGGATATCCTCTGAAAGTCCTACACCGCCCAGCGGATGGCGCCGCCTTGTCCCCTCGTAGCGCTGAATTAGCACTTCATCCGAGGAATCCAAAAACAACACTCTGATCCGGGCGCCAGAAGATCTCAAGATCTCCAATTCCGGCTGAAGCTCTGAAACATAATCAGACCCGCTTCTGCCAATCACCAAAACAACCCGTTCGGTTTCCGAGCCTGGGCGGTTCACCAGCTCTGAAACTTTCGATATGAGGGCCGGAGGCATATTGTCGATTACGAACCAGTTCAAATCCTCGAATACTGCAGCTGCATTGGATCTGCCGGCGCCGCTCATGCCAGCCACGATGACAAATTCGCTCACCGCATCACCCCTTAGATAATTACAGCATTCATTAAAAATCTAATCCGGATCTAAAAACTATCTAGACCTTAGTAAGCCGAAGAAATAAGAGCCGGGGCACTGAAGCCGCATCATAATACTCGGGCGCTTTGTCCAAAAATCCTTTCGGAGGTGAAGGCTCTTCCATGTGGGTCAGATAAAGCGAATTGTCCGCAAGGGTGTTCAGATATTTATGAAGAGGCCTGTGTATAAATGGAATAAACACGTTCTTCTCGACCTCTTCGACCGTGCGCTCCTCTTCGAGATACTTGCCTATGCGCCAGTACTGCTCTCCAATAATCTGATCGTCGATCCAACCCGATCCAGGTGTTTGGAGAAGAGGATGGTTGAGAAAGAACAGGAAGCGCCCACGGGGCTTGAGCACTCGAGCGACTTCGACAATTGCGGCATCTAGATCGGCTATATGCTCGAAGACGAGGCAGGCCACGACGGTATCAAAGGATTCATCCGCAAAAGGCAAACGCGACGCTGAAGCCTTTATAAAACCAAGATGGGGCTCTCTCGCTTTAGCTTCAGATATCTGCTCCCACGTAGGATCAATCCCCACTAACCGATCGATGCCAGGCACACCCGAAGCAATTCGCAAGAGTTGACCTTCACCTGTGCCAATGTCGAGCACCGAATGCGCGCCCATGAGGTTTTCCACAAACAGAGGGATTATCTGCTCTTCGTATTCAGGATCAGCACCGCTGGTAAACCCAGCCTGCCACCATTTGGCGTTGTTTTCCCAAAGCTCTGCCGCAATTTCATCGAACTCATCGTCTAGCGGCGAATTGGAATCAGTATTCATCACTAAGGAGGCTAAACGCTCCCACGCTAGGGCTTGCCCAACTGAGTCTCTTTAAACAGCGATCCCATTTGTGAAGCTGCGGCCAAATCGCCATGCCGTCCGCAGGATTACGTTCCGTCAATAAATTTTGGTTCTGCGCGCGGAATCCCTCCGGGATCCTGCAATATGCAAAGTGGAGCGGCGTGCGACCCGCACCATGCATTAATGGTCCTTCAGCTACTCATACGGGAGGCTCGCTCGTGAAGCGACTCGAACACTCTGCGACCGACGGAATTTGGAAGCCAACCTATATCTTCAATTTCCGCCAAAGACGCTTCTTTGAGCCTCTTTATGCTGCCATAATGCTTTAGCAGTCTCTTGGTCCTTGCCGGGCCCATGCCCTCTACCGTTTCCAGCACCGATGACGTCATTCTCTTTCCTCTGAGCTCGCGGTGATAGGAAATAGCGAATCGGTGCGCCTCGTCGCGGAGCTGTTGCAGCAGGTATAGCGCCTCGGATCCTCTGGGGATCCTAATGGGATCTGATTCTCCCGGCACATAGACCTCCTCAAAGTGCTTGGCGAGCGAAATTAGAGCAATCCGGCCGCCGTATCCGGAGTCTGCCATAGCTCGTTCCGCTGTGCTGAGCTGACCCTTACCGCCGTCAACCACGATCAGTGATGGCGGATAGGAGAACTTCTTTGCCAGACCAACCTCGTCCATCTTGTCCCCAGCTTTTGAAAGGTGGGCAATCCGCCTGCTCAGCACTTCGTACATCGCCGCGTAATCGTCATTGCGGCCCACATTCACGCGAAATCGGCGGTAATCAGACCTCTTCATCAATCCATCTTCCATTACCACCATAGAACCTACATAATTGCTACCTTGAAGATGACTCATGTCATAGCATTCGATGCGAAGTAGGGAAACCGACAAGCCCAGTTCCTCGGCTAGAGAGCGAAGCGCCTTGGCCCGGGCGTTGTGATCGGTAGCCCTGGACATCCTGTTTCTCTTGAACTCCATGGCAGCGTTATTTGCCACGGTCTCTGCTAGGGCCCGCTTCTCGCCGCGCGACGCAACTTTGATGTGTACGGGAGCTTTTCTAAGACCCCTGATCCACCGCTCCAACACCTGAGCATCCGACGGCATGACAGGAACAATCACCTCAAAGGGAATGTCCAGAGGGGTCTCGCAATAATATTGCTCAAGGACTTGGCTTATCAGTGACTCGGTATTCAACTCCTCGACCTTGTCAATGAGAAAGCCCTTGCGGCCTACCACTCTGCCCTTGCGTACAAAAAAAAGTTGTACTGCGGCCTCGATCTCATCCTGAAATATCCCGAAGACATCCGCGTTGAACTCTTCGCCACCTACCATCTGCTGCTTGTCGATTGCCTTGACAATTAGCTCCAGACGGTCCCGTATCTGTGCGGCCTGCTCGAAATTCAGCTGCCCGGCGGCTTCGGCCATATCACTGCGCATACGTAAAACAAACTCTTTGGTATCTCCCTTTAAAAAGCGTCCCATGTCATTAACAAGTGTTTCATAGCGCTCCGATGAAACAGCGCCGATACAGGGTCCGCTGCACCTTTCAATATGGTAGAGCAAGCACGGCCTTCCAGTTCTCTCATGCCTGACAAACTGGCTGTCCGAGCAAGTTCGAATCGGAAACGTTCTCAGAATGAGGTCTAAAATCTCCCTGATTGCCGCTTGGTGGGGATACGGACCGTAATATCGGGCCCCGCGTTTGCGCTGGCCCCGGATTATTCCAGCCCGGGGCCATTTGTGGTCTGTAGTGATAGCTAAAAAGGGATAGCTCTTGTCGTCGCGCAAACGGATGTTATACCTGGGACGAAACCTTTGGATCAGGTTGAATTCCAGAATCAAAGCCTCAACCTCATTGTTGACAACAATCCACTCCACCGTTTCCGCATCCGTAACCATGGCTGCAGTGCGCGGATGAAGGTTGTGCAGGGGTTGGAAATAGCTGCTGAGCCGGTTTCGCAGCGACGTGGCTTTCCCGACGTAAATGACCCTCCCGTCACAGTCCTTGAACTGGTATGATCCAGGCTCATTCGGGATTTGCGAGGGAAGGATACGCCTAATCACTCAACTTCTCTTTTTTGGCTTGGCCAAGAGGCTCTGATGGCCAATTACGGTCTTGAGAAATGCCCCTGTGTAGCTCGCAGGAATGTTGGCGACCTCTTCGGGAGTGCCAGTGGCTATGACTAGCCCGCCTTTGTCACCACCTTCAGGCCCAAGGTCGATCAGATAGTCTGCGGTCTTTATGACATCAAGATTATGTTCGATTACCAACACCGTATTTCCAGCGTCAACGAGCTTCCCCAATACCAGGAGAAGCTTTCGAATATCCTCGAAATGAAGTCCCGTAGTGGGCTCATCCAGGATATACATAGTATGGCCGGTTGGTCGCTTGGCGAGTTCCGATGCAAGCTTCACCCTCTGAGCCTCGCCTCCAGAAAGAGTCGGAGCCGGCTGGCCCAACCGAACATAGCCCAGCCCCACCTCGACGAGAGTCGATAAATACCGCACGATCGAGGTCTGATTTGCAAAAAACTCCAACGCCTCCTCCGTAGGCATGTTGAGCACGTCCGAAATGTTCTTCCCCTTGAATGCGACCTCTAGGGTGTCTCTGTTATACCTTGCCCCTTTGCACACCTCGCACGGAACATACACGTCCGGTAGAAAATTCATCTCAATCTTGAGGGTACCGTCACCGGAACAACCTTCGCATCTGCCGCCTTTGACATTAAATGAGAATCTGCCCGGCTGGTACCCCCTAACCCTCGCCTCGGAGGTTTGGGAAAAAAGACGGCGAATGTGATCGAAAACTCCCGTATAGGTGGCAGCATTAGAGCGCGGCGTACGTCCAATTGGAGACTGATCTATAGCGACAACCTTGTCGATCTTCTCTGCCCCAATTATTGAATCATGCAACCCAGGAACGGTCTTCGAACCGTAGACCGACCTCATCAAGGATTTCAAGACAATCTCATTTATCAGTGATGACTTTCCAGACCCGGAAACCCCCGTTACGACGACGAACGCTCCGAGAGGTATTTCCACGTCTATACCCTTCAGATTGTTCTGGCGAGCGTTCTTCACCATCAACGAACCTGAATAAAGGTCCCGCCTTTTCTTGGGAACAGGTATGAACTTCCTTCCGCCAAGATATGCGCCGCTAATCGACCTCGGCTCATTTACCAAGTCAAAAACATTTCCAGTTGCCACTACCTCGCCGCCATGTTCTCCAGCTCCGGGACCAATGTCGATGATGTGGTCAGCGGCACGTATGGTCTCCTCGTCGTGCTCTACCACAATCACGGTGTTGTCGAGTTGTTTGAGCTTGATCAAGGTCTCGATGAGCCTATGGTTGTCGCGCTGGTGAAGCCCGATTGACGGCTCGTCCAAAACGTACAAGACACCGGTGAGACCCGAGCCAATTTGCGAAGCAAGACGTATTCTTTGAGCTTCGCCGCCCGACAATGTTCCTGCCGCACGAGCTAGAGTCAGGTAATCGAGTCCAACATCCAGCAGGAAATCGAGTCTTGCCAATATTTCGCGCAACACGGGAGCGGCAATGAGCTTGTCCCTCTCCTTTAGGATCAGCTTGCCAAGTGCTTCGCGGGCTCCCCTGATTGACAGCGAACAAAGCTGAAAAATATTTAAATCCCCAACTGTTACGGCGAGAAACTCTGGCTTCAGACGGGCTCCTCCGCAGCTGTGGCACGGAGCCTGCCTCATATAGCCCTCGACGGCTTCTCGCTGGTATTCGCTTTCAGCTTCGGCATGGCGCCTTTTAAGATACTGAACGACACCTTCGTAATTGAAGTTGATCTTTCTATTCCCGCCAAAGCGGCTGGTATATCTGACGGTAATCGGTCCGCCAAGATCCCCGTAAAGGATCAATTTCTTGGCCTCTTCGTCAAGATTCTTCCATTGCGTGTTCAGTGAGAATCCGTACTGCTCGCTAAGTGCGGCTAACAGTCGCCTGAAGTAGTTTGACCGGGCCGATGCCCACGGGGCGATTGCATCCTGGACAAGCGCCAAATTTTGGTTGGGCACAACCAGCTCTGGGTCCACCTCAAACCGCGTTCCCAACCCAGCGCAGCCAGAACACGCTCCAAACGGCGAGTTGAATGAGAAGTTCCTCGGTTCAAGTTCATCAAACGAAATGCCGCACCGCACACAAGCCAAATGCTCGGAAAAGGTAATCAATTCCTCGTTTGGCGTGGTGTCAGAACTATGCAAAAGAATGTCTACCACGCCTTCAGCAATCCCCAAGGCTGACTCAACGGAATCGGTGAGGCGCCGCTCAATGCCGTCTCGTCTGATCAGACGGTCGATAATAACTTCGATGGTGTGGGACTCGTATCTGCCCAGATCGATACCGGCCCGTTCAGAAAGTTCGTAGTTGACCCCGTCTATTCTGACCCTGGCGTATCCCCTTTTGGAAAGATCGTCAAGAAGTGTCTGGTACTCCCCCTTTCGGCCCCTCACCACGGGAGCAAGCACGCTGAACCGTGATCCTTCCGGTAGCTCCATTACCATATCGACAATCTGCGAAGGTGTCTGCCTGGCGACTGGATCCCCGCAATTGGGGCAGTGAGGCTGGCCGATCCTGGCATAGAGAAGCCTCAGATAGTCATAAATCTCAGTTATCGTCCCCACCGTCGACCGCGGATTATGCGAGGAGGATTTCTGATCTATGGAAATTGCCGGCGACAAGCCCTCGATAAAATCGACATCAGGTTTGTCCATTTGACCGAGAAACTGTCTCGCATACGCCGATAACGACTCAACGTATCTTCTCTGGCCTTCAGCGAAAATCGTATCAAAGGCGAGAGAGGATTTTCCTGAGCCGGACAAACCGGTGACAACGACGAAACTGTTCCTTGGAATTTCCACAGATATATTTTTTAGATTGTGCTCACGCGCACCTTTGACGATTAATTTGTCTGCCACAATGCATTAAGGCTAATCGCGATCGGGAAAAGACATCCGCTGACACATAGGGACGGATTGGCGAACACCCAGAACCAGTTCAGTCAAAGAGTATCCCCGGATTCAGAATGCGCATAGGATCTAGAGCTTTCTTGATGCTGAGCATTGAACTGATATCCTGCGGCGATCTCGTTAGAGACAGATCGTGCACCTTTGCTCTGCCGATTCCATGTTCGGCCGATATAGAGCCGCCGGACGATGCCACAGTAGCAAAAATCTCATGATCGATCTCGGCATCGGCATCATCCACATTCAACAGATTCACATGAATATTCCCGTCGCCGAGATGGCCAAAGAAAACTGCCTGCACCGCCGGGTATTCCGCCTCGATCAACTGAGAAACATACGCAACGAAAGCAGGTATCTCTCCAATGGGAATCGTCACATCCAACTTATGCGGAATTCCCTGGCTGCTGATCGCCAAGCTCTGCCCTTCGCGCCAGGTCCACAGTCCCTCGGCTCTCGCGTCGTACGCCAGTGCTGCATCGTCAACATCTTCGTGGTTATCCAGAAACTCCGCCAGTTGATCAACTTCCAGCTCTTCTCCTGCAGTTTCCAGCAGCAGCGCATATGGCGGAATCTCTCCAAGCGGCCAGCGTTTGTCTTGAAGCCTCTCCACGTACTCGAGCCCGGTCCTGCTCATAAATTCGGCTGCGTCCAGGTAGGCGAACCTTCGCCTGGCATCAGACACAATCCGGATCGCTGCGGCCAGGCTACCCACCGATACTAGAGCGACCGACCTGTGCTTGGGCACGGGAACCAGTCTGACTACCACCTTGGTAATGACCCCCAGAGTTCCCTCAGAGCCGCAAAGGATCGAGGCCCAGTCGTAACCACTATTGTCCTTGTAGAGTCCCTCCAAGCGGCTGACTAGCTGTCCAGTTCCTAATATTGCCTCGATACCAACCAGCTGCTGGCGCGTTCCACCGTGCCGAATTACGTGCATGCCACCGGCATTGGTCGAAACCATCCCACCCAACGTAGCGCTGTCGCGGGCAGCCAGGTCAACTCCGAACCGAAGTCCAGATTCCCGAGCTTTACGGTTAAGCTCGGTCAATGTGACCCCGGCCCCCACCTTTGCAATCTGGGAGTGCCTGTCAATTTCTATGCCTTGCAATAACTGCGACGACAAGATGATTCCACCATTGACCGGAGTTGCACCGCCGACAAGGCTGGTGTTACCCCCCTGCGAGGTAACCGCAGTACGCGAACTTCGTGCGATCTCGATCACCCTTTGAACCTGCCAGGGATTGACAGGTCTTACAACGCAAAGAGCCTCGCCGCGGAAACGTCCAGTCCAGTCAGTTAGGTTGCCAGCCATTATCTCTGGATCTGTCACCACAGAACTAGAACCAAAGCTATTCCTGAGGTCGTCGACTACATCATGCAATCGCTGCTCTCCAATCCCGGCAAGACGCACCTAGCAATATTGTAATCCCCGGTTGACTCTGGTTTTGAAGGAACTTCGCGCTACGCCAGTCAAACTTCCGGAAAACATAAAATACGTTTGCTAAACCTGCGTCCTGATATCTTGCTGACTCAGTTGCTTTCTAAGCAGGCTCTTGTCAATCTTGCCAACATTGGTCGTTGGAAGAGACTCGACGATCTCAAGCTGGTCAGGGAATTTATACTTAGCAACCCCGAATTCTTCCATCGCGCCGCGAACTTCGCCTAGGGTCAATCCCTCACAGTCCTCGCGCAAAACGATGACAACGCAGTCTCGCTCTCCGTATTTCTTATCGGGCAGCGCTATCGCAGCTACCTGGGCAACAGACGGAAGGCGATAAATCAGATTTTCGACCTCTTCAGCGCTAATTTTCTCTCCGGCCCGGTTGATGAGATCCTTGGTACGGCCTTCGACAACCAGATTGCCGCTGGGGTCCCATCGCACAACATCTCCGGTTCTGTACCAACCGTCAGGGGTAAAGGACCTAGCATTATGCTCGGGAGCTCGGTAGTATCCCCTCAAAGTGTACGGCCCCCTCGTCAAAAGCTGCCCCATCTCGCCGTCTCGAACCGGCATGTCAGCATCATCCACTATCCGTATTTCATCGGCCGGGCTCATGGGTCTCCCTTGGGTGTTACAAATCACTTCATCGGAATCAGTCAGGCCGGTATAGTTCAACAGACCTTCCGCCATCCCAAAAACTTGCTGGAGGACACACCCGAGAACCGGCTTAATCTTCCTGGCCACCTCTGGGGCGATCTTCGCACCACCCACCTCTAACACTTGCAGCGACGAGAGGTCGTAACCTTGATTCTCCAACTTTGCGTCTAGCCAACGCTGCGCAACCACAGGAACAGCTGCAGCCACGGTGACCCGTTCGGAACTCACTAGGTTCAAACAGTATCCCGGCTCAGGACTCCGCGCCATCACCACCCTTCCGCCTGTGTACAAGACACCTAACAAACCCGGGCATGCCAGGGGAAAGTTATGCGACGCCGGCAGTGCCACCAGATACACGGTGCTGGAATCAAATCCACACAACTCTGCACTCTGCCGGAAGTTATACCCATAGTCATCATGAGATCTGGGGATCAGCTTTGGAAGGCCGGTAGTGCCGCCAGAAAGCAGAAACACCGCTACGTCTTGAGAATCGGGACGCAGTTGGTCCAGCAGGTCATGGGTTTCGCGGACCAATTCGGGAGGCTGGATCAGAGACCTCAGATCTACGGAGTTTTCAAGAACCCCCTCCCCAACTACAAGCACCTCTTCGACAGTGGGACACCGTTTGGCCACTTCCCAGGCCATCGCTTGGTGGTCAAAACCTTTGACTTGGTCAGGGACTACAATTGCTCGAGCTTCAGAGTGATCTGCAAAATAGCTCAGTTCCGTCAAACGATGCCCTGGCAAAGCCATGATCGGTACGACTCCAATTCTTGCGCACGCAAAGACCAGAACAACGAATTCCCAACAATTAGGAAGTTGAACAACAATACAGTCGCCGGAGGCGTATCCCCTTTTCGAAAGGTTTAGCGCCAGCCCATCCGAAAGCATGACGAGCTCTTTATATGTCAGGCGAATATCCCCGTCAGTAATTGCCTCTTTATCGCCATACTTCTCGGCAGATTCCTTCAGGTACTGATCAAGCGTCTTCCCGTTCCAGTACCCTAACTCGCGATATCGATCTACGAAATCCTCCGGCCAGGCGACCAAACCCTCTGCTATTTTCATGGCACCAAAATTCCTCCCTAGATAACTAAACAACAAATCGACCTCGCATACAAAATTGGGCAGGTCCTAAGCCGTCGGGAGTACCGTGGAATCAGGTTCTCTAACTTCTTCAATTGGAACTCCAATAAAATCGGTGCGTCCGGAAAGTATCGCGGTAATAAAACGGTCTTCGTCGAAGAAACCTTCAATCATCATGGACGGAACCGAGCCCGACATACGGCACTCCTCCGCCAACAGGATCCTCTCAACCGAAGTACCACCCCCAATTGCTACTATCGAGGGTCGAGCGAGAAGGATCTCACCAAGACGTGCTTTTGCCAAGGCGAACCCATCTCCATGCTCTGATATCTTGACCAACCCTCCAAAGGGATATAGCTCCTTAGATGGTGGAACTTCAAGCAACTCAAGCTGCTTGGATCCCTCCGATGTTGCAAACATTGCAAAGGTGGCACCGCTTACATCCTCGCGAATACCGACAATGCGAGACGATGCTCTAAAGTCGTCCAGGTCAAAATTTGCTTCCGAAGGATCCGCTCCATATTTGGCCTTCCACCACTGGAGCGCATTCTCCACAAAATCCGGATCTCTGCGTTGCACCTGAACTGCAGAGATCGCTCGCGTAAAGAAGTGGAAAACGAACTGCTGAGGCTCCAGAGAATAGTAATATCTACCGAAATGCTCCCACCAGGAGAGGCTCGGCTTGGCTGCGCCTTGAATTGCATCGACGCTAGGACGCCGGATATTCTCATACTCAGTCAAAACCTGGCCCAAGCTCCGGTCTCGGTTCGCAAGACATCCAGCCAGCACGGCGGCATCTTCCATCGCCATCTTCGTCCCTGAACCCACTGAGAAATGGGCGGTATGGGCACTGTCACCAAGCAGCACAAACCTTTCATCGTGCCATGAGAAATTCCTGATGGTCCTGAAATTTGCCCAGCGCGAATTATTTACGAGAAGGTCCGCACCATTTATCTGGTCTGCAAACAGGCTCTGGAGATACTCCTTGCTGTAACCGTCGCTTGGGCCGGGCGGCTGCGAATCATCAAAACTGTCCATTCCGGCCCGAAGCCATGTCGACTCATCAGTCTCTACGATGAAAGTGCCTTTACCATCGTCTATGGGATACCCGTGAACTGCAAAAACACCATCTTTCGATTCCTCGAATAGGAAGGTCAACCCCTTGAACTGATAAGTGGTGCCAAACCATATGAATTTCGCCGAAGCCCTTTCAATTTTCGGCAAAAACAAATTGATCATTTGATTTCTTACCAAAGAGTTTGCACCGTCGCTGCCCACAATCAGATCGAAATCAGCTAGCTGGTCCAAACTTGCGACTGCACTTTGAAATCTGAGATCCACGCCCACCTCAGTAGCTCTTTCATAAAGAATCCTCAATAGCTCTTTTCGCGCGATAGCCGCCATTCCATTCCCGCCGCAGCTGAAAGTCTCGCCCCTTAAACGCACTTCAATCTTGTCCCAGGTCTGACCGTGACGGCCAAGGCGGTCACGCAGCACAGGATCAGCCGCTCCCAAGTTTGAAAGCGTCGCATCGGAAAACACGACACCAAACCCAAAAGTGTCGTCAATCCGATTCCGCTCAAACACAACCACTTCATCCGAGGGTGACAACTGGCGCAGCAAGGTGGCGAAAAAAACCCCACCCGGCCCCCCGCCTATGCAAGCAACTCTCAACCCACTCCTCCAAACTCTCACGCCTAAAAATCCAGACTACCCTCAAGCTTTAGACATCTCAGAAGCCGCTCCGTCAAACCCAGTCGTGCCCAGGTATCCTCTGGTTTAGCGCTCGAGCCGGGATTTGGTCCACTTGAAGTCCTGCCGCAAGCGGTAGTACCGCCTTCGAGGAGACGAGTTCTAACACCGCTGCCGTGGTCCGAGAAAGTGCACCTGCACCTTTGGTTGGGCTTGCCAATCAGCGTTGGATCCCGCTCTCTTCGATCGCCATGTCTCGGCGCAATGGTCATAGACTGCGGCCTTGTAATCAATTACCCCTTGTTTCCAGGTTCGCAGCAGCTGCCTGGCCTACCAAAGCCTGCCAGCTCCAGGCCAGGTAGGGATTGCGACCATGAAAACTATCACAGCAGTGGCTGGCCATGTGCCCAAGCGGGCGCTAAAGTCCTGACTATCGGAGACGTTGGAGGCCAGTATTCACCTGGGAGAGGTTGAAGGCCTCTGGATCGAAGCTGCCCCCAGCCCACACGAGGTAGTCCTCGTGCTCCTCGTGCGATACGTCACCAACGGCTTCGAGGAAGTACTGGTAGCCTGGCGTGGCCGCCCACATCCTCGGGCGGGCAGGCGCGCTCGCCCCCGAGACAGACGGCGTGGAGCAGAGCTGAGTCTACCGATGAGATGGCCTCGAGCACGACAAGATGCTCCCAGCCGTAGCCATAGTCGTACCGATACACGAAGGTGTCACCAACATCTAAGAGCGTGGCGATCTCTATGCCGTCTTCGATAATATCGTCTGGGAAGTCACCCCAGTCGTCGATGCCAGACATCACGTAGCACTTGTCCTTGATATCAAATGCGTGAAGGTGCGAATCCTGCCAGCCCATCACCTCTTGAAAGACGCGGTGAATCCGGGGAAGCGCAAACTAAGTCGACACCAGGATACGACGCCAGATTGGTGGATCAACATCTAGCAAAGTGATCTTTAGCTGTAGCGCGGTATTCGAGAGTTTTCGAGAGGGTCTACCCATCCCTTCAGCCTAGGAGCCACAGTCAAGTCGTGGGTAGGGCCATTTTCGATGCACACGATGGGGCCAAATTAACTTGACATTCCGAGCGATTTTCAAGGAATGACAGCTTCCAGGATCTGACTCCTAGTTGCGCATCATTGCAGCCCTAGAGTTAGCCGGCCTGCCAATAACTGACCACTTGGACCAGCTGATGAGAGCAATAAGGTGCCTTCGGCCAAACTCGGCCACTCGGCAAGCGAAACTCCGCCCAAAACGCGAGCAGCAAATTCCCTACCGGCAATGGCGCTTTATCTCTCAAGGCTTTCAGCAAGCTCCAGAAACTTTTCAGAAAAGCGCGCTTCAAATTCGTCCGGTATTGAGATGCGCTTTTTCCTGGAGCTCTTTCCTGAAACAAGGACGACATATGACGACCCAATATGCAACCACTTGGCAATTGCTGCAACGGCAGCAGCCGTGGCCCTTCCCGCTTCAGCGGGACTCGTCACCGCGACAGTAAGCTTTCCATTTCGGATCAGGAGATCATTGCGTGAAGACCTCGGAAGCACCTCGATGTCTATTACCAATTCTTACCTCCGTTGGAAAACCGACCAGGTTCCAGGTCCAGCTTCAGAGGACACTCCTGTGAACTTTCCCCCGAGAGCAGCGGATACGTCATCGGGAGAAAGATATATAGGAGTCTGGTCGCCGCTCGAACTCACCCATACCAAATAGCCGCTGCTTTTCAATATCCTGTCAACCTCGGATGGGAACAAAAGCGTATTTATACAAAACAAACCGTCAACCGAATTGTCAGGAAGCGGAAGGTTGGACCCGTCACCGCGGATTCGAAAGCTCTCCGGCGAAGTCGAGTTCGCCAGCATCTCGAAACTGATGTCGACGCACAGCAACGTATCGAAATAGGCAGAGAGCGTAGGCGAGTACGCCCCAGTACCGCAACCCAGTTCCACGCCGATACCTGCTGGCTTTATTCCTCCGCGCGCCACGGCGTCGAGGACTGGCAGAACCCGAGAATTAAAATCCTTGTCCTTCCATGTTAGGGCCAACTCGTCGAAAAGTTTCGTAACCTTCAAGGCCCGCTCTAAAGTCCAGCCGGCCGGATCAAAGGCCACCTGGTGTGTAACTTTGCGCATGGGATGATCCGAGTTCGCGCCAATCTCGGAATCCACTCCCTCGTCCAGGCGCGACAGGTACGTCACATTGCTATCCACAGTTCCCCCTGATCTCATGGCAAAACGGCCTTTTAGCCCTTCGCATCTCTTAGCTGATTCTCCAAATCCTTAATTTCATCTCTAATACGAGCCGCATATTCAAACCTTAGGTCTGCGGAGGCCTTGTACATCTCCTCCTCCAGCGTTTGAATCAGCGAGACTAGCTCATCGAGGCCAAGTTCCGAGACGTCAAGGGCACGATCGCGCTTCCTGGAGCGTTTGGAACCATTCGGCACCACAGATTTGCTACCCGACCTCAACTGATCAAGAATATCTGAAACTGCCTTGCGTATGGTCTGCGGGGAGATGCCATGCTCCTCGTTATATGCCTGCTGGATGCTTCGACGTCTCTCGGTTTCGGATATCGCCCTTCTCATAGAATTGGTGACCGTATCAGCATAAAGAATCACAAACCCCGATACGTTCCTAGCTGCTCGTCCAATTGTTTGAATCAGTGAGGTTTCGGAGCGAAGAAAACCTTCCTTGTCAGCATCAAGTATCGCAACCAAAGATACTTCTGGCAGGTCAAGTCCCTCCCTAAGCAGATTAATTCCCACTAGCACGTCAAAATCACCTAGTCGAAGGTCTCTTAGAATCTCGATCCGCTCTAAAGTTTCGATATTGGAATGGAGATATCGCACCCTAAGCCCAAGCTCAACCAGATACTCCGCAAGATCCTCAGACATCTTCTTAGTCAAGGTTGTGATCAGTACTCTTTCTCCGACCGCAATGCGCTCGCGGATCTCGGACACAAGATCATCGATCTGGCCTTTTGTGGGCCGAACCTGAATCTTCGGATCCAAAAGCCCCGTAGGACGGATTATCTGTTCGACAACCTGCGAGGATTGAGCAATCTCGTACTGAGACGGGGTTGCTGACAAGAATATCGCTTGATGGATCTTGTCATAAAACTCGTCGAACCTCAGTGGCCTGTTGTCAAGGGCCGAAGGCAGGCGAAAACCATGCTCGACGAGTGTCTCCTTGCGCGATTTATCACCCGAATACTGGCCATGGATCTGGGGGACGGAAACGTGTGATTCGTCGATCACCATAAGAAAGTCGCTGGGAAAATAATCCAGCAGCGTAAATGGGGCCTCGCCGGGCTCCCTCCCGTCAAGATGCCGCGAGTAGTTCTCTATACCATGGCAGAATCCAATCTCTGCCAGCATTTCCAAGTCGAATTGGGTCCGCATGCGCAGTCTCTGAGCTTCAAGGATACGGCCGGAACTCTCGAGTTCGCCTAGTCGAACCGCCAACTCATCCCGAATAGAAGCTATGGCCCTTTTTATCGTCTCATCGCCTGCGACATAATGGGTGGCCGGAAAGATAGCCAGTTCATCCAAAACCTCGTACTGCTCTCCCGTGAGAGTGTCAACCTTGACGATCCTCTCCACCTCTTCGCCAAACATCTCGATTCGAAATGCCATCTCCTCGTATGAAGGATGTATTTCGAGAGTATCCCCCCGAACGCGAAACTTTCCTCTGACAAGGTTCATGTCGTTGCGCTCATAGTGCATATCGACCAGCTTGCGCAGAACTTCGCGCAGATTGAGGCTTTCGCCAACCCGAAAGATTTGGAGCTTGTCCATGTATTCGCTTGGCGATCCAAGCCCATAGATGCACGATACCGAAGCAACAACGATGACATCACGCCTCGTTAGAAGTGCGGAAGTGGCAGAGTGCCGAAGGCGGTCGATCTCGTCATTCACGGACGAGTCCTTCTCTATGAAAGTATCAGAACTCGGTATGTAAGCTTCTGGCTGGTAATAGTCGTAATACGAAACAAAGTACTCGACTCGGTTGTTCGGGAAAAAGTCCCGAAACTCTGAAGCAAGCTGCGCAGCGAGAGATTTGTTCGGAGCTATTACCAGGGTCGGCTTTTGGACGGCCTCAATAGTCCACGCGATTGTGGCGCTCTTGCCAGACCCGGTGATGCCCAGCAGAGTTTGAAATCTTTGACCGTTGTGGATTCCCTCCGAAAGCCTCTTGATTGCCTGCGGCTGATCACCCGCTGGCGCGTAAGGGGCGGTGACTTCGAACTTACTCACATATCCACTCTAAAAGGACCTCAATAAATTGTTCTCAGTTCCTTCCAGACATCGGCCACCTGCTGGTCAAGCAATGCTAGATCGACGGAGTTGTCAATCACGTAATCTGCCCCGGCCAGCCGCTCTTGGCGGCTGACCTGAGCTGCTATCCTCTCGCCAACCTCTCCAACGGTCATAGGTCGTGACGCAACAACGCGTTCGACTGCCTGTTCTTCGGGAAGATCGACAACTATCACTTTGTCCAAACCGTATCTTTCGACCGCATTCGTCTCGAAAAGAAGCGGAATTACCAAAATCACCGGAATCTTGCGCTGAGCAATGCACTCGATGATCCGCTTCTTCATCTCCTTTTCGATCAGAGGGTGGAGAATCGCGTTCAGTTCGCCTAGGGCCGCCTGATCAGAGAACACCACGCTGGCCAATTTGGCTCTGTCCAAAGAGCCGTCACCAGCCAGCACAACCTCCCCGAATCTCTCAACCACCAATGCAAGACCTGCAGATTCCTTCACCACAACTTCTCGAGCAATGGCGTCAGAGTCAATCACACAGGCCCCCAGCTCGGCCAGCTTTAGAGATACAGTGCTCTTACCAGAGCCGATCCCACCGGTCAGTCCTACGATCGGCACTGGAGCATTGCTATTGGTCATCTCCCGATTCTGTTGGTTCGGAGTCATTGTCAAAACTCGCGTCGGCTCCATCGGATCCGGACCCATCTTCAACTGACGCGGTTCCGCCGGCATGAACTTCCACACCATGCTCTGCAACATATTCTGCCCAAGCTGCCTGAGCTTCGGTCTCAGGCGTGAAGTCAAGCGAGTAGTCGATATGACCGATGTAATTACCCTCTTCATCATATGCATGCTCGCCAAATGCTTCGCGGTACTCTGCTGCGACTTCGCCGCCTTCAGCAGCCTGCTTGATAGAAAGGGAAATGCGACGGCGTTGCAGGTCTATGTCGATTATCTTCACCCACAGCTCTTCGCCTGGCTGGACTACCTGCTCAGGAAGATCGACGTGGTGCGTAGCCATCTCGGATATATGCACGAGGCCTTCTATGCCTTCGCCGACCTGGATGAACGAGCCGAATGGAACGAGCTTGGTTACCCGCCCGTAGACTAGTTCGCCAACCTTGTGGGCATTGGCAAATTCTTGCCACGGATCGCTCTGTGTCGCCTTGAGTGAAAGAGAAATTCGTTCTTTGTCCAGATCAACATCAAGCACAAGGACTTGGATCTCGTCACCAACTTGGACCACTGATGACGGGTGGTCAACGTGCTTCCACGAAAGTTCCGACACATGCACCAGGCCATCCATGCCGCCCAAATCTACGAAGACACCGAAGTTGACCACTGAAGAAACTACACCGCGCCGAACCTCGCCGGGCTTGAGGTTCTCCAAAAACTCCTCGCGCTGCTCCTTCTGAGTCTCCTCCAGCCACGACCGCCTGGAAAGAACCACATTGTTCCGGTTTTTGTCAAGTTCGATTATCTTTGCCTCGACAACCTTGCCGACATACGGCTGCAAATCTCTGACGCGCCGCAACTCGACCAGCGAGGCCGGCAGGAATCCGCGAAGTCCAATGTCAACAATCAAGCCGCCTTTGACAACCTCGATCACAGGTCCTTTGACGACGCCATTAGCGTTCTTGATCGCTTCGATAGTGCCCCAGGCGCGTTCGTATTGAGCGCGTTTCTTAGAAAGGATTAAGCGGCCTTCCTTATCTTCCTTCTGTAGTACAAGAGCTTCGATCTCCTCGCCAAGCTGCACAACCTCAAATGGGTCTATATCGTGGCGGATCGACAGTTCGCGTGCCGGAATGACTCCTTCGGATTTAAACCCAATGTCCAGAAGCACCTCATCCTTATCAACTTTCACCACCTTGCCAAATACGAGATCGCCGTCTTCAAATTCAACGATCGTTCCGGCAATCGCTTCATCTAGGGATGTGTCCCCCAAATCATCAAAGACGATCACGCGTGGTGTGTACTCCCCTTCGAGAATCCCCTCGCCTGCCAAGGAGACCACTTCGTTATCAGAGGTGTTAGTAGTTTCGGACATTTAGTTAGGTCGCTTTCTTTTCTGACAATCTCGCTTGAGCCCATGACTAAAACTCAAGTCCTTATTAGATCAGCCACAAATAAGGCCAAATCTAACAATGTAGATTCCAAATACATTAGCGACAATCATCGCACTTTGATGCCAGAAACCGATATCAATTGACCTGGCGAATCCCCTAGGAAAACTATTTTGCGTCTGCCCAGCTATTCCCGCTAAAAACATTTACCTCCAGCGGCACAATTAGCTGAACTGCTCTTTCAAGAACCTGCTTTACGAGATCGGCGATTGTGCCAACCTCAGATTCGTTACATTCCACAAGAACCTCGTCATGGACCTGAAGCACGAGCTCGCCATTATAACCGCCTAATTCCTGGTCCAACTTGACAAGAGCGATTTTGAAGATATCTGCCGCCAACCCCTGAATCCCGGCATTCATAGCCTGGCGCTCCGCAGCCTCTCTCAAACGGAAGTTACTGGACGACAGCTCAGGAAGCGGCCTTACCCTGCCGAATTCCGTCGTAGTGAATCCATCCTTCCTCGCCTTGTCGATTGCCTGCTTCATGTAGCTATTCACTTCCGGAAATCCTGCGAAAAAGGCCTTTAGGATTGTCTCGGCCTCGGGCACCGAAATACCAAGACGCTGTGACAACCCATAAGCCTCCATTCCATAGGCCAAGCCGTATGCGACCATCTTTGCCTTATTGCGCTGGGACGGAGTCACCTCCTCCAATGGAACTCCAAACGTGTAGCTGGCGGTCTGTCTGTGAATGTCAATCCCCTGGGCAAAAGCTTCTATCAAGCCGGGATCCTTCGACAGGTGAGCTATCACCCGCAGCTCTATCTGCGAGTAATCGGCAATTACCAGCTTCCTACCTTTCGGGGCTATAAATGCATTACGGAAACGCCTGCCATCTTCCGTCCTTATGGGAATGTTATGGAGATTTGGATGGTCGGAAGAAAGCCTGCCTGTGCGGGCTACCGTCTGGGAAAAGCTGGCGTGGATCCTGCCGTCATCCCCGATCTCGGCAATAAGCCCTTCACCATAAGTTGATCTAAGCTTCTCCACTTCGCGGTATCTCATGATCTTCCCGATAATTGGGTGAAGTTCCGTAAGGCGCTCCAAGCTCCGGGCATCGGTGGAATAGCCTGTCTTGGTTCGTTTTTGCGGCGGTAGCCCTAGCTTTTCGAAAAGCACCTTTCCCAGCTGCTGCGTAGAATTGACATTGAAAGGGCCTCCGGCAATTTGCTGGATTTCGCTCTGCAACCCCAAGGCCTCGGAAGCAAACTCACGCTGCAGCTTGGAAAGATAGGACTTGTCGACCAGAATCCCGCGGGCCTCCATCTTGGCCAAGACCGTGATTAGCGGTTTCTCAACGTTGTTGTACAGATCCTCAAGGCCCCTCTCCCTTAGAGCCAGAGATATCGATGAAGTAACGCCGACCAGGGCTTGGATGCGGGCGCAAAGATAGGACTCGTCCTGAGCCGAATCAAGACCAAGAGACCCCTTCTGACCCGAGGAGCTGGGGCCAACTCCTTGGATCGACATGTCCAACCAATTCGAAGCAAGTGAATCAAGCGTGTAGCTCGTAGCTGATGAATCAAGCAGATAGCCCGAGACAGCCCCGTCTATCTCGACGGGAAACAGAAGCCCGAAGGATGAGTAAGCCCATCTCAGCACTTCTTTAAGCCCAACACCGCTCAAAGCTCTGGGAGCTTTGGATACGGATCGGAATATTTCAAGCGCCGTTGCGGTATGGCCAACAACCTCGGAAGGTATGAGAAGAACCAGCAACTCGCCAGCATCTGACCTGCTTGCCAACCCAATCAAGCTCGGAAGGGAACGGCCGGGAACACCGCCCCAAATGACCTCGATAAAAAGAGCCTGACACGAATCGCGCACCGTATCGAAGAACTCGTCCACATCGCTAGTCTGACTCGCCCTCCTGATTTGCGTTGGTAGAGCTGGACTCCAAGGTTCCTTTTCCTTCGCGTCAGGAACATTTGCTCCCGGAGATATCCGCGACGCAAATACGGCAAGAGTTCGATCCCAGATACGATTGAACTCCAAAAAATGGAAAAGATCCTTCGCGGGCCCTGGTGTCCATGACCCGAGTTGAAAATCGTCCAGGGCTACACCCAAAGGCACGTCGCGAATCAAAGGAGTCAGCTGCACGTTGAGTGACAGCTGGTCCCGATAGTCATTGAGCGACGTCTTCAGTTTTGGCGCCAGTTCGTCAAGATGCTCCAGGATTCGCGAAACTGAGCCAAAATCGTTTATCAGCTTCGCGGCAGTCTTTTCACCGATTCCAGGGACTCCGGGAATATTATCGGACGGATCTCCCCTCAGTGCTGCATAATCCGGATACGTTTCAGGTCTTACGCCCGTTCTCCGCTCTATTCCTTGAGAATCCAGCAATTCGTAGTCACTCACGCCACGGCGGTTGTAGAGCACCCGCACATACGGGTCTGAGACCAGCTGGAAACTATCCCGATCACCGGTCACAACAATCGTCGGAATCTGCCGGAGCTTCGCGGCCTCGGCAATAGTTGCGATCACATCGTCTGCTTCAAAGCCCGGCGCTTCGACCACGCTGATGCCGAGGCTCTTCACGACCTGTTCAATTAGTGGCAATTGGGATAAAAGCGACTCAGGGGTCTTCTTTCTAGTGCCCTTATATTGGGCAGACAACTTGTCCCTAAATGTGGGCTCAGGATTATCAAAAGCAACCGCAATGTGCGTCGGCTGGTGATCTTTCACCAGGTTCAACAACATTTGAATGAATCCGTGAATCGCATTGGTGTACTGGCCCGATGAAGTTATCATCGTCTCGGGCAAGGCAAAAAACGCACGGAATGCAAGTGAAAACCCGTCCAACACTAAAAGCTTTGCCACCTTTGTCATGCTAAAGGCTCACATTCCTGGACAAGACCGATTGAATAACGTCGCCAATACTTTAGGACAGAGGTTGTTGGATTGGAAAAAAGTCTCAAGCCGCTATTTCGATGGAGCCAGTTCTCCCGAAATGATCTTACGCGCCACTTGTGCCATCGAGCTTCTCGAATCCATCGCAGACTTCTGAATGAATCCGAATGAATCAGTCTCACTCAAATAGAACGAATCCATTAGGATCCCCTTGGCACGATCGACAAGCTTTCGTGTTTCTAGCTGCCGACTCGCACGCTCAGCCAGGTCGGATAGGTTCGCTACTTCCTGTTCCAGGACGATCTTCTCCTGGAATCTCGCCATCGCCAGCTCGATCGCGGGAACAAGATCTGAGGCCTGAAACGGCTTAACTAGGTAGGCCAGAACTCCGGCATCCCTAGCTTGCTCGACAAAGCTTCTCTGGGAGAACGCCGTAAGAATGACAACCGGGCATATGCTATCCCGGGAGAGTTCAGAGGCGACCTCAATTCCGTCTTTGCCTGGCATTTTGATGTCCAAAATGGCGAGATCGGGCCTTAGAGCGCGGACCATTTCGATGGCTTCCTCACCGCGGCTAGCTGCGCCCACGACCTCGTATCCCTCTTCCTCAAGAATCTCCTTGAGATCAAGCCGAATAATGGCCTCGTCTTCAGCTATCACGACTCTTAGTGCCACAGCAATCCTCCTACATCTCGCATCTGGAACGTTCCGCTTTTAGCCTGAATCTCCATGCAATTCATTCAAAATCCGACTACTGGAAAGTCAACGTCGAAGTGTGTAGCTTATGCTGAAACAGTATAGAAAACCTCCTTGCCACCCGGCATCGAAACTTAGACCGTCAAAATCAGGTGAAAATGTTTATACGACAGCTGCCACTATGGATAGCGCAAACCAACTGCTGGATAGTATCGCGTTCACCGAGTGATTCCGAGTGCGTGCTTGTGGACGTCCCGCCGTCGCCAGACGAGATCCTGCAGGTATTAGTGGCAAATGGATTGAGGCCTGTTGCAATTCTCGCTACGCACGGGCACATTGACCACATCGGAGGCGTGGCCTCCGTCTCCCGGTCAAGGCAAGCATCAGATTCGGATCTTCCTGTTTATATAAACAGCCGCGATTTGCATATGCTTGCAGATCCAATAGGCACGTCCGGCATGCTGGCGCAAGAACTGACGAAAACTGGGATCGACCTCCGGAGCCCCGAGCTGATCTACGACTTGGAGGACGGAGACAGATTCAGCGGATCAGGCATGGTTTTCGAAACTCTGCACACTCCCGGCCACACCGAGGGATCGGTCTGCTTGCTTGTCAACGATTCCGAGACCACTGAGACACTCCTTTTCTCTGGTGATCACCTGTTCAAAGGATCAATCGGGAGAACCGATTTGCCAGGAGGATCCTTCGAACAGCTGGTGGAATCGATGCGTTCCAAAATTCTGCCACTCGATGACGATATTTTTGTCCTTCCGGGTCACGGAGAGACCACCACGATTGGTGCCGAACGGACCAGAAATCCTTTTCTAGCCCAAATGTAAAATTTTGTGACGAAAATTACATAATTCGAAGCCATACCTTCTGGCATCGAATATAATTTCACTATCAAAGAACTAGATTATGCGCTGCGGAAAACTGCTGTAATCCTTGGTCGTTCTTTAACCATCTAATCGCAGCTGCAGCCATGATTTTATTCCAGGCCAGTGTTTCAAAAGCACATTGGCTTGATAGGGGAAATCCCAGAGAAGTAGCATCGGTCATTGTGACGTAAGTAGCAATGGCTAACCACACCTTCGCTCCGTGGAAGAGCGCCAACTGAAGGGAATCGTATGGCAGAAACTCGCTTACTTATAGACCCCTATAACGACTGGGTGAAGCAAGAAGGGATACCGGTCTATGATGAATTCGGTTTTGACCTTCTGGCGCTGGACGTAAAACCGTGGGCCCGAATGGGAGCCAATGGCGCGTTTGCGTTAGTTTCAGGGCGGGGGGACTATCTTGACACTTTCGTCCTCGAAATTCCTGCAGCCGGATCCAGTGAACCACAACGACACCTATTCGAAGAAGTCGTATATGTATTGGACGGGCACGGCAGCACAACCATAGAAGGGCCCGACGGCACAAAGCATTCGTTCGAGTGGGGACCCAAGAGCCTCTTTGCCATTCCACTGAATGCCAAATACCGTCACTTCAATACGAGTGGGACCAAATCGGCCCGCTTTGTTTCCACCACCAACCTGCCGATGATCATGAAGCTCTTTCACGACTACGACTTTATTTTCAATAATCCTTACGACTTCGTCGGTCGTATGGGTGAGAACCGCTTTTTCGAAGGTGAAGGAGAATTCATCCCTCACCGCCCTGGGCGGCATATGTGGGAAACGAACTTCGTACCCGACTTGAGCACCTTCGCCCTCAAGGAATGGCAGGATCGCGGGGCCGGCGGCTCCAATATTATGTTTGCGCTCGCTCAGGGAACTATGCACGCCCACATGTCTGAGATGCCCGTGGGAACCTACAAGAAGGGACATCGCCACGGCGCAGACTTTCACATCTTCCCTGTAACTGGCCACGGCTATTCTATTCTATGGTTCGAGGACGACAAGGATTTTCGCCGTTTTGACTGGCAGCATGGCAGTGTTTATGCACCAGAGGACATGATGTTTCACCAGCACTTCAACACCAGCCCAGAGCCGGCGCGCTATCTAGCTGTCGCATTCGGAGGCCTACGCTTCCCATTCAGCCAGGACAAGGTCAAAGTGTTCCAGGGTATGGACGTCAGCCTCAAAAAGGGTGGCAAGCAGATTGAATACGAAGATCAGGATCCCCGAATTCATCCAATGTATATCGAAGAATTGACTAAGCATGGGGCCAAGGCCAACATGGATCACTTTATTTCCGCAAACAGCTAGTGGGCCACGACCACAACCACGACTTCGATTTCTCCTTTCTCGGACATGAGGACTTGGAATCTCCGGATTCTGAGCCCTCTGCCGAGGGGAACGACACTGCCACTTGGCTCCTCGACAATGTTGAGCTGATCACGGTAGGCGTAGATGTCGGCTCATCCACCACGCACCTCGTGTTCTCAAAGCTGCACCTTCAACGCCTCGCACAGTCACTTTCGAGCCGCTTTGTAGTCGTCGAACGTAATGAAATCCACCGCTCGCCAATTCTGCTGACGCCTTTTACGACTGACGGCGCCATTGACGTCTCAAAGCTTTCTGAGTTCGTAGATCAAAGTTACCGTAGTGCCGGAATTGCGCACGACGACGTAGATACCGGAGTTGTCATACTTACCGGAGTGGCTCTGGAGCGCCAGAATTCGCGCGCGGTGGCGGAACTCTTCGCGGCCCACGGAGGCAAGTTTGTCTGCGCTTCGGCAGGGCACAATCTTGAAGGCATCCTGGCGGCATTTGGATCCGGAGCTGTTGCCTTATCGAGAAGACAGAAGCGGGAAGTGCTTCATATCGACATTGGCGGCGGCACGAGCAAGCTGGCTCTGATTCGAGACGGCGAAGTTCTCGAAACCTCTGCGATATCCGTCGGGGCGAGGCTACTCGCTTTCGACGAGAACAATGTTCCGATCCGCATCGAGAATGCTGCCTATACCATAGCCGAGGCGCTTGGAATTGAACTCGGACTCCGGAAGCCGCTTTCCGAGTTCGATAAGGAACGCTTTGCCGAAACCATGGCCAAGGCTCTGCTTACCAGTGCTTTTGCAGAAGAAGAGACCGGGCTCTCGAAGCAATTGATGCTCACTGCCGAGCTCTCAAGGGGACCCGCAAAGAATTCTCTGTTTTCATTTTCCGGTGGCGTCTCGGAATACCTCTATGATCGCGAGGCTCACGTCTTTAACGATATGGCAATGCACCTCAGCAAAGCCGTGAAAAAAGAGCTCAGCAGCCGCAATCTCAACATAACCCCTACAGGCGAGGGGATCCGAGCCACGGCGATCGGAGCGTCGCAATTCACCGTTCAGTTGAGCGGAAACACGATATTATTATCTGAGGAAGTCCAACTGCCCCTGCACAACCTTCCGGTCGTATGTCCAAAGATGCCGCGAGTCCCGACGCGTGAGATTGTAGCTCAAGGAATTACCACAGCTCTGGCACGGCTCGATCTGGACGATCTGCAATCACCAATATGCGTCTATTTGCCTTGGCGAGGCGATGGAGAGTACTCGATCCTGTTCTCCCTAGCTGCCGGAGTAAGCGACGCACTTCGAAATCGCTTAGCTCCAAAGCGCCTTCCGTTGGTGTTGGCCCTTGACGTGGATTTGGGAGCAGCCCTCGGCAGGCTCCTTGTCGAGGAACTTGGATTCGATTCACCTATCATATCCATTGACGGTGTTGAGCTGCGTGAACTCGACTATGTGGATCTCGGAAAACCGATCGAACCGACAAATGTGCTTCCGGTAATGGTGAAATCCCTGGCATTCCCTACAACCGCGATATAACTCGTTCTCGGCCAGGTGCGCCGACCCTCTTGCCGGCGAGCTATCGGCCAACTCAAATCGGTTACAATTCCAAACCGAAGAACGAACTCATCTCCTCTGATGCCGCAGTTAGCACAGATGCGATCTCTTTGATCCGGGAATTACTCATCCGGGTGGTGGGAACCGAAATATTGATTGCAAAGCGTGAAGGAATTAAGTTCGAGGTTATCGCCACGCTGACCGAGGAAACTCCTTCTTCGCTCTCCTCGCGCTGGCTGGCATAGCCACGTTGACGAATTCGATCCAGCTCCTCAATCAGATCTTTTCTGCTAGAAATGGAGTGATCGGTCATTTTAGACAGTTCCTCACTCGGGTACAGTCTCAAGATCTCCGAATCGGCAAGCTGGGCAAGAATAGCCCTACCGGTTGAAGTGCAATGCGCATACATCGATTTTCCCATTCTGGAGGCCACGCGTACTGGACGCGGACTCTCAATGGCGTCAACGAAACGAACCATGGACCCATCCAAGACTCCCAGATGCACGGTTTCTCGAACCTGATCGTTCAGCCTTTCAAGGATCGGGCGGGCCCTGGTGCGAACGTCAAGCTTGTTAAGCAGAGAAAAGGCGATATTTGTCAAGGCAGCGCCAGACTGATAAACCTTCGTATGTGGATCCTGTCTTACGAATCCCCGATACTGAAGCATTGCAAAAAGCCGGTGTGCTGTGGACGAGGCCACCCCAAGGTAGGCGCTTGCATCAGTCAGACGCACCTCCGACCGCTCGCCAAGGAGTAAGATCAGCCGCAGGGCATTATCGACTGAGGCAATAGGATACTGAGGGCTTTGGTGGTCCGGGTCAATAATTGGCTTCTGCATATCAGAATTATAAACTGCAATCATCAATATTACAATGACCGAGGAAAACAATAGCCTTCCAGCGCAATTCCTAGTACCGTCTCCACGCCAAGAAGACAGGTCGAGCCACGACGCGCAAAGCCGAGGAATTAATCATATCCGACAGAATATCGCCAGCGCAAAGTGACCACGAACGCCAAACAATCTACTGGGCCTTACCGGGCAACAGGTCATTCAGTAGTTTCAACGGCCTAGAAATGTCAGTCTCGCTCTCCAAGAGCCTCCTGCACTGAATCATTGCTTTAGGCCAATTCACGGTGACCACTCCGCAAAACCTGTCCGAATGGTCAACATAAACCGCTGCAAATCTGTTCTCGCTTGAAGGATCTTCAACGAAAACAAAGTCCGCAACCCGAGCAGTCTCACCCGCAATCTGAATCTTCCAATCGTATTGGTCGCTCCAAACGTAAGGAATTGGCGCGTAGCTCACGATATTGTTTGGATTGACGATATTGTGTGCAACACAACCTGCCTGTTCAACGGCATTTGTCCAGTGTTCGACGCGCACGAGCTCATTCCGTTTGGGGTGAAGCCAACGCGCCACATCGCCGACGCCAAAGATATTTGCCTGACCCGCGGCACGGCAGTACTCGTCGCAAACAAGCCCGTTGTCAATCAGCAGTCCTGAGGAAGCCAGCCATTCGGTGTTTGGAACCGCGCCGATTCCCACCACAACAAGGTCTCCATAAAGCACCATGCCATCCGTCAGCTCAACAGTAAGATCGCCCTTTGATCCAGTGATCGCCTCTACTCCATTGCCAAAATGCGTTGCCACGCCGTTGAGGTGATGGAGCTTGATAAGAAGCGTTCCTACCGAATCCCCTAATACTCTTCCCATAGGTACCTCGAGCGGGTCAACAATCGTGACCTCCAACCCGTGATGCCTAGCCGCGGCCGCGACTTCAGCCCCAATGAATCCGCCTCCCACAACTATCACAGATTGTGCGCCATGGAAATCTTTCCTAAGCATCTCCGCATCATCAATGGTCCGCAAAAGATGGACCCCATCTTTTGCTTCCCAAGGCGACAGCCGTGCTCTTGCCCCGGTCGCGACGATCAGATTGTCATATCCGATCCTGCCACCATCCTCCAAAATAATCTCGCTTCCGGCGACCTCAATATTCTTGGCGCCGACCCCGAGCCTAAGACCTATTCCCAAGCTGTTGGTCTCTGCTTCGGAAATCAGATTTACCCGATCACGCCCGAGAGACTCATTGAGATAACCCTTGGAAAGCGGAGGCTTGTCATAGGGCAGATGAGACTCAGCTTCGACAACTATGAGCTCTCCGGCATAACCCTGAGAACGAAGAGCCTGGACAGTCTTGATGCCTCCAACTGAGGCACCGACTACGACGGTCCGCGATCCCACTATTCCTCAATCCGTAATGCCGAAACCGGGCAGCTCCGAACAGCGGCTTCCACCCTAGACCTATTGCCTTCAGGAAACTCCTCCACTAAGACAACCACAACGCCGTCATCGCTTATATCAAAAAACTTCGGTGCCTCCATCACGCAATTCGCATAACCTTGACAAAGATCCAAATCAGCCTTTATAACCGCCAAAGCTCTACTCCCTCTTTTATGTTTTTGTATTTGACAGCCGTCTAAATACCTATGAGTCAGGACTTGATGCCAATTCCTCCATCAGAATGGATTACACCGCCCGTGATACCCCGTGATCTCCGTGATGCCAGGAATACATAGCTCCAAGCGTGGTCAGCCCCTGAAAGAGCAACCTTCAACGGAACCCTGTCGGCTAGCTCAGCTTCCCGTCCTGGAGTGTCATTGAGCCTGCGTGAATCCAAGCCCAGGGCGCTAGCGCCCCGAAGATCAGTATTCATAGTGCCCCCCGGAGCAACTCCATTGACACGGATATCCGGCGCAAATTCGTTGGCCAGAGTGACAACGAGTCCACGCGCAGCGAACTTTGACGAGACATAAAGGACCCCGCCCCTTCCGGGGAAATACGCCGAGGTCGACTCAGTCAGGACCACATTGCCTTTTGACTCCCGAAGCGCAGGGAGTGCGGCTTTTATCGAATGAAGGTGACTCTTTACATTTACGCTGAATATCTCTTCGAAGGCGCGGTCGATGACATCAGGATCCAAATCCGATAATCCTCTATAGAAGTCAAAAATACCTACGCAATTGACAAGCACGTCGAGCCCGCCGAACCTGGCAACGGTCTCGGAAACCGCCTTCTCATTCGCATCGCGCGTCGTCGCATCGCCGCAAATAGCGGCTACTTCGGGCAACGCAGCGGATAGCACCTTACATTTGTGCTCATCCTTTTCCAGGACGCCAACCCTTGCGCCCTCTGAGATGAAGGCATCCACCACAGCACGTCCAATGCCTGAGCCGCCTCCAACCACTAATGCGCGCTGGTCCTGCAACCAGCCGTCACTCATTGGACTGACCCTGCTCGATTGGGCCGTACGGATTATTGATAAGCAGGGACAACGAATCCTGATTCTGCCAGGTAAGAGCCTCCAGCTCGAGTGGGCATAGCGCAATCGAATGCCCCGACTTGGGCGAACTGATCAGAAGACGCGTTCCGTTTCGCGTATGCACCTTGCGAATATGAACTTCTGCAAACTCGTTCCCAAGCTCGATCACCGGCTCCTCTGCATCGTTGGCTCGCTCCGATCGAATATCTTTCATAGGAAAATCGCTAAATTCTGCATTCTCACCACTGATTCATCCATGATGACAAGCCGCTTTGCTAATTTGAGCATCCCTGCCTCCCGACGGAGGATGTCCTCGCGAGTAGCTGATAGAAAGTTCGGCTCCCTGTTGTCACCTCGGCTCCTGAAAAGCAGCACCGCCGACTGGACAAACAGCTCTGCGGACGTCTCCGTTTCAAATGACCGCACATTTGTGATGTAGTGCCTCAACCTTGACGGGGGATCCTCCGTCCAGGCGTGCTCGGTCGCAAATCTGGCCGCACGAAGTTTGAGCGAATACATGTCATCGTCGAAATG
Source organism: Actinomycetota bacterium (assembly GCA_027322285.1). Taxonomy (GTDB): domain Bacteria; phylum Actinomycetota; class Acidimicrobiia; order Acidimicrobiales; family Acidimicrobiaceae; genus SCQM01. Next base: position 36,090 of record DAHVRV010000021.1, read on the forward strand.
GGCCATTCCGGGTGACGTATCGAATTCAGAACTCCGCGCAGTTGTTACTCTCACAGGGACGAGGTAATGAATGTCTTCCGTCAATTTCTCAAGCCAGTCATCGTAGAGCTGGGCGTCCAGAAGATAACTTTCATCTACCAAAAATTGGTGTGCCTCGAGGTGCCTGGGATCGCCGAAGGACAAAGGCTTCATTCCGGCGGCGTCCATCCTTGAGGTCGCCATTACTTACCGCCACCCTTCGAATCCGATGCCACGACCTTCTCTCCCATGACCAGCTGGACTGTTTCATCCAGCGGCTTTTCGATGCAGTCAGCCCATTCTTTCAGCAATGCACGCTGATTGAATTCTCCGTAGCCCACATAGGCCAAGCCCGGACCATGGAAGTCCGCCAAAGGCTTGTTCAGTGGCTTATCAGTGCTCGTCAAACCCATGCGACTATTAAGGAGCAACCTTCTCGCCATCGAACCACCCGCAAGAGAGGTGATTGACACCCAGTTCTCGACATCGTCCTGTTCGAACATTCCGGTACTGCCAAAGCACATCAGATAACCCTTGTAGGATGCCTCTTTAAATTCCTCGGTAGCATTTTTGTCGACAATGAACCAGGAAAGAATTTCGGTCTCTGTGGCACTTATCGGCTGCCAAACCCGCATGGTTATGAACGGCACAACTTCGTCGTCATCTGCGTTGGCGTCAACTTTCGGCCAGTTGTGAACAAGGGAAAAGGTCGGAAACAACGTAGCGGCGGAAATCATAAACCCATCATCGCCAATAAGCCGCTGCTGCTCCAACGACCAGGAACTTTCCATTCGATCAATCATCTCGTCGCTATAGCCCACGTAGCGCAAACGCTCTCGAAATGTACCTGGCGGCAACTTGTAGGTAGTGCCCCCGCCTTTGTCGCACCAGTAGAGAGCCCCCTCCTTGCGCTTAGCGCCAGTAGGCTCACGGAACAGGCCAATCTCTACGACACTTCGGTGAGTCTGCGGAGTATGGTAGCTGTCACCCGCTGCATTCTCCGCTCCTATTTTCCAGTTCGATTTGACTCTCCAGCGCTGGGGTCCGCGAACTTCTACACCATCGCCGCTCTGTTTGGTATAGAAATCCAAGTAGAACGCAAAGTCACCCAAAAATTCGAGAAATGGTTGAGCATTTGGATCGAGATTAACGAAAATGAGACCATTGAATGTCGCAACCGATGGCGCGGGCAAAAGTGATTGACCGATTTTTGTGAACCCATCCTCACCACCATAGGCTTCGTTGTGAAAAGGCAGCCCGACAAGTTTGCCATCATTTCTGTATGACCATCCGTGATACGAACAACGAAAATGAGAAGCATTCCCCAGTTCAGCACGACAAATCTGCATGCCCCTATGCAGGCACATGTTGAACATCACACGGACTTCGCCTGCTTCATCTCTTGCCACGATGAAGTTGTCCTCGAGAATGCGGCGCACCACGTAATCGCCAGGCGCAGGAATCTCGGATTCGTGAGCAAGAAAAATCCAGGAACGCTCGAAAATATGCTCCTTTTCGAGCTTGAAGACTTCCTCATCGTTGTAAACATATGCCGGGATCATCCCACGTCTCACGTCTGCAAGCATTAGAGATAGATCGTTCATCTGCAGCTCCGATCTCTGTAGCACAACCTCTGTACTTCTGTCTAGCAGAAGTACTCTCTGTAGTCACTTTTACTACAAATATTACCGGTACCCGAAGCCTGGGTGTTCGATTAATGCCAACCCAAAAACTGGATGCCGCCTATTGGCTTATCGATCGGCACGACGTCAGTGCCTGATTGCCCGGTCAGCAGCCGGTCGATTCCTTGCAACTGAGCTGAATAACGTATAAAGCTGCCTTCAGCGCAAAGCATTCACGCCAAGGCAGTCCGATTCCTGGAAAATATTAACTTGATATCGAACTATGCGAAAAAAGATTGATCCCCTTTTCTGAAAGTTTAGCCGATATTTCTCCTAATTAAACACAGGATCGCCCGCAGGCATCCGGGCAATCCGGATACCTGGGGCGATCCCAAGTCTTGACTTCTGTATTAAAAACTAGCCAGCTGATCCAGACAACGGTGTTCCGCCAGGACCCGATACCGGAGTGAACGAGCTGCCGTTCCATACCGTCATATAGACATCCTGAGTGCTCAAGCCGCGATGGTCGCTAGTGGATGTGTTGTATACGCCAAACACGCCTGCCACGTTGTGAAGGTTTTGCATGTAGTTGAGAATCT
>DAHVRV010000022.1:0-38271 GCA_027322285.1 Actinomycetota bacterium
GGCCGGGACGCCGGAATCAGGCACCCCCATCACCATGTCGGCCTCCACCGGAGCCGTTAAAGCCAGGTACTGGCCCATTCTTCTTCTAGTTCCATGAACCTCTTTGCCAAGAAGCCGCGAATCAGGACGGGCAAAATAAACGAACTCGAAGATGCAAAGCTTGGGGTCGAGGCGCTCCTCGGGAAACGGGAAATAGCTATGCGGCTTGCCGTCTGAGACAATGACCATCTCTCCCGGCTCGAGCTCTCGCACAAACTTGGCTCCAATCACATCCAGCGCAGGACTTTCTGAGGCGAACACCCAACCAGTGTCGAGTCTTCCCAGGCAAAGGGGTCGGAAACCGTTAGGATCCCTGACGGCGATCAAATTATCGACGTCCATGAGAACCAGCGAGAATGCACCCCTCAGCATCGGAAGAACCTTCATCAGGGCGTCCCTCAAACTATTGGGATCGGCATCTTTCGAAAAGTGCCTAAAAAGAAGCTCGGCGAGCGCATCGGTATCCGAAATGGCTAGGCCTGGGAAAAGGCCGGCCTCTTCGACTAGTTCCGCCGTATTGGTCAGATTGCCGTTATGCCCCAGGGCGAAGCCGGTCTCGCCGACAGCTCTAAAAACAGGCTGGGCATTCTTCCAGTTCGATGCCCCGGTAGTCGAATAGCGAGTGTGTCCAATTGCCATGTTGCCAGGCAGCGCCAGAAGGGTCCTCTCATCGAAAACATTGCTCACCAAGCCCATGTTCTTGACCACGGTAATTCCCTCGCCGTCAGACACGGCAATACCGGCTGATTCTTGGCCCCGATGCTGCAATGCGTAAAGTCCGTCAAAGGTCAAGTGCGAAACTGATGCATTTCCCTGGGAATTATTAAGCTTGATCCCGAATACCCCGCAGGCTTCTTCGGGGGAATCAGCCGGTCCGTCGCGCTCCGGTTGGTCCTTGGAACACCATCCGTCATTCGCCGCGGGAAGAACAGTGAATATAGAATTGGGTTGCACTGAGCTGCTGGGATTGTCACACCCAGATTCCCTATTACCTAACAAATGGTCCTTCCTAAAGGACATAAACTCGCTCGTCTTCCTTGTCTTAATCGAACAGCAAGTCTTTAGTCTTCCTTTCAGCGCTTTTCAGCACTTAGAAGTACCAAACTAAGATTCTTTGACGCCCACATAAAAACTTAGTCGAATTTTCATAATATGCCATAGGAATTGCCCCGAGTTTACCGGGGGAACAATACCCTTGAGAGTAAAAATTCAAAAAGATTCATGAAAGCGCACAATGATAGATCTGCATACCCATTCTAGATTCTCCGATGGCTCCGACTCTCCGCAAGGGATTATCGAACTGGCCAAAACAGCGGGATGCAGCCATGTTGCACTCACCGATCATGACCGACTCGATGGAATCGGATTTGCCAAGCAACGCGCGGAAGAGCTAGGCATCGGCTTCGTACCCGGCGTGGAGATCTCCTGCATCATTCAATCCGGGACCTTCCATCTACTGGCCTACTTTCTGGAGCCGATACCCGGGCCGCTTCAGGATCGTCTCATTGATATCCAGAAGGCGAGAATAGACCGCAATATGGCCCTGGCAAGGAAACTTAGTGACGCCGGCTTCCCCATATCCTGGGACGAGCTGATCGAGGAGGCAGGAGGACCAAATTTGGGCAGGCCGCATTTTGCGGCAGTAATGTTGAGAAAGGGAATTGTCTCGTCCATTCAGGAAGCCTTCGACAAGTATCTTGCTAAAGGCCAGCCCTATTATGTTCCAAAAATGCTTCTGGACCCCAAAGAGGCTATTGAACTGGCGCTCGCGTCTGGGGCGCTCCCAGTAATTGCCCATCCGCTATCGCTTGAGGTACACGGAGAAGAGCTGTCCCGATATATTTCAGAGCTCGAAAGCTACGGGCTGGTCGGGATAGAGTCTCACTATTCGCGGTACACCCCTCAGCTGAGGACTCTCCTAGTACAGTTGGCCGAATCTCTTTCATTGGTGGCCACAGGCGGCTCCGACTACCACGGAACCTACAAGACCGGCCTTCAAATAGGAACGGGCGAAGGCGACTTGCTGGTGCCCGACTCAGCGCTAGATCAGCTCAGGGACCGGCTCAAGTAACAGCGTTCTCTTTTACCGCCCTGCGCAATTCATCAACGCCCAAATTCACAAGGCTGGGGATATAGAGCCGCGAGCCGCCAACCTCGCCGATAACCTTCCCGGTCAGCCTTTGCCCGTTGACATGGCCAATCACCGCTTCAGGATTACCAGTAGCCACCAAAACTCTGGAAGGAGACTCTGAGAAAAGATCAACATTGTCGCGAATTGCGCCTTCGGAAATCTCGACGCCGTTATCTCCAGCCAAAATCATCTCCGCCAGCGCCAGAGCGAGTCCGCCATCGGACACGTCATGCATCGCCGAAATAGCGTATTGCTCGCTGTTTTGAACCAGATCCACCACCGTTTTGATAAGTGATCGGTGAACCTCCAGGTCCAACTTCGGCAACGAGCCTGACTGATCGTTCTTCAACTGATAGGCCCAACGTGATCCGGCCAGATTGCGCTGGGTATCTCCAATTAGGACCAGGCTTGCCGGTCTGACAAATCCGATACCAGGAGGTCTTCTGGCAAGAGCGGGGACAACCCCCAAGGTAGTCACGACCGGAGCAGGATCTATGTCGGTACCGTTTACCTCGTTATAAAAAGAGACGTTTCCACCCACCACTGGTATCTCAAGCGCTCGACAGGCCTGTGCTATGCCGTCGATTGCCTCAGAAAGTTGCCACATGACTACTGGATGCTCGGGATTGCCGAAGTTCAGGCAGTCGACGAGACACGCCGGGTCTGCCCCGACGAGAGCAACGTTCAGTGCAGATTCGGCGACAACCATTGCCGCCCCGGCCTTTGGATCGACCGAACACCACCGGGAATTACCATCGGCAGAGACACCAATACCTTTACCCGTATAACCAACGCCCGGTCCGGCAGCTTTGAGGAGCGTTGCATCCTGACCAGGCTTCACCACCGTATTCAAAAACAACTGATGGTCGTATTGGGAATAGATCCAGCGCGGATCGAAAAGCATGCTCTTCAGATCGTTTCCAAGGTTGGAACTGTCCGCTCCTGATCCTGCCTCCTGTGACCATCTTGCTTGCAAATCCGGCGGCTCGCTCATCTCCCTGTGGTACTTGGGAGCTTCGTCAGCCAATGACGCTGCAGGCACCTCAGCCAGCAGCTCGCCGCTTGGCTTATCGTAAACCCGCAGCATCCCAACTGATTTTCCTGATGGCAATACAACCGGATCCGTAACAACGCCGACCACGGAGGCTGAAATCTCCCATTTCTTGGCAACTGCGAGAACCTTCTGCAAAGACGCCGGACTCACAATGGCAAGCATCCGCTCCTGGCTCTCCGAGGTCATGATCTCGAAAGGCTCCATATCCGTTTCACGAACCGGGATTCTCGAGACGTAGACGTCCATTCCCATCCCTGCGTTTGCCGCAGTCTCTGAAGTGGCGCAGGTGATGCCAGCACCGCCGAGATCCTGAATTCCAACAACAACTTTCAAATCAAGCAGTTCAAGGCATGCCTCTATTAGACGTTTTTCCTCGAAAGGGTCCCCCACCTGCACGCTGGGCCTCTTTCCCGCACTGGAATCGTCAAAGCCGCTGGAAGCCAGGACCGAAACCCCTCCGATCCCATCCCTCCCGGTGGACGAACCTAAGAGAACCGCAAGATTCCCGACCCCGGAAGCCTTGGCCAAAACCAACCGGTCTTTGGGAAGTATTCCGATTGCCGCCACGTTTACTAATGGATTTGAACTGAAAGTCTTGTCGAAAACAATCTCGCCTCCGACGGTTGGCACGCCGACCGCATTGCCATACCCGGAGATTCCGCTCACGACGCCTGAAAATATCCAGCGGTTCTTTGCATCATCAATAGGACCCATTCGAAGCGAATCGAGCAACGCAATAGGACGGGCTCCCATAGTGAAAATATCCCTCAAAATGCCGCCCACTCCGGTAGCCGCACCCTGATAAGGTTCGATAGCTGAGGGATGGTTGTGGCTCTCCATCCGGACTGCCACAGCGATGCCGTCACCAATATCAATAACGCCGGCATTCTCGCCCGGGCCAACTAGTACGTTGTCGCCCTTTGACGGCAATCGACCCAGATGTATCCTGGATGATTTGTACGAGCAGTGCTCGCTCCACATCACGGAGTACATTGCAAGCTCAAGATGATTGGGAGATCGACCCAGAACGTCAATTATCATCTCATACTCAGAATCGGTCAATCCCAGCGAGCGGTGTAGCGACATTTCCATGCCTACAAACTAGAGGTAATTCTCCGTCTTCTCCAACATTGCGCGTGTCAGCTAGCATTTATTTGCCCGTCAATGTAAGAGCGAAGTTCAGGTGATCTCTCGAGTCAACTCATTTCACTTTCGCGAATTTAGCAGGAATCAATTAATGGAAATCACTATATTCTGCCAATTGATATCAGCCTGATTTATCTAGATAGTTGGTTAAGTGGTACTACTTAATACATGGCCACAAATGCTTCTCGAAAACGGCAGCCTTTCTCACCTGAACAGAAGGAATCTCTCTCGCAGGGACGAGAACAAAGCAAGGTTGTCCGGAAATATCTCGAGGCTATCGAGCTTTCTAAACCAAAGCGGGGACGCAAGAGAACTATCGAATCAATTACCAAGCAACTCAACGCAATTGACAGCAGCATCAAAGCGACACATCCTCTAAATCGCCTCAATTTGACACAAAAGAAACTCGAACTAACCCAGGAGCTCGAACGGATCAAAAACGGTCCGGATATAGGAGAGCTGGAGGATCAGTTCATAAAGGTGGCCATGGATTATTCCAAGCGAAAGGGCATTTCGTTCGCGGCGTGGAAGGAATTGGGCGTCACTCCGGATGTGCTTGCCAAAGCTGGAATTTTTCCGACAAGCAAGCCCGAACGAAAGCAACAAATCTCCAAGTAGCGAATTGGTTTCTATTTCTTTCTTTGTCCGAAAAAGACGACTTTTTCTAAAGATTTGAAGCGAACGACTTAAAAATATGAAGACCATCTACGGACCCCAATAAGTCATCACAAGCGCGCTCAGGATGCGGCATCATTCCAACCACATTTCTTTCTTTTGAACAGATGCCGGCAATTGAATTCATTGATCCATTTGGATTTTCTACATACCTCAAGACCACCTGATCATTTGATTCAAGCTCGCTAAGCGTATCGGGATCGCATGTATAGTTGCCTTCAAAATGATTGATCGGCAAGCGTAGTCTTTGACCGGTTTCGGCGAGTGAGGTCGACGAAGATCTCGCTGATGCCACTTCAAGTTCCACCTCTTCGCACAGGAACTTCAAGAGCGCATTTTTTTGAAGGGCGCCCGCCAGTAAGCCGGCTTCAGTCAAGACTTGGAACCCGTTGCAAATTCCAAGTACAGACCTGCCGCTCTTGGCAAATTCCACGACTGAAGACATCACTGGCGAAAACCTGGCTATGGCGCCCGGCCTCAGGTAATCTCCGTGGGCAAATCCGCCAGGAAGAACCAATCCGGAGATGCCCTCCAAGTTCCGTTGGCCGTGCCATATGAATTGCGTATTCACGCCCATTGCCTCGAGCACGGACGCGACGTCATACTCGCAATTCGAACCGGGGAACACTACGATACCAACGCTTTTTGCCGTCACTTATGCCTCATCTATTTGAATTTCCGCGTTCTCAAGCACGGGGTTGGAAAGAAGAGACGTTGCAATTTCCGAAACTCTCTTTTCTGCGCTTTCCCTCGAGTCTGCCTCCACGTTCAAAGAAATGATCTTGCCCATTCGTACGTCGGTAATTCCCGGATATCCGAGTGCGTTAATAGCCTCGGAAACAGTGTTTCCCTCGGGGTCCGCAATACCGGAACGCAACCAAACTTGAACCTTTGCCTGAAATCTCATGGACTTCCCATTCATTTTTACTCGGTAACGCAAGTTACGTGCCGAGTGCTAACTAAAATTCTCTCCCGCTAATCCGTTCATATACGGCAATATATCTGTTTCTCAAAGATTCTTGGACCACGACCGGCAAACTCGGCGGAGGTGGCATCTTGTTCCAGCCCACCGATTCCAACCAGTCCCGCAGCGGCTGCTTGTCATATGCGGTGGGCTCTCCACCGGCCAGCAATTCGCTGGCCTCCCAGATCCGGGAAGAATCTGGGGTCAAAACCTCGTCGCAGAGCGCGACTTCGCCATCGATGATTCCAAACTCGAACTTTGTGTCGGCAATAATTACGCCGGCCTCCTCAGCCTTGCGAGCGCCAATATCATAGATCTGAATTGACATATCACGGACCTTGGCTGCCGTCTCGGCACCAACTATCCGAGCGGCCTCGTCAAAGGAAATATTGACATCATGCCCGCTCTCGGCCTTTGTCGATGGGGTAAAAAGGGGCTCTGGAAATCTCATTCCTCCACTCATTCCATGAGGAACCTTTTGGCCGTGCACGGTCTGAGACTTTTGATATTCTTTCAGAGCGGATCCAGCGAGATAGCCGCGCACAATGCATTCAATGGGAAGCATCTCCGCCTCTCTTACCAGCATCGCCCTACCCTGAAACTCATCGGGAAGTTCCTCGCCGAGATCTTTCAGCGTGGGATTGGCTGCGACAATGTGATTTGGAAAACGGTCTCCTAGATAGTCGAACCAAAACTCGGTCATTGCCGTGAGAACTTTTCCCTTGTCTCTTATTTCCTCTGCCATAATCACATCGAAAGCTGAAACCCGGTCTGAGGCCACCATGAGAAGAAGTTTTTCCTCTGGATCTCCAAGCACATAAAGATCCCTGACTTTTCCGCTGTGTATAAGTTTGAGTTTCAAAGCTGTTCCCATATCTCTATAATCAGCCCAACTCAACTCTACCTTGACATTGGTGGACACGGATCGGGATTTAGCTAACCAGCCTGATCAGTGTGCAATTTGAAGTGCCCGAACACCAAGAGAGATCCCGGGCGCTCCCGCATGACACAGGTGTTCATCGGAAAAATCTGCCGTCGTTTGCCGTGCCAATCCAGCCAGACGGGGGACGCTCGCTCGCGCCGGCGCAGCAAAGCTGATTACCGTTTCAAAGCTTATTCGACCGATATTTATATAGATACAGCTATGCTTTTTCCAATGCCCGAGGACCAGCAAAATACTGAGCAAACAGCTGAGCAAATCTCAGCGGCCCTTTTTTCGCTGCTCCTTTCGGTTGCGCGAAGCATGCCTCGAGACCTGAGTCGGACAGGAGTGGCCACTCTGAACCTCCTTCAGCTGTCTGGCCCCCAAAGAATAACTCGGCTTGCCGAGCTTGAGGGCGTGACGCAGCCGACCATGACAACATTATTGGACAGACTCGAAAGCATTGGACTGGTAGAACGACATCCGGACAATAGCGATGGCCGGGCAACTTTGATTTCACTGAGCAAATCAGGAGTGTCATACTTGAGCCAACGCCAGCAAATCGGGACCGAGCGCATAGCGGATCTGATTGCAAGGCTTCCAAGCGACCAGACTGTTCGCCTAGCCGATGCGCTAGCCGCATTAGTCAGTTTGAGTCAGGCCGCCGCCATCCCACGGGCAACCCACAATTCCAAATCACAATCAACTCAGGGCGGAAAATAATGGACCCTAGCCAAAGCCAGTCATCTAGCCCGTTTCACCAACCAAAGGCTGTTTGGGCGGTAGCTTTTGCCTGTGTCGTTTCTTTTATGGGAATAGGATTGGTCGATCCAATTCTACCGGCGCTCGCCAGTCAGCTCCATGCCTCGCCAAGCACAGTTGAACTCCTCTTTACCAGCTATCTGATGGTAACCGCCTTTGCCATGCTGCTTACCGGTTGGATTTCCAGCAGGATCGGCGCAAAGGCGACCTTAGTGACAGGTCTTGCCCTCATCGTTGTCTTCAGCGCGCTGGCTGGCGCATCCAATACCATCGGTGGCATCGTAGGTTTTCGTGCCGGATGGGGAGTCGGTAATGCACTTTTCATCGCCACATCTTTGGCTGTCATTGTCGCGTCTGCAAGCGGCGGATTCGCCGGAGCGATCATCCTCTATGAGACTGCCCTGGGAATTGGTTTCGGCTTGGGACCACTCCTTGGTGGCGAACTGGGCGCAATATCATGGAGAGGACCCTTTTTCGGAGTCACGACCTTGATGGCGATCTCTCTTATCGCCACCCTCGTTCTGGTCGAGAAGATGCCAGTGCCGATAAAGCGCACCTCGTTGGCGGATCCTATCAAAGCGCTGAAGCACAGAGGCCTGCGGATCATGAGCATCACGGCATTGTGCTACAACTGGGGCTTCTTCACCCTGCTGGCATTCACTCCCTTTCTGATGCACATTGGAATACATCAGCTTGGCTACACCTTCACAGGCTGGGGAGTCATGGTGGCGATTTTTGCAATTTTCATCGCACCACATCTCCAAGGCCGATTTGGTACCGCCCGAATTCTGTATGTGAACCTGACGCTATTAGCTCTCGATCTTGTGGTCATGGCCGTGTTCACGTCTTCGCGGGCGACTCTGGTAATCGCGGTCATAGTCTCGGGAGCCTTCGTGGGGCTAAATAATACGCTCACCACTCAGGCTGTAATGCTCGTCTCCCCGGTAGAAAAACCGCTCGCTTCCGCCGCTTACGGATTCGTCCGGTTTATCGGCGGAGGAGTCGCTCCCTTTGTGGCAGCCAACCTTGCATCTCACTTTAACGTTCACGTACCGTTCTACTTTGCTGCCGTTGTGGTAATGATTGGAGTGATAGTGCTTACCAGAGGGCACTCTCTTTTGCTTGCCGCCGAGGTCCCACGCAACCGAATCAAAGAGATTCCTCCAGTTTCGCAGTATCGCACTGCCGTGCCGGCGGACAGCCGCGGCGACACGGACAGTTCCACGGAATTCAAACAAACCTAGTATCAGCAGCCTTTGAACTTCGCTCAGCTGCTGGTTTGACTCCCAATAGGAGCGACCCGGGCACCGATCTCTCATGCGGAGTCTCGGTACACTAGCGTCGCATCAGAGTCTCAGAACCTAGCCGGCAGCTATCGCCGCCAGTGCCCGACGGTCAATCTTGTCTCCAACGATCGGCATCGAACCCAACACTACAAGCCGCTCCGGGGCCTTATAGTGGGCGAGACCCTGATCCTCCAGATAACGCCGCAAGGTCTCAAGAGTGGGCGGATCCTTTCCGGGCGCCACAACTAAGCAAGCGCATATCCTCTCGCCCAGCACCGAATCCGGAACGCCAATTACTGCGACCTGCGCCACGCTGTTATGAGTTCTGAGGAGGGCCTCTATCTCCACTGGACTCACTTTGTCCCCACCGCGCACGATCACCTCCTTGAGCCGGCCCACGATAACAAGATTTCCGTCATCGTCGGTCGATGCCAGATCCCCCGTATGGAACCAGCCGTCGCGCCAAGCCTGTCTGCCCTCCTCTCCCAAAAAACCGCTCACAGAGCAGGGCCCGCGGCCAATTAGCTCACCCACCTGTCCAATGGGAACATCACTTCCCTGGTCATCTACGATTCTGAATTCGGTGTCTCCCTGAGGACGCCCTACAGTGCGGTGGCGCACCGAGGGCGCAGCATCGATATCCGGCGCCGCCCAGCCACCGAAATCGGATCCGCCATAGTTGGAAATAACGATGCCCTTAGTCAGCGATTCCAGATCCTGCCCTAAAGTTGGCGGCATCACAGAACCCACTGCATACCAGATTCGCACCGAAGAGGTGTCGGCCTCGTCGAGTTTTGGCACCAGCATGGCCAGTTGCGCGGGTGTGCCACAGACGATCGTCACGCCCATACTCTGTATCAGATCCATTGCGTCCCTCGTACCAAATCGCGGCATTGCAATCACATACGAACCAGCTATCGGTGCCGCCAGCCACCCAACCCTGGCCGGCCCGGTTCCAGGAGACAGGACGAGTATTTTGTCCCCGGCTGTTAATTTAAGCAGCTGTGCCTGTGCATGAGCCCGTTTACAGGCTGCCAACAGCGTATATATCGCGAGTTTGGGGGTACCCTCCGATCCCGACGTGGCCAATGCATGTGCTGGCTCATCTAAGCGCAACGGCTCAGAACCGGCCTTTAACCTACCCGCAAGGCGCAGCAGCCCTTCATCCGGAGCGGTGATGTGCAGAGGGTCCAGGCCTAATTGCACGCAGAGTTCGTCCGCCTCGACTTTATAGTTGTGATCTCTGAAATGTTCTTTCGTAACCAAAACGCTGGGGCGCGTGCGCTCCAGAATTGACGCCAATTCCCGCCGGCCCTGGCTGGTTGGAACCGGAACCCAGAAAAAACCGGCTTGCTCGCAGGCAAGTCGCATCAAATACCATTCGAGGCCGTTTGGCAGCCACCCCAACACAGTTGCCCCGCGCGGAAGTCCAAGCTCCAAAAGCCAGCCAGCTGCATCAGTAACCCATGCGTTGATCTCGGACCAGCTGAGCGAAGTGGAACCATCGGTTAAAGCTTGGGCATCTGGGCGGTCTGCTGCATGACGTGCAACAGCCTCGATAATTGTCTCTGTCATCCTTCCAGGCGTTCCAACGCACTAAAATAGTCGCTGTATGGGGCGCCTTCAAAGGTTTCAGGCAACTCCTCGACTATCCTCACACTGCACGGCTGAGAATCCTTTCGCCCGACCACCGACCGGATCCAAAGGATGGGTTCGCCGGGGCGCGGCGGACGTGACACCACGGCACGAACATTCACGCCGCGGTATTTGGAACGGCCCGGAGTGAGATCGCGAAGCGTCAAAACACATTCCCGGCCCGAGAGAATCCTTGTGGTATCCCGAACAAAAGTTTCATATTCATCTGCCATTGCCTTCTCCTTAAATTAAAGTTCCAGTAGTCTGTAGCGTTCGGTTACGAGCTTTTGGATCTCGGGCGAATACATAGAGTCGAGCGTCGCGCGGATTGGCGTGGTTTCAATTGGCCATTCCGGAGGCCACGTCGCATCAAACGCCACAGTTGCACCCGAGTGGGAGACCCTTTCCTCCAGGCTGTAGGCCGGCGTGAGAGCGTTTGCCCTTCCCTCGTAACGGTGGATATGGGTCCCGCGGTCTGGATGGCATTTTGTGGCAAATGCATGGATCACCGCGGACATATTGAACACATCGACATCCTCGTCAACAATAATTATCTTCGACATCAAGGCGCGGCGTGCTGTGAGGATTTCGACCACCTGCCGAGCTATATCCGCTCCCCCTTTGCGCACTGAAACTACTGCAAGATGGACCCCGCCTTCAGGCGGAATGTAGACATCCAATACCGGTACGCCGTGTTTTTCCAAGCGCCGCTTGATTGCGATTGCGCCTGAAATCGAAGTCGTTGTTGCGCTTGAATCCTTGAATCCTGTGGTATCTAAGGTGAGGATAGGATCCTTGCGATGGGTGATGGCAGTTACTTTGGCGCAGAGCGAATTGCCCATCTCGCCGCTGCGATAGCCGGGGTACTCTCCATAGGGGCCTTCCTGAGCGATCCGGTCTGGAAATATTTCGGCTTCAATGACAATTTCAGCCGAGGCGGGCACATAGAGGTCTGATGTCTCGCACTTGACAAGTTCAATGCCAGATCCGCCAAGACCTCCGGCAAGCTCAGCCTCATTTCCCGCGATCCGGAAGGTTGCGGCAGCGGCAATGTGGCTTGGTATGTCAGCCCCGACAACAATTGCTATCGGCATTCCTTTGTGCTGTGGCACGTAACCGTCCAACAGCATCTTGCCCAAGTGGCTGGTTGGCCGCGGATACCCGGTAAGAATCCGCTCATTGTGTATCATGAACCGGTACATTCCCCAGTTGACCCAGTTGGAATTTATATCCTTGGATACCACAAGATCCCATGTTCCCAGATAGCGCCCACCGTCGCCGTCGTGCACCATAGGAACCGGAAGATCAAACAGATTGACTTCATCGCCGGAGACCTTCACCTCCTTGCATGGCCCGTCATCAACCACAACGGGAGGGATCATGGTTCCCTCCCGATCAGAATAAATCTGATACAGGTCCCGCAACGAGATGTCCGCTGGCAGATTCAGCCCAACTGCAAGACGCCGCCAGGTGGCGATCGGGTTGGTTGCAACCCGCCAATCCGGCGAATAGTCCTTCACGTTGGTGAAGACAAATGCCGGACCATCCTGTTCACAGCTCAGCCGTCCGATCCCGGAAAGCTCCTGGTCCCAATCGACCTCATCGTTAATCGTCACCAGGTCGCCAGACGATTCAATAGCAGCCAAAAAACTGCGGAAATCCTTATTTGACATCTAATGCTCCTTACTGTTTGCGCATGCGCAGTACTCTGGGATTTTCACCGCTTCGTGCGGAGCGAACTGCTCAAAACACTTCTTGACCTAAGCCCGCGTGCATGTACTGACGTTTCCGCCACCTCGAATTCCTGTCTATCTGCGACCTGGCCCAACCATGGCGAGTTCAATTTGAGACGTGCCGGTTTTCCCGTGGATCGGTGCCGACAAAATGCAGCCAATCCACGGTCCGTATCCGTAACATTCTTCAGATTTCAAGGCACACGTGTTACGACAGGGGCTTGCCCTCTGGTCCAGATGCCTGGACAAATCCGCTGCCATTCCAGGTTGTCATGTAAACTCCCTGCAGAGTCACGCCACTATGGTCACTGTTGCTCATATGAAACACCCCGTATATGTTCGGGAAGTTCGATTGGCTTTCTATGTATTGCTGGATCTGGGTTGCGGTGGCATTTACACCAAGATTATTGAGCGCAGATTCGAGCAGCAGCGCCGCTGCATAGCCAAGGCCCCATCCGTCATTAGGATGCCCGCCGGCTTTGGCGACTATCGATTGGAAAGTCGAAACCACCGGACCCAGGTTGCTGGGCAGACTTGACGGCGGAAGATAAAGCGGACCAGTCGGGAAATAGAGCTCCTTAGGCAGCACCGACGCAAGATTTTGCAGCTCTCCCGTCACAGCATTGCCTCCATGGGTAAACGTGGGAATCCCACCCATTCCAAGCTGGCTCTGCGCATGCGCGACAGTCCCAAAAGGCGTTCCGGTTGTCCAAACCACCAATGCCTGAGGATTGGCGGATTTGATCACTGACATCTGGGTCGCGATGCTCACGGCTGAGGGATCAAAGCTTTGGTGACTTACGAGCTGAATATCACTATTAGCGGGCAATGCTAGGAGCGACTGCAGAACCGGCCATCCAGATGCGCCACTCACATCGGTGGAGTTCAAGAAGGCTATCTTTGTCAGTCCTTTGGATCTCAGCATGTTCAATATCGCTTCCAGGTCCAGCTTGTACGAAATCCCGGAGGAAAACAGATAGCTGTTTGGCGGTGCCGGGTTAACCGGAGTCAAATCATAAATAACCGGGCCGTTCTTGCCGACCAGCGAATCGACAGCCTTGGCAGCCGCCGCGATGCTTCCGTTGAAAATAAACGGGACATTCTGAGAGATCCACTGTGTTGCAATAGAGACACTCGTCGATGGACTCGACTGGTTGTCCTGAATATCCAGTTGAATTTTATGTCCTTTGATCCCGCCTTTGGAATTCACGTATGCCGCAAACTCGGTTAAAGCCTTGGCCTCTCTAGAACCTAAAAATGAACCCACACCTGTCTCCGACAGGTCCGCATGGAAAATATACGGGGACAAGCTCGCCTGAGTTGTTGTACTGGCCCCGGCTGCGGCAGTCGAGCCAGAGCCCCCGCAAGCAGCCAAAAGCAGCGAAAATGTGCCCAGACTGGCAATCACACCCAACCTGATGGAGCTAGCCCTAGAACGATAAAAATGCATTCTTCCCCCTAAACCCTAAATCTAGACCAGCCCGACGTGGCCAATCTTGAAATATTTTTTCGCCAAATCCCTGATTCGGCCGGACCGCGACAACAAGATCGACGTTGCAGCCCATCTGGCATTTTGAACGAAATGACCCCTCACCAATGACGATTAAATCCGATTTTGAACCCAAATCCAAAACGAATTCGATACCGAAGTCGGTCACCGCCAGATTCCCTCAACAAATTCAAGTATCTAAAGCTGATCCCCACCCCCTTTCGTGGTCTCGGAAAAGCTTTCGGCAATCGCAAGGATTACGTTCGGCAAACATCCCCAGGTAGCCTGCTTGAAGGAATTCGGCGTCTCAACTCGTTCTGAAAACACTCTTACCCGAGCTCCTCGATGCCAAGGTGAGGCTTGCCGGGGATATATCCCAACTTTATCGATACCTGCTCCGTGACTTCAAGAAGGTGCGGCAGCATCACTTCGACGGCTGCCTCATCGAATCGGCTTTCCGGCCCCGAAACAGAGATTGCCCCGCTGACTCCAGAATGGCCAAATAACGGGGCAGCGATCGCCCTTATTTCTTCCCACAAGTCCCCGGAGTTCGTATCGTAGCCCCTTTCGCGAATATTGCTCAATGTCTGACGCAAGGATTTGGCGGCTTCCTCTCCTCTAGCCTTGGCTAGCCGCTCCTCGGCGTTGAATATCTCCGCCTCATCTAAAAATGCCAGCAGACATCTGCCGCTCGCAAAATCCTCCGGCTTCTCCACAGTTCCCATTCGGGTGTAATTACGCACCCGATGCCGACTGTCAACCCGATCAACGCACACCGCCCAGCCCCGCTCGAAAACCCAGAGAGTCAGCTGTTCGCCAGTTAGAGCTGCGAGCCGACGCAGATAAGGAGCGACCACTTCGCGTATGTCTATAGACCCGACCGCAAGATTGCCGATCTGCCAGTTACGAAGGCCCAGCCGATATCGTCGGCTAAATGGATCCTGGGCGACAAACCCTCGGGCTAAGAGCGTCTGCAGTAACTTGTGGACGGTGGACTTGCCCATATTGAGTTTGAGGGCAATCTCACCCAATGCCATCTCCGGCTGTTCATATGAAAATGCCTCCAGCACATCCAGGGCCTTGCTCACCGATCCAAGAATTTCTGGGTTAGATTCGCTATCTGGAAACACCATATCCGCCACAGATACTAACTTAGCATGGTGGCAATTTCTGTCAAACCGCATCGGTGGTTTTCTGACGTATCGAAGCGCTGAGGGAGAGCTTACCTACGGGCCTGCGGCGGTGTGGGTGAATCTCGCGATATAGAGCATGTGCTCACCACGAGATAGTTGCAACCCGCGGCTGAGAACGTTGGCCATTTGATAAAGGCCTAAGCGCTTTAGCGAAGTGCTGGCGTTAACCCTGCTGACGGTCGTCGATCAGGAGGTCCTGGTACGCCTTTCTTTTCTCGTCAGGCAGATCAATCTCAGCCAAGAGAACATCAAAGGTCCTGCCCACGTTCTTCAGCGCCGCGCCAAGATCCATAGTCTCGAGCAGATCGGATTCGCTGAGGTTCACATCAGGATCGTCGGCCAAGACTTTGGCAAACGGGATTCTTGTCTCCCATGCATGGTGCGCACAACGCTGGACAATCCTGTAAGCATCATCCCTACTTAGGCCTGAAGCTACCAACGCAAGTAAGACTGGCTGCGAGAACACCAGACCCAAGGTGTGGTCGAGATTCTCCATCATCTTCTCCGGATAGACCACGAGCCTGGATATCAGCCCTTCGAACTTCAGCGTCATATAGTAAGCCAGCGAAAACGCGTCAGGAACAATGACCCGCTCTACGGACGAATGGGATATGTCCCTCTCGTGCCATAAAGCGACATCCTCTAGAGCGGAAACCAGATATCCCCTCATGATCCGCGACATCCCAACTAATCTCTCAGCTAGTATCGGGTTGCGCTTGTGGGGCATCGCGGAAGAACCCTTTTGCCCTGGGCTAAAATACTCCTCCGCCTCTTGAACCTCTGTCCTTTGTAAATGGCGGACCTCAGTGGCAAATGTCTCTATCGAACTTGCCAGCGCCGCAAGCGAGTACATAACCTGGGCATGGCGGTCTCTAGCGATGACCTGAGTGGCCGGAACATTCCTTAGCCCCATGTGCGCGCAAACATAAGTTTCAACAAATGGATCGACGTTGGAGTACGTGCCAACCGCACCGGACAGCTTCCCGACGGCGATTGCCTCTCTTGCATCACGCAGACGGGATAGATCCCGATTTATCTGAAGAGACCACAAGGCAAGCTTGTTGCCAAACGTGGTGGGCTCTGCCGCCATGCCGTGAGTCCGGCCGAGCATAGGAGTCTTGAGGTAGAAAAAAGATCGGTCCACCAGCGTTGCGAGCAGCTTTTCAACCCCGGATATCAACGTATCCATCGCCCTGGACATCATCGCGCACAGGGCCGTGTCGACAACGTCAGACGAAGTAAGCCCGTAATGGATCCACGATCCCTGCGGAAAGCCGATCTTCGACTGAACCACATCGACAAACGCGGCCACATCATGATTGGTGACCTGCTCCCGCTCCAAGACTTCCCTTACGAAGTCTGCATCGACTCTGGGAGCATTGCTTTCCACAGCCTTGGCGTGATCGGCGGGAACTACGCCAAGAGAAGCCCATGCCTGCGTAGCCAGGATCTCGACTTCAAGCCAGGTGGCAAACCGAGACTGGTCGGAGAATATATCGGCTATTTCCTTTGGACTGTATCGATCGATCACAATAAACCCATCTTAAAATATCGAGACTTGCGGCTGATTCGTCTTTTTGAGACTATATGCCTTTTCCTTCGCTCGCGCTAAGTGCGATATCTCTTCTGTACTGCATTTTCTCAAAGGAAACTGCGGACAGTGATTCGTATGCTAGCGCCCTTGCGGCTTTGAGATCGCTACCCCTTGCCGTCACGTTGAGTACTCTTCCGCCGCTTACGCAAAGTTCTCCGGAAGGAGACCTCTTGGTTCCGGCATGAAACAACTGGACGCCATCAGGCATCTCGCCTTCAGCACCTGTTATTACGGCGCCAGCATTTGGAGCCAGGGGATAGCCCTCAGCTGCGAGAACCACTGTGACCATCGAGTCTGGAATGAACTCCGGCATGGTCGTTATCTCGCCAGATGCCGCTTCAAAGAGAATTTGGGCCAGATCATTCTTGACCCTTGGCACCACGACCTGTGCCTCAGGATCGCCAAAACGTATATTGAATTCGACAACCCTGGGACCTGCCTTGGTGAGCATAAGACCTGCGTATAGAATCCCTCGGTAGTCAATCCCGCGATTCCTGAACTCCGCTATTAGAGGGTCGACCGACTCCTTTAGTATCTTTTCCACCAGGTCCTGGCCCACACCGGGCACGGGGCTGAAGGCACCCATCCCGCCGGTATTAGGACCCTTGTCATCGTCATAGATTCGCTTGAAATCCTGCGCTGGCGACAGGGCGATGCCCCTAGTACCATCGCAAAGAACAAGCAGGGAGAGCTCCGGCCCCTCCATCGCTTCTTCGATGACCACCGTGGAGCCCGCGGCACCGAAGGCTGCGCCGCTGAGCTTTTCCTCAACGTCGCGAATAGCTTGCTCCCGATCTTGAGTGACCAGCACACCCTTACCCGCAGCGAGGCCGTCCGTCTTTATCACATACGGACCTTCGTAGGAGTTCAGGTACTCAATGGCTTTGGTCGCATCGGAAAAAGTCCTATATGCGGCTGTTGGGATCTCGGCGCTTGCCAGGATCTCTTTCATCCAGGCCTTGGATCCTTCGAGCCGGGCCCCATCACGGCTGGGCCCGACCACAAGCTTCCCTTTGGCCCGCAATCTGTCCGCCAGTCCGTCGACTAGGGGAACCTCGGGACCGATCACGTACAGATCAGCTTCGATATCCTCAAATGGTCCCGCCGAAACTGCCGCGATTGCGGCTATCCCTGGATTTCCTGGGAAAACTGTGACCTCATGCCCGTGCGCTACAAAGGCGCAAACCAGGGCGTGTTCCCTGCCGCCCGAGCCATAAACAGCTATCCTCACTTAGATCTCCACGAACTGCTCTCGAGACGGACCGACCCCAACTATTGTGACCGGCACACCAATCTGCTCAGAGAGAAATTCAATGTATCTCAAAGCTGCTTTGGGCAGGTCGGAACGCTTCCTAACCGCCGAAAGGTCAGTACGCCAGCCAGGAAACTCCTTGTAGATGGGTACCGATTTGTGGAACACCGACTGGTGGTAGGGCAGAGAATCATGGCGCTGGCCATCAGACTCATAGGCTACTGCCACCTTTACGACATCAAATGCGTCGAGAACATCAAGCTTGGTGATGAATACCTCGGACAAGGAGTTGACTCGAACTGCCTGTCTTAACAAAACCGCATCGAACCAGCCAGTCCTTCGTCGACGGCCGGTGTTCGTTCCGAACTCGTGGCCCCTTTCAACCAGTTGATCTGCGACATCATCGAATAGCTCCGTCGGGAAAGGCCCAGAGCCGACACGAGTGAGATAGGCCTTCGCAACACCGATTATCCTCGAAATATTCATCGGCCCGATGCCGGATCCGGTTATCGCTCCACCG
Source organism: Actinomycetota bacterium (assembly GCA_027322285.1). Lineage (GTDB taxonomy): Bacteria > Actinomycetota > Acidimicrobiia > Acidimicrobiales > Acidimicrobiaceae > SCQM01. Next base: position 18,396 of record DAHVRV010000022.1, read on the forward strand.
GCAGTGGGATTGGACGACGTGACAAAGGGATAGGTACCGTGGTCCAGGTCAAGGAACGTGGCCTGAGCTCCTTCGAGCAGTATCCTCTTCCCACCAATAACCGCATCATTGAGAAGAGTCACAGTATCTGAGATAAGTGGGGCAATTCTTGGTGCATATTCATTCAGATATTTTTCGCCTATCTCATCAGCCGACAATGGCAGCCTGTTGTAGACCTTGGCGAGTATTGCATTCTTTTCCTTGAGAACCACATCGAGCTTCTGTTGAAATATCTTGGGATCCAAAAGGTCCTGAACACGAAGGCCGATCCGGGCAGCTTTGTCTGCATAGGCTGGCCCGATACCGCGTTTGGTGGTTCCCAGCGAATTCTTTCCCAAGTGTCGCTCTGCGACACGGTCAAGTTCAATGTGATACGGCATTATCAAATGTGCCTGACCCGAAACCTTTAACCGCGAAGTGTCCACGCCGCGGGAGGCAAGCTGATCAATTTCCTCCAAGAGGACCCCTGGATCCACTACAAGCCCATTGCCTATGACCGGGGTCACGGATTCGTTTAGAACGCCCGACGGAATTAGCTGAAGCGCAAAGGACTCGCCTCCAACAACCACCGTGTGACCCGCGTTATGCCCCCCTTGATAACGGACTACAAAATCCATATCGGCAGCAAGCAGGTCGGTTAACTTCCCTTTTCCCTCATCGCCCCACTGAGTGCCCAGTACAACTGTTACGGGCAACTGTATACCTCCATCTTGATTCAGAGCATTGCAGATGTCTGAATTCCTCAATAAAACTTATTGGCACCTTTATTCGGCACAGATTATAGATACTAGCTGTCCGGATTCTCAAGATAGAACAAGATGTGGCGCATCGAGCGTGGGAACGTCGACCTCGATTTCCGAGCCTTCCGCATAGCGATTCTCCAATAGAGCTATGGCGATTGGATCTCCTAGTTCCCTTTGCACCACCCGCTTGAGAGGGCGGGCGCCGTAAACTGGATCATATCCGGCTTTTGCCAGCCATTTCTTTGCCTTTTCGGTCAGCTGGAGATCTACCGAACGATCGGCTAGTCGCTTGCGAAGCGAACCGACCACCAGCTCGACTATTTTTTCCAAGTCTTCTTCGCTGAGGGCATGGAACCTTATGATCTCGTCAATTCGGTTTATGAACTCGGGTCTGAAGACAGACGAGGGTTCGCCGGCGATATTGGAGGTCATGATCAGAACCGCGTTTGTGAAGTTGACGGTTCTCCCCTGCGAATCGGTCAAACGCCCGTCATCAAGTACCTGAAGGAGCACATTGAATACATCCGGGTGCGCCTTTTCCACCTCATCAAGCAGCACCACCGAATAAGGGCGCCTTCTTACCGCCTCAGTCAGTTGACCGCCCTCGTCGAAGCCAACGTATCCCGGCGGCGCGCCAACAAGACGCGATACAGTATGGCGCTCCTGATATTCGCTCATATCAATCCTGATCATGGCTCTTTCATCGTCAAAAAGAAACTCCGCCAAAGTTCTCGCCATCTCAGTTTTGCCAACCCCGGTCGGGCCCATGAAAAGAAAGGAGCCAATAGGACGGTGAGGATCGGAAAGTCCCGCGCGGGAACGCCTGATGGCGTTGGCAACTGCCGAGGCAGCCTCGTCCTGGCCGACCACCCGGTTGTGAAGATATTCCTCCATGTGAATGAGCCGCGCAATCTCGCTTTCGAGAAGCTTGGAAACCGGAATGTTGGTCGCCTTGGAAACCACTTCAGCTATGTCTTCGTCGTCGACTTCTTCCTTGAGCATTCTGTCACGCGCCGGTACATCCTTAAGCTTGGCGGTTACCGCTTCAACTTCTTTGGTCAACCGGGGAATCTCTCCGTAGCGCAACTCGGCTGCCTTGCCTAGATGCCCCTCGCGTTCAAATCTTTCTGCCTCATCCCTGACTATTTCAAGTTTCTCTTTGGTTGTTCTGATTGCGTCGATCGCCTCCTTTTCGGAGAGCCAGCGCGCCTTGAGTACATTGAATTCCTCGTTCAAGTTGGCGATATCGCTTTCCAGGCGAGCCAAACGCTCTTTCGAGGCCTTGTCGGTCTCTTTCTCGAGCGAGATCTTCTCGATCTCGAGTTGTCTAATTTTCCTGTTGACCACGTCAATTTCAGTGGGCATCGAATCGATTTCAATCCGAAGCCTTGATGCGGCTTCGTCGATCAGATCAATTGCCTTGTCGGGAAGAAACCGGTCAGTTATGTAGCGATCGGAAAAGACGGCCGCGGCAATGAGTGCTGAGTCTTGAATTCGCACGCCGTGGTGTACTTCGTACTTTTCCTTCAGACCCCGAAGTATCGCGACGGTTGCGTCCACGCTGGGCGGCTCTACCATAACCTTTTGAAACCTTCGCTCAAGTGCTGGGTCTTTCTCGATGTATTTTCGGTATTCATCAAGAGTGGTCGCTCCGATCATTCGAAGCTCGCCCCTGGCAAGCATCGGCTTGAGCATGTTGGAGGCATCCATTGAACCCTCAGTAGCTCCGGCACCGACCATTGTGTGCATCTCATCGATGAAGGTGATCACATCTCCGCCGGAGTCAGATATTTCCTTGAGCACAGCCTTGAGCCGCTCTTCGAATTCCCCTCTAAATTTTGCACCGGCCACCATGGCCGCAAGATCAAGACCGATAAGTCTCTTGTGCCTCAGCGACTCCGGGATGTCGCCTTCAACAATTCTCTTTGCTAGACCCTCGACTATCGCAGTTTTACCTACGCCAGGCTCGCCTATGATCACCGGATTATTCTTGGTGCGCCTGGACAGGACTTGGATTATTCGTCTGATCTCGTCGTCGCGCCCGATGACCGGATCGATCTTTCCCTTGCGGGCCTGATCCGTTAGATCACGACCATACTTTTCAAGGGCCTGGTATCCCTCTTCGGGATTCTGAGAAGTCACATTGTGGGAGCCCCTGATATCGCGGAGCGCGAGCATCAGATCCTCTCGGGATACGCCTATCAGATCTGACAGGTTGACCAATAAATGTTCAACTGATATGTATTCGTCACCCATTTCCTGTCTGAGTGAATCGGCACCGCTGAGAACATCAATGAAAGAGCGGGAGTATTGAGGCTCAGTTCCATAGGCCTTCGACATCTTCGTAGTGGCATCAGTCAAGGTGTTGCGCAGCGACAAAGGGGAAACTCCAACCCTGTTCAGGATGGGGAGAGTCAAACCTTCGGGCTGGGCCATCAGAGCAAGCAAGAGATGTGCGGGTGTTATTTCCGATGATGAGGCAGCCTTGGCACTTGAGGCAGCCTGTGCGATTGCCTCCTGAGTTTTTATTGTCCAGCGATTCGGATCAGTGCCTGGCATCTGTTACCTCCTGTTTGAATCCGTCAATCCCGCCCCAGAAAGTTATGAAATATTCTCAATTCCTGAGAAAAAGGCACGAGCTCCCTCTTGTAGAGGCGATCGACCTCTTCTCTCTGCCGTTTCAGTTCGGCCTTTGTGATCTCTAGCTCGTTCTTCAGCGATTCGATCTCGATTTCCATTTCCATCAACTTCTTAACACCCTCCAGATTGAGGCCTGCATTTGTAAGCTCCTGGATTCGGCGAAGCCTCCGGACGTCCTCTTCGCTGTAGCGTCTTGAGCCGCCGTCCGTCCTCAAAGGGTAGACCAGTCCCTTTCTTTCATAAATACGCAGTGTTTGGGGATGCATGCCCGCCAGTTCCGCAGCCACCGAAATTACATAGACTGCCTTCAGCGTTCCCCCGCCCGGCTGCAAATATCCCTCATTTTCTAGCATCTGACTCAACCTCCAAATACTCCCTGGGAGACTCTTTCGTAACCTGTGCAAATTCTTCGACCGCTTTCCGTTGCTCTTTTGATAGGTGCTTGGGAACGTCGATTTCCACGGTCACCAAGAGATCTCCCAATTCGTTAGTCTTGCCGGACTTGGGAAGCCCCTTGGACCTGGCTCTTAGAGTTAGCCCTGATTTAGCTCCGGCGGGTACCTTTAGCGAGACCTGTCCGTCCAGGGTTGGAACGGTCAGAGTAGTCCCGAGGGCTGCTTCGGCGAAAGTTATAGGAACCGTCAGCAGGAGATCGGCAGACCGCCTGGAGAAAATCTTGTGTGGAGATACGTGTATGAGCACGTAGAGGTCACCCGCCGGTCCTCCGTTTGCACCTGCGCTGCCTTTGCCTTTCAGGCGTATCTTGGAACCGTCCTCAACGCCGTGGGGAATCCTCACCCTTATCTGACGATTCTTGGACTCGACACCGCTTCCGTGGCAGGTTGGACAGGCCTTTTCAATTCGTATTCCCCTGCCGCCGCACGCGGGACATGGAACCGAGAAGGAAAAGAACCCCTGGTTGTCAGATACCGACCCTGTTCCTTGACAGCGAGCGCACACCACTGGAGCGGTTCCTGGAGCACTTCCTGTTCCGTGGCAGGTCCCGCATGGTACGTCCGAGACCATGTTCAAAGCGGTTGTGACTCCGTTGGCTGCATCTTCGAAACTTATGTGCGCTTCGACTTCAAGATCGGCTCCCCGGACCGGGCCGCGAGTACTTGAGGTACGCCGGCTTCCCCGGTTGAACAGGCCGCCGATCAAATCGCTCAAGTCCTCTACGCGGGCGCCGCCAAACCCCCCGCCACCTCCGCCGGGATTTCCGCCAAAGCCGTAGCCTCCTGACCCAGCCATGGAACGGACCTCGTCGTATTCCTTGCGCTTGGCAGCGTCCCCCAGTACTTCATAGGCTGCCGACACGTCCTTGAAAAGATCCTCTTTCCCGGAATTCGTATCAGGATGGTACTGTTTGGCCAGCTTTCTGTAAGCACGGGTAATCTCTTTGTCGGTCGCACTATTGGATACGCCCAGAACCTTGTAATAATCCTTCTCAAACCATTCACGCTGCGCAGCCATCGCCAAGCCTTATCCCTGTCCGACTACCTTGACCATTGCTGGACGAATTACCCTTTGCTTCCACTTGTAACCGGAACGCAGAACCTCCGAAACCTTGGCCGGGCCTTCACCTGGCTCGTGCATCACCGCATCATGGCAGGTAGGATCGAAATCAACATCTGCAGCGCTAATAGGCTCCAAGCCTTCTTTCATCAAAACATCAAGGATTCCGTTTGATATTTGAGTAAGCGCAGAACCAAACTCATCGTCATCTTTGGAATGGGCCCTGGCCAGTTCGATGTTGTCCAGTGCAGGCAAAAGCTTGATCACTAAGTTCTCGACATTTTGATCGCCGGCCTCCTGGAACTGCCTTGTAACCCGCTTGCGGTAATTATCGAAATCAGCCGCAGTCTGTTGAAGCGCCTTTAGATAGTCGTCCCGCTCGGCAGAAAGTTTTTCGACCAAATCGTCCAGAGTCGACTCCTCCTCAACCGCATCCTCTTCTATGACGAGTTCCGCATCGATGGTGTTAGCATCCTCGTCAAGAGATGACAAGTCGTCTGGAATGTCCATGTTTTCCTCCGGGAACTCTGAATTTTCATTCTCAAATTCGCTCATGTTCTCTTTATCCCGTGGGGTCCAGGGGAAACCGATGAAGGCCCCCCTGGACAGCCAATATCTCTAGTTCTTGTCCTCGTCGACGATCTCCGCGTCAACTATCTCATCGTCTGAGCTGGATGCTGCCGAGTCTGCGCCGGATGTCTCCGCGGTGCTGGCGTTCTTTGACGCTTCTTCGTAAAGCCTCTGCGTAAAGGTCTGGCTGGCAGTCATAAGACCCTCGGTTGCGGTCTTGATCGACTCGATATCGCTTCCTTCGAGCGCTGTCTTCACCGTGGCCAAAGCGCTCTCAACCGACTCCTTCTCAGGTCCGGTTATCTTGTCTCCCTGGTCTTTGAGCAGCTTCTCGGTTTGGTACACCAGAGTGTCGGCATTGTTGCGGGTCTCCGCCTCTTCCTTGCGCTTTCTGTCATCTTCCGAGTGGGCTTCGGCATCCTTGACCATGCGCTCGATGTCTTCTCTGGACAGCGACGACTGACCGGTTATGGTTATCGACTGCTCCTGATTCGTCGCGCGGTCTTTGGCAGACACGTGGACGATGCCGTTCGCGTCAATGTCGAACGTGACCTCGATCTGAGGAATTCCGCGCGGAGCTGGCGGCAGCCCGACAAGCTGGAACTTCCCAAGGGTCTTGTTGTACATCGCCATTTCCCGCTCACCTTGGAGAACGTGAATCTCCACTGAAGGCTGGTTGTCGTCCGCCGTGGTGAAGACCTCTGACCGGCGCGTAGGAATAGTCGTATTCTTTTCTATGAGCTTGGTCATCACGCCGCCCTTGGTCTCAATACCTAGGCTCAGAGGCGTCACGTCAAGAAGAAGAACATCCTTGACTTCTCCTTTGAGCACACCGGCTTGAACCGCGGCACCAACTGCGACAACCTCATCCGGATTCACACCCTTGTGTGGCTCCTTGCCCGTCAATGACTGGACCAATTCCTGAATAGCCGGCATACGGGTAGAACCGCCAACCATAATCACGTGATGGATTTCGTTCTTGCTCAGTCCGGCGTCTTTAATCGCTTGCTCGAACGGTCCCCTGCATGCATCGGTAAGGTCATGAGTCAGTTCCTGAAACTTTGATCTGGTGAGCTTGAAATCCAGGTGCTTTGGACCATCAGAAGTGGCGGTAATAAAAGGCAGGTTGACATTGGTTTCCTGAACTGAGGAAAGTTCGATCTTGGCCTTCTCGGCAGCTTCCTTCAGACGCTGCAAAGCCATCTTGTCAGCAGAAAGGTCGACACCCTCGGTATCCTTGAACGACTTCACAAGCCAGTCAATGACCCTCTGATCCCAGTCATCCCCACCGAGATGGGTGTTTCCGGACGTGGACTTGACCTCAAAGACGCCCTCGCCAATTTCAAGGATGGAAACGTCGAAAGTACCTCCTCCGAGATCGAAAACCAGAACTGTCTGCTCCTGGCCTTCTTTGTCCAACCCGTAAGCGAGAGCGGCAGCAGTCGGTTCGTTAATAATCCTCAAAACTTCGAGGCCGGCAATTTGACCCGCTTCCTTGGTCGCGGTCCTCTGGGCATCGTCGAAATACGCCGGAACGGTAATGACGGCCTGATTTACGGTGTCGCCGAGATAGCTTTCCGCGTCTCGCTTTAGCTTGGCGAGAATCCTGGCGGAAATCTCCTGCGGAGTGTACGCCTTGCCGTCTATGTCAAGTGTCCAGTTGGTTCCCATCTGGCGCTTGACTGACCTGATAGTCCGGTCTGGGTTGGTAATTGCCTGACGCTTGGCGACTTCACCAACCAGCACCTCGCCATTCTTGGCGAATCCGACTACCGAGGGAGTCGTCCGTCCACCTTCCGCGTTTGGAATAACTACAGGCTCGCCTGCCTCCAGCACGCTAACCACTGAGTTAGTAGTTCCCAAGTCTATGCCTACGGCCTTTGGCACTTTGAGGCCTCCTTATAAAAGCTTGTGCAAATTTATAAATTCAATTATATCTAAGTTGAGTGTAGTCCTATCAACTTTTCTGATTTTCTCGTAGCAAGATTATTAAATTGGCCTATTTCCAAGGTTTCAGGCTATTTTGTGATCATGGCAAGTTTGATTCTCCTCCGTCATGGACAGAGCACCTGGAACTTTGAAGAGCGCTTCACTGGCTGGATTGATGTCGATCTGACGGAAAAGGGCGTTGAAGAAGCCCTTGAGGCTGGCAGGCGGCTTCTCACACAAAATATTCCCATCGATGTAGTGCACACCTCCGTTTTACTGCGAGCCATACGCACCGTCGATGCCACACTTCTTACGTATGGCCGATCATGGGTACCTATTTATAAGCACTGGCGCCTAAATGAGCGGCACTATGGAGCTCTCCAGGGTCACACCAGAGCTGAAATGGCGGAGATTCATGGTCCCCAACAGGTAAGACTTTGGAGGAGGAGCTATGACGTGCGGCCCCCGCTTCTGGATTTGGATGATGAGAGACATCCAAGATTCGACGCCAGGTATCAAAATCTTGCACCGGATGTCCTACCCAGAGGCGAGTGCCTGAAAGATGTTCTGGAGCGCATGCTGCCTTACTTCTTCGACGGGATAGTTCCAGACCTAATGGCTGACAAGAACGTTCTAGTATCCGCCCATGGAAACTCCCTTAGGGCCATTATCAAGCATCTTGAAGATATTGGTGACGAAGAAATTCTGGATTTGGAAATTCCCAATGGAGTGCCGATAGTCTACGAATTCGACAGTAACTTTAAAGCTGTCAAGACCCATCAGCTCGACTAGGCCGACCTTGCCCGGTGAATAATTACAAATGGAGCGATAAGCGAGGTCACAACTACAGCTAAAACGGCCTGCAGTTCAAGGGAGGGTGAGATCCTCGGTCCCACAAGGACCAGACCAATGCCTGCTACCTCCGCTCTCGGCACCATCGAGAACCAAAAGAGCACTTTGTCTTTGACCTCTTTGCCAACTGCCAAAGCTGTCGACCATTTGGCGGCGACCAAAGCCAGAGAGAGAACAGCTACGCCGACAACATCCGTCAGCGAGATACCCCGATTCAGCTTTACCAGCAGACCCAGGGATACCAGAAAGAATGGACCTAACACTTCGCTGGCCCTGGCGATTGATCGCTGGTCATCCTGAGTCAAAACCGGCCCCGAAAACGCTCCGGCCACAAAGCCCGCGATAGCCAGAGTGAGCCCGAATCTGCGCCACAGAAAGACGACAACGACAACCAAGACGATTACAAGCCCGAAACGACGAAGCACTCCTAACTCGAACGACTTTCTCGAGAGCCTTCGTTTAAGGACATAACTCACGGTCACCACTGCCAAGCTGACTGCGAGAGATACAAGTCCGCCGAGCGAGCCCGAGAGAACCGAGGCCAGAACGGCTAGAGCGACTAAGCCGAGGAGATCGTCAAAGAGTCCGGCCATTACGGCCGCCTTTGCCTCCACGTGTCTAAGTGGACCCAGAGTCCGAAAGCTGTAGACAGAAACTGATACCGAGGTGGAGACTGTGGCGAGACCAACAAGCAGTGCTGAGTACAAGGAGTGGCCCAGGGCAAGGGTTGCGAGAAAGACCAGCGCCGCCGACGTCACGACTCCCGCCACTGCGGCTCGCGCCGGAGTTGTGTTGGCCAGTTCCGGCGCGGTCAAATCAAAACCAAGGCCTACTTCGAAAAAGATCGCAAAAAGACCGACGTCAGAAAGAAGCTTCACCCCATATCCATTGCCTGTAAGCGAAAATATGCCGACTCCAACCGCGATACCGGTGATTATCTCCAGAACAATGGCTGGGACCCTGCGCACATAACGCGCTATGACCAACGCAATTGCGGTCGTGGCCACAAACTCAAGTAGTTGAAAGACAGATGCTGTGTGCGGCAAATTCACCAGTCGTTGCCGTCCTAACTGCCCGGAAGCCTTGCCCAGGCATGCTGTTTGGCGGAACATCGCATTCGAGCATTAAAGGCAAAATTAACCAAGAGATCCAGCGTCCTTTAGGCGATCCGCTTTTGAAGGGCCAGCTACAAACTAGTTCAGAAAAATCCAATAGGCAGGTGCATTCTTTAGCTCAGTTGCGCAGAAATAGTGTTATCTTTTGTAAATGGTTAAAAATGAAGTTACGGATTCAAAAGCCAATGCGCTCAGGTCCAGCTGGCTTTTCAGCGACTGCAATCGCAAAGAACTCGCCCTGCTGGAGTCTGTATGCGACGAGGTGACAATTCACCCTGGCTCAATACTCTGCGAAGAAGGCAAGGTGGGCAAAGAATTCTGCCTCATCGTCTCCGGACGAGCAAAAGTCAGCAAAAACAACCACGAGGTTGCGATGCTAGGACCTAGCGACGGTTTTGGGGAGCTCTCGCTTCTCGACCACCTTCCAAGATCTGCGACAGTCACTGCTGAGACTGAAATGGATCTTTTGGTGCTGCCAGCCAGAGAATTCGCGTCTGTCCTGGAAGAAATCCCCTCTATGGCAGTGCGGCTGCTCGAAGCCATGTCAAAGAGGCTGAGAGACGCGGACGACAAAGCATTCGCCTGATACCGTACAAAGGTATCGGAGTGTAAGAACACAACAACTAGACCAAAAATCAATCAAGGCCTGTCTCAATTAAGACAGGCCTTGATTACGCCCTCTAATTCCGAATTCTCAGTCGCTCAAAGACCGCTCCAATATCTGTGCTACATCTAAAACCTTCATGTCTTCGCCAGCAGTGCCCTCAGACTGGCGCGTCTTTACTCCGTCGTCCAACATGATCATGCAATATGGACAGGCGGTTGCAACCATGTCCGCGCCCGTGACCAGGACCTGGTCGGTTCTTTCCATATTGATACGCTTGCCGATGTTCTCCTCGAGCCACATGCGTGACCCTCCCGCACCGCAGCAGAACCCTTTCGAACGATGCTTATGCATCTCAATCGTCTTTACACCCGGTACGGAGTGCAATACCGATCTTGGCTCGTCATATACCGAGTTGTGCCTGCCCAAGTAGCACGGGTCGTGGTAGGTCACGGTAGCAGTGACGGGATTGGCGGGTGAAAGTTTCTTTTCCGAAACCAGCGTCTCGAATATCTGGGAATGGTGAACCACTTCGTAGTGACCACCCAGGGAGGGATATTCATTGGCCAGTGAGTTCAAACAGTGCGGACAGGAGGCGATGATTTTCTTAACCTTGGCGCTATTGAGAGTTTCAATATTGGTCGTAGCCTGCATTTGGTACAGGTACTCGTTGCCAAGCCGTCTTGCAGGGTCACCGGTGCATGATTCCCGGGGACCTAGCACTGCGAATTTCACTCCGCCAGCATGAAGAAGTCTTGCGATACTCTGCGTAGTCTTGGAGGCCCTCTCATCCAACGCGCCGGCACACCCAACCCAGAACAGATATTCAACGTCCTCCGGAATCTCACCGGTAATTACCGGGACTTCGAAGTCGAGACTCTTGGTCCAATCAAGTCTCTTTGACTGGCCAAGACCCCATGGATCGCCCTGATTCTCGACGTTCCTCAGCATCAGATTGGCTTCAGTTGGAAAATCAGAGTCCATCAATACCTTGTAACGGCGCATATCGACAATGGCATCAATGTGCTCGATATCCACCGGACATGCCTCTACGCAGGCGCCGCAGGTGGTGCAGGCCCACAGAACATCAGAATCGATCACGTCTGGCACTAAAGGCACCGACGTCGACTTAGTGGCGCCCGGACCAATGAGTGACGGAGCGGACTTGAAGAGATGGTCACGCAAGCTCATGATCACAAGCTTCGGGGACAAGGGCTTGCCAGTATTCCACGCTGGACATTGTTCTTGACACCTTCCACACTCGGTACAGGTGGCAAGATCGAGATTCTGCTTCCACGTAAGGTGCTCAATCTGGCCTGAACCAAACACATCTTCTTCGCTTAATTGCTCTGGATCCATGTTCGGGGTCGTCCCAAGTGCACCCAAGGCCTTTGGCCGACGTGAAAATATCACGTTGAGCGGAGCGGTGAATATGTGAAGGTGTTTGGAATAGGTTACAAAAACAAGGAATCCCATTATGACCGCGATATTGAGCTCCAGGAACACCACCTCGATCGCCTTATTGGCGGTAGTCCCAAGGCCTCGAATCCATGAAGCGACCGCGTGGGAAGCAAAGGCAGCGTCGCCATAGGGGAAGTGTCCTAGGTTTGCCTGAGCAGCTCGGTACATCACCAGCGTGATGACCACCATTGCGATCCCCAGCAGAACCAGCCAAGCCGCACCGGTGTGCGAACCGTAGAAGCGTGAATCCCTCTGCCTACGATCGGGTGCGTTGCTGATCCTGAGGATGGCAAATACCGCAAGCGATATAAGGATCAAAACGCAGAATAGATCTTCCAGGAAGCCAAGCCAGGAATCGTGGCCAATCAGCGGTATGGCAAATGTGGGACTAAATAGTGCGCCGAAGGCCTCGATGATCGTAGCAAGCAGAATGAGGAAGCCCCAAAACGTAAGTGCGTGCGCAATTCCGGGCACAGTCTTTTTCAAAAGCTTTCGCTGGCCAATGACCTCAGATAGCTCGGCCCAAATACGTCTGCCCACATTATCAGTCCTGCCGGGGGCAGGCTTTCCGGACGTAATAAGGCCAAAAAGAAAGAGCAGTCTTCTGCCTGCGAACACTGCGGCCACCACAACGATGACCACGCCGATTAACAATCTCAACGAATTCCTCCCTAACAACCCTTGTGCTGATCACCTACGGTACCCTGGCATGTTTGCCATGAGGGACCTAAATAAAAATGCAGTTAGCTTACACTATCCAAATTTCGCCCCGCTGTCACAATCCTTCTCTAACTCGCGACAACTCAAATTTCTCCCTTGGGACCTCAGGCCTGGCTACTTTTGGAAGTTTTCAAAATATCTTGACGGAGTCGGACCTCTTTGGCCCTGATATTTCGAGCCGACTGGACTCGATCCGTATGGAAAATCTGCTGGAGAAGTCATCTTTAGAAACGAGATCTGGCCAATCTTCATGTTTGGATATACAGTTATCGGCAGATTCGCCACATTAGACAGCTCCAGGGTTATGTTGCCGTCGAATCCGGCGTCGACAAAACCTGCAGTGGAATGTATCAGAAGTCCGAGCCGACCCAACGATGACTTGCCTTCGAGACGCCCAACAAGATCGTCAGGTATACCTATTCTTTCAAGCGTCGAACCCAGAACAAATTCGCCCGGATGAAGAATAAAAACTTCATCATCTTTTATCTCAATAAGCTCGGTTAATTCAGACTGATCTTCTTTGACGTCTATGACGCGCGCAGTGTGGTTTCGAAAGACTCGAAAGTACTTATCCACATGAAGATCAACCGATGAAGGTTGGATACATCCTTCATCCAAGGGATCAATTACGATACGTCCCTTTGCAAGCTCTTCTTTAATAGTTCGATCCGACAAGATCATGGATACATACGATAGTGTGTATAAAAGCAAGAAGCATGCTTGCGGGTGTAGTTCAGAGGTAGAACATCAGCTTCCCAAGCTGAGAACGCGAGTTCGATTCTCGTCGCCCGCTCTAGGTATATCATGTAGGTCGATCTCGTTCCTGCCGACACATTGAGGAACTTGATCCCAGATTTTCTGCCGAGCATAAACACGCAGTGGACCGCGTTTGACGCCTCAAAAATCAATCATGATTCCTGCAGAGCGGATAACTTTCCCCTATAGACCTGAAGGAGTTCAACGTCGTACATCCGACTTCTAATCACCGACCTGCTTTAGGCGCGGCTCCCAAAACTTGTCGGTATCCTTCAGGCCAACAAGTTAACATTGCCTTGACGGCTGTCGTTCCAAGATATAAAAGCTGTGTAATCAGCCTTTGATACAGATCCGCGAGCTTCTGCTAACCCGACTCGCCAAGGCCCGCACCCTCTGCGAATGCCCAGCCTACAACATCCGCCTTCGTGGTGAACGGGACTATGAAAGTTAGTCTTTCCTGGCTAAGTTCGATCTGAATGGGATCTGTCCGAATTGTGATGGACCAGGTGCCTTCTGGGAGCTTTCTGAAACCTATCTTCCGCTTCTAGACTTCATGCTTTCCTTAGGCTCGGTTTCCCGTGCCCACAATCAATTATGGATGCTGCTATCAGTGATACCCAGAGACCCAATCCCCAATGAACCTCGACACCTACTTCTTGAACCTTGTCTTTCTGATGCTTACGACAAGCGCACGGCGGTTCAAGCAGGAAGTTCGGATTTGCGATTTGAGCACGACGCGCATCGCATTTTTCAAAATGCTGGAGGCGCAGAAGTAACAACAAAGCGCAATGTATTACCAGGGTTGCGCGAACTATAGTTTTTGCTGGAGCCGGGTAAAATAGATATTTGCGGATGACCGACCTCAGCAGGCAGTCCACTACCGGAATATTGACGCTGCGGTTTGACGGAAAGTCTTCGCCTAAGTCCAACCGACGGTTCCGCCGTTGGCCTCCAAGAAGAAGATATACCCCCAAGTCCAGGAGACATGTCTGATGGAAGATTCAAAACAGATCGACTCGAAGAATGACCAGGCGGCCAAGAGCCGCATGCCGCTGATCAGCTTCGGGAATACCGGATTAACAGTATCTCGGATTGGATTCGGCGGCATGGAACTGGCTGGTCCCCCCCGGGCACCTGATCTGTCAGTCTCACAAGCTACCAATCTTGTGCATGCTGCAATGGACCTGGGCATTAACTACTTCGACACCTCAATCGATTACGGCGCAAGCGAGGAGGTTTTGGGCATTGCACTGCGCAAGCGGCGTGACCAAGTGATCATAGCTTCGAAATGCGGATGCCTTGCCGAAGAGCATGCCCAGGATGAACGCTCCCACGTTTACACACCTTCCAACATAAATGCGGGTATCATGCAAAGCCTGAAGCGGCTTGGCACAGACCATATAGATGTCATGCAGTTCCATGGCAATCCGACAATGGAGCGGCTGGAACAAGAGGGAGGATTGCAGACCCTTTTAGAACTCCAGAAGAAAGGCGTGATTGGCCATATAGGACTTTCCAGCAGAAAACCGTACGTATCCGAATTTCTGGACATGAATCTGATAAGTGTGTTCCAGCTGCCATACTCAGCGCTGCAACGCCAGCATGAAGATGTCGCCGATATCGTTTCGAGGTTCGGCCGGGCAGTGGTTGCCCGCGGAGTGACAGCTCGAGGATCGGTGGCAAAGGTTTGGTCCTCGGTACCGATAGGAATGTCGGAAGGTCAAGCTCAAACCATCTGGGACAAGGCAGGGATCGATGACCTCATAAGGCCGATGCCGCGAATCGAATTCATGATTCGCTTTGTTGTTACTAATCCCGCCGTGAATGTTCTGCTCACGGGCACGACCAACATTTCCCATCTGGAGGAGAACGTTACAGCCGCAGAGAAGGGGCCGCTGGATCACGATCTTTACCAGTCTGTGCTCGCGCGTCTAACCGAAGCGGGTTCCACGGCTGAAGAGGTTCAGTACCGAAGGGGAGGTCCTCTGGCTAGATAAATCCGGCCCACCTTGTAAAGGAGGAGCTGACCTGGCGGTTAGTTGCCGGCTAAGCCGTTTCGGCCCGCGCGGACCTAGATATAAGGTCCTCGTGATCACCTTATATCGCAATTGCGCACTCCAACTGGACAGATATAAGATAATAGTTCATAAAGTTCTAGTGAAGAATGTAAAAACTATCATTGCCACGACGGTGAACATGAAAGATGCAGCGTCCGAAAGAAACGAACACCCTGATCTGATCCCCGAAGGCGGAGATTCTGCCTGTTGGGCCCATCTGGTGTGTCCCGAGTGCGGAGCAATAGAAACCGATGGGCATCGCACAGGATGCAGCTTTGATACAAAACGTCCTGAATGAGAATCATGTTTGCCGGCTAAACGTTGCAAGGCACGCTCCGACAAATACGCGGTGAAAACAGTTAAGAATGATTTGAACGCCAGTTGCGTTTGCCGCCCGATGCAAAATCCGAATGACCATGCTTGTCACACCGAAATCGCGGGTCCCAGATTAGGGATATTCGATTGAGACACTTGCAGAGTACCTCGCCAAGTAGAAAACATGCCTGGCAGATAACGTGGACTCCAGTTCCGAAGCTCTGGAGATTGCCCGCCCGCACTACCACGAGCTGAGACTCACTGATAGATCTCTACGGGCACCTCGGCAACATTCAACAAGATAACAACCAGCTCCGCCGTGAATTACAAGAACTGAGAAATTCCAACTCCTGGAAAGTGGTGGAACCGATGCGCTTTGCCTCCAGCCTCGGCAAAGCTATCGTAACCCGGTATTTTTTCAACCGAAGCTGATACTGTGGCCGTCAAATTCAACGTGGCTATAATTTCCAGATCAGCTCTAGCCGTATCCAAACGTGCTCTGGAGAGACTGCCGAAATAGGCTAGCTACCCGACAATCCATCTGGCACCCTCGCGAGAGTCGACAGTATTGCTTGGGCAAGCCGCGCTGCAGACGCTGCGTCAAGTTCAACTGCGACTCGTGCCGACGGTCCTAGTTCCGGTTGAAGAAAATCGATGTTGAGACTGTGCTCAAGAGGAGCGTCCGCCGGGTGGTCAAAGTAAACGCTTGCCTCGCTGACCTTGAACCATCCATTTGCACCTTTTCCAGATCCAGTGATTTCAACATGCTCAGTTACGTAAGTACACATCCAGTACTCCTAACCGGCCAAGTGCACGCCGAAAAACGCCCAGATCTTTTCCCAGCCATCCTTTGCAGCCTCCGGCCTATAACTTGGCCTATCCACTGCAAAAAAGGCATGGCCGGCACCATCGTAAATATGAAATTCATGCTCCTTGGAATGCTTTGTCAGTTCAGCATCCAGCTGAGCTACTTCGTCGACATCTGGATATTTGTCTTCCGCGCCAAAGAGGCCCAGAATTGGACATGACGCATTTGGGGCCAAATGGATTATAGATTTTGCCGAGCTCGGTAGCTCGGCAGGAGGCTCCTTGACGATGAATGCCCCGTAGCAAACGACCGCAGCATCGATATCAAGGCTGCACGCCGAAAGAAACGTTTGTCGGCCGCCTGAGCAGTAGCCAATTACCCCTACCTTTGAATTTGAAGCGCTCTGGGCCAGAAGGTAGTCCGCTGCTCCCCTGACATCGCCTACGAGCCTTTCATCAGGGACTCCGCCCCGCGCCCGCACAGCAGCAGCCGCGTCATCAGAAGAAGCACCAGGCGCTTCCCTGCTGTAGAGGTTCGGACAGATCGCCTGATAGCCATGGTACGCAAACTTTCGCGTGATCTCCTTTGTTGCCTCGTCATAGCCAGGCATATGGTGAATCACCACCACAGAACCGTATTTCCCAGGCCCAGTTGGCCTGGCAAAGTAAGCCTCGATATCGTCGCCCGCGAAGCCTTTGATCTTCACGGTTTCAGCAAGCAGCTGGTCGCTCATCTTTAGCTTTCTCCTACTTATAAGGGTCCGCCATCTGGCGATCTATGCCAATCTCGACATGCTGGCAGCCAGTTGGAATTGAAAACCATTGGAAAGGTGGTAAGTCCATAAATTACTGCAATATGAAATTACGGGACACTCTACACTAAACAATATCCACACTCAAGGCACCGGAATTCAGTTTCTGGCGGCCCGAGAAGCAATGAGCTGAACAATCGCGCCGACCCTGCGAGTGTAAATCAGCAGTATGGAACCCATTGTTTCGCGGAGCCTGACACGAGCTAGAACAGGTGAACGATATCCCTAGCTACCAGGTATAGCACCAAACCGATTACCAGAAGATATACGACGGTCATCTGCCAGCGGTAACGGTGCTGGGCAATCCAGAATCGCCGAATTCCCTTCACGTCAAAAAATATAGCGACTACCCCTAGGGGAATCCCGATTTCCGGGCCTACGCCAGCGGTCGCTCCCAAGCCGAACAACGGAATCACAAACGGCAGGATCACATAGCTAAGCGTGCAGCGGAGAGCTGAAATAAGAATGGCAAAACTAAAAAGCTTCTCAGCACGCTTCTCCTGCGCTGCCGACCGCTTGATCTCTGGAATCATGAGTATTCGCCGCACAAGTAGTGACGGACGGCCTTCTTTTAGCTGTTCCTTTTCAGACAAAGCCTCACCGATTGCGTAGTTCACCTAAGACAGTTTAGACGCACCTGAAAATTTAGTTGGTGCACCCCTGGGAGCTGGCCGAGCAAACCTTAGGCTAGCGCGATCCCGGAGGGTGCCTAAATATCACGCCTTCCATGTAATAGCATTGTCCCGATTGCCAACATTTATTACTGCTGCCCCAAGGTACGGGCACTAGTAAAACTTGCTGAGCAAGCTACATATTTTGGTCCAGTCTTCGTTAAAGGTTTTCTACTCGGTCAAACTGCATTTATTTGCCGGTGATATTGGATGTCGGCCCGATTTGGAAACTGATGAGCTCCCAGGGTAGGTGCCAGTAAGCCAAGTTTATATTTCCCAGCATCAAAGACTAGGATCAGTGCAACAAAATCATTGTGCGTCTTAACTTATCTGTCCGCTTAGCGTCAGGAAATATTTACAAATGAACAAAGATAAAGATCTTGTCAAACGGATTCAGGTCCTCAAAAAAGAGCGCAACGCCATAATCCTTGCCCATTCCTACCAAAGAGAGGAAGTCCAGGATATAGCCGATTTCGTAGGTGACTCCCTTGGACTTTCCAGAGAGGCGGCTAAAACAGATGCCGAGATCATTGTCTTTGCAGGCGTGCACTTCATGGCGGAAACTGCAGCGATACTGAACCCTGAGAAAACCGTACTGATACCAGACATCGAGGCCGGCTGCTCTTTAGCAGACACCATTAAAGCCTCTGATGTCCAGGCATGGAAAGACGAGCATCCCGACGGTCTCGTTGTCGCATACGTGAATACGAGCGCGGAAGTCAAGGCGCTGGCGGATGTGTGCGTAACAAGCGCTAATGCGGTTGCGGTAGTTTCGGAGCTGGACCAGGGCCATCCCATATTCTTTGTCCCGGACATGTTTTTAGGCGCCCACGTGGAACGCGCGACCGGACGCAAGATGAACCTTTGGCTGGGGGAGTGTCACGTCCACGCTGGCATTGGCGAAAGGGAGATCAATTCAAAGATGGCTGAACACTCGGACGCTGAATTCCTCATACATCCTGAGTGCAGCTGCGGAAGCGCGTGCCTGTATTTAAAACCTGATGCAAAGATAATGTCGACCGAGGGAATGGTCCGCTACTCCAAGACCGCGTCGTCAAAGGAGTTCGTGGTCGCAACAGAGGTTGGAATTCTGCATCGCCTTCAACGGTTCTCGCCAGACAAGCAGTTCTATCCGATCAAGGAATCTGCGGTGTGTGAATACATGAAGATGATCACCCTTGAAAAGGTCTTTGATTCGCTAGAAAAGAATCAGTTCAAAGTCGAAGTTTCTCCAGAGATCGCCGATAAGGCCAGGCGGTCTCTGGAAACAATGATCGCCGTGGGTTAGAAAAGGGTCGCAAAGTTGGAAGAACTGTTCGCCGACATTCTCGTCATCGGATCGGGGGTAGCTGGCTCATGTGCCGCAATGCATGCCGCAAGTCGGGGCGCGGAAGTTTCGCTGGTTACAAAGACAGAACTCTTGAGCGGCTCGACTCGCTGGGCTCAGGGAGGAATTGCATTCCCATCTGATCCCAATGACATTCCGAGCCATCTGATGGACACGATAAAAGCCGGAAGAGGCCTTGTCGACGAGCGAGTCTCGACGGCCATCCTCACTGATGCGCTAACGCAATGGAAGCGGCTGATTGAGCTTGGAATAACCTTCGATGCTCATCCGGCACTGGAAGGCGGCCATTCGAAACCGAGAATCCAGCACATCCACGGTGATGAAAGCGGCCTGCATCTGCTCACCTTCCTTCACCACCAGCTGCCGCCCAGCGTCTCAATTCTCGAGAATCAATTTGCCGCAGAGCTAATATCGTGCGATGGCCAAGTACACGGAGCGCTTCTCTGGAAGAATGGAGACCCGGCTAAGCCAGTTGCGGTTCACGCAGGTGCGACCATAATTGCAACAGGCGGTATTGGACAAATCTATGCCTTTACCACGAATCCCCAAGAAGCCACGGGTGACGGAATAGCTCTTGCCTATAGAGCGGGCGCCAAGGTTAGAGACATTGAACTAGTCCAGTTCCACCCTACGGTCCTTTCCAACGGCGGGCTTATTTCTGAAGCATGCCGCGGCGAGGGGGCCATTCTGCTTAACGGCGAGGGAGAGCGTTTCATGCCCAGATATGATGAAGCGGGAGAGCTGGCACCCAGGGATATCGTCTCGAACTCGATTCATAGCGAAATCATCGCCACTGGCAAAGTTTTCTTGGACCTCAGACCTGTTGACAATTTGAAGCTCAAGTTTCCCACCGTCTACAACTCCATTCTGAACCTTGGATTCAACCCTCTCAAAGAGCCCGTCCCGATTCAGCCGGCGGCAC
>DAHVRV010000023.1:0-36799 GCA_027322285.1 Actinomycetota bacterium
TTCCACCCTTCGACATCGTGAAGGACCAGGGCACTGCGGTAGGCAAAGGGCAGTCGCAAAAGCGAGTCCTGGATTTCCTCTTTGTTCTCGAACATTTCTACAACTTTTTCCGGATCGACGCTAAATGTCTCGTCTTTCCATTGATCCTCCACCTCCGCGGCTGAAACTTCTCTGGCTGTTCGCCGTGCATTATCGATTGCGAGATTGTGCAAAATCCGATGCAACCATGTCTTCAGTCCGGACGCCTGTCGAAATGAATCTGATTTTTCCCATGCCCTGGACAAGGTATCGCTCACCAGCCACTCCGCGCTTACGGGGTCACCGACCAGAGTCAGGGCGTAGTGATATAAAGCCGGTATCTCCGCAGTTACCGCGGTTGTGAAACCACCATCGGCTGTGACCAGGAGCGCTTCGGAGTCATTCATCTTATGTCAACTATATTCCATAGCCTCGGCGACAGTTGCGAGAAACAGCTACCCCGAAACCTAACGAGGTGGTTGGCCTGAAACGCTCAAAATTTGACGCACCAATAATAGGCCTCGACAACGGTTCAATGAGCGACTCTATGACCAGAGCTTTTGCCTTCAGATAGCGTGTCAACCTTGAGCAGGGAATAGACGGGGCAGTATCCCGACAAACCCGTTATCAGCAGAATCATTGCGACGACAAGAAGGACTATCCCGAGTGCCGTGCTTGCCCCTAGAGCAAATGCCACTATTACAGCTGCTATTGCTATCACAACCCGAATCACCTTATCCAAGGTGCCGACTGTCTTTTTCATTTGATTCTCCTTTATCAAGTTGATCAACATCACATTGACGCACGGGAAGGGTATAAGGATACAAATTCTTGAGGACAGGCATCTCAGGCAGTCGGAATTGGCTAAGAGAAGACCGACTCGATGGCTTGCAGAAGCGGAAAACGAAAAGTATCGCCTTTGAACACGAATATCAGTCTGCCGGTATTTCACGCTTTCCCCAGCACGGACATCCTGAGATTACCTGCCAAAAGGACAGTCAGTCATTAAAGTAGCTCAGCTCCGAATCGCAGGCGTTGACATATCCAAATCGTGCAAATCTTCACGGCATTTCCGCCTTGTCAGTGGCAGGTGGACCCGAGCGCGGGTTTGCTGATATTGGCTCAGATGGGATTGCAACGCCGGACGCGTTAGCCACCAAAAACCTGCCGGAAAATAGACCAGCCTTTACACGCGATATTGCTCGGCTGGGTCCCGCTGGTGGGTGACGTCTTTGGCCGGGTCTGCCAGTGACACCTTCGAGAAGCGGACCATGCTTGCACGTCAGCTATCCCTATGCCCAACTTGGCCGCTACTTCCTTCACCCCCTTTACTCTCAGGTGGCAGCCGAGCTTTGCCCAGCTGCCACCGGTTCGAGCGACTGAGAGCTGCACGTGCTAACTTCAGAGCAGACACTTCATGAACGAGCCCTGCAGGGTGTGACCAAGCTCGTCCGGATTTGCGCAATGCGGGCTCAGAACAGACCCGCGCCACTAGCTTCGAACAGCCCCATCCAGATCCCAAGGCGCTGGCTGCAGGACTAATGATGTGAAATAAAACCACGCAAAGGCTTTGCAGTTATCACAGCAGGCCCCTCCCTGACGGAAGAGGCCTGCTCCGTTTGAACTCAGTTTTGCGAGCTGACTCAGATCACAGCCCGATGCAGCAGCATGGACCGGTGCCCAAAGTCAAATTCTAAGTGCTAGCTGGCGCTTCCCTTCGGCTGCACGGTCGCCTTGACTAGCATTACAGTGAACGCCCACCACAGCGCAATCGCAGCTATAAAGCCGAAATAAGCCGAAGTCTTGATCAAATTGACTGAAGTGGACAAGTTTGGAGCCGCCTTTACCTTTGCAGCCTCAACAACGGCGTTGTACAAATCATGGTAACCAAGCCCCAGTAGGACCAAAAGTACCGTAATCGCTACAAATGCGATCATGAATGGTATATTGCGATGCATGAACGCGGGAATCGCCAAGAGAACAACAGGTACGACCGCCAATAGCACATACCAGGCCAAAGCATCGGGAGTGAACTCTTTGCTCGCCGCCCCCGAAGTGATCAGCATATAGAAACCGAACAGCCAAAGTCCAAGCGTTCCCGTTACATATCCTGGATATGTGAAACCACGGAGTATTGCAATGAACCCGCTCACGGCCTGCGCTATAGCTGCAGCAAGGACTGCATAGTTGAGCGCCTCCGTAGTAGGACCTGCAGCAAGCGTCGCATCATTAACGCTAATAAATCGGACCCCGTACGCTGCAAGCGCGAATGCAAATATCGCAAGCGCGACCGGAGTCGGATCCGTTACGGAGCCACCCTGCACGGCGGCCGGAGGCGAGGCCGACGCCGTAGACAGAGAACTCGGCGAACCAATGTCGCTCTCTGATTTCATAAAAGTACACATCCCCTTGAAAATTATGCCGGCTTTGGCAATAACCGCCCAAAGCAGGGCTACGATGCCAACATGGCATCTGCGGCAGCATTTTAGTACAGATTCCAAGTTGCTTCACGTAAATCAAAAAGACCACCAAAAGGCATCGGGCACAGATAAAACGTTAAGGATTTTCAGGGGAGAAATCCAATGGAATCAATTTCATTTTCCCCTGGTTTGTATAGTCATGGAAAACTCTCCGCCTTCAGTTACTGTCTATTGGCGTCCGGGCTGCCTGTACTGCGTCATGCTGCGGGATCAGCTGGACCAAGCCGGCGTTAGCTATGAAAGCATCAACATTTGGGAAAACCCTGGAGCAAGTGCTAAAGTACGGTCAATAGCCGACGGAAATGAAACCGTTCCAACCGTCACTGTGGGGGCCGTTGCACTGGTCAACCCATCGGCAAAGCATGTCATTTCTCTAATTGAGTCCGAGTCAAATACCAATTGACAAATGGCCATGGCTCGATGTCCTTGACTGGACAGCGAAATCCAGGAATAGCCGTTTTCGATTCACAATTCCGCTGCCCGAGCTCTACGGGCTGCATGATTTGCATCGACAATACCTTCGGAGAACTGCTCAAGCACCGTTCAATCTAGATCTTTTCTAGGCGCTCTAATGTTTTCCACATTTTCTCCGGAGAATAAGGAGGATCGAGATGGCCTGCAAACCCAAGCTTGGTAAGGGCGGCGTTGACAGCATTTGCGACGGCAGGCAGTGCTCCCACGGTTCCACTTTCGCCAATACCTTTCGCCCCAAGGGAGGTATAAGGAGTGGGAGTGCATCTGAATTCACTTACCAGGCTGAATTCTGACTCTTTCGAACCGGGTATTAAATAGTCCAAGAAGCTGCCTGTGAGGGGCATACCATCTGCGTCGTAGATCATCTCCTCCCATAATGCCGAGGCGACCCCTTGAAGAGTTGCACCAACCACTTGGCCTTCGGCAAGGAGGGGATTGATAATCGTGCCGGTGTCATCGACTGCAATGATCCTCTTCAGCCTGACATATCCGGTATGAATGTCGATTTCCACTTCTGCTCCATACGCCCCAAAAGGAAAAACCGCACCAGGAATGTTGGAATGGGCTTCTGCTGCGAGTTTGGAATGCTCGCCCGACTCTTCCATCTTCCGTGCAATCTCAAAAAGCGTGAGATGCGACTCGGGACTGCCCTGAACATGTACTCCGTCGGCATCCCATGTCAGATCCTCCTTGGCCGCCTCGAAGAACGAAGACGCCCAATCAGAGGCAATGGCCCTGACTTCCGTGGATGCGGCGATCAATGCCTCGCCTCCAAGCAGTATTGACCTCGAGCCAAATGTTCCTATTCCGGCGCCAAAGTCTGAATCTCCCTGCATGACTGACACCGATTTGATATCCACCCCGAGTGCATCCGCAACTATCTGGGCAAATGCGGTTTTATGGCCTTGCCCATGGGACGAGGATCCGCTTTTAGCAATCACAGTTCCTCGGCCCAGAACGGTGATGCTGCCGCTCTCCCAAAACCCTGCTCCGGCGGGCTCAACTGACATAGCAATGCCTGCCGCTGACAGCCAACCGTCACGATTTTCGTAGCTGGCGGAATTTTCAGTAATGCCAAGCAACTCGGCGGCTCGCCTGAGTACCGGCTCATAATTTCCAGAATCGTATATCAAACCCAGCGGAGTGACATATGGAAAGGAGTCTGGCGGGATCAAATTTCGCAGCCTGATTTCCAAAGGATCAAGACCGATCGCATTGGCAGCCATATCCACGATCCGCTCGACAAAGAAGCATGCCTCGGGTCTGCCTGCGCCGCGATATGGTCCAGTGGGAACCTTGTTCGTAGCTACGCCGGTTAACGAAACTTTGACGCAGGGAATGCGGTACGCGCCAGTCATCATTGTTGCTGCAGTGTACGGAGCAATTGGCGTTGGCTGAAACAGGTAGGCGCCAAGATCAGCAAGCAGATCCGCTTCAAGGGCGACGAATACGCCGGCGTCATCCAATCCAAGACGAACTTGCGCGCTGATTCCCCGTCCCTGGTATGAAGAAACGAAATTCTCGGAGCGATCTTCAACCCATTTGACTGGGCGCCCGAGCTTTTTCGAGGATGCACAGGCAAGCATGTACTCCTGCGGGGCCCCGCCTTTTGATCCGAACGCACCCCCGACTTCGGGGACCACAACCCTCACTTGATCAATCGGCAAACCAAACGCCTGGGCAAGCTGAGACCTAGGCCGGTGCGGATCTTGGCTTGAGGCCCAGAGCATGATCTTATCGGCGTGTGTGTCATACGAAACTAGACAGCCTCGAGGCTCCATAGGTGCCGCAACGAGTCTGGGAAGTTCAAAGGTCCCTTCGACAATCCTGGAGGCCCGAGACATTGCCTCATCAAAATCATCGCTCTTCTTTTCCCAACTTAACAGGACATTATTGGAAATACCTTCGTGCAATGCAACGCTTCCACTAAGGGAGGAGCGCGGATCGGTAACGCATGGCAGCGATTCGTATTCTATTTCGACTCCGTCAGCGGCATCTTCTGCCAATTCTCGCGACGCTGCTAGCACGACTGCAACCGGCTCCCCCACATAGTTGACATTCCGCTCTGCAATTATTGACATCGCAACATTGCCGACGGTAACGCCTGGAGCAGCAGCGGGAGGCAACAAGGTGATCATCGGCGCTAAATCCTTCCCGCTATACACCGCCGCGACTCCGTTCATCTGAGCTGCGCGAGAAGTATCAACGGACTTGATGACTGCCCTTGAAAAAGGTGACCTCACTACCCGCATATGAAGCTGGCCTTCGATGTTTATATCATCGAGGAACTTCCCTTCGCCGCGAACTAGAGCGCTGTCCTCATCTCTGCAGACAGACTGTCCAACCCATTTTTGTGTTACTTTTTCCAAATTCATTACCTCCAAAAGCTTTACGCCCTGTCGGTGTCGAAGGATTCGAAGCTACGGGTCAATTAACATTATCTCAACCTGGATTGTTGTGTTAAGGAAATCATCCGCATCACTCGGCACCATATCGTGACCGGCAACAGCGAACGTTGGCCAGGCTGGCGAAGTCCGATTTGAGTTGGGCCCGGCGCATGGCTTCGAGCATCAGGAAAAGGGCAGATCCCGATTGCAGTTGGCGCAGATTCCAAAAACATCGAGCCGGTGACTTTGAGGAAGGAAGCCTTCAGCCTGGGCAAGCTGATCCACAGTTTTGTTGAGTCTAGTTTCGAAGCTTGTCCCCGGCATGACATCAATTACCCTGCCGCACTGGAGACAAAGAAGGTGGTGGTGGTGCTCCGTCAATTCCTCTGCCAACTCGAATCGGGCAAATTCGTCACTCGCAACAACCCGTCTAACTACTCCGGCCTGCTGCAAATCGACCAAGTGACGATAGGCGGAACTCCGCGGCATCTTTGGAAGACGGCCAGCAATATCGCCTATGCTCACCGGATGGCCTGCGTCTACTAGGAGCCCGACGATTTCGCGCTTTCCACTGGTGTAGCGTTGACCTATAAAGCGAAGCCGTGCCAATACCAAGTCGTGAAGACTCTCGGCACTATCGTAAATCATCGTTTACCTCTGCCCGCCCAACGGCGCTTGCTTGTCAAACCTTCAATCTGATTCTCATGTATCTCAATAATTCGGTAGAACCATCGTAGAACCCGCTAAACCGGATTCTGCATAGCCCAAGCACCCGAGTTACCTGCGGAGAGTTCGCCAAATGGCTCATTTGGCGTTTCCCGCACCCAACAACTTAGTGTACTGTATATAATGAGACTTAGTCTTAGTATAAAATATATTTTGAAATACACTGTCTGGGAGAACTCAGTGGCTCACTCAAAGCGAACGGCAGACTCGAAACGGAGGGCGGTTGGCCCCGCGCTGGCTGGCTTAGCCGTCATTGCAGCCAGTTGCGGCACTGCGGCTTCCTCTTCGCCTTCTTCTCCAGTTTCAGGACTAATCAATGCTGTCGGCGCCGAGAGCGTCTACGCCAATGTCATTTCCCAAATCGGTGGCAGCTACGTTCACGTGGATTCGATCGAGAATAATCCAAACACTGACCCCCACTCCTTCGAGGCCAGTTCAACTGTTGCTTACGAGATATCGCGCGCGAGCCTCATTGTCCTTAACGGTGCCGGCTACGATGGCTGGGCTTCCAAAATGATTTCTGCCTCACCCGACCCAGGGCGCAAGGTCGTTAACGTGCAAACCCTCCTCAAACTGCCTAATGACACCAAAAACCCTCATCTATGGTACGACCCAAGCACTATGCCTTCAGTCGCCACGGCCGTGGCGGCAGATCTTTCCGCCCTCCAACCGGCAAATGCCGCCTATTTCAATGCAAACCTGGCTGTATTTAGGGCATCCCTGCAGCCTTGGTATGCCCAAATCGCCAAATTCAAGGCTAACTACCCCAACACTGCAGTTGCCGTCAGTGAGCCGGTGGCGGATTATCTTCTCCAAGCCGCCGGATGCGATATCAAAACGCCCTTTAGCCTCCAGGCAGCGGTAATGGGAGGATTCGACCCTTCGCCACAGGACGTGACGTTGCAGGATAACTTATTCAGCAAACACCAAGTCAAGGTATTCGTAGAAAATCAGCAAGTCACAGATACCTTGACCCAATCGTTCCAGAATCTGGCAAAAAAGAATGGAATACCGATAGTAGGTGCATATGAGACGATGCCAACTAATTACAATTACCAAACTTGGATGATGGCAGAAACTGCAGCGCTGGAGAAAGCTGTAGCCGACAACCTTTCCACCACAAAACTATGAGCGCCAGCATTCGAAATTCCGAACCGGTGCTCACCGTTAGCAATATGAGTGTTGTCCTGGGAAATAAAGAGATTCTCGATGACGTCAATTTCGAATTGCACTCCGGAGAATTCAGCGGCCTCATTGGTCCAAACGGCTCAGGGAAGACGACACTGCTGCGCGCAATACTTGGATTCCACCGGCTAGCGGAAGGGTCGATTCTTTTCGAGGGCAGCGCCGAATTCGCCCGTCGGCGATCGATCGGGTATGTTCCTCAAAAAATCCAGCTTGATCCTGATATACCCGTAAGAGCCAGAGACCTGGTGGAATTGGGATTGGATGGCCAGCGGCTTGGGATTCGACTTCCTTCCAAAGAGCGTCGTCGGCAAGTGGACGAGATGCTCCGCGCGGTCAATGCCGAGGCCTTTGCCGACCAGCGCATTGGAGAACTTTCTGGAGGTCAGCAACAGCGAATCCTAATTGCACATGCCTTGATTCGCCGCCCCAGACTGCTGCTTCTCGACGAGCCGCTGGCCAATCTGGACATAAGAAGCGTGGCAGAAGTTGTCACTCTGCTGAACCAGCTGGCACATGAGCAGCAGATCGCGATTCTGCTCTCAGCTCACGACATCAATCCGCTGATGGGTGCGATGGACAGGTTAGTTTATCTGGCCAACGGCCATGCAGCGAGTGGTCCGGTAAGCGAAGTTATCGACGGTGCAGTATTGAGCAATCTGTATGGCTACCATGTCGACGTTATTAGGGTTCACGGGCGGATCTTGATCACCACCGGGCCAGGCGACGAATATTTTGAGCCCGGACGTGACTGTGCCACGTCTGAAACGAGCAACTCACCATGAAAACGCTCCTCACTTTCATTTTCGAGCCTGGATTCTTCTCGAGCCAACCTGTGCTTACGGCGCTTTTCGTTAGCGGAGTTGCGGCCATTGTTTCTGCGGTCGTTGGCATCTTCACTGTCATCCGGGGTCAGGCGTTTGCTGGTCACTCGCTGGCCGATGTAAGCAGCGCAGGCGGATCTGCGTCATATTTATTAGGGGTCAATCCCCTACTCGGGTTCCTAGGAATGGCAATACTTGGAGCTGGAGGAATGGAATTAGTTGGAGTTGAACGAGCGCGCGGCAGGGATCTCGCAACGGGGGTAGTCTTCGGTGCGGGACTTGGTCTGGCTGCGCTTTTCCTTTACTTAGATGTCACCACTACAAGCACATCCGGTACGACGATTGCAGTGCTTTTCGGTTCCATGTTTGCAATTCCGTCACGGACTGAATTCTTAGTGGTCATTATCGGTTCCGCCACCTTGATTATTTTGATCGCGTTGTACAGACCGCTGCTGCTCAGTTCCATCAACCCCGAAATTGCGGCGGTACAGGGCATACGCGTACGTCTTGTTGGCCTGGTCCAAATGCTCGTTCTCGGTTCCGCAGTCGCCCTCTCCGCTATCAGCGTTGGCGCGATTTTGTCGACCGCCCTGTTGATCGGCCCTGCAGCAACAGCACTCCGGCTGGCAAAACGCCCCAATCTTGCAATATGGTTGGCAGCACTGATCGGTTTGGGCGCAGCCTGGCTGGGAATTCTTCTGGCATATGACAGCGCCGACTGGATCCCGGGACACAACTTGCCGGTGAGCTTTCTTATCGTGATGCTAGTGTTCCTTACCTACGTGATAGCCAGCCTCATATCGGGGCGCGGCCGCGGTATCGCATCAGCAAAGATCGCGACACCCATACGGTCTGGCAGGTCCTAGCTATGTTCTCCGGTTTCATGTTAAATGCATGGATAATCGCCTCGATCGTAGCGGTCGTGGCTGGGGTAGTCGGATTCTTCGTCGTATTGCGGGGGAACGCGTTCGAGGCACACGCCCTGCCTTTAGGAAGCTTCCCCGGCGCGGCAGCCGCAAGTCTGCTGGGGATAAATTCGTTCATTGGCCTGGTAGTGTTCGCCGCGCTGGGAGTTCTTGGGATCAACCGACTCGGACGTCGAGGCAAACAGGGTGTCGCAACCGCTCTCTCGCTTGTCTTCCTGCTTGGCCTCGGTGCTCTTTTCTTCAGTTTTACCAACGAATATGCGCCGGCAATTTATTCTTTTCTCTTCGGCGAGGTCCTTGGCACGAGCACCAGCCAAATTCTTCTGGTCGCATTTCTGGGTGCCGTTGCCATCATGACGACCGCAATTCTATATCGACCCCTAATGTTGGATTCCCTCTCACCAGATTTGGTTGAAGTGTCTGGTATCCGTAGCAGCCATATGGAAATCCTTTTCTTGCTGGTACTTGCACTCGCTACAGTGATGTCGCTACCCGTAGTCGGGGCGTTGTTAGTATTTTCTCTGATGGTAGGTCCACCTGCGGCAGCACGCTCATTTACAAATAGGCCCCTTGTCGCTATCCTGCTCGCGGTTGCCTTTGCGCTCTTGACCGTATGGATTGCCCTTGCGCTCTCGTACCTCTCAGACTGGCCGGTTGGATTCTTTGTCGGCTCGCTGGGAGCACTATTCTACGGGCTCGGCCGCGGTTGGATGAGCTGGCGGCCTTTTAAGAGAAGCACTCACCTACTGCAAAGGTCGGCGTCTGCCCAATAAATTCCTAATGAGACGCTGCGATCTAGACGATCCTTCCCATTGCACCAACAAACAGATCAAAGTTTCCTCGCGCATTTCGGTTTGCCGGATTAGGTGAATGGGCGCGGCATTTCTAGTTCGAATTCAAGCTCGCCTCCTTCGACCAGTGCGAATGCTGGCAGCAGCCCTGTAAGCGAGGCCAAAGGAGGAAGCAGCAACGACAGTGACTGAGACACACTACGGTGCAAACCAGTCTGCGGGTCAAATAAAACGTGCTGGGATAAACCGCTTTACCGCATTAAAAGCAAGCCATGTACCACGGCAAGAATTAGCAAAGATCGCAGCAAAATACCCAAACACCTACTGGCAATCGGGTACAACAAAATGCACTGACGGAATCGGGAAGAGGAACGACCTTGGCGAAGCATAAGACCATGTCATGAATTTGAATATTTCATATCAATAGTGATGTATCATTTTCATTATGAATTCTCTCGAACTGTTCCTTTTAGGACGCAAACTCGCCAATCTCGGTGAGAATTCAATGCCTGCGGATGGACTGAAGAAACTGCCCACCGCCGTCAAGCTCGTGCTATTCGACGTATACGAACACCCAGCAACCACGATTGGCGACATCTGCGGACGAACAGGACTGTTGCAGAGCCAGGTCTCGATTTCCGTGGCCCGCCTGCGTACGCTGGGAGTATTCCAAACTGAAACGGACCCTGCCGACCGACGCCGCACGCTTGTTCGCGGCAACACCGATGTTGCGCGACAGGGAGCTCAGCTTGCCTATGAGCCAATCGACAAGGTGATCGCCGATGCTGCCGCGTCTGCTGAACCGGGGGAAGTTGAGGAATTGATTTCGATGCTCGACAAGATAGCAAATCGACTGATTGCAAACGCCTTAGCCTGGACCCGTTCGAATGGAGAACCTAAATGACAGAACCGCAACGACCGGGCAAACCTTTAATTTTGGAGGTTAAGGGCCTTTCGGTCGCATATGGGACAAAGATAGCGGTCGACAACGTCAGCTTGGAGATTGAACGCGGAGAAATATTCGGGCTGCTTGGGCCAAACGGAGCAGGGAAAACTAGCATTATGAGTTCCATTGAAGCGCTTATCAAGCCCCGCTCAGGTCAAGTATTGATCGACGGAATCGATGTCACCGATAATCCCCAGCGCGCCAAGGCAATAATGGGCGTACAGTTGCAAGCAACTAGCTTCCAGTCCGAGCTCACCATCAGACAGATCGTCAGTCTTTATTCCGGCCTTTACGGAATAAGGCTGACTCGGCGCGAAATCGATGAAAGATTGGAAGATATCGGTCTTTCAAGTGAAGCGGGGAAGCCCTTCAAACAGCTATCAGGAGGACAGCAACAGCGTCTTGCCCTTTTGATCGCGGTGATCCACAACCCAATCCTGCTACTTCTAGACGAGCCGACATCGGGACTGGATCCACAATCACGCCGACAGCTATGGGGAAGAATTGAGCATGTCCGCCAAGCTGGAGGCAGCATACTTCTCACGACCCACTCAATGGAAGAGGCGCAGACTGTATGCGATCGAGTTGCGATCATCGACCATGGCAAGCTGGTAACTTGTGACACACCCAATCGAATTATTGAGAAGCACAAAGACGACACCAGAGTTAAAAATGTGGCCCATGGCGATGTAACGCTTGAAGATGTCTTCATCGGACTAACTGGAAGTGAAATACGTGACTAGCTACGAACAAGCAGTGAGTCCAAGTACAAAGCTGATATATGGATCATTACTCAAAGCTGACATGTTGGTGCTAGTGAAAAATCGGCGATCAGTTGTTTTGAGCATACTTCTCCCGATGGTTATCTTGTTCACCACGCATGGCAATAAAGCCCAGCAGCGTCTTGGCGGTTCACTCATATTGGTCGGGCTCGCCATTACCTACGGCCTAATGTCAACCTCAATGCTCGGATACACTCTTGCTGTTGCCCGCGATCGAGATGCAGGCGTATTCCAGCGGCTCAGAGTAACGCCCGCGCCGACCTGGATGATAATAACGAGTCGTCTTGCAATCCAGGTAGTTGCAAATCTGGTTATCGCGCTATTGGTAGTCATCGTTGGCGCCTCGATGTACCACCTCACTCTCAGCCCCGGGCAGTATGTAATGGTCCTCGCGATTTCGATTCTGGGCGGCGCCCTATTCCTGAGTATTGGACTGGCATTGGTTGGCATGCTCAAATCATCTGATACCGTCAACGCAGCTGGTCGAATTGTCTTTGCCGCTCTGATTTTTTTAGGTCTGTTCGGAATCAGTGGCGCGCTCGGCGGAGCGCTTCAGTTCATAGCGTCCTGGTCGCCAGTGGGCACGGTCATGGATCTCTTTTCCGCTGCCATCAACCCGGCAAGATGGACCAGCCATGATTCGCTTTCCCTTTTAGTAACTCTCGCCTACATAGTATGTTTCGCTGCCGTAGGAATTCGCTGGTTTAGATGGGACACTCATTAGCTTACTGATCACATTGTTATTGTCCTAGCATTACATGATCTCCCGAGCAGCCAACTCACGATATGCCACTGCAATGGAACCTCACTAGTATTTCCTGGTACCCGCAGAGAGAAACTAGGTATTTGGCAATGACAACAGTGGCAAGTCGGCGCAACCCCCTCGATCCCAAATGGAATGTTTATATGGTGGACCGTATCGGCATTCACATGGGCCTAAATACAGGGCGGAACATGGAGTCGGCGCTTTTGGCGTGAACACTAGGGAATCCATCACGGCGACACAAAGGCGACCAACTCCCGCACGAGATTAGGGACGCTTCAACGCATGGCTCTTCGCCCAACCTGCGAACCTGGCAGTTATTCCAATTTGGTCCTGATCCGCAAGAATTGCCAAAAGCTGGTTCA
This sequence comes from Actinomycetota bacterium, assembly GCA_027322285.1. Taxonomy (GTDB): domain Bacteria; phylum Actinomycetota; class Acidimicrobiia; order Acidimicrobiales; family Acidimicrobiaceae; genus SCQM01. Next base: position 12,668 of record DAHVRV010000023.1, read on the forward strand.
TCGCTAACGCTTGAAAGTTGCAGAAAGGATTCCAAAAGGGCCAGGACCTTGCTTAGTCTGGCTGAAAGAACTGGAAACTCTAATTTCCAGCTCCAATAGTTCACTACCCGGTGAAGGTCCCGCGAGCACCTGGACTTGATGACACATAGCCCGCGAAATGTTTGGTCCAAGGGAACCTGCCGACAAATTACAACAGGCTCATAGCAACCGCGGCAACAATGCACCTGGTGGGCCTCGCTCTCTACAGCTAACCTACTCTCTGCTATTTCTGACAACACGTCTATGCCATTTTGGAAAACAGACGTACCCCTTAATTTTGCAAAGATAGAATCTGTTGTATGCAAGGGGATACATCGCTTCCAGTTTCCAAACGGCCCGCCAGGCGCAGCGGGTCAGCGATGAGCTATGCCTACGAAAACATTAAGGCAGCGATCTTAGAAGGAAAGCATTCCCCTGGTACCAGACTTACCGAAGAAGAGCTGGCAAGGAACCTCAATGTTAGCCGCACGCCAGTGCGTGAAGCACTGCACCTGCTCGAATCAGAAATGCTTGTAGAAACGATTCCCCGTGTCGGTCTTATTGTTCCAGTTACCACCATTGTCGACCTTGAAGAGATCTTTGATGTCCGTTGGGCGGTAGAAGGACACGCTGCAAGACTGGCCGCAAAGTGGATCACCAAGGGAGAGCTTCTGACTTTGGAGTCGACCAACGAACGAGTTGCCGAGGCTGCCGCTGCAGATGATAACGCTACTATTGTTCGAGCAAACCTTCTGTTCCATCGGCAAATACTTGAGGCGGCTCGCAATAGGCGATTACTGATAATCAACAGGATCGTCGCAGATATGCTTAGCTTGGCAATGCAGCAGGCTAGCCTCAAGGGTGCCGACCAGCGCGTTTTTATCGAACATCGACGAATTCTGGCCGCACTTAAGGCTGGGAATCCCGATGCCGCCGAGGCTGCCGCTAGAGATCATGTACAAGCTGGCCTGGAATTTCAAAGGCGGCACCTAGCCGAAGCGCGGCTTCAGTAGTTTAGATTACGTTCACGATTGATCCCGGCAATGCAAGCAGAGGGGATTCGGCGTTGAGATCCTCAATACGCTGCAATTTCCCCAGCTTCGATCTGGACAGCAACTGACGCGGCAGTTCATTACTTTCTTTGGCACATAAATGTAACGCGAATCAGGCCTGTCCATTTGCAGCAACCGCCTCACGCCCAGCCTGAGCGATCCTCGGGCAGCGCGACTGTGGGAAGAAACCCTCCTCCGATAGTTGGGCAGTCGGCAGATATCAGCTTGCATGTCCCGCGGCGCCTAGCTAAGCCCGAGATCCAATACAGACACTCCGGCTGCACTGACATCTATCAGTGGCTTGACCGCCGATTGGGTGCAAAGGAACTTGGGCTTGAGGTTGATACTCGCTACCTCCAGCGGTGAAAGCTGTGGCGGCACCATCAAGGCCACCGGCACAGCTTTCGAATTCAACTTCTATTTGGCTGGACTACATCAAAACGCTGATCTGCTAGCTTGCAGCTGCGCAATGCTCTGACAATTTCAAACCGTTTCAGCTGGTACCCGTCATCGAACCGATGACTGAAATCTCATTGGAAAACCTAGCCCAGACCCCATAATTTTTTATACCCAGCAACATAGGAATCACCAAAAACGCTGCTCAAATCAGATGTCAATTGCAAGCCGGCAAGATTTGACTTGTCAAGATAACGAATAGGAGTTGCTGGATTTCCTGGTTTCATTCCACTCATGGCGCGGAGAGCCTGATCCATCGCCTCCCAGCCTGACCATGGAGCGGAGGAGCCGGGATCTGCGATCATGATAGGTCCCTTTTGAACTAACGCTATAGTTGCCGGGCCATTACTTCCCGAAGTAACCACGGCGACGTGGCCTGCAGCTCCCGCCTGGCTTACGCCGGCAGTAGCAAAGATCGATGGGGTATCACTCACAGGAAACACATAGTTGAGGTTCGGATTAGCGAGTATGAGCGATGAAGTTGCTCCAGCAACCTTGGTTGCCCAGTTGGTGGGCTCAATATCTTGGGTCGAAAGAATGTGACAATTTGAGCATTTGGAGAACACTGCCTTTATACCCTCCACAACGCCAGTACTAATCGGATTGTCAAAGGTAATAACTCCAACGTTGATGCTGCCGCCCGAAGAATGTACTATCGCAGTGTCAGCCATAAGTCGCCCCAGCTCGACCCATGACGGTCCTGAGCCACCAAATATGCTGGAGCCATAACCCTGGCCAGCCACACCAGGAGTTGGTTCGCCAGCCACCACATCCACGATTGGTATTTTCGCAGCATTTGCTGCCGCGACCGAGGAGGGCACCTGGGATGTCGCGACCCCTGCCAGAATGATCGCTCCTACCTGCTGGTTAATTCCCTGCTGAATTCCTTGCTCTATGGTGCTAAGCGTACCTTGGCCGTTAAATACCTGAACTTGAATTCCGGCTGCTTGACCAGCCTGTGATATAGCAGTAGCAATATTTTGAAGTGATGGGGCTGGGGCATCCAAAACCACCAACACTTTCTTCCCCTTGAGTTTGGAAACGTCAATTGCTGGGCCAGGATCGACAAAAGTCGGCATCGCCGTATACTTGGCGATTTCAGCTTGGGCCTGAGAGACTTGGCCCGCTGCCGACGCGGTAGTCGACGTTGCTTTTGCTGAGCTAGTCGATGCCGATGATGCTGATGGAGTCGAGCTTCCACAGGCTGCGACTAATAATGTCAATACCGCAAAACTACTTGATTTCGCGACTGACCGCTTGTTTTCAAATCTCATTTTCCCCTCGCTCTCCACAAGTTCTCGCTTTTCAGCGTCTTGAAAAAGGTCCACCCCTATTTCGCGTTTGCAGGAAAGCCGCAATGGATGCGGAGTAGATCTACATCCCAGCCAACTAGTCCCTGCCATACCGTAGTATGTCTTTGTATACAATAGCAAAACTCAGAATTCGAATACCCTAAATCTGAATAAAGCCATGCCGACTTGGAGCAAGGAACAAGCAGCTAGATCTCAGGCAAAGCCATAGCGTTTTAGCAGGTCGAAGCGTGCGTCGTATTCACCTACAACACACAGGACGCTCTGGCGGCTCCACGAATGATCTTGCCAGATGGCTGAAGTGTGGGAATCGTAGTTGGCCCGCCAACTTTAAGGCCACCACAAAGATTTCAACTTAACTCATCTCGGCCTGAACACAGCATTCGGAATGAAATCGGCGCTGGTCCAGGCCCACTGAGAGAACTCCCGACGCCACGCGACGACGAGGCGTGCACTTGACTAGAGCTTAATTGTTGGCAGGAGAGGAACGGCTGAAAAGCGGACTCACTCCAGCATGATTCCCGGAGACAGAGGCAATCCTCCGCTTACGGGTAGCACCGCACCAGTCACGTAAGACGACAAGCTGGAAGCCAAAAACACAACAGCTCCCGCGATATCCTCTGGAGCACCAACTCTCTGTAGAGGAACTATCTTTCCCAAGCGCTCGAAGAATATATCTTTTTCCTCATCCGACATGGTCTTGAGTATCGGGTCGTAAAACGGGGTACGAATTGGCCCTGGCATTATCGCATTGACACGAATATTATGCGGACCTAACTCGGCCGCCATATCGTAAGTAAGACCAAGAATCCCGGCCTTGGCTGCATGATAATGGGGTTGAGCTTTCGGTGGATGAACTGCACCGAGGGACGAGATATTTATGATTTTGCCGCTACGTCGCTCTTTCATGCCAGGAACGAAGGCTCGACTACACAAGAATGCACCCTTCAGATTCAACGCTACAACTTGATCCCAATCTTCTTCTGGCAGCGTCCCTACGCTATTAAGGGCTGAAGCTTGTGATCCAACGATGTTTCCTGCATTATTTACAAGAATATCAACTCGGCCAAATTTACTAGTGACCTGATTTGCCATGGCTTGGACTTGAACGCTATCGGTAACGTCACAGTGAACTGCGAGTCCGTCACCTCCCTTTGCTTGTATCTCGCTCAAGGTTTCACTTGCCTCCTTAACGCTGATATCCGCAATGACTACGCTGCATCCCTCCTCAACAAATTTTGTCGCAATTCCCCTACCAATTCCTTTCGCCCCGCCAGTTACAACTGCTACCTGATTTGAAAGTAACATCCTTTTCCCTTCACGACTTTGATCTTCCACGACCCGTCCCCACATGGCTTTTTTAACAATGCAGACTGCAAAATGTGACCATGGCTGACGCTGACATACGACACACCTAAGAGCATCAAGTCACAGGCCAGCCTTCTCCTGTTTAGCTCTATTGAAAACTTTCACTGCCACCACCCACAATTAGCAACACTCCCAAAAAAGAGAGATTGCCCATATTGCTCGACAACCTAAAATACCTGCACATGTTTAACTGAAATCAAATTGGCCAACCGTCAGAGCTCGAGCCGAATATCCCACAGGTATGGATCTTTCGTACTTGCAATCTCGGTAGCGTGTCGAATACCGCACGAAGGGCAAAAGAATTCCCGAAAACACATTTCACTCACCATGTCCGTATCCCAGGAGAGTTGTCCAGAACCAAGGGTTGCCATTGGGACCTCACTTACCTTGCAATAATCTTTAAAATTTTCCTTTCCTGAACATAGAACATTTCCGCAGACGCACTTGAACAAGGTGTTGCCGCTTTCACGCACTAGTTTTAAATGATCTCCGACCAAAATCTGTTCGCGTTCCATTAATACTTGCCTCCTTTCTCCGTATATTTTCGACACTTTTCAGCATCGATTACGAAAGTCATATGTTGAGGTATATGGAAAGCTTTCCTACCAGCGCATCGTCCTCACCTAATGCAAACTCTTGGACGTAAGGTTGATCTGCCGTTGGAGTCCTTGAGCAAAATATTGCGCTCTAGGGAAAATCCCTCTGGATCCAAATCAATAATCCCAGACCTTTGGTATGAAATTTGCATTTCAACACTCAAGCGCCAGCTAAATCACTCATGAAGCAATGTGGCTAATGCATCTCTTTTGCGCCTTCGAGAGCGCTTGACTAATCACGCTTTCGCAAGAAATCAAAGACCTATACCTATATCATCACGTATCTCAGAGCTGCTGCAGGATTTCTTGGGCTCTCCAATCGGGGATGACCCTTTATCCCTATCCTCATACCCCCCTCCAAATCTTCCATGAATACGATCACATGCTTTGTAAACTTTTCAAAAACACCTACGAAAATCATCGGGATTTTTAAACGCTGACAAGGAAATAGAAGGCGCGCCACGAGTTGCACACCGTAACCTTCCGATTCTGCCAAACACTCGCTTCACTTCGTCGGTTGGGTAGATGCATTCGTTTTATGCGCTACTCCAAGCGCCTCTGACATCTACTATTTCGACAATTCCGAGTTTCTTCACTATCTACCTGGCCGTCGACGGTCAAGACTACCCCGTAAACCAAATAAGCCTCGTCTGCAGTCAACTTGCCCTCAGAAACATCATTTAAGACCAAATCCGGACTCCTAAACAGGGGATCTCCATATCCAGCGAAGTTTGGGAGATTAGTTGTCCAAAGATCGCCAATATCCAGAGTGAGAGGTGGGCCTTTGAACAAGAGTGGCTCCTCTACCCCTCCAACTTCATCAAATTGTTGCGGTAGTGAACCGCCATTAATCAGTTCCGGTACATTAGTGTGTCGCTTTACCTTAAAAAACGCCCGACCTCCTGGATTTCCCCCCATAAAACCTTGATTCTTGACGAAACTCTCATTCATGTAAACTTGCACATCCATATGGTCAACACCATGGAGAACCCAGGCTTCCTCTACGCCTACACCACTCCGAAACTTTCCCGACCCAGCGGAACCCGCAGTGTTCTCTCGCCGATATAGCGTCAACACTGGCCATGACATCTCGTTTTCCTCAACATTAGATGCTTCCATGCCTGGTACCCAGAAAAGCCCGCCGCTGTCTACCCCATCACGGGCTGGAGAAGCTGGCAGAGCGCCGATTGCCATACCAGCGCTCATTCCCACAAAGAACTGTCCATGCTGGTTGATGCCATTGAAGACCCAACCCCCGTATGCATGTACATCTGCCATACCAATAGCCTTCTCCCGCAATGGTAAATCTGCACATGCGATCATCTTCGCCACAGCCCCGGTGGCAGTGCTAACTACCATCGGCATGTTGTAGACGCCAGCCGTGCTTATTGGGGCGGGGTGATCCGCACACGTGATGGTTCCCGGCACAGGTCGAAATTTAACGCGTCGATATAAACCGCCGCTCGTCCCAGCTAGGTCATAGCCCAACATTATTGTTAATGGCGCCAACACTGCTCCGGCCAGACCGGCATACGTATTATTGATCGCGCCTGTCTGGGGAGACGTCCCTTCGTTATCAACATATAAATAGTCATTTTCCTTGACAATATTGATTTGACTTACATAGATACCGCGATCCCCAGGAACCGAAACTTCCGTGTAGACACGCTCGGACCAACGGCCATCTGGTATCATGCGAAGTTTTTCGACAACGGCACGCTCACCTGCATCCATCACTTTATTGATGACAGCCTTTACCGTATCGGGACCGTACCGCTCAATTAGCTTGATAATACGTTCTCCAGCTACGCGCAGCCCAGCAACGGCAGCATGAAGGTCCATATCGACCGTGTCGGGAAGGCGAGACTGGCGAAGGAATAGCTGTTCGACGTCAACGCGAAACCTGCCGGCTTCCAACAACTTCACGGGTGGGAAGCATGGAGGATCTTCCCTAATATCACGGGAGGACAAACAAAAACTGCCTGGAACAGGTCCTCCAACATCGCTGTAGTGAACGCTGTTGGACACCCAACAAAATAGCTCACCTTTCCAGAATACGGGGCTGGTCAAACCAGTATCTTGCTGGTGAGACGTTCCTATATATGGATCGTTACATAAGAATACGTCGCCATCTGAAATTCCAGGATCACCAGACCGATTCTCCAAAATCCATTTCGTGATTAGACCCAACATATTGCCCAGATACAACAGATATGGACCAAGGCACAATACGTCACCGACTTCAGTAAGAATCGCGCACTGAAAATCTCTCACAATCATCGTTATAGGTGAAATACTCAATTTCTGAATAGTCTGACCATGCTCAAAATTAATATTCAGCAGAGTATTTCGAATCACCTCAAACGTTATAGGATCCACCTCCACCGTTCCATCGACGCTGTGGAGCTGCAACTTTGGATTTATCCGAAGAACCTCTGACGGAATGTAGCCACGAACAAGGCCATCCCAAACCACGTCTTCTGCTACCTGCATACTTTCCCCTTTTTGCGGTCGCCCGGGAACTTGCTGGTGCCCAGGAATACTTTTCGACCCAAACTTTTGCTTCTCTCTAATCTGCGACAATTGGTGCAATATTGAGCACCATGTTGCCTGACGAATCACATATCAAGGTTTGTCCCTGACCCACCGCTACCGAGGTATGTGGAAGCTCCACCACCGCCGGGCCATCTATACGGTTACCATCCTGCAAATAGCGACCATCAAATACTTCGCTCGAGACCTTTTCCATAATGTCGGGCCAAAAGATGTTCCTGGAACCCAAATGAGCGACCTTTGAAATGCTCTTGCCAGATGATTTTTGAAATACCTGCTCCGGCTTTCGCAAGTGGGCAGTTGCTCTGATGCGCAATGAAAACAGTTCAATACCTTGTGAAACATCTCCAGCCCCACTGCCATAGAGACTGTCATAGGTCGACCTGAAATCTCCAACGATTTGGTCTAGTTCGGCTAAACCATATGTTCCGTCTGGAAGCTTGCGTAACAAATTATGCAACCATTGGCCGCTATAACGCATTTGCGCAAAGCGCTCCAACACGATTAACTCAGATCCTGCACCCATCTCGACCATTGCACCGTAAGCCTCGGCTTCCAGCTTGACTAGCAAACCGTTCAATTCGTCGAGCGGAAAAGGATAATGGAATATCTGCTCAGTTTCAAAATACCGAACTAAATTAGAACTGGCCGAGCCAAAGGCCGAGAGAGTAGATGCCCCGTTTCCTAGGGGAATTATTACTCCTTTAACGCCAAGTTCTCGTGCATAGGCAAATGCATGCAAGGGGCCAGCCCCTCCGAATGCGTATAGCGTAAAATCTCTAGGGTCATAGCCTCGAATGACTGTTTGCTGACGAATCAATTCTGCAGCCTTGGCGTTATTGATCCTCAAAATACCGGCAGCTGCCTCCTCGATATTCAGGCCAACCTGTTGTCCCAAAGCCTCGATGGACCGAGTGGCGGCCTCCCTATTCAACTGCATTTTGCCGCCTAGAAACGACTCGGCTGACAGCAGGCCGAGGACTACGTCCGCATCAGTAACGGTCGGCTCTTTGCCGCCACGCTGATAACAGACTGGCCCAGGACTGGCCCCAGCGCTCTGTGGACCAACCCGGATTGTTCGACTAAAAGGTGCCAAGTGGGCTATGCTTCCGCCACCACAAGCAATTGAAGTCGTGTGCATGTGCAGCTGCTTGTAGCGATACTGATTGACGACATTTTCGTCACTGACCAGAGGTTCGCCATCAACGATGAGACCAACTTCGAAGGATGTTCCTCCCATGTCTGTAGCGATTACATTTGGATGTCCAAGTTGACGAGCCAGCGCAGCTGAACCAATCAGCCCACCCACGGGACCTGAACCAAGAGAAGTAAGAGGTACTTCAACAGCGGTTTTAACCGGAAGAATGCCGCCGCTAACCTGCATCACAAGTAACGAACGCTTCAGTCCCAAATTCTCAAGACGTTTTGCCGCTCCAGCAAAATACGCAGATGTCTTTTGGGCAACATAGCTATTTATCACGGTTGCAACAGTCCGCTCATACTCACCCATGCGAGGCGCAATTTGGTGAGAACACGAAACATACACGTCGGGAGCAATCCGATGAATAATATCCATAACTTCTAATTCATGGCTTGGCCTGCGAAAAGACCACAAGAAACTTACAGCTATTGCTTCAACCTTATGTTCCTCCACCAGGCTGAGCACTGCTGTCTCTACTTCCTTGGCGTTGATTGGAACCACAACTTGGCCCATACAATCGACACGTTCAGTAATTTCTCTTATAAGGTGCCGCGGAACGAGCGGCTCAGGCTTGTCTGTCATCTGTGGGTGATAATAAAGTTCGGGATCCAATCCCGTAACACGTCCCGAACCCCGCATCATCAATATTGCGTCCCCATGTCCTGCAGTCGCCAATAGACCCGTACGTGCTCCTTTACGTTCAACGAGCAAGTTCGTGCCTACGGTTGTACCTAGGCTGAAACGTTCAGTAGATGCAATTAATTCAGACAACGTGACACCGCACTCATCAGCTAATGCGGCAAGCACATCGAACATTCCTTCCGAAAAATCCTCTGTAGTTGTTGATGCCTTAGCAAAATGTAGACGACCATTGCTATCCATGGCCACGCCATCGGTGAAAGTCCCGCCCCCATCTAGCCCGATGAAGTACTCGGCCATCCCCACTCCTTCATTACTCATAGTCACTGGAGACTTCCTATTCTCTGGATCTCAAACTCCGAGAATAAGAAGTCTTCCTATTCCAACAATCGACTCACAACATCGAATAAACTGCCGTTCGCTTGCCTATTCGACTTCCCCACTAGCGCTGACGAAAATAATTTCCATCGAACATTATCATGTTTGTTTACCATAATACTGCAACTGGCAAAGAATGTTAAGTTAACTGGTATAAATGTTGATCGCACATCGCTGACGGGCGCCGCCGCAATCGGTCCAGCGAAAATATGGGCACATAACCGAAAATCGCGAGTTCCTCAAAAGCACGATTGAACATGCGTCTTAACTATCTCAAAACGGGACTCTCCATCAGAACGATTCATAAGGTCTAGCAAATTCTTATAGATTATCTATGACTATTCCCACACCAGCAAAGCTAGTACTTCCTGAATATCCTCAACATTTTCAAGGTTGGATACCAGCTCGACGACCTGATCTGCATTGGAGTTAGGAATCTGCCTTTCTGCATGGGTGATGCAGTCACGGAACTTTCGTACACAATCTTCAAAGGTCATCGGGTTAGAGGGTGTCCCGGTGGGCAAATTTACCTGCTCAAAGTGACTATTCCCGTTTTTTAGGTTGATCCTCACCCTAGCTGGTTCGATCACGTCAGCCCGGTCCAACTCGGGATCTACAACTACAGATATTTTCTTTGCAACGTCCAAAATATCCTTATCGTGGATAGCTTGATCAGTGAAATCGTCTATTGCTGCTCGCTTTCGAGCAACTGATGTCGCCACTCCCCATGGCACGCTGAATTGGCTATCAACAAAATTGCGTGGCTTGATCTTAGCTTCGACAGGAGATGCCAGCAGGCCATATGTACCTTCTCCACAACCAATGAGAATGCTCTCCACATCATCCGCGACGATACTATGCTCGTTCACAATTTTAAGTGCCGCATCAATGAAGGGATGGACGCCACGACAACAGGGATACGGCTTGATAGATACATTTACTCCTTCAAACCTGGTTCCTAAGTCCTCTGTTAGGGCACTTTGCGAATAGCTGCCTTGGTGGTAAACGTTATACAGTCCGTGAACACCTTCTAGACAATTTTTGGCACCAGTGACGCCGTTTCGAGCCATGAGCGCTGCCGTAATGCCGCCCTTTACGGCCATTCCTGGCCCCATCCTTTTTGTTAAGGCACCGTCCTGGACGCATTGCCCGTTTCCAGCCGACTGATGGTAGGCAATCCCAATTGCGTTGACCATTCGATCCTCATCCAGGCTGAGCACTCTTCCCGCCACAGCAGCTGCGGTCATAAAACCATAGAGACTTGTAAGATGCCAGCCAAAGGCGTGAATATTTTGACCTGGTCTAGTAGCCAGTCCCAAGCGGCAAATGAAATCAGTACCCGTGGCAACTGCAGCTATAAACTCTCTGCCGCTTAGCCCGCCAATGTACTCCGCCATAGCCAGTGCTGTAGAAACGGTAACCACACCCGGATGCATGACCGCCGTCTCATGTACGTCATCGTAATCAAGACTGTGGGCCATCGTCGCATTGAGTTGTGCAGCATTAGGTGTGGGCAATTTATAACCCCAGTTCATAACGCTGCTTTGAGCTGCCCCTCCCCATTCCAAGGCAAGGTCTGCAATTTCCTTTACGCCAGGTTCAGATGATCCGCCCAATGCGACCCCAATAAAGTCAAGGATCTGTTTCTTAGTGGAGTCAACCACGTCAGAGGGAAGGTCTTCGAATTTGATCCCTAAAATGTTCCTAGCAAATAGATATGTCGCATCCATCCAGCCATCCCTTTCAAAATTATCTATCTAACAAGATTGGATTGTCACTAACAGCAAATGAGATAGGTTGGCCACTTGGTCCAAATCAAACTCGTGACAACGTAGAAACCACTAAACAAATGGGCATTTACAATTGATGTGAATAACCGATTCAGATTGTGCGGTAGCCGAATCCAATTCCATCTCCATACCCAAACTGCACTCTTCGGATCAAGTTCCCGAGTCCGGGACTTTTATCTCTTCATAATCACGACACTTTCGATATGCCGACGCAACCCGAACTACGGGTTAATTGACATCGGGTATCTGCCATGCACTGCAAAATGAATTCCAACCGCTACGCGCTGACAATATACTTCTTCATTAGACTTAGTGCCTTAGCGGGTTCACTCTGAGCGAGAAGGCCCAACGCAAACATGATGTAGCTTCTGTCAAGCATGAATTCAGCTGTTTTCGGTTTGAGTAAACTCGGCGAAGTATCCTGCTGAATAGATCCGGCCAATACCTGACGTGGATTTTGCGAAAATACCACCGGACCACCAGCACCAACGACCCGTTTCACGTGGCTCAGGTCTTTACCTTTTTGGGTAAACATATCGCCATTTGGATACATCTTCACTTCAATACGTCCAACATGTCGCTCTACCGCAGTTTTGACTGCCAAATACGACAGCCACACATGTGACTCCTCCTCACTCCCTTTTGGTATTCTCCCAATGTCATGGACTTTTAGCGCACCTTTATCAATTTCGAACGGAACGCATTCGGTCATGCCAATCTCATTTAATCTGTCCAAATTGAACACCAGGCCCAGGTCACCTTCAACTGTTCGCTTGGCATAGGGCTCCGGCAACCCGACCATAGTCACACCACTTTTGGTGGGTATACCTTGAGCAATCGAATAGACATCCGTAGTGGCGCCACCAACATCAACGAGAATCAATTCACCGAATCCTGGAGACTCTGGCAGCCCGTCTGCCATCAATACCGCAGCAGCGAGAACTGCCGACGGAGTAGGCATAATAACGTCATTGATTCGAGCCTTAACCCGTGATATTCCCTTTGCCTCGGTGATGCGCTTGATAAATAGATCTCTGATATTGCGATTTGCTGGCACCACATCAACGGTGCCAATTTCTGGCATAACGTTGTTTGTGTAAATGACGTTTTTACCGGAATTGCAGAAAATATCAGCTATATCACCATAGGCCGCCTTATTTCCTGCAACAATTACGTGGCTAACACCTTTACCAGCAGAAGCGAGACACTTGGCATTATGGGAAATTACTTTTTTATTTCCGCCTTCGGTGCCACCTGTCAAAAGAACAATATCTGGAGCAATCTCTTCTATTTCAGCAATTTCCGTACTAGACAATTCATACGAATACGTTCCGACAATTTTTGCTCCAGCTCCGAGCGCGGCCATGCGAGCAGCTTCTGTGGTGAAATCGCGCACCAGCCCTACGCAAATGACCCGTAGCCCGCCGGCTGCACTACTACATGCAACGGCGCTTGCTCGTTCTGATTCGCCAATGCCAACCTGTTGATCAAGCATGCTAAACGCATCGTCAAGCCCGATATTAATGTCAGTATCAACGGTCGACGGAACCTGGACCCTGCCGACCAATTCCTCTCCATCCAAATCAATGGCTACCATTTTTGTGAACGTACTGCCAAAATCGATGAAGACCTTGATATTTCCCATCAATTACCTACATACCTTAAGCGTGTATCGAGATTCCTCAAATATCTTTACGTTGAAATTCCTGCCAAGAAATGAACCCTTTCTCGTCACGGCCGTACTGTCCAGAGCCGTTAGTCTCCTACGACTCCAGACAGTACAAGTGGCTTGCCGTTAGGACACTTCGTGCAAGGTCCGTGCAATAATTTCATCTTGCAGTTCAGGCGGGAGATCCACAAAATATGCGCTGTAACCACCAACTCTGACTAGAACATTTTTGTACTGCTCGGGATGCTTTTTCGCCTCCAACAATTCTCCAGAACTATGGATGTTGAACTGGATATGCCAACCACCGCGAGCCATAAAGGTCTTTATCAGCGATGCAAGCTTCTCTAATTTCTCGGGGGTGCTGAGCATCGACTTTGAAAACTTCATGTTGTGCGTGATGCCAACAGTGTCCCAAGCGTGGTTCACTTTGGTCGCAGAGTTGATTAGGGCAGTTGGGCCAAAAACATCCATACCCGGCATTGCAGAAGTACCAGCGTCGTTGACGGGACTTCCGGCTTTACGTCCGTTGGGCAAGGCTCCCACCGAGGCACCCTGAGTAACATGTCCGGCTGCAGCACCCTTGAACAAGAGCGGCTTCTCTCCGGTAAATGGATCTGGCCTCGCAGTAAGTATCTCTTGGGTTGTCAATGAAACCCGATTAAAAATGTCATCGACGAAGTCATTGTCGTTGCCGTATTTGGGAGCGTTCAAGCACATCTGACGCATGTCTTCGTGACCTTCCCAATTTTCCTTCATCGCTTCCAGGAGGTCCGACATGGAAAGCTTTTTGGTATCGAAGACTAGGTGCTTTATGGAAGATATGGCATCAGCGACATCCGTAATTCCTCTGTCACCAATCCAAGAAGAGCGACAAACCGCATAGCGCGCCCCGCCTTCTCTAGAGGCCATTCCCGCAGGAATACAGTCCTCGTAGAGCATTGCGACTCGAAGCCCGCTCATGGGGCTATTCATGTTCTCACTGCTCCACCAGATGAAGTAATGCTTACGAAGAATTTCAGCAAAATGGTCCTCCTGCTTGAAAAATGCCTCGTAAAACTGCTCAATTGAATTGAACTTTGTGACATCTCCGGTTTCAAGACCCAACTGTTTGCCAGTTCTGGGATCGTAGCCGTTGTGCATGGTCAGTTCAAAGATTTTTGCTTGGTTTATGCTGAACATACCAGCCATATGCTCTGCGCAATCGAGGTGATAACCCAAACAACCACTAGCGTTCCAGCCAACTGCATCTTCTGGTTTTACGCCCCTGGCCAGGTATCTCGCCGTCCCTAATTCATCGTTTAGAAATGCGGGATTACCGCCGCCAAAGTCCCTGTTGCACTCCAAAGCATGCAGAACAAAACGCTTATCCATACCATCGTGATACCGAATATAGACTGCAGGCTCAGACAACTTAATCTGTCTCATGACCTCCAGAACCAACCAGGATACTTCATTAGTAAGATCGCACCCCTTATCATCCACACCACAAAGGGTCACGTTTGGAAGAAGCGTTCCCGGAGCTGCGCGATGCTCGCGCTTTATCGTTACCAAATTTTCCGTCTCACGAATTTTTAACCAAAACGCACCAAGTAACTCTGCTGCATCTTGCCTAGTGAGCCGACCTTCCACCATGTCCTGCTCGTAAAATGGATATAAAATCTGGTCCAAACGACCAATTGGAACTTCCGGCCTCTCTGAACTTTCCTTCCAACACGCTAGGTGCAGAAAACGCAGAGACTGAACTGCCTCCCAGTAATTGCGTGGAGGATTAGCTGGAACCCAGTCGCATACTTCAGCTATTTTTTCCAACTCCAATTTCCGAACCGGATTTTTCTCATCCCTCGCCTGGCTTCTAGCTAATTCGGCGTACCTGTGCGCATACGTGATGATGGCTTCGCAAGACACGATGGTAGCTTTCAACAAGTAATACTTTCTAAGTGCCGCTGACGAAGCACCAGGCAAACGAGCTCCCGCATCCACCATCTTGTCCATCTCGGATTTCGCCAATGCAATAACATGGTTCAGCCCATTGTGAATAACACGCATATTTGGTTGTGCAATTCCACCGCCAAAGGCTCCCCAGCCTTGGAACAACCCTCGGTCTGGACTATGCCTAACCGCACGACCTTCAAACACCATTCCTCTGTCAAACATTAGGTCAAAGTGTTCTTCTCCAAGTTCTTCCTTTAAAGCCTCATTGACGTAGTTAACTTGAGGCATATGCTCAACCCAATACCGGGCATCCTCAGTCAAGAGCTTCAAATCTGTCGGATCGATGTATGTCGCTGAAGTGTCACTGAGCTTTCGATCAAATCGCCCTTTCTCGGCCATCTCAAGGACTTCGCGAGGCTTCATCGCGACAAGAACGTTGTTTCCCCTAATGAACTTCGTCAGCGAGCCGACGATAAGTTCATTGTCTCTGAGCAGAATCGGACTCTCTTCCATGCGCTTTGCGAAAGCTTTCGCCCACCTAAGATCTAAAGGCAGCCCATCAGTTTCCTGCCAAGATTTCGTAAATAGCAGTGTGTCGTCAACGTAAACAGCTGGATCTGCATCTTCCCACTCTTTTTTCAGCTGTATCAGTCGCTCTGTCATTACAACAACGTTCTTAATTTCCTGCGGATTAACTTCCGTAGTTGCAGAAGTGGTTAAAGTCATTTTCAATCTCCTCCTTTTTGAAACCTGCTGGGTAGATCCTCTAGTTACTCAAATCAACATCTAGAAGAAAATCCTGAGTTTCGCGGTGGGAAAATCGATTGATTTATCCCCCATCAAACCCAAAGACCCATCTTCTTTAGTCCTACACAAATACTTCTTTCAAGTGTCCTCACAAGCAATCATCAACCTTCGATTCCCGGGAAAAACGCTTGCAGGCTCAGATATTCGCCGTAAGCTCATACAACTTGCCTCTTGCGGCGAGGTCGCCCAGCAAATCGTTGATGGCTCCATGGATATCTGCCTGTGGTGGATACACTCTGTCAAAACCCATTTCTTTGAATTTTTTTTCGTCCTCTTCAAAGTCGTGTTTTGATACGCCAAGAATTCCGCCTATGTAAAGCAACACTCCTTCCAGCCCAGCTTCTAGACATTTTTCTTTGAAACCCTGTAAATCGATTTCTGCCATCCCATACAGTGAGCTCATCATCAACGCGTCCGCATCAGTTTCCTGTGCTGCTTTGATAAACTCTTCCGGTGCAGTCTGAGCGCCAAGCTCCACCACCGCAATGCCGGCATCACGCAACGCACGCGATATGATTTTCGTTCCGATCACGTGAGCATCAACTCCAACCGTCCCAGTTATAACTGTCGGCTTATTCTTCATAAGCGCTCCTCAACTATTCGATCCATGTGACTTGGGGCGCCCAGAACTTCGGCCCAGAAGCCTTCCCTCACTAATTGCCCAAAAATCATCAATCGATGAGTAATAATCCATTTTTCTCCCCTCGCTCTTTTCTCTCTCAGCAATCCTGTCTCGATGGAATTGTTTTATGTCCTCAGGAATCGGAAGATTTCCAAATTCGAGATAACGGCAAGCTCCCTTTAAATCACGAACCCCTAAAACCTCATCTCGTGCGTGCACGTTTATTGAAAATGGAGAATCGAGCATCCCGCTCTCAACTGCTTTCACAGCGCCTACAGCAACGTCCCCATCGCCAAGATCCAGCACCCTGTCCAAAATTGCGGTTACTTCGGTTTCGGTGATCATCTCTTCTTGTCGGATATCTTCACTATCGACCTCGAAATGCTGGGTGCGTACGACATCGAAAACCCATTTTGCAGAGCGATAGCTTTCCACATGGGATTCCTTCGTGGGGATACCGAGCGCCTCATCAATTGTCTTAACAAAACACGCATCTACCTGGCCCAATGCAGCCACGGTGGCTGTGTAAACGATGTATCCAAACGCACTACCCATGTCCTGAGGAAAGGGATACAAAGGTACCTGACTGCCGACAATGCCTGGAATAATCACATCGTCATAACCCAACTTGTCTAGGTACTTCCGGTATAACCTTGGCGTTGCCCTGATATCGGCGAGATCTTGGGCCATATTTCCCTGCAGGTTTACCTGCGGCATAACACATTTGACCCCCTGCTCAACTGATATAAGCGCTTCGA
This sequence comes from Actinomycetota bacterium, assembly GCA_027322285.1. Taxonomy (GTDB): domain Bacteria; phylum Actinomycetota; class Acidimicrobiia; order Acidimicrobiales; family Acidimicrobiaceae; genus SCQM01. The sequence continues at coordinate 29,817 of DAHVRV010000023.1, forward strand.
TGATCTGAGTTGCGATGTTCACGCTCATGGGAATTACACCATTCGGCAGCCACCCATGACAGTCCGTCGTAATGATCACGCCCTTGCTTGCGTAATAACCAATTAGCCTTCCCAAATATTGTGAAGTCTGGATGCACTCTTCTACGGTCGCTTTCTTGTCATAGCCACCGATCCAACCAAAAAAACTGTTAGGCATTGCCGTCATTCCAGACGCAAACGCAATCTCACCGACCAGACTGTTTGCCAAACGAGAACATCTGGGATCAAAGGCAGCATCGCATGCTTCGACAACTTTGCGCGTAGTGTGCACGCCGTGGTTTACGATCGGATAGCCATTAAGCATCGGACGGCCACTCTTGATGCTTTCTTCCAAGCCCCTCTGCGCTTTATCAAATTGCAGATTTCTGGTGTAGCTATCGGTTGTAAATGGAATTAAGGGAATGCCTAGGTCATTCAACGTATGAACTAGCTCGATTTCATCTTCAACAATCGGCGTACCGGATCGGGGGAAAAGTACCATCCTTCCCTCGTCGTGCACTTTCTGAAGAACCTTGTAAAACTTTTTGCTATCTGGCAGGTTCCTTTGATACTCGACAGCCTCGTCAAGCTCCACCTCTTTGCCTGTAGGCCAAAGAGATAGCACGTCTTTGCGCATGGCCAAGAATTCTTCTTCGTCTATTTGCTTTTGCCGAACACTAATCATCATTTGTTCCTCCACATAAGCCTTCGGTCAAACCATTACTTCACATGAAAGCCCGAACGACTCTATAATTCCCTTTGCCTTATGCATTTCTTCCTTCGTTGGAGGTTGTAAATCGGTTAACTTGTACTCCAAGTCCAGCATTTTGTATTTACCCAACCCGTACCTGTGATAAGGCAACAGATTTACACTCAGGTCTTTCGACATTGCAGACACAATTTCGGCAAGGCGGGCAAAGTGATTTTCAGAATCGTTGACTCCTGGAATTACTGGCACTCGGATTACTACAGGTGTTCCGCTTTCAACGATGAGTTCTAAATTCTTCATGACCAGCGTGTTTGGTTTCCCGGTAAATTTTCGGTGACTCTCGAGGTCAGTATGCTTGACATCATAAAAAACCAGGGAAGTGTAAGGTAACATCCTTCTCAGAGCTGATGAAGCGCCGTATCCTGACGTGTCCAAGCACGTATGTAGCCCTGATTCCTTAGACCGCTTTAGCAACGCAGTGGTGAACTCAGGTTGAAGAAGTGGCTCACCGCCGCAAAGCGTCACACCACCGTTTGAACTTTCGTAGTATTCGACATCTCTTTCGATTATCTCGAACACCTCAGCTACTGTCATCAACTTTCCCATCATCTTCAGCACTTGCGGATCACAGACCTCGACACATTTGCCACAAGCAGTGCAGCGATCCCTTGCGATATGTACTCCAGCGTCATCCACTGCAATCGCTTGATATGTGCAGACCTGGACACATTGCCCACAATGAATACAGGACGCATCCCTATGCGTAATTTCCGGGTATTGGCTTTGCGATTCCGGATTAGAGCACCACAGACACTTCAAGGGACATCCCTTCAAAAACACGGTTGTTCTTATCCCAGGGCCATCATCAATGCTGTATCGCTGAACGTTGAAGACTGTTCCAGTAACCTCACTCACGCTTCTCCCCCTCTCCGTCATAATGACAAACCCTAGAACCAACATCTTGGCCCACTACGCCAACCTCAGAAGCCTCGCCCGAGCCCACTAACCCTACGTGTAGCTATTTGACGATATGAACAATCTCATATTTGTTCAATGAATCCTTTATTTATTATTCAGCGTTATCTCTAAAATGTCAAGCTGGCTATGAAACTTCATTCAATCTTTCGACTAGACCGACCGAACGCGTCTACTCATGCACCGAGACAGTTAAAAGCGACGGCAAAGCGGAACGCTGCTCGCATAATTCACTAACAGCCGCGACACTTCCAGCTAGGTTAGGCTTCTCCTTTCTGCTCATACCGACGAGGGTGACGCGATCCACGTTTCTGCTGGTGACGTCCCGCAACAGGCCTTACCTGAGAGCTAGCCGCCTAGCATCTTCGCATTCGTACGCTCGCTTAACGCATGTCGCCCTGAACGGATTAGGCCCGTCCTAACGGCATAAATCTCGTTTCCTCTGACCACCTTTATAGACGAATGAAGGTGACGGAAGCAGTGCAGAGAAACCGTAGATCTGGTTCTCGGCATTATCGATCGTGGCTGAACTTCGGTACCGTTGGCGAGATATTCGACATTTATTTGACGCTCCTCCAAAGCCGCGCCCTCTAATCATCGCTGGGGATTTGAAGTAACTCAACCTTTGGAGACAGTTTTCCGGACCACACTTGCGATAGCTACTGAAACGACAAGACCGGCTCCATAAAAAGCATCCTGGACCCAACCGCTATAGCCAAATAGCTCAAGCCCTAAAATACCCGTTTCCAAAAAATAGATACCGATAAGAGTTCCAATCGGGTTAAAACGCCCGGGCTGCACTACCGCAGAACCAAGAAACACTGCGGCCAATGCGGGCAAAAGATAGTTTGGCGCACCACTTGCGTTAAAGCCTCCAGTGGTCGACACCAATAACAGACCGCCGAGCCCGGCGATTACCGATGCGACGAGGTACGACCCCACTCGCACTCGGTCTACCTGAATCCCTGCCAGACGCGCCACTTCTCGGTTCGAACCCACAAAGAGCATATGGCGGCCGATTGGAGTCCACAAACTCACGTAGGCAAATGCTCCGACTAGAACTAACCCATAGTAGAACGAAACCGGTAGACCTAAGATGGAGTAAAGAGCCACCTTGGAGAATGCCACGTTGGTCACCGCCACCGAACTCGAGTCAGATATCCACATCGCGACGCCAATTAAAAACGTACCCGTGCCTAATGTTACGATCAGGCTAGAGACTCCCACTTTGACGACAAAAAATGCATTAAGCAGCCCGCAAGCCAAAGAGGCTAAAATTGCCAAAACGCATGCCAACACGATATTTACATGATCGAGACCGGCCAAAACAGGAATCATCGTCGCAGAAATACCCATGATCGAGGCGATTGATAAATCAAATTCTCCTACAGATAGGGTAGTTAATGCCGAAATCCCCAAAAATACGAGAACTTCCTGGGATCCAAAGATAGACTGCACCGTCGCCCACTGCCCAAACTTTCCGGGCATTGATAGGTAGAAAAATAGTGCCATAACTATCCAGACCAGAAGTAGCGCGTACTTGCTCAAGAAGGTTCTTTGACGCATTACGCCTGTAGTACGGATCCGTCGAACAGCCTCGCCAACCACTTTAAACTTGGTAGTCATTGCGATACTTTCACTATTTTCGATCATGGTTTCAGATTCAATGAGCATCTCGCCCTCGCCTCGTATAAGCCAGAACATAATTACACTGCACGTGCACCTGCATATATCATCTCGAGAATCTCATCCCCGCTTCGCGTCTCGATCTCAGAGAGATGTCCCGCACCCGAAAACACAAGCACCCTGTCACAAACACTGGCTAAGTCCATCACATCAGTACTCACCACTAACACACATACGCCAGTGTCCGCGACCTTATGGATCTGCCGAAGAATATCTTGTTTAGCTCCCACATCGACCGCCTGAGTAGGTTCATGAAGGATCAGCAGCTTTGGACCAACTGAAAGCCATTTTGCCATCAACACTTTCTGTTGGTTTCCACCACTCAACTGCTTAATTAGTAAAGACGAGTTAGGTGGTCGAATACCAAGATCACTGGTCATCCGCTCCAAATCCTCTTCCTGCCACCGCTTAGAAACGAACCACCACCTTCCACGGGACCTAAGCGTCGGTAAGCTAAAGTTCTCACGCATGCTTAGCTCAAATGCCAGACCGTCAAGTTCCCTTCTTTCTGGTACAAGTGCTATTCCTGCCCGAAGACAACGGGATACTGACGTCTTCGAAAGATCAACGGTCTCACGGTTGATCTGAATCATCCCTGAAGTTGCCTTCTGAGCTCCCGACAGTAGATAGGGGAGACGTTCAAATCCGCTGCCGGGAAGACCGGTGATCCCAACGACCTCTCCTCTGCCCGCTGAAAAATGAATATCTTTGATGTTCCCGATGCTTAAACCAGATACAGTGACGACGGCATCTTGCCGAGCGGTCTGCGAACGTATAGATAATGCTCGAACCTCCTTTCCTAACATCAGCTGAACAACTTCTCGCTCAGTTAGTTCGGAGGATGACAGACCGCTTCCGACAAGGCACCCATCTCGAAGCAACGTAACTTTATGGGTCTGAGTCAGTACCTCTTCCAGACTGTGGCTTACAAGCAGAACGGATGTGCCCTGGTTTACAACCTCGTTGAGCATGTCATAGAATCGGATCAACTCATCCCTACTCAAGGAACGGGTCGATTCATCAAGGATAATTAATCCTGTACCAAGCTTGTGATCTCGGAGTGCTCGTGCCACAGCCACCTCAGCTCGCTCGGAAGCGGAGAGCGAGCCTACATTGGCCATCGGATCGATCGATGACGCAAGTCGTTCCAAAGCACTGGCGGCAACCTCCTTTTGCCGCCGCCAGTCAATTGTACGAAAGAGGCCTCGAGTCCGGTAACCACCAACACCAATATTCTCGGCAACACTTAGATCATCGATGAGACCCAGGTCCTGGTGCACTACGGAAATTCCCGCCGCATGAGCCTGCTGCCAATGCACCGGTACGGCTAGCTGATTCCCATCCACCGAAATTGAAGCACTCTTTTCGCATGTGTGGTACCCAGTTAGAAGTTTTACCAGTGTGGATTTCCCAGAACCGTTCTCTCCGACTAGTCCATGAATCTCACCAGGCTGGACGACAATGCTGACATCCCGAAGCACCTGTGTGCTCCCGAACGACTTTGCGAGGTTATGAACCTCAAGTCGCGGAAGAATTCTGCGACCTTCTCCCATTATTTGCTAGCCAGCCATGCAGAGAGATATGGAGCCTCAAATGCACTCTGAGATATTCCGTAAAAGCTGGTGCTGAGATAATTTGCAGACGTGAGGTCTAGCGACCGAATATTGCTGGCACCGAAGATCCGCGTGGGACCAGCTCCCTCAGGAATGACTGAAAGGCCTGAAAGCATTCTGATTACCGCGTTGGCATCTTGCCAACCCTGCCATTCAATCGGGCTACCAGGATCATAAGCTACCGTTCCTGCGGCAACATCGTGAAGTCCGGCAAGGCCACCATCTGATGCAATTACCTTCACCTTATTGGCAAAACCGGCAGATTGGATACCGCCCACAACTGGCGGGAGAAACGCATCGCTCGGAACGTTTACGTAATTGGTACCTGGATTAGAAACAAGTGCCGCTGATACAGCTGATGGCAATTGGGAAACTGTAGCAGTTTGCATGGAGACTGAACTCACCTTGCAACCAGGACAGTACTTCTTGAACACGTCAATCTCCAGGTTATACGCATGGATAGTCTCAGGTGAATCCGCCAACTTGACGACAAGCACGTTAGCCTTGCCTTTACTATCCGCTATAGTCAGATAGCCGTTTAGCTCCTGAAACAGGTCGGCCTGCTTATTGGCGTCCAGAAACTGAAGATTTGCACTTGGCGTGACTCCCGAAGGCACTGGCTCACCCGCGACCAATATTGGTACATTCTTTGCTTCTAGAGATTGAAACGCTGTGGGCACCATATTGTATTCAATGTATGACGTGACTACGGCTGCTGCACCTTGCTGACCAGCCATTGACATGCAGTTAGAGACGGTGGTGGGTAACGCACCACCGTCACAAACGTGCACAGTTGCGCCAAGGTGACTCAGTGCTGCGGCCATTGTCGTGCCAATGCCCGCAAGCGAGTCGACACTATTAGTAATCGGAATATACCAGATCGTCTTACCCGTCAAGTCAGGTGCCTTGGCGAGCGCAGGTGGTCCGCTAAACGTCGGTGCTCCTAAATACTTTTGTACCTGACTTTGCGCATAGGCAAGCCCACTATTCGAACCGCCATTACTACTAGTACTTTGAGAACTTGAAGCACTTGAACTTACATTTGAGGCTGAACTTCCACAGCCAGCCGTCAAAATCGAGACTGCGCCCATCGCGGCAAACAATCCCCGATACCGTCGCCGATCCTTAGTGGCCCCGCGAATCATACTTTCCCCCTTCAATTAAAACTAACTGAGCCTTTTGTGCGACTCACTGTTCGATCAATCTGGATACCACGTTCAGATCACTGTTGAGGCACTTGAATCCACGTGCCTGCTCAAATTCCTGTAGGTAAACCAGGTCTGCTTTCACGACTTCCCACCGTCAAGACATATTCTTGCATCCACTTACTTTTCATATATCCACTCACTTAACATTTCTATTCTTGTAGACCGTACACTAAGACCATCTTCATTTCAAGGCATTTACCGAACTTTTCTACTTTCATTCATCGAACGGCATAACTCTTATTCGATCCAAATGACAACGCGCCTGAGCCATGACGAAAAACAAATTCGCTCCAAAAGTGGCTTTGGCGCTATCGGTTGTAGTAAACAAGTATCCAGATGTTCAATGAAAGTGTTGATGATTTGAGTTTCATTTGTCGATGCGGGTAATTCGAGGGGAAATTTTTGACAAGTTTCAAGTCTGATTTCAAGGGAGTCAGGATTTTGCGCGCTATTAGAGCGACGTATCACATTGGATGGAGGAAGCATTGAATAGTCACAAGATGTGGATTGGCGGAGAATGGTTAGACGCCGATTCAGGCAAGACCTTTGCGGTGTATAACCCGGCCACCGAAGAGGAGATCGGCCAGGTACCCTTAGGTGCCAAATCTGACGTAGACAAGGCAGTTGAAGCTGCTAGAAAAGCGTTTCCAATATGGTCTAAAAAGTCACAAGCGGAACGCTCAAAGATTGTAAGTCAAATAGCTGATTTGATCAGAGAAAATGCCGAGGAGTTAGTCAGCTTAGAGGTACTCGAGCACGGTACCCCAATTGAAG
>DAHVRV010000024.1:0-36288 GCA_027322285.1 Actinomycetota bacterium
GGTTGCGCTAGCACCCCATTTCTTCAAAAACTGAACAAGACTGTAAACATTGGTGTCCCCAATGTGAGCACTCCCGGCTGCATTTCCAATTGCAAAGCTCAGACCCTTAAGATTTGGCGTACCATCTGCATTGAAGTTGAGCTGGGTTGCCGTCGAGGGCTGACCTGCGGCACTGGTTGTGGCTGCCGAACCTCCGGCAGTGGTTGCGGTAGAACTTGTTGAGCTACTTGACCCGCATGCGCTGACTAACAGCGCCGAAAGCAAGATAAGTCCTGAAATTTTAGTCTTCAACTTCCCCCCATATTAAAGTTATTAACTCCAGTTGCTTTATGCAACTTAGCTTGCGACAGCAGACTAATGTTTCCTTAACATTGTCGAGGGTCCCCTAGATCGCATCCACATCCTCGCACCCCCAGCGAAGGAAAACAACATCTTGTCGCCTTCAACTTTCTAGCAGGTTACTGCTAGCAAGTCAAGTCCATTATATGGTTATATGATTATCCGTTAAGCCATCCGAGACAGTAACTTTGGTTTGTTTGAGCCTGCTTGAAATGCGGTATTTTTGATATCCCAAACACCCGGACAAACCATCCGATCCCAGTCCAGGCATACGTGAACTCGCCGCAATCTCCAATAAAATGACTCGCGGGGCGCATGAATATGGAGCACCCCGTCTTAGACCGCTAACTATCGCCGGTCCCACGACTCGTGGCCAAGACGCCGATCCAAATCACAATTGGCGGGGAATCATTCATCCAGCCACTCGGCAGGAATCACGCCTTTGTTTGCAGCCGTAACCGAGTAGTAAGACCATAGCTTCCTGGCATGTTTTTCACGCTTGAAAGTCGATCGAAACTTCTCCATATCTTCATTGTTCAATGGCTCCACTTCACCAAGCAAACCGGCATGAGCCAAGGCTTGCGCATTTTCAATGAAATGCACTACATCGGCGAATAGGGTCATAACGCTCTCCGCAACCACTACTTCGCCATGCCCTCTGAGTAGAGCTGCGTTTGACTCCCCCAACGTACGAACGAGTTCCTGGCCCTGACTAACGGATGATATATGGGAAGCATCGGAATGTACTGGCACACCGTCAGACCAGCGACTTGCATGATTCTTCACTGGCAGAAGCGGCCGCCCTTTTACCATTGAGAACATCGTCGTGGGATCGTGATGAAAATGCGCGACCGCTCTGATATCTGGACGCGCCTTGTATATTTCGGCATGTATGGGAGTTTCGGAAGGCGGTATTCCGTCCCCTTCAACCACCTCACAATCGAGACCCACGACTAGTAATCGAGATGGATCCAGATTGGAACGTACATCATCACCCTGCTGGATCAGAAATGCGTCTCCGGATGGTAAGCGCGCACTTATGTGTCCGCTGTACTCGAGAATATCCACATCGACCAGCATTCTGGTGCATATTGCAATTTCCCTGCGCATGACATCCATATCTTTTCCCCTGATGTAATTTTGCCTGGCCTACCGAAGCGCCCCCGCTCACATACCTTAACCCAATCGCCACAGACCGGCTATCAAAGCACGCTAACGGGATAGCTGCGTCACCCCTTGCAAGCAGCTCAAGTCGATCCGCTGAAGTCACTCCCAATCAACCAGTTCTTCAATGCCGAAAAGGCTACAGCATAACCGGCACCTCAAAGTAAATCCCAGCACATAATACAAGATGACGCCTTACGGTCTATTTTTTGTCTTAGTTCGTAACAGTGAAGCTGCTCAATCTTTAACTGACAACCCGTGACAGAGGTGCTTCTCGGATACGGTTCAGTTGGCACAACCCATACAAGGCAAGCTGCGCAATTTGCAAGCAACTTTCGGCCAAATGCCAAGGTCGGAACTAATTCATTGCATGGCACGAAAGCGATCATGCCACCGACGTATCACTGGCTCCGAATCCTCGCCCTGCACCTAGTTAAATTAGTTGGCGAAAGGAAGGACAGGAACCACGTATAGGTCCCCCGGGTTCGCCCCCATGGTCGAGCCCAAAGCGAAAGGCATTTTAGACGACACAATTAATCCCGTGACAGCAGGAGCCAAGCTGCCAACAGTGTTCAAATGGACGTTGGACTTCAAAACCTTATTGGAGGTCTGAGCGATCAAAGCTTGACCGATTGGCAATTTTGCCGGGGCTTTTCCAGGTGGAGCTATATAAGTTGGTCCGAGGTTCACCAGAGGCGTTTTCTGGGATACGGGGGCACTATTTCTGGTATCGAACGTAGCCAACCAGGCTAGCGCACCAGAAACACCCATAGCCGAAGGGTCGTATAGTGCAATCCAGTGCTTAGTCGTTAGCGGTGTACCGCCAACAACCTGATATCGCGTGTTTGGATTTGCCGTCGAACCCACGAACGCCTCAGCGGCGGCAACCCCATACCCTCCCTTTACAGTCACTTGAACTTTGTAATTCAGTCCCGGTTTAATCGGCGTATCAGCTTTCACCGATACTACGTCAACCGTATCGCCGGCGATTGCTTCAGTAAGATCAAAGGGCGCATTCGACACTGCAGCCGGTGTCGGTCTCGTCTGGGACGTTCCTGTCTTAGCCTTCCCCGCAGCCTGGACGGTACTGGTCGTGGTTGACGAAGATGGAGGCACCGCTTGAAGGTCGAGGTAAGAAAAATTCAAGTTTACTGAAACCTCATAAGCGTTTGGATTGAAGATCAAAATATCTTGGCTCTGATTACTGGACAGCTCCCCGATCGGAAATCTCCATTGCGAGGCGGATGCAGGGAAAGTAGCCATCGCGGCCAGTCCAGTATCACCTTTGTCGTTCCTTTGAACGATGCCGCCTACTACCACGCGCCCAATCCTGGTGGTAACCATGACAGAAACATGACCCAGTCCGGGGAAATATTTGGTCAGATCAATTTTTCGGTATGAATTCGACGCAATAACAAGTCCTCTCAGCGCGGCAGGATTAAAGCGGCTGGATGGAGAACTCAAAGAGACGTCGATTACAGCATCTTGGCCAAAGGGATTAAAAATCGAGATGCCGGAAGCGGAACCACTCTGAGTATTCGCCCCAAGCACCACCCAGTTTGCCGACGGCGACGAATTGCATGGGGATACAGTTGAGCCAGCCTGCCCTGAGACTTCTAACTCCGCTACCGTCCCTCCCCCGCTCGCGACGAATGCAACCGCACCTGACTGCACAGTTGGAGTGACTGTTTCCGGATACCTGAGAAAACTATGCGCTGGAAACTTAAAAGACCGCGACTGCTTCCCACCCGCCGTGAACGCGCTAAGCGTGGCATTAACCTCCTTTGAAGAGGTATTGGCTAATAACACCGAGACGTTTGAAATGCCACCCTTGCCTGGCAGATTCCACGTGCAGTACCACGATGAAGAATCGGAATTCAAGGGAGACACGCTTGCCACGGCCAACCTTTCGGTCGCCAATACGGTAGCCTCACGAATTGGATTGTTCGCGCCCTGCTCGCCAATGAATATACCAAGACCTCCAAAAAAAGCAACAAAGGCCGCACATGCCGTCAACAACGACCATTGCAGCTTGGAAAATTGTTTGGCGCCCTTTGCGCGCTTAGACTTCGCCATCAGTCACCTGTGCATCCATTGTCCTGTCATCCGGCGAATCGGATGGCGCAGATTTCTTATCATCCTCCCGCACGGATGTGATCCTGACATGTTTGATTTCCCTGGCATTGCCACTCTCTGGTGACGCAGATACCGCATCTGTCTCATTTCTGAGTTTCTCCGTCTCACTTTTCGATCTCCCGATCTTGGTGATATTCTCAGAGTTGATACTCCAACGGAAGAGACGGCCGAAAGTACTAATCGTCTGACCAGCATTCGTGGCAAAGAACCTCCGTGCAAGCCATAGGGCCACAGATCTACGACTAAGTGCCGCTTCGATCATCCCGAGCCAGAGAATCGCCACGGCTAAATCTAGAGCAAGCCGCAGTACATTCAAGACTGACTGAGTGTCGCTCAAGTGCGTGGCTTGGATAGCTTGGATGGGTTCGCTCACTGAGAATGCCACTACCGACGGATCTGCCACCAGCTGATTCAGGTCGCGCTGTCTCGAAAGCATCAGGTTTAGATCGCTAGTTAGAAACGATGGGTTGGAAATCGAAGACTGGGGAATCACTATGTACTTGATTCTCAGTTTTGCCAGCTGTTTGCCTAGATATACGGTATCTTCTTGAACTGCAGCTTTTACCGCACTTATGACCTGCTGGTCCTGAACGGAGTTCGATGGCGGGTAAAGCGACTCAACTGTCGGATTGCCGATTTCAGCTACCCCTGCTGACATGTCGCTAGAAATTTGGTACGACCCAATCGGAAGAGTCCCAGGCCTGCCTAACCATAGCACCTCTCCGGGGTTGCTCGAAGAATCCTTTACCATCCAGCTCAGTGAAGACTCGTAACCCCGCGAGACCAGCTGATAGCGTCCCGAGCTGTTGCCGCCCAACATGGCATAGCTGGCAACGAGTATTGACAGAACGCTAAGACCGATAACCAAGTGCCGCCATCCGATTGCAATTGCAGGCAACGCTGTGAACGCTGCCTCTATCCCCGACCCGATCACAGTCACCGCCGCGAGATATGCAATCGGCAAGACTATCGACGGAGGTATCGGGTCTTGGCCGAGAGCTCCATAGGAGGAAAAAATGACTACGACCAGCATCACGCAAAAGATGGCAAGGAGCGTAAGAACCCTGTCCGCCTTGCGCTCTCTCACGAATATAAACGATGCGACGAACGCGACGAAGTAAAGTCCAAACAGCGATGCCACCGGGAAGCTTTGGGAAACCTGCATCAGCAGCAGCAACGATATGCCTACATGCGCCGGGCCCGCCGACCCAAAAAGCGATGAGGCATGCGAGCCCGGCAGGAATAACGACACAATCCATGGAGAATTCAGAAGTACAGCAAGGCCGAATGCGCCAGCTTGCGTGGCAAAATACTTTTTGCTTGATCCGAGATAGCCAAGAAGGTTTCCAACGACCCAGACCACCAGGACTATTAGGGCAAACACGAAAATGAAAGACGGGGCGAACGCAAATATCAACCCCAGCCAGATTCCCTCGACGGCTAGCTCGTAGCGCGTCGAAAGGCGGGGGGACCTGAAGATGCCGGGAAGATTTGACAACCTAAACATCCTAAGCAATACCCATGGAGCCAGGGAGTAAACCACGAGGCCGCTCAAAGATGCGGAGGAAATTACGCCCCCTAAAATCGGGCCTATCGCGTATAGTGCCACCGCAACATATGCGGCTGTCCTGTTGCGTAGGTCCGCGACGATGCGATATAGCCCAAGTAATCCCATCGCAATCAAGGCGGCGAAGATGAAATCTGCTTCGATCCCCGTACCACCGAAAAAGGCATAGCCAAGAGCGCCGAGGATTAGATCTGACGTTGGAGATGGCGCAACTGGTCCATGGTGATGGAGTGGACCCGAAAAGTATGTTGCTATAAGGGTATGAGCCGGCCCAAAGGGTAGAAATTGGCCAACCAACGGAATATTTCCAAATATTACCTGCCGGCTTCCAACCAGCACGAACCCGATCATGAGCCACATGAATATCCTTGAAAGGCGGGCCATAGCGATCGCTATCGCCGAACTTTCATCAAATCTGCCCGAGTCCTTGGGCCTTCTAAGGCTAGGCTTGGTCAGCCTATCCAAAAAAGACCTCTCGGTCGAATAGTCGCGCCATGCGGAAACGCGGCGGGCCTCTTCACCCTGTCCTTTAAAGTTCTTCCTGCTGTTTATGAAACCCTTCACCCTTGCACTACCGCGGGTCATTTGCTTGCGCAGCACCGCGTCTGATTTGACCTGATAGTGCGATATCGATTTTTGCTTTCGCCTAATAGATCTCCTACCAGTGACAACCGCAGGCCAAGATTCAAAAATCGAGAAGGCGATTTTTGGCTTTCCAGTAATGAAAAAATAAAGAACTTCGACGACCGACAGCACAAAATATTGAGCCAAAGATATAATGCCAGGAAAACCCCGAGTATTGCCCAAAAGTGCTCTAAGCTGGTTCTTTCTAGAATACCTTATGCGGTCGTGGCGGGGAAGGCGTGACCGTACAGCAGCGCTATTCTTGCGACGCCCACCTCGAGCTCTGCGCGATCCAAGGGTTGAAACCAAAAGATGCCGCACTTTGGCAAGTGGAGCCGCGACGATTCGAGCTCCAGCGATTTGAGCACGCCATGACAGATCGGCATCCTCGTAGTAGAGAAACATCCTTTCATCGAAGCCTTTGATGGCGTCGAAAAGGTCGCTGCGCACGAGCGTTGCCCCGCCCGGCGCGACAAAGACCTCATGAGAAATATCGTATTGGCCCTGATCGAGATCTCCAACATCCACGCGGCTCACCAGCGAACCGGTTCTATCCATCGAAGCGCCTAGGGCAAAAATCTTTGACGGCGAGTTCCAGACCACGTATTTAGGTGTCACCACCCCGGCATTCATAAGAAATGCCTCCTCGACCATCTTTCTAATTGCATCTGGCGCAAAAGCAACGTCGTCGTGACAAAACAGCAGGTGCGTAGCACTTTCAGCGCTGTGCGCACCAATATTGCAGGCCGCACCAAATCCAGTAGTCGGATCGGCTTTGATTATCGTTGCCGCTGGAATCGTATTCAAAATAGCGCCAGTGACGTCGACATCGCTAGAGGTGTCGACAAAAATGCTTGAAATGTTGGGGTAGTCGCAGTCGCGCAGCGAGTCGAGCATCGCCTGGAACCAGGTTCCCGGATTATGAACCACTACAACAGCTACGACATGAGGCGCTTTAGGCATCAGAGTATTCAGGGTACCCTCAATCGGTCTATTCTTGCGCAGCAAAAACTCACTGTTCTAATGGAAAGTGGCTTATCCTGCATAAACTTCAATGGTGCACATTAGTTGATATTACGACCTCTTGCCGACCTAGATTTATACGGACCTTCATTCAGATTTCCCAGGAATTCCAGTCAATCTACCGCCACCTGCTCATGGAAGCGGCGTCGCGAACCGATTGCCGCCAAATGGAGAATCTAGTCAGTTGATCCGGTTGGCGGGCCGCACCTCTGGCGGCCAGCTTCCCCTCCTACGCGCGACAAGCCTCTTCTACATGGAAATATAATAAACTAGCCGTGTGGCAAACGACGAAATAAACAATTCACAATCTGCGAGAGATCTTGCCTATACGGTGGTTGGACTTTCAATCCTGACATTCCAACGTTCCATGGTTGCAAAAAATGATCTACGGCGCAAGTTCAATCGGCTTTTAGGCGAGCTGACCACCACGCTAGAACATCTTTCAAACTTGTCTCGGTAGGAATATGAGGCCTCCAGTTCAACTCCGATCGGCACCTGGAGGAGTCCCCTGCGATATCAGTCACCTCCACGTCTCGGCTAAGACCCGGATCACTGACGAATTTCACATCAGCTCCGGCAAGCGTAATTATTTTTTCCGCCAGGTCAGCTATCGTCTCGGCTTTCCCGGAGCAAACGTTGTAAACGACGCCAGGTACACCAATTTCCGCCATCTTCCTATAGGCATTTACAACGTCTCGAACATCCGTGAAGTCCCTCTTGGACTGTAAATTCCCGGCGACAATTGAACGGCTACCGTTCATCTTCGCCGTCACCACCCTCTTGGCGATCGCAGAGACAACATACCTATCCGATTGCCCGGGACCGATGTGATTGAAGGGGCGCGCGATTATGACTTGCTGCCCGTAGGCGCGGAAAGCCTGCAAAGCCACATGCTCGGCCGCTGCCTTGGAGGCGGCATAAGGCGACAAAGGGGCAAGTGGGGCTCCTTCGCCAACAGGAAGATATCTCGGGTCAACCCTTCCATAGACCTCGGACGATGACACGACAATGATCTTTGCCTCTGGGAAAATCTTTCGTGATGACTCCAGAAGATTCAGCGTCCCGATGACGTTGACTCCGAACACCTTGCCCGACGACCCAAAGGAATCTCCCACGTGGGCAAGAGCTGCAAGATGATAGATGACATCAACACGCTCAGAAGCGAAGGCGGCCATTGCCTCGAAAAGAGCGGACTCATCGGAAATATCGACCGAAGGATCCATCGCCAGCACTTCATCACCGCTGGAAAATAAGTGTTTTGCCAGGTGTCCGCCTACGAACCCGCTGGCGCCTGTTATCAAAGCCTTCATGAGTCGGTGCTAGCTTCCCAGACCGAAGCCGAGTTCGTTATAGATTTCAAGATGCTTCCTCGCTGTATCAAGCCAATTGAACTGGTGGGATCGCGCCATACCATCGGCAACCTTTGACCTTGAATCATCCGAGCCCGATATCGCTTCTAAAATCTGCTCAGAAATACTAATTGGGTCTCGAGGATCGCAGAGCCAGGCACAATCGCCCGCTACTTCCTCCATGACGGAACCGGCCGACGTTACTATCGGAATACCTGCTGCCATTGCCTCCAGTACAGGCAAACCAAATCCCTCCGCAAATGACGGATAGGCGACGCACGACGCGGCATAAAGCGTCGCCAACAGATCAGCATCGGAAAGATACCCAATCACATGAATTCGTTCCCGGTACTTTGACCGGCCAATCAGATCGAATACCGGACCAGACTGCCATCCTTGTTGTCCAACGAGCACGAGGCGGATATTTGGTTCTCCGCCGGCCACGATCTCAAAGGCTTTTACTAGATTCTCAATATTTTTTCTGGGCTCAATGGTGCCAATGTGCAGCACGACCCTGCCTTCGCCCGACAATCCGGGCACCCCGCGCACCGGATTCTCTCCCATGACGCCTTCTCTGGGCATAAAGCGATGATGATCGACCCCGTGATAGACCACATGCACCTTTTCAAGCGCGCCAAAGCGCGACTCAAGGCGGCTCTTGGTAAAGCAGCTTGGAACCACAATCGCATCGGCATTTTCCACGGCATATCGAATTGCTCGGGAAAAGTAGTTGACCTTAACACGTTCATGCCACTCGGGATGCTCGATCATGGTCAAATCATGCACTGTGGAAACTCTCAACCCGTGATACGCCCTGGGTATGGTGTAGTGAATGCCGTGATAAATTCGCTCGCCACGTCTATTGAGTTTCCGCGCCAGAATCTTCTGCTCCCAAAGAATCCTCAAAGGCCTGCTATTTGGAGCCCTGACAATTACCTTCCCCGCGGCTGTATGCTCCCAAAACTCGACATCACCCGATTTGGAGATCAGGTCAAACCCTTCAGCAATTTTTCGAAGGTTCGAAACTAGCTCAATGGCGTACCGACCTGCGCCAGCCGGTCTGGGCGGGACACTAGATACATCTATCACCAATCCTCGCCCTGGCATTAAATCTGCTCCCAAAGTTTCATGTGATTTCTAGCAGCACTTGCCCAGGTCAGACCCTTTACACGCTCCAAACCTTTAGCCTTCAGGTCCTGTCGCCGGTCCCGATCTTTAGCTAGTCGGGATATGCCCTTTGCAATCGAGTCCACATCACTGGGATCCACTATTTCAACTTGGTCTGCAGCTGCCGGAACGGCTGAGGCAACCACTGGCAGGCCGTGACCCATCGCCTCTACAACCGGAAGCCCAAATCCCTCCTCGAAGGGGACGTATACTAGGAATTCAGCAAACTGATAGAGAGCAACCAGGATCCCCTCCGGCACATAACCCAGATAATGCACGCCAGGAACCCGAATGGTTTCCGCGCCCCATCCCTGAGTACCCACCACCAGCAATTCGGGACAACTAGGATCGGAACTCCTGCTCAGTTCAAAAGCTCGTATCAATCCATTAAGATTTTTTCTAGGTTCCTGAGTCGAAACACTGAGAATAAAGCGCCCGTCCACTCCCAGCGATTTCAATAGCTTCCTGCAACCATTTAGGTCCGCCGGACCAAGGTGATCAGCACCCGATTCGATGACCCGAATCCTCTCTCCATCAATCCCACGAGACAACAGTGCTTCACTCGTACGCTCGGATACCGCCACGACGGGAAAGCTGCCCTTGACGATATCACTCAGCTTCCTGGAGTGCCATGCGACACCGCGCCTTGTGAAGAATTCAGGATGATTGACAAAGGCCAAATCGTGAACTGTGCAAACCCGCTGCTGGCCGTGCCTGATAGACGGTGGAATAAACATGGAAAAACTATGATAAATCCCAGCTCCCTGATTTAGCACAGGGACCCTGAGGTCACTGAGCCGCATAAAGACGTCATGGCTGAATGTCAGGTAACGGATAGGTATACCAAATCTATCCAAGGTCTCGGGCCCTTTGGCCCTGGTTACTAGGATCTCCAACTCTAGCCCGGGAAACTCTTCACTTACACCTGGAAACGACCCCAAAAGCGCTGTGGTATGGGTACCGATGCCGCCAGGGATTTTGCTGCGCATTTGCTCTGCCAACAGAAACACACGCTTGGTAACAGATCGGCCCATTCTTATTTGCCACCAGCAAGCCGGTAAAGAGAAGCTAGCCCATTCGCGCACTTATCCCAGGAAAATCTGCCCACGTGTTCCAGCCCGGCATGCGCGAGCCTTGCGGCTTCCGAACCATTGGACACGACTTGTAGGATTCCACTTGCCAGGGCGTCCAGGTCACCGGACTCAACCAGGATCGCGCAATCTCGAGACAACACCTCCTCCAGCGCACCGGAATTCGTCGAAACCACAGGGGTACCCAACGTCATGGCCTCAAGCGGCGGGAAGCCGAAGCCTTCGTAGACCGAGGGATATGCGAACACTGCCGCGTTTTTCAACAGCCACTGCCTGGTTGATTGACTTACATAGCCAAGGCGAATGATCCTTGACCTCGATTTCGCTCTGGCAATTGCGCTTGTTAGGCTTTGAGTGCCCCACCCGTCCTTGCCGGCTATCACAAGAATCAAGTCCGAAATCTCTCTCGATATCTCATCGAAGGCGCGGACCAAAAGCGGAAAGTCCTTTCTTGGCTCAACTGTCCCGAGCGCCAAAACAAATTTCTTTCCCTCCAAAGGACGGACTTGGACATTTTTTAAATCCGTTTCAGGATCAATTCTTGGTATACCGTGATGGATCGCGACAACCTTATCCGGGTTGACGCGAAAATTTTCGATCACCTCGTTAGCCACGAACTGCGACGGCGTGTGTACGAATGCCCCAGCGTCGATGGCCCTTTGAACCATTTTTGGAAAGATCAGTGTTGCCGAATCGCACAGCTCTGGAAAGCGCACAGTTGTGAGGTCATGCACCGTTACAACTTTCCCGGCGCGCCTTGTTGGCGGAACCACAAAATTGGTTCCATGCACGACATCTATGGTTGTATCCCACAGTTCCAAATTAGGAAAGTTGCAGCTCCCCCACATGGCGTGAAGCGGCCTAGCAGGCAATATCCAGTCGTTGAAGCCCGCGCCATTGGGAAGTTCGCTCTTCAGGAGGTGGCGGCTGCGGAAACTTATCGCAAATGCGTTTACCTCAAGTGACTGGATTCGGCTCAATGCCTCCAAGGCGCCATAACAAAACTCGCCTACGCCGGTTCGCGCGCCGAGAAGCGCAGTTGCCTCATATGCAATCTTCAATTGTGGCCGGCTTGTCACCCAGAGTCCTCGCAATTCCTTCTCAATGATCATAGAGCCTGGCCTGCTTTGCCTTGAACTAAAGATTGCAAGTAAAACCCAATTCAGAATCGACCTGCCGAAGAAGACGCGAATACTAAGGTGCCCTGTGTGATCGCAATACTTTCAGGAGGAGTTGGGGCCGCCAGATTTGCTCTGGGTATGAGCCAGGTAGTAAATCCAAGTGAGATTGCCATTATTTCCAATGTAGGAGATGATGAAGTCCTACACGGACTGCATATTTCTCCCGATATCGACACAGTCATCTATACCCTCGGCAGCGCCATCAATCCTGAAACCGGGTGGGGACTTGAGAACGAGACTTGGAACACCATGGACGCCCTAGCAGACTACGGGGGAATAACCTGGTTCAGACTTGGCGACCGCGATTTGGCCACGCACCTCTTCAGGACTCAGCTGCTAGGTGCCGGGGAAACCCTCACGCAGGTTACGGACAAAATTAGGAAACGATGGAACGTCCAGCCCAGGATCCTACCCGTCACTGACGACACGCTGAGAACCGTCATAACTTCGCTGATCGACGGCCAAGAGCAAGAGCTTACCTTTCAGGAATATTTCGTAAAATACGCGCACCAGCCAGTAGCAAGCCGAGTCACCTACCAACACTCAGGCCAAGCCAGGATTACTCCCAACGTTCGCGAGGCCCTTGAGAGTGCAGACGCAATCATCCTTGCACCATCGAATCCAATATTATCCATCGGCCCGATCCTTGCGGTTCCGGGAATATCTGAAATCCTGTCTCGCAAACGCGACAGAGTCATTGCAATCTCGCCGATCATCGCTGGCGAAGCGGTCAAAGGTCCGGCCGCCAAGCTCATGGCAGAACTCGGCCTGACACAGTCCGCCTATGGCGTGGCCCAATATTACAAAGAATTAATTTCAGCGATGGTCATCGACGACAAAGACTCAGGCCTGTCAGATCAAATCCGCCGCTTAGGTATCAGGACCGTGCAAACCGACACTTTAATGACCAGCCAAGATGTTTCTGGGAATCTTGCATCCGCGGCATTGAACACCGTTTTGGGAGGCCAAGCTTGATTTCAATATTCGCACCGACTGGCATCGGCGAAATTCGCGAGCATGACAACCTTGCAGACGTCATTCTCGCGAACTGCGAATTGGAGAATCTCGACGTAGTAGTTGTCACATCGAAAATAGTTTCAAAAGCCGAAGGTCGCGTCGTCAAACTGGATAGCGAAGATCAGTCAGCGTTCGAAAAGCTTGTCCTCTCCGAAGCCAAACGTGTTCTAAGAAAACGGGGGAACCTTTTCATTACTGAAACGCGCCACGGTTACATTTGCGCCAATTCCGGGATTGACCAGTCGAATGTCAAAAACGGCTATGCGGTGCTGCTGCCGCGAGATCCAGATCTTTCGGCGAGGCGGATCCATCAACAACTTTCCAATCGGACAAACCTGAAACTCGGGGTCATAATTACTGACACATTTGGGCGAACCTGGAGAAAAGGCGTCACGGACATAGCGCTGGGTTGCGCAGGCATCGCAGCACTTGTTGACCTTAGAGGTACCAAAGACCGCGGCGGCAAAACCCTAGTAGCAACCGAGGTAGCTATTGCGGACGAGATAGCTTCGGCCGCAGAGCTTGCCAAACCCAAGGCCGCCGGCATGCCAGTCGTGATTGTCAGAGGTTTGGATGAAACTCTCTTCAGGCGCTCATCGGTCGCAGGCGAGATCATCAGGGATTTCTCCGACGATCTGTTCAGATAATCATCTCCGGCCGGAAATCCAGTTAATTACCCTGCCTAACCCATCGCCAAGCTCGACTTGAGGTTTCCACCCCAGAATCTCGCCTGCTTTTCTATTGGAAAGGCAAGACCGGCTCAGCTCCCCGATCCGACCCTCAAGATATTCGGGCTCAAGAGAGGTGCCCAGACTCCTTGCAATCTCCCAGTAGAGTTCGTTAACTGAAGTCTCTGCGGAGCTTGAGATATTGAATACTTCGCCGCCCCCTGCATCCAGCGCCAGGATGTATGCTTCGACGACATCAGCCACAAAAACGAAATCTCTCGTCTGATTACCGTCACCAAATATTGCGCAACTCTGGCCAGACATCAGATTGCCGGTAAATATGGATACAACTCCTGATTCACCGTGTGGATCTTGTCTAGGACCATATACATTGGCCAGGGCTAGCGCAACGTAGTCCAGACCATACATGGCTCGATATGCGCCCAGGTAATCGAGCACCGCTTTCTTCGAAACGCCATAGTTGGAGAGCGGCTGATGATCAGTAAGTTCAGTCAACGGCAAGAGGGACGGGTCAGGCTCGCCATATAGTGTGCCTCCGCTTGCTGCATACAGGATGCGCTCGACCCCCGCTTTGCGCGAAGCCTCGATGATATTCAGACTTCCCAGGAGGTTAACCCTGGCGTCAAACATTGGATCGGAAATTGAGCGCCTAACAGCCGACTGCGCAGCCAAATGGAAAACGTACCTTGGAGATATCGTCTCCATTAAATCAAGTATCTCACTACCGGCGATATCCTGACGAACTATTTCTAACCGCGAACCAAATTTGCATGCCTTTTCAAGATTAGACATCGACCCAGCGGAAAAATCATCCACCACCGTGACCCGAAAACCCATGCCAAGCAACCGATCAACCAGATGCGATCCTATAAAACCGGCACCACCGGTTACCACTACCGAATCATCGCTCATGTGGGCACTCGTTGCCCCATTATGGTCGAGCCTTCTTCTACTAATGCCCGGTGCGAAATGACGGAGCCATCTAGAATCGCCGCCCCGATCGGTATTACAGCGTCTTGACCAATGATCGAGTTCACTACTGTCGCTCCCGAATGAACCTTTGCCCCGGGAAGAATTACCGATCTCTCGATGCGAGCTCCCTGGCCGACGTGCGCGTTATCTGAAACCACAGAAGCTTCGACCACCGAGCCGTGCGCAATGTAAGCGTTGTGTCCAACATAGGAGTACGGCAGGATCTCACCCTCGACAATAGAATGCGGGCAGCTCCAGTTACCTTTATCGTCAGGTTCGAAGGTGATCGGGAGCGGAGAGGAAAACTTCCCAGCGACAATATCCAACGAAACTTCGAGAAACGTCTTCGGAGTTCCGGCGTCGATCCAGTAGCATCCATATCCCCTGGCAAACAGCTCGCCCTTTTCGACCAGCAGCGGAAAGATTTCCTTTTCGATCGATACCCGCCGGTCTCCGGCAATAAGATCTAGAACTCTAGGATCAAGGACATATGTCCCGGCATTGATGTAGTTTGTAGGCGCCACGCCAGGTGGCGGCTTTTCGATGAAGGCTGTGACTCTGCCGTCATTGTCTGTCGGCACTACGCCGAATGCGGAAGGGTCGGCAACCGGAACCAGGGCGATAGTGGCAAGTCCGCCTCGCTCACGGTGCAGTTCAAGCAGATGATCGATAGGAATATCTGAGAGCACGTCTCCGTTCACCACGATCATGGTCTCGTCTATGCCTGACTCGTTGGCGGCAAAACGGATAGCGCCAGCCGTATCCAAAGGCTCAGGCTCGACAGCGTAAGTGAGTTTGACATCGTGTATATAACCATCCGGATACGCATCAAAGAACACGTCCGGACGGTATCCCAGAGAGAGCACTACTTCAGTGACTCCGAAATAGGCCAAGCGGCTTACAACGCGTTCGAGCATCGAAATTCCTGCCACCTGAAGCATCTGCTTTGGCGTGTCCAGAGTTAGGGGCCTCAGCCGAGTTCCTTCCCCACCCACTAAAATTATTGCCTTCATCAGCTAAAACCCCTCAAAAGCCCGGTTGCACTTAATTATCGAAGGTACGCACAACTTTAGTTGCATAGTTCATTTACTGGAGTCACCCGGCTGAAGAGGTGGTCGTCGAGGAACCTTTGGTCGTTGTGGTTGTCGCTTTCGATTTGCCTGGAGCTGCCGTCGTTGTGGTCACGCCCGATGACGCCGCGGTTGTGGTGGTCGCTGAAACATTTGCCAACTGCGAAGTGGACGGCGGCTTGGGCAATGAAGTTCCCTTAGGCACTAATCCAACGGTAATGAGTTCATCATTGCTTGAAATTATAACCTTCGAAGGATCACCTGTATAGATTTTCGGTGTGGTAGTCAGCACCGAACTCCATACTGCCGTCTGAAGCTCAGTTGGTTTCCCGTTGCAGGACGCTCCAACCTTGATCGTCCCCTTGGAGGGGATCGTTATAGACGAAGAGGTAAACTTCACGTCTTTGTAACTACCTGCAAGCTTGCCGAGAGTCGCACCTTTTCCCTCGTCCGCGGCAACTTTCGGTGACAGGTTGATAATCCCGTTGCCAGACGTAGAGAATGAAGTCTTGGATGATGCGGCCACTTGGGGAAGGTTCGGCACAAACGCAGAACAATCGTAGATTCCAAAGGCAAAATTCCAGTTGTCGCCTATCACCGGGTGCACAACCGGCTTCGATACGGGATGCTGAAGCTCATATCGGGAATAACCTACGAGAAAGACCCCGATAATACTAATTACCGCTAGAGCGCTGTAAAATCCCATTGGGATTTCGCCTCTTGAAGTTCGACCCCCGCCAGTTGCTGCGGCGCGAGCCACCTGTTTACCAATTGAACCCTTTGCCATGACGCATTTAGGCTAGCCCCACTTTGGACCAATAAGTACGAATTTCACCTACTTATTATCAGGTTTTTTTGCCTTCCTGGATAACCTTTCCAGTATTAATGAGATAAAAAGCCTGAGAAGTATCCCAATTCCAATTGGCACAAGCTCCAATCGTCTCCAGGCATTCTTGGTAAGTTTGGCATAAGTCCATAACGACTTATGGTGAGCGAGCACCATTCTGACCGGCATTGACGCTGTCGTAAGCCCTTGTTCGTGCCGAACTACCGCGTTACCGCAAAACCTTATCGTGTAGCCATGCTCACGAATGGTTCTGCACAAAAATACGTCCTCCATATACATAAAGAATTCGTCGCTGAATCCTCCGATCTTTCTAAACACATCAGATCGGACGAGAAAAAATGCACCTGATACCCAGTCCGCGTCAAAAGAGGCCGCGTGATCCGCCCCGAGCATTTTGTACCTTTTAGTAAACGGGTTGGTCGGAAACACCTGACCAAAAACCGCGTGGCCGGCGGCATCTACCAAGCTTGGGAAGTATCTCACTGAGGGGTATATTGAACCGTCGGAATTGAGGATTCTGGGCCCGACTAGAGCACAATCGCGGTCCTCTTCCAATTCTCTGATCAAGGTCGCTACGGCACCTGGCAAAACTTCAATATCCGGATTAGAGATGATTACGTATCGAGAATTGGTCTTTTCAAATCCAGCGTTCGACCCACGCCCATATCCAAGATTCTTGCCAGGGTTCACTACTGACACCCATTCGCCAGCAGTTTCGGCAAACGAGCTGGAGCCGTCTGACGACGCGTTATCTACGATCCAAACTCGCTCGACGCCCTCGTTCTTGAGAGAAGCCACGGCTCTCTCAAGATACCCTCCAGCGTTATAGTTGACCACTACGGCTTCCACGATTCTGGCTGGCACCGGCTAAGACCCTCCCGAAAGTTTGGAAACCAATCCCGCAAGCGAATCCTGCCATTCTGGCAGTTCGCTCAATCCGCTTCCTCGCAGCGCAGCGTTGTCAAGGACCGAATATTGCGGTCTAGGCGCCTTGTAGCCTTTCAAGGCTTCTGAACTGATGGGTGAGATTCGTCCGGCGTCTTCACCAAGCGTTTCGAATACAAACTGCGCAACCTGATACCATGAGGCTTCCCCGGAGTTGGATATGTGAAAAATTCCAGAATGGCCACCAAGAAATAGATCCGTGACCGATCTGACCAGATCCGACACAATCGTAGGCGTACCAATCTGATCGTTGACGAATCCATGGTTGTTTCCTCCCTTGGCCAGGCGGACAAGAGTTTTTGCCATGTTGTGCCCGAATTCGCCCATGACCCACGAGGTCCTTACTATCAGGTCGCAGGAACGCACCTCCACCTCTCCAGCCAGCTTTGACGCGCCATAAACCGATTTGGGACCGACCGGATCCCATTCCAAATACGGTCTTGTCGACCTTCCGTCAAAAACATAATCCGTTGAGAGGTAGCAAACCTTGCAGCCAACCATATCAGCAGCCTGGACCACAAATCTCGTGCCAAGCCCATTGATGAGGAATGCTCGCCTCGGATCATCTTCGCATGCGTCAACCTGAGTCCAGGCGCCGGCATGGATTATCCAATCGGGCTGCATCTGGCTAATCGAATCTAGAACTGAATCTCTGGAAAAAAGGTCAAGATCACTTGAAGATGGGGCAAACACGTCTTCGATGCTGCTGCTATTGAGCAGAAATCTGACCAATTCACTGCCAACCTGACCGGAGCCGCCGGTCACCAAGACCTTTAGACCCATCGAATTCTCCTTTGCCCTAAGAGGAGCTTTTTATCCAAGCCTGGCCTTCAACTACTGGTGCCTTTGCCTTTAGCGGCTCCCACCACCTACGATTTTGCCTGTACCACTCAATTGCATCGCTTAGCCCATCTTCAAACGAAATAGCTGGCTCCCAGCCCAACTCATTTCGGATCTTTGATGAATCGAGTAGGTATCGCCGATCGTGGCTTGGCCTGTCTGGCACAATCGTCTTCAGACTCAATGGCTTTAAAAGTCCCTCGAGCACCAAGTTGGCTATCTCCTCGATGCTCTTTTCAACTCCTGTCCCCACGTGATAAGTTTCCCCGGATTTGCCTTTGGTGATCACCGCCTCAATCGCGCTTGCATGATCCAAAGCGTGAATCCACTCTCTCTTGTTCTGAGTAGACGCGTAAAGGGGCAGATCTTTGTCGTCGAGGGCATTAGTAACGAATAGTGGGATAACCTTCTCGGGAAACTGATATCTGCCGTAATTGTTAGAGCAGTTGGTAATGGAGATTGGCAGGCCATAGGTAAGGTGATAGGCCCTGACCGCATGATCCGCACCCGCTTTTGAAGCGTTGTAGGGAGTGCGGGGCAAGTACGGTGAAAATTCGGTGAAGGCATCAGGGGAGTCCAGATCCAGATCACCATATACCTCACAAGTCGATACATGATGAAATCGCTGGATATTGCTATGGCGGCATGCTTCAAGCAGGCCTTGAGTACCCATAACGTTCGTCCGGAAAAATCTACCTGGATCCAAAATCGCCAACGAATTATGAGACTCGGCAGCGAAATTCACTACCACCTCAATCTTGTGCGCTTCGATCGCGGACCTGGCAGAGTCGACATCTCCAATGTCCCCCTCGACAAATTTGAATGACCCTTCCAAGTCGGCAAGAGAGGTCAGGCTGCCGGCATAGGTTAGCGCGTCATACACAACAACATGGTCGCCAGGATGGTTTTCAATCCAGTATCTGACAAAATTGGAACCGATAAATCCCGCTCCGCCTGTAATCATCAATCTCATCTGTGCTCTCCCGCAAATTCTGACAGCTACGGCCTAGCCAGCGTAGTTTAGATTTGGATATTACAAAGCGCCATAAGGTTGTTCATCCAAGATCAACCCGGGAATGATCTCCGACCACGAGACGAGTCGCCAAGGGCCGCCTTTCGGTTTTCGCAACGACCACTGACTTCCCGATAATCGACCCTTCCAATCTATGGATACCGACAATCTGGCTTCCATTCAAGATAATCGAGTGCTCGACCTCGCTCGACTCAATGACACAGCCAGCCGCTATGGAAGTAAAGGGTCCGATAAAGCTGTCCTTGATTACAGTACCCCTGCCTACCACTGCCGGACCGCGGATAATCGAACGAACTACCACCGCTCCGGATTCAAGCACTATCCGGCCGTCAAGAGTTGACAACTCATCGACATCACCTTCGATACTTCGCCCTATCGATTCCAGGACGAGACGATTTCCCTCCAGCAGGGCTTCAGGCTCGCCAAGGTCCTTCCAGTAGCCCTCGACAATGTGCGATCTAACCTTCTTCCCGTTACTGATCAGCCATTGGATCGCGTCAGTTATCTCGAGTTCGCCGCGGGCAGACGGGCTAATGCTCCTGACCGCTTCGTGGATCGACGCGTCGAACAGATAGACGCCAACCAAAGCGAGATTGGATTCTGGGACCTTCGGCTTTTCAACCAGGGACACGATATTGCCGTCATCGTTCAAAGTTGCCACTCCGAAACGCTGCGGATCCGGTACCTTTGCCAGCAGAATCTGGGCATTAGTCCCATCGGTCCTCTTGGAGAAACTATCAACAAAGCCCTCTACCCCGTCACGAATAAAGTTGTCCCCCAAATACATTATGAAATCCGAATCCGCCAAAATATCCCGTGCCATCAGAACGCAGTGCGCCAATCCCAGCGGCTTTTCCTGGTGCAGATAGGTCACTTTCATGCCGAATTGTGAACCATCGCCTACGGCGGCCATAACCTCGTGCCTAGTGTCCCCAACGATCATTGCCACTTCTTGAATCCCCGCCCTCGCCAAAGACTCCAAGCCGTAGAAAAGTATTGGCTTGTTTGCTAGGGGGACCAGCTGTTTAGCCGAAGTATACGTAATTGGCCTCAGGCGAGTGCCGGTGCCGCCTGCCAGTACAAGACCTTTAATTGGATTTGCCACGGAATTTAACCTACTCTCCTCCCACTTCAAAACATCGGTGGTTTCATTCATTGCGTCTGAATTCTTGGAATTTACGGATTAAGAGTTTGACTGCAATCTCAAAAAATCGAGGCTAGCTGCTCATCAGAAGTCCTTACGCAAATGTATGACGTCTCCAGCCGGGACTGCCCTCATACCGGAGCCCGTTTCGACGAGCAGGTTGCCTTCCGGCGAGATATCGGATGCGACGCCTGTCAATGTTTCGCCTGGCATTTCCACTCTTACAGGCTTGCCGATCGTGTCACACGCGCTCCTATATAAACCCCTGAGCCCAATCCTCTGATCCGAATCTTCCAGCGAAACGTAAAGGGAGGCGAACTGAGCAGCGAGTTGCTGCGCCAGATCGATTCGGCCTTCTTCGCTCAGTCTGACACCTGATTCGGCTAAAATCGAGGTAGCACTCTGACCCAAACCTGCCAGCTCATCACCACTTTGCATGCAGTTGAGACCAATCCCGGCTACTACCCAGGTATTTTCGACACCACCGTAGGCTGCTTCAGCTAGAATTCCGCAAATTTTCTTATCGGCGACCATCACATCATTCGGCCATTTAAGCTTGCATGATATAAAAAATTTCGATTTCAGGATTTGAGAAGCAGCGAGAGATAAGGCTGCGGTTATCAGATAGAAAAATTGTGGAGGGAATTTAGGGCGCAAAAGTATCGACATCAGCACTGAACTACCAGGGCTGTCAATCCAATCCCGATCCAGGCGGCCACGGCCAGCACTTTGATGATCTGCTAGGATAACTTGGCCTTCTGGAAGACCCTTTTTCGCTAGATCGGTTGCATAACTGTTCGTAGAGTCGACATCACCCAGATGACGAAGATTCCAGATAGTATCTGGCTGAGTTGGAATCGGAATTTTTATTTCGCTCATAACTCTATAACCTTAGACATATACATGGCGGAGGTAAAGTGAGGAAAGATGTTTGAAAAGCTGCTGGTCGCAAACCGCGGCGAAATAGCCGTTCGTATTATTCGCACGGCACGCGAAATGGGCATTAAGACGGTAGCCATATATTCTGAGCTAGACCGCGATGCGCTCCACGTTCGCTTGGCGGATGAGGCCTATGCCCTTGGCGGACAGACCGTGACTGAGAGCTACCTCAACACTCCAACCATTTTAGATATCATCTCA
This sequence comes from Actinomycetota bacterium, assembly GCA_027322285.1. GTDB lineage: Bacteria > Actinomycetota > Acidimicrobiia > Acidimicrobiales > Acidimicrobiaceae > SCQM01. Next base: position 21,339 of record DAHVRV010000024.1, read on the forward strand.
AAGGCAAAAGTTGATGCCCTTCACCCTGGCTATGGATTCTTCTCGGAAAATTCAGACTTCGCGCGATCTGTGACGTCCTCCGGCGTCGCATTTATCGGTCCGCCGCCTGAAGCCATTGAAATAATGGGCGACAAGATAAGTTCGAGGATCGCAGCCCAAAAAGCAGGCGTTGAGGGCGTGCCGGGAACTATCGAGGTTATCCAGGACCCTTCGGATGTCATCTCTTTTGGCAACCATCATGGTTGGCCCGTGGCAATCAAAGCAGCTTATGGAGGTGGCGGCCGAGGGATGCGCGTTGTCTACAACCCCGAATCAGCTGCCGAGGCGTTGGAGTCAGCTCAAAGAGAGGCTGAAAAATCTTTTGGCCGGTCGGAAAGCTACCTCGAGCGCTACTTGACCTGGCCCCGGCATGTGGAAATGCAAATATTTGCCGACAATTATGGCAATACGGTTTGGCTAGGCGAACGAGACTGCTCTAGTCAACGACGGCACCAGAAATTGATCGAGGAGTCCCCGGCCCCAGAGTTTCCAGACGAAGTGCGCCAGGCTATGGGCGCAGCAGCAGTGAAAGTTGCCAAAGCCTGCGGATATGTCAATGCCGGTACGGTGGAGTTTCTCTATCAGGACAACCAGTTCTACTTCCTGGAGATGAATACCCGGCTTCAAGTCGAACACCCGGTCACCGAACTTACCACAGGTCTCGACCTGGTTGAGCTGCAGATAAGAATCGCAGCCGGCGAAGCAATCCCATTTGCTCAGGAAGAAATCAGGCGCACGGGGCATGCAATCGAAGTCCGAATCAATGCCGAGAATCCCGACAAAGGCAAGTTCCTCCCGTCGCCGGGAACTATTTCAAAATTCCTCAAGCCGGATGGGTTTGGGGTCCGTCTAGATGCCGGATATGAGTCAGGCGATACCGTCTCGCAGTTCTATGACAATCTGATCGCCAAACTGATCGTCTGGGCACCCGACAGAGCGAAGGCCATCGCGAAAATGAGCAGGGCGCTCGATGAAACCGTAATTGACGGAGTACACACAACTATTCCAGCGCTGCAGACGATTTTGACTCACGAAGATTTCATTGAAGCCCGCCACTCCACTAAATGGGTTGAAGAAAAGGCTGGAATTGAAAACCTCGCTGTTGCGCCGTTGACTCCAAGCGAATCAAACGATGAGGCAAAGGTTCTCCGCGAGGTTGACGCCGAGATAAACGGTAAGCGCTACCAGGTAAAACTTTGGCTGTCGGGGAGCGACCTGGATGACAGTTCAAGCAAGACTGGCTCCGTTAATGGAAAGAGGCCGAGGGCAAAAACTCACAGCCAGATCGGCGGCGGCTCAGGCACCATCGCGGTCCCAATGCAGGGTACTATCGTCAAAGTACTGGTTGAAGTAGGCCAGAGTATCGAGGCTGGTCAAACCGTTTGCATCCTCGAAGCTATGAAAATGGAAAACGCGATCAACGCGGAAAAAACTGGTACGGTAAAGGAACTTAGGGTAAAGCCGGGAGACTCTGTCGGAAGCGGAGACATAGTGGCTGTGATCGGCTAGAGGTCTCGGACCCTTGCCTCAGCCGATTTAGATTCCAAGCAAACTACCCCTGATCCATCACCAGACCAACTCACGCCAGGCACACTAAGTAGCACGGCCCAAAGGAGCGAATCTTCGATGAGTGACCAGCTGCAAGCATCCAAGGCTAGAGCGTTGCGCGAGGTGCAGGATTATTCCGATAGGCTCATCCAGCTCAGCCACAAGATTCACTCCACTCCCGAGTTGGGGTATGAAGAACATAATGCCTGCGCCTGGCTTACGGGAGAACTCGAAGCCTTCGGCTATTCACTGGTCGCCAACCCAGGCGGCCTCGAAACCGCGTTTGTGGCCACAATCGGCAGAGGCCCGCTCGTGCTGTCAATATGCGCGGAATACGATGCCCTGCCAGAAATTGGGCATGCGTGCGGCCACAACATTATCGCCGCAGCCGCGATCGGAGCAGCGAAAGCCCTCGCTCCACTGGCCAACGACATCGATGCCACCATCAAAATCATGGGAACCCCTGCCGAGGAGGGAGGCGGCGGGAAAATCGAAATGATGGACCGAGGATTATTCGACGGAATTCATGCCTCGATGATGGTGCACCCGTCCCCCGTCGAAGCCGACAGGATGGACTGCATAGCTGGCAAGCATCTGAATATCCAGTACTTCGGCAAAGCAGCACATGCGGCAGGATTTCCCCAAAATGGAATAAATTCCCAGGACGCCATGACGATAGCGCAGGTAGCTATAGGCCTTTTGCGGCAGCACCTTTACCCTTACGAAATGGTCCACGGCATCGTGACCAAAGGCGGAGATGCGCCCAACGTGATACCGTCAGACACAAGAGGAAGATGGATTTTACGCGCCGACACTCTGGCCCAGCTTGAGCTGCTCGAACCGAAGATTAGGTCTTGTTTTGAAGCCGGAGCCGTAGCCACGGGCGCAGCGGTCGAAATTACCCAGGCAAGCAAGACTTATACGGAGTTCATCACAGACGAACGTCTGGCCGCACTCTATGTCGCCAACGCGCAAAAGCTGGGCCGAATCTTCACGAACGAGATCAAAGGCCGATTGAAAGCCTCAACGGACATGGCTAATGTATCTTTGAAGATACCCTCGATTCATCCCATGCTCGGTATCGACTCTTACCCAGCGGTCAACCACCAGCCAGAGTTCAGCGCCGCATGCATAACCCAGTCTGCTGATAAAGCTGTCTTGGATGGAGCGGTCGCTATGGCACAAACGGTGATTGATGCGGCGTTGAGGCCCGAAATCCGCAGCTACCTGCTTGAAAGAAACTCAAGCAGCCCCAGCTAATCAGCCGCCTCTGCCAGCGCCTCTGCAAGTGCCGGGTGTACAAGAACAGACTCGACGATGTCAGTCACCCTAAGGCGTGCGGTAACCGCTACAGCAATGACTGAAATGAGCTCGGCTGCGTGAGCACCGACAATCGAACCTCCAAGAACGACTCCGGTCGCAGGATCTGAAAGGATCTTCACGAATCCTCTGGCATCGCCGTCAATGAGCGCTCTCGGATTGGATGCAAACGGAACTTTCGTCACTCTAATCTTGCGCCCTTGCGCAAATGCCTCCGCTTCGGCGAGACCGACCTCAGCTATTTCGGGTTCGGTAAAGATCGCAGAGGCTGCTTTCTCGTAATCGAGATGCCGATGTTGACGTCCATCCAGACCCATTACATGCTCGGCAACTTTCTTTCCCTGCATGGACGCAACCGAAGCCAGCTGCAGCTTCCCGGACAAGTCTCCAGCCGCATAGATGTGGGGAACATTTGAAACGCAGTGATGGTCAATTGGGACATAACCAGATCTGTCGACAAATACCCCGGCGTTTTCCAACCCTAAATTCTCTGAATTTGGGATAGAACCGATTGCCAGAAGCGCGTGAGAACCTTCGATCGATCTCTGATCGTCACAATGAACCCTGACTCCACTCTCGGTCCGCTCGATCCCCACTGCTCGTGCTCCCTTATACAAGAGCACACCTGATTCCAAGAAATCCGCTTCCAGCGCGGCAGCAACTTCCGGGTCTTTCGCGGGAAGAACCTGTTGCCTCGAAACAACTAGGGAAACCTTCGATCCAAAAGATCTGAACATATGCACAAATTCCACACCAGTAACTCCTGAACCGATGACGACCAGGTGCTCAGGAATCTCCTTGGGGGGATACGCGTGACGGGTAGTCAGAATGCTGATCCCATCCACCGACGCCCATTCAGGGATCCTGGGGCGCGAACCTGTGGCAACCAAAATCGCATCGGCTCCAATGACCTCTTCATGCCCATCGGCAAAAGTTGCCAACACCTCGTGTGCAGAGATCATCTTCCCTGTGCCTTTGACAACTCTTACTCCCTGGGACTCAAGGAGCTGGTCGTACGACTTTGCCAGCTTTTCCGTGATCGAGCTGACGCGCAATCTGAGTTCGTCAAGATTGGGAGCCAATTTGTGGACAGGAAGGCCGATCCGGTCAGCCCTCTCTAGCTTCTTTATAACCGCGCCAGTCGCAATCATTGCCTTTGATGGCACGCAGTCCCAGAGGTTCGCAGCTCCGCCCAGGATGTCCCTCTCGATCAGGGTTATGTCGGCACCCAGCCTGGCGCCATAAGTCGCAGCTTGAACGCCTGCTGGTCCACCTCCGATGATTACAAATTGCACTGGACCTAGCCTCGCGGTTGATATGCGCCAAAAACTCCACGCAGTGTGTCGGACACTTCTCCCAGCGTAGCTCGCCTTCGCAAAGCCTCTTTCATTGGGTATAGGAGGTTTCCACCTTCTCGAGCGCTCTTACCTAAGTCAGCCAGCGCGTCGCTAACCCCCATCCCGTCCCTGGCCTCCCGAAGGGCTCGCAAACTGGCGACCTGGCGCGCCTGCAACGCTGGATCAATAGGGAAAACTTCAGGCGACTCTGGAGCTTCGTCAGTAAACTCGTTGACTCCGACAATTACTTTTGATCCAGAGTCCACAGCTTTCGCATATACGTAGGCCGACTGTTCGATTTCATCCTGCATGAAACCGGCCTCGATGGCATTTACCGCGCCACCCATGGCATCAATCTTTTCCAGATAATCCCAAGCCATAGATTCGATCTGGTCCGTAAGAGTCTCAACAAAATAGGAGCCTCCGAGAGGATCGGGGGTGTCGACCACTCCGGATTCGTAACCGATGATCTGCTGAGTTCTGAGCGCAATCTTCGCAGCCTTGGTGGTGGGAAGACCCAAGGCTTCATCAAAACCATTAGTGTGCAAGGACTGTGTGCCACCCATAACAGCCGCGAGAGCCTGTATTGCCACCCGCACTATGTTTATCTCAGGCTGCTGTGCCGTAAGCGTCGAGCCGCCGGTCTGAGTGTGAAAGCGCAGCAGAAGAGACCGCTTGTCCGTTGCCCCGAATCTCTCCGACATAACTTTGGCCCAGATGCGTCTCGAAGCACGGAACTTGGCAACCTCTTCAAAAAGGTTGTTGTGCGCGTTCCAAAAAAAAGAAAGCCGAGGCGCAAAATCATCGACATTGAGACCAGCGTCTATGGCCGCCTGCACGTATGCAATGCCGTTTGCGATAGTAAAGGCAATCTCTTGCACGGCGGTAGATCCGGCTTCTCGAATGTGGTAGCCAGAGATGGAGATCGTGTTCCAGCTAGGAAGGTTTTCATGGCAGTAGCTGAAGGTATCGGTAATGAGCCTCATCGATGGCCGGGGCGGATAGATGTAAGTTCCGCGGGCAACATATTCTTTCAAAATGTCATTTTGAATCGTTCCGCGCAGTTCGGTTGGCGCCACCCCATTTTCCTCAGCCACCAACTGATAGAGAAGAAGCAGGATTGAAGCGGTAGAATTTATAGTCATAGAGGTAGTCACAGAATCCAAGGAAATATCCTTGAAGAGCATCTTCATATCCTCTATGGAATCGATGGCCACTCCGACTTTGCCCACCTCACCCTCGGCGCGGGGATGGTCGGAGTCATAGCCCATTTGGGTAGGCAGGTCAAAAGCGCAGCTCAATCCAGTCTGACCAGCATCAAGCAGGAACTTGAATCGCTGATTTGTTGCCTCTGCGGTTCCAAAACCAGCATATTGGCGCATGGTCCAGAGACGCGAGCGATACATATCCTTGTAGACACCGCGCGTGAACGGTGCATCGCCCGGCCCACCCAACTTTACTTTGGGGTCCCAGTCTTCGAGATTGTCCGGTCCATAGATAGGTTCGATCTCGATTCCCGAGTCAGTCTGACGGTATATTTTCGACATAATGAAAGACAATAATCGAAAAGGGCCCGGATTCCCATTTGGGACCGGACCCTAGAACTAACTTCCAGAACTCTTTAGGCTGCTCACGCCATCAAGCGTTGACAAGCACCTTTGCGTGCGGCATGCATAAATGGTCGTATTCGGCGATAACTATCTCATCGACGTCAGGGCCACATGCAGGGCAGGTCGGATCTCTTCTCATCTTAAAGGTCCTAAAAGTCTCTTCAAGGGCATCGTAAGCCATAAGTCTTCCGACCAACGGATCGCCCAGATCAAGCAAAAGCTTTATAGCTTCCATGGCCTGGATGGATCCAATGATTCCTGGCAATACTCCAAGGACCCCGGCCTCTGAACATGAAGGCGCTAATTCAGCTGGAGGCGGCTCCGGCACAAAGCAACGGTAGCAAGGTCCCTCGTAAGGTTTGAACACGGTCACTTGACCTTCAAACCTGAAGATGGAACCGTGAACGACAGGAATTTTCTTCAGAAGCGCGGCATCGTTGACAAGATACCGAGTCGGGAAATTATCCATACCGTCGACAATGACATCATATCCGTCAATAATGTCCAAAACGTTATCCGCGCCAAGCCTCACGTCATATGTTGTAACTTCAACGTCCGGGTTGAGCAGCGAAATAGTCTTTTTTGCGGACTCGACCTTGCGCTGTCCGATCCGTTCTACGTTGTGGAGAATCTGGCGTTGAAGATTCGAGGCGTCGACTTCGTCCATATCGATAATTCCAATATGTCCAACTCCAGCCGCTGCGAGATACAACGCCGCAGGAGAGCCCAGCCCGCCAGCGCCCAATAGCAAAACCCTCTTTTCAAGCAGCTTTTGCTGCCCAGCTTCACCCACTTCCGGAAGCAACAGATGGCGTTGATAGCGGTTCCTCTGCTCAGGGGTCAGCGTTCTAGGGGTCACCCACTTCAAGCCATCATCTTTCCATTTATTGAAGCCACCGGCCATGGAGGTCACGTGCTGATAACCCAGCTCCTGAAGTGACTTCGCTGCCAGCGCGGACCTGACGCCACCGGCGCAGAATACTACGATCTTTTGCTTCTTGTCGGGTATGCGGCCTTCCACCTGCACTTCAAGGTTTCCCCTTGGAAGGAACATCGAATTTTCGATGGTACCTTGTTCGTACTCGTCCGCCTCGCGGACATCAAGAAACAGCCAACCCTTTTCCAGCCTCGATGCACTTACTGTATCTATTTCTTCAATTTGAGATTTTGCCTTGAGCAATACCTCTCTAAAACTTGCCATGGACTACGCTCCAGCCATATCTGAAATTTCCCTTGTTAAAACCCTACCATATTGGTCAACATTCCATGCCCACCAAACATTTCCAAAAATCATTGAAAATCTCGTGCAATCCTGAATTAACTTCTTTTCGCCCGACACCGCGGCATTATCAGTCTTCCGTGAGCCAATTGATGCCAAAAAGACGTAGTTTCTAGATATGGACTACTACGACCTTTTGGCGAAAAGAAGGATGTACCGTCATTTTAGTAGCCAACCAGTTCCTGAATGCGTGCTCGCCCGCATCCTTGACTCGGCCACTCGAGGTCCTTCAGCTGGCTTTGCCCAGGGATTTGACTTTCTTGTACTTGATAAAAGACCAACGCTTGATAGGTTTTGGAAACTGGCAACGACTCAGAGCTGGAGAGAGAGCACCACCTCGCACGACGGACTCTGGAACGCACCGGTAGTCGTTCTGCCGCTGGCGAACCCAGATGCATACATGAAACGGTACTCGGAGGAGGACAAAAGGTACGCGAATCTTAGAGCCGAAACAGACTGGCCGGTTCCCTACTGGTATATCGACACGGCATTTGCGACAATGCTGATACTCAACTCGGTCGTCAATGAAAACCTCGGCGCATTGTTCTTCGGGCTATTTAGAAATGTGGACTCCATCAAGAATGCGTTTCACATTCCCAGCAATTTCCATCCGATTGGAGCTATCGCGATTGGATACCCCACGTCAACAATGCAATCGCCATCATCGAAAAGACCAAGGCGGGAACACTCCTCGCAGATCCATTTCAACGCATTCTCGTAGCTGCATAGTCCGAGGCTTCCGGCAAAGGTAACCTGCAAAATTAGCGACAATGGCAAGTTGCCACCCTAGATATCCGATTCACAGGACTCGCTCCCTAAGAGAACCGTGGAGCCGGCGAGTACCATAATCGGCGAATTCGAAAGAACGAAAGACTTTTTTCTTTTTCGAGCAGATGCTTACCGCGACCCACAATAATTACCACTCTTCGACTAAATATCAAAATACAATCCATTAGGTCAGCGGATTATCGATTACTGACAGTCACCATTTAAATTTCTCCTTTACAAATCCCAGAGAATTTGACACACTAATCACTGCTTCTCCAAAGCACACCTGATTAAAAATAGGGGGATACATTATGTTGGTTAGTGGTAGCGACTTTAGCGACGGTCCGGAGGAGGAACCTCAAGATTCATCCGGCCCAAACTTTCTCGCCCCGGCTAAAAAACACCAATTTTGGGAATTTCAGTCGAAAGTTCGCTTCACAAGTTGGAGAGACGTAAACATCGAATCGCTGGGATACGACGCTCGATCAAGTTATGTCGAAAAGTTCTGGCTCCCTTTCTTGGGACCCTCCACAGTGTTTATGGCAAGACGCCTTACAGAAATGTTAGAAAATGAGCAGTACGGTTTTTCAATCGATCTGCAAGACCTGTCACTAATGCTCGGCCTAGGGCCGAATATCAATAAACAGTCTTCGATCCAAAAAACCCTCAATCGGCTACTTATATTTGAACTAGCCCGGATAATGCCGTCAAAAGCAGTTTCAATACGCCTCAAGCTTCCGCCTGTGCCGCATCGATACATATCCAGGCTTCCGCAAATGATGCAAGATCTTCACGAAAAAGAAGCTCACGACGGACCCGAAAACGCTCTTGCCAATGCCAAAACCCGCGCAAGGTCCTTGGCATTGGCCCTATCAAAACTGGGACACGAGCGATCTGCCATTGAAAAACAGCTGATTTCTTGGAGATTTCATCCATCTGTCTGCTATGAAACGCTCAAGTGGATAGACAACATAGCGGTCCAAGATACAAAAGAAAGTCAAGACAGCGACGGCCCGGACGACATAACAACTCCAAAACTGCAGCCATGAGTTGACAAAAGGTCAATCGGGCAAAGCCTGAGCATCCCGCGCACGCCAGAAAATTTGCTGCATGGGGTCACGGCCTTGCCCGATTGACAGTCAACTCGCAAGGCAAAGAGCCTATGGCCTGCCAGCCTTTGCCTCCAAATATTGGCAAAGGGTCCTAACTCCAAACCCGGTCGCACCTTTTCTGAAATAGCGATCCTCCGAGTCCGAGCGTGACGGTCCGGCAATGTCCAAATGCGCCCAGGGTATGTCGCCAACAAACTCCTTCAGCAAAAGCGCGGCAGAAAGAGTTCCTGCAGCGCCGGGGGCGCCGATATTTTTCATGTCAGCCACCTCTGACTCTATGTGCTTTTTGTAACGGTCCGGAAGAGGCAACTGCCACAGTGGTTCGCCAGCTTTCTCGCCAGCCTGAAGCAGGTCATTTACGACAACTGAATCATTTCCCATTATGCCTGCTATCTCGCGGCCAAGAGCCACAACGCACGCCCCTGTGAGCGTGGCAAGATCGATGATCTCTGATGCACCGTCTTCAGCAGCAAGAGACAATGCGTCGGCCAAGACCAGTCGGCCTTCGGCATCAGTGTTCAGAACTTCGATGCTCTTGCCATTTCTTGCTATCAACACATCACCAGGCTTTGTGGCTGAACCACTCGGCATATTCTCCGTGAGAGCCATATAACCATCAACGGCAACCCCGATACCCAATTCACCGAGCACAGACATCGTCGCTAAAACAGCTGCCGCACCGCTCATATCGGTTTTCATTGCCATCATGCCGTCACCGCTTTTTAGAGATAGCCCTCCAGAGTCAAAGGTGATCCCTTTGCCCACTAAAGCAACCGCAGTCCCGCCTTTATCTCCCGAGGGCCGATAAGACATCTTTATCATGCGGGGCTCCTCTGCGGACCCTCGGGACACTGCCAGCAATCCTCCGAGCGCCTCCTGTTCTATTTGGGCCTTGCCCCAAACCCGGCAACTCAGGTGATTTTCCTCGGCAATTGCTTTAGCTATGTCCGCAAAGTGGGCGGGAGTCATCGTAGCTGCTGGCTCGTTGATAAGGTCACGTGCAAAGCAGGTGGCGTGAGCAACTGAAACAGCTTTTTTGACCGCGCTCGATACCCCAAATATGTTGCTGGAAACGACAAGGAGTTCATTGAGCTGAGTTACCGACGAAGCGTCAAAACCCTTGCCTCTCAGGGCGTCATATCTGTAGTGGCCCAGAACTGCACCTTCGGCAAATGCCGCGACGAAATCGGCATCAATATCGTCGGCAATCAGCGCTGCGGCAGCGACGTCCTTGGCCAGCGAACGAACCGCAGCAGCACCAGCCAGGCGAAAACTTTCCTTGTCCAGACCATCTCCAAGCCCGACAAAGAGAACTACCTGGCTGGATTCTTCGGAAAAACCAATCAGCGTCTGAGCACTTTTCCCAGAAAATCCAGCAGCCTTTGCTAATTCGCCCTGTGGCAGACGTCCGCTTGCTAATTGCAAACCATCTCGAACAAGATTGACCACGAACGCATCTCGACCGTCAAGTGCTGAATGGACGCTGACCTGCAACCTTTTCATATTTCTCCTCATCGGATAGAGCTAATGAATTTACTTGTGAAGATCCCTGGCCGACTTGGACGTAAGATGCACTTCCTCCTGCCAACGCGCCAAAGTCCAGACCAGGTCAGAAAGCCGATTCAGGTAAGGCCCGACCTTGGAGCCGGTATTCTCCGAGGTGAATTTGACGCCGAGGCGTTCGGCCCGTCGTATTACGGTACGCGCAACGTCAAGACAAGCAGATATTCTGTTTTGACCTGGAACCACGAACTCGTTGGGAAAATTAAATCGACCAGTAATATCGTCGATCTGCCTTTCAAGATGTACAACCATCTCAGCACTGACGGCGGTCTTGCCCTCAATCAGCTTTCCACGATTCGCTTCCGCTGTGGCAACCTCGGCCATCAAGATCCATAGATCGGACTCCAACAAGACCAACACTGAATCTAGGCTGTCACCCGGTGCGCACTCTGCGCGAGCCAATCCAAGGAAGGCCTGCGCTTCGTCCACGACACCGTTGAGTTCAATCTGTGGAGCATCTTTTTTGACCCGTCCACCGAATAAAAGCCCAGTGCTGCCGTCATCACCCTTTTTCGTATATATCTTCACGCTAGATAAAGAATAATTGAAAGCAAAAAGTTCCAACACCAAAACCGGCTGGATATGCAATACTCATAACTTGCCTGTTTACGGGTAGCCTTTAAATCAAATGTCAGAATATCTGAAGCGAATCAATGAAAAGGTCCTAATTTACGATGGAGCTACTGGAACAAATCTTCAGTTGCTTGGGCTTGGACCAGATGATTTTGGAGGACCGCAATTCGAAGGCTGCAACGAGGCGCTTGTACTAACGCGGCCCGGGTTAATATCCACGCTCCACGATTCCTTTCTGAGTGTCGGTGTGGATGCAGTCGAAACAGATACCTTCGGCGCGTTTCCAATAGTACTTGCAGAATACGGACTCGCAGAAAAGGCCTACGAGATTAACCTCAAAGCCGCACACCTGGCAAAAGAAGTCGCCAACTCATATTCCTCCAAATCCGATCCCAAGTTTGTCGCGGGATCCGTTGGCCCTGGAACCAAGTTCCCGTCGCTGGGGCAGATATCTTTCTCCCAGATCAGAGATTCCTATCAGGTTCAGGCGGAAGCACTGCTCGAAGGCGGCGTTGACCTAATCCTTATTGAAACGGTTTTCGATCTGCTTTCCGCTAAGGCGGCAATAATTGCTGCCCGGCGTGCAATGGCAAAGTTTGGGAGACAGGTCCCGATTCAGACACAGGTTACGATCGAGCTGACAGGTCGCATGCTGCCGGGCACAGAAATAGCTGCCGCGCTCACAGCTTTGGATGCGATGAAAGTCGATGTTATCGGCATAAACTGTGCCACCGGACCGGCTGAAATGGGCGAGCACCTCCGGCATCTCACTTCACACTCAAGGACTCCCGTCTCCTGTCTGCCAAATGCTGGATTACCGTCCGTCGTAGACGGCAAAATGCACTACGATCTGACTCCCGAAGAGCTGGCTTCGTATCATTCGCGATTTATTACGGATCTTGGAGTGCGCGTCGTCGGAGGTTGCTGCGGGACAACGCCCGAGCACCTTCGCCGCGTTGTTGAGGAGTGCGCCAATCTTGAACCCGCCAAACCCGAAGTCGACTACGAGCCCTCTATATCTTCACTTTACTCAGCCGCGACTTTGAAGCAGGAGAATGCATACTTCGCAATTGGCGAGCGGACCAATGCAAACGGTTCAAAGAGATTCAGGGAAGCCATGCTCTCTAAGGACTGGGAAGCATGCGTAGAGATGGCAAAGGATCAGGTAAAAGAAGGCTCCCATGCAATTGACGTCTGCGTTGACTATACCGGCGCGGACGGAGTAGGAGACATGACCGAGATCGCTTCCCGGTTTGCCACCCAGTCCTCGCTGCCGATCGTATTGGATTCTACCGAACCACAGGTAATTGAAACAGGTCTCCAGTGGATTGGTGGAAAGCCTATCTTGAACTCCGTCAATCTCGAAGACGGCGACGCTCCCGGTACGCGGCTGGACCGATTTCTCTCACTTGCCAAAGAGTACGGCGCGGCGGTGATCTGCACCTGCATTGATCAGCAGGGCCAGGCAAGAACTGCGGAATGGAAGCTGAGGGCCGCTCGAAGCATTTACGATATCGCCGTCAATAAATACGGGCTTGAGCCACACGATCTCATTTTCGATCCGCTCGCTCTTCCACTTACAACTGGGATGGAGGAGTCCCGGAAAGACGGAATCGAAACCATCAACGGAATCCGTGCAATTAAATCGGAATTGCCGGGGGTTTTTACGGTGCTTGGCTTGTCCAACACCTCCTTTGGCCTAAACCCGGCGGCAAGGCATGTGCTCAACTCGGTATTCCTGGACGAGTGCATGAAAGCGGGGCTCGATGCCGCGATCTCACACCCGGCGCGTATTATCCCTCTCTCAAAAATCCCTGACGAGCAAAAAAAGATCTGCCTTGACCTCATTTATGATCGCCGAACCAGCGAGTATGACCCTCTCAACGAGCTTATAAAGGCGTTCGAAGGCATCAAAAGTACTGCGGAAGAAGCAGTCGATCTTTCAACACTTGAGATTGGCGAGCGGCTGACCCGCAGGATTATTGACGGCAATAGAACAGGCCTCGAATCAGATCTGTCCCAGGCCTTGAATGACGGGTACGCAGCGCTGGAAATAGTCAATACATTTCTCCTTGACGGCATGAAAGTCGTAGGCGAGCTGTTCGGCAGCGGCCAAATGCAACTTCCCTTTGTGCTGTCCAGCGCTGAAACCATGAAAACCGCTGTCAGCTATCTAGAACCCTTTATGGAGAAAAAGGACACCGGTTCAAAAGGCAAAGTCATCCTCGCTACCGTAAAGGGTGATGTTCATGACATCGGAAAGAATCTTGTCGATATCATTCTCACCAACAATGGTTACCAGGTACATAACCTCGGGATCAAGGTCTCAATGGGCGAGATGATCCAAAAAGCCCTCGAAGTTGAGGCGGATGCCATAGGTATGAGCGGATTGCTTGTCAAGTCAACCCTGATCATGCGGGAAAACCTTAACGAGCTCAACGAGAGGGGCCTTGAGACCATTCCGGTCATTTTAGGCGGCGCAGCCCTGACCCGCACTTACGTCGAGAAAGATCTTCGGCAGATTTACAAAGGAAGACTGTTTTACGGCAAGGATGCCTTCGAGGGCCTGCGGACTATGGACCGACTTGTTGAACTGAAGACGCAGAATATCGACGACCCAGACTTTGGCCGAGTCCTTTCGGAAAGAAAACTCCCCAAGAGCAAGTCTGCGCGCGATCGGGAAATCGAGCCGAATCCAGATATTCCCCTCAGATCACCGCAAGTGGCTATGGACAATCAAATATTTGTCCCTCCATTCATTGGTTCCCGCGTGGTAAAGGGTACCCCATTGGACGACATCGCAGAATTCCTGAATGAAACGGCACTGTTCAGAAACCAGTGGGGATTCCGGCCGAATCGGGGCGAAACAGACCCAGAGTTCAAAGAACGGATAAGGCCTACACTCCGCGAGCAGCTGAACACGGCCAAGGCGGAGCAAATACTCATTCCACAGGTAGTTTACGGCTATTTTCCAGTCGGGTCATCCAACAATGACCTGGTTGTGTTCTCGGACGTCGAGAGAAAGCAAGAAATTTCTAGATTCGCCTTTCCACGCCAGAAAAAGGATCCGTATCTTTGCATTGCAGATTTCTTTAGACCTATCGACTCGCCTGAAGTTGACTACGCGGCGTTCCATATAGTTTCGATGGGATCTAAAGCCTCAGAAGTAACCGCTGCGTATTTCCGTGAGAACCGCTACCAGGATTACCTGCTTCTACATGGCCTAAGCGTGGAGATGACAGAAGCACTGGCCGAGTATTGGCATCACAGGATTAGGACCGAGTGGGGGTTTGTAGACCAGGACGGCCCCACGCTCGCCGGCTTGTTCAGGCAGCAGTACCGTAGTGGACGCTATTCATGGGGATACCCGGCTTGTCCTGACCTTGAAGACAACGCAACAGTGGCCAATCTATTGGAAGCCGGGCGAATCGGGGTGGAAGTGAGCGAAGGATTTCAACTGCATCCGGAACAGACAACTTCTGCGATCATCTGCCATCATCCTCAGGCTAAGTACTTCATCGCGTAACGCCGGTTAACCAACCTGGTGCAGGCTCCGGTCGACATTGTTGAGCACATCGCATCCTGATTCAGTCGCGATTACGATATCCTCGATCCGCGCTCCGTAAAGATTCGGTATGTAAATTCCAGGCTCGATTGAGAAGGCATTGCCTGGCACCACATAATCCAAGTTGCCTGCAGCGATGTAGGGCTCTTCATGTTCTTCTATGCCGATTCCGTGACCCGTCCTGTGAATGAAATATTCATCGTAGCCAAACTGTTCGATATACGACCTGCCGACTT
>DAHVRV010000025.1:0-35975 GCA_027322285.1 Actinomycetota bacterium
ACGGTAACGTATTCAGCTGACCGGTACTAATCGGCCGAGGACTTGAATCTTATATAAATACTGTTCGTGCTCGCTATGGAATTATCAGGGACACCTGTAGTTCAAAGGTTTCCGGTGACCATGGCGGCAGGGTCACACCCGTTCCCATTCCGAACACGGAAGTTAAGACTGCCAGCGCCGATGGTACTTGGTGGGAAACTGCCTGGGAGAGTAGGGCGTCGCCGGAATTTATCTCATTGAAGGGGACTAGGAGAGATCCTGGTCCCCTTTGCGCGTCTGCGGGGATAGCTGTGGGTTCTCAAATTCAAAAAGCAACGGTCATTGGCATGGAGCGCACCAAGGTTGATGGATGAGGATGTGTAACCGGCGGTGCGCGCTTGAACGGGGATTACATGCTGAGAGTCTCGGCGGAGACGGGCGAGGAGGTCCGTTGACTCGACCGGTAAAAGCCAGATGACTCGACGGGTAAAAGCCAGATCTGTGCTGCCATAATTGTCGAACGATTTGCAGCCGTGATCACTGCGGTTCACCGTTGTCGTACACACCCGAAGTCCTCCGGATGTACTATTGGGGGATCCGTCAGTTCAGTTCATCAACTGTGAGCGAGGCAAACGGGAGACTCGCCGTAAATGCTGGCGATACGGCATTGAGTATATGCACGGTTCTGCGGGTCTTTTCAATTAGGAAATCATTCACGAGGGTCATATTTGTACGGTCGATCAGCTGGGCTCGAATTCCTGGTTTCCCCCACTTATCGAATTGGCTGGTTGTAATGCCTGGTATCAGAGTGGCGGCCTGCTTGATAAGCAGCGAGCGAACGTATCGTGACATTTCGACCGCAGCTGTGCGGCGTATTGTGGATTTAGGCTTGCTGAAAAGTTTGACTAGGCCGGCTGCGGTCTGTAGGAATTCGTCCAAAGAAAAGCCTTCACGCCAGCCATATTGTTCACGCCAGAGTGCTGGCGTGGCTGTAGGTCCGATTTTGATCCTCCCATCAACCGTGACGGTGAAGTGAACCCCAAGAAATGGGTTCGTCATATCGGGCACGGGATATACGTGGGTGTGCAGCTCACCAAAGGAATCGTTCGCATAGAGGTACAGCCCCTTGAATGGCTGCAGTTGATATTTCATGCCTGCGCCAAATTCATGGGCAATTTTATCTGCATATAGTCCTGCCGTATTTATTAGGAGACCCGCAGAAATGACCCTTGCTGAGGTCCTGACTCTGACTGAGGCGCTTTGTTCTTCTCCGGCTTGGAAGCTTTCGCCAGTAACCAGGCTGATCCCAAGGTGTTCACATTCCTCGGCCATCTTGCGGGTGACCGTGACGGGGTCAACCGCGGATGTGTCAGGGGAGTAGATGGCTCGATCAAAAGTTCGAACCCGAGGCTCTATCTTTCTTGCCTCTTGTTCGCTTACCATTTGGAGAGACACTCCGTTGGCAGAGCCTCGGCGGTAGAGCTCATCAAGGACCTCCAGGTCCTTCGGCGAAGCCGCTACAACTAGTTTTCCGCAGCGATTGACTTTGATCTTGTGGTCTTCGCAGAACTGTATTAGCTGTTTGTTGCCTGCATTTGTTAGGCGTGCCTTTAGAGAGTCGGGATGATAATAGAAGCCTGCATGAATTACTCCACTGTTGCGTCCGCTTGCATGCATTGCTACATCGGGTTCTTTTTCGAGTATCAAGACTTTTTGATCAGGCCATTTCTGTTTGAGCTCTCTAGCCAATGAAAGCCCGATGATTCCTGCTCCAATGACAAGTATGTCAGTTTTCTCCAACTGGGCTCCGACTCTAAAAACAGCTTGTGTAGATTTGATTGACCTCTATTCCGACAGGCTTTTGATCTTAGCGGAGTTCTAGTTAGCATTGTAACTCTTGGCGCGAGCGTAGCCACATGGCTGCTAATTAGCTGGTAGGGTGTCAATATATCTGGCAGCTAGTTGGTGATCTGGCTGTTAAGCACGGGGCAGCCAGTGTCGGAATTTATTTTTCACGGCTAGTCCGACTCGGAGGGGAACCGCATGGTTGCAAAGAGGAATCTTTTTGCTATTTTGGCGCTTGCCTTTCTTTGCCCCCTATTTGCGTCATGTGGCAATGGCCAGGCGAATACCTCAAGCTGTGACTATCCGGCAGAGATTACAATTGGGAATTCGAACAAGACGCTACCCTCTGGAAGTTGTTCAGGCGAGTTCGCGTCTGCAACTGCGGCCTCTGTTCGCATGTCAGTGGGCCAGACGCTCATGGTGCGCTTTGGAGAACGCGGGGTGGCTTCGGCAAGAAGCCTTGATTCGAAGACACTTGAGCTCACAGCGGAGAGTCCGGTGGAACAACGGTACCAGGCCATCGCTTCTGGAGCATCTGAGATCCTCTATTCACCGCCGGCTGGAGGTTTATTGGTGTGCAGTGACGGGGTGACGATTTCGAGTCCCTGCGTGATCGCCAAGGTAACGGTCTTCCAATCGTGTCCTGGCAGTACATCGGCTGGTAAGTGCAACTCGTTGCAGAATCGCCCAACGACGGTCAGCACAGTAAATGCGGGTCAGATACAACCAGGTCATGTTGCACTGAAAGCGCAGCAGTCCCCACTTCCCGTTATGTGCGGGCCTAACTTCTTCGCCAAAGTTCAGGCACAACTTCTAACTCAACAGTTTGGTGCGATAGAGTGCTTCAGATTTTCTGGAAAAGACCAGTGGGTGGTCATTGGAAATGGGCGCGCAGAGAGTTCGGTTTCGACGGGTTCTCCCTTGTCCCCAGGCGGCGTGATAGTGGCAACGGAGAAATGTGCCCGCTCAGACACAACTTGCCTGAGTTCTGCAGCGGTTCATGATTTCGCAAACTTCACCGTCTACTATCCCCCCCATCCCCTGATCGATCTTCCAGGAGGTATATCCGCGACCTCCTATGGCAACCTGCTCTCGATAAATGATGGCAAAGATTGTATGCACATAACTTTTAATATGGCTAATGGTCACTGGTACCCAATGAGTGCCAGTGACAAACTGCTTGAAACTAATCCTGGGGTGGTTCCGAGTCTGAATACCCTGCTCCCGGTCAGCGGTGCTCGGGCGCTGACTCAACCAGCACCTCCAGCCACTCTCTGGTCGTGCTAATTCAAAATGAGACGATTGTGACCCGTCCCGGCCATACCGCTCTGTAAAGTTATCTGCCACGCAGCGGTGCTGGAGTTTGGGGTGGGACAGTTAGTGGCAGCGCCCTCGATTCTGTTGTTATTTAGATGCCTAGTTCGGCACCAGGGAACTTGTGACAGCCGTTTGCGCCGCGGGTGGTCGCCTAGTGAGCGGTCACTTATTGTCGCGCAGATGACCGTTGGGTTTTGATAAAAGCCAAACGTTGTGATTGCTTTTTAAAGAGGTTACGAAATAGTCATTGCCCATCGGTATCGTTCAAGGTGTGAACTAGCATCAAAAATCAGCTGGAAGGCAATCAATATCATCACGTGAGTGGCAAATGTGCTCTGGGTGATAATGTAGTCACGGAGGGTAGTATTGATTAATCAATTATGGTAATACTTAATATCCAGTGGCTGTAATGTTGCAAAGGCTGATCGGATTTTCTAAGATGCCTTTCGCTAGTCCATGAAGTTTAGCATGGATAGGGGGAGAATTGCGAGACATTCCGGTTCTCCCCCTGTTCCATTTAAGCCGTCAGCTCCCTAAATGATTCGAAGACGCGGCGACTCCCGCTCGCGCGAGCGCTCACTACTGGGGTGGCTACGAAGAATAAAACAGTTGGGATATTCCCGAACGCAGTTGTTGCGCCGATGGGAAAATTATGCGAGCTGTGAGGCGAATTCTCCTGCGTCCGGCTCTTAGCCGTGGCATCGATGAGATGCGGGATGTGCGAGCTTCGCCGTGGTTACGCAGATGAGAATCCCGATCAGGTCAACCTTTGAACAATATGATTAACCCGATAACGTATCCAAAGATTATGATGGAGATCTTTAATGTCTTCGGGCTTAGTTTGCGGGCGAATCCTGCACCAAAGTAGCCTCCGAGCAGGGATGAAACTCCCATGATTGCGACGGCCATCCAGGATACCGGCGCGAATATCGCGTAAATCGCCGATCCTATCGTGGCGATAACTAATGAGAGCAGGGTTTTAAGTCCGTTGAGACGCTGCAGGTCGTCGTGGATGAAACTTGCAAAGATTGCCAGCAGCATGATACCAAGCCCTGCCCCAAAGTATGAGCCATATACGGAGGCAAGAAAGATGCCAGCATTGAGAGAGAAATGAGAGCCTTTGGGGTGTGTCATTGCTTGTTTAGTAAACAAGACGAGCATCCGCTTTTGAATCACAAGCAGCGTAGTTGCAGCAAAAATTAGGTAGGGGACCAATAGCTTGAAGACATGAGGAGGAGCTTCCAGGAGGATTATGGTGCCCAGAATTGACCCTGAGACCGCTAGGCCGGATATCTTGAGTGCCCTTTGTTTCTGGTCCAGGATAAGCGTCCGGTAGGGGACCACGCTCCCGACATAACCAGGCCAAACCGCAATCGAGTTAGTCACATTTGCGCTAATCGGGGAAAGCCCAATGGCTAACAGGGCAGGAAAGGAAATCAGCGAGCCTCCACCGGCCACGGCATTTACAGCGCCGGCCCCAAACGCCGCAACGAATATTAGGAGATCTTGAGCTGTCGACACGCGCGTCCAATCGATTAGAGCAGATGTCAATATCGTAACCTGAGCTGATTCTGTTTCTTTGGGTTGAACCTCTCTTGAAGTCCGCTGTCAGTCTCCGGGTTTGGCGATAAGCTGCGGGTGGAGCGAATTTACCTAGCATCTGTACTGCGAAAGCATGCACCAATAATAAAAAGATGCAGGTCGGGTTTAGCCCAAGGATTTAGTCAGGATTTGCAGAATTGGGTTTGTAGTGGCGAAAGTAGCTAACAAAGAGACCCAGCGCAGGCTGGAGCTTATCAAGAGATTGGACTTGGCATATCCAGGCACAGCGCGAGATCTATGCGCGCTGCAATTCAAGGCTCCATTTCAGCTTCTTGTCGCTACCATTCTTTCAGCGCAATGCACTGACGAGAGAGTAAATGCCACCACGCCAAAGCTGTTCGAGAGCTTTGGGACGCCACGGGAAATGGTTATGGCCACTCAAGAGGAGCTGGAAAAGCTCATTTATTCAACCGGATTCTACAAGAATAAGGCGCGGAATATTCTGGCCCTGAGTGAGGTTCTGCTGTCAGACTTTGACGGGGAAGTTCCCGATTCGATGGAGGCCCTGTCCGCACTACCTGGGGTTGGGCGTAAAACGGCCAACGTTGTGCTCTCTGTTGCGTTCTCGAAACCTGGATTGCCGGTAGATACGCACGTGCTTCGTCTTTCGAAGCGTTTGGGACTTACGTCGGAGAAGGATCCCGTGAAGGTCGAGAGAGACCTCATGCACTGGGTTCCTCCCGATGAGGCAGGCGGACTTTCATTGCGGCTTATCCTCCATGGCCGCAAAGTGTGCCTTGCAAGAAAGCCTAGATGCGAGATATGCGCCCTCGCAGACATATGTCCTTCAGCTAGCGGTACCTGACCTTTGTGATGGAGCGCAATGCTGATTTCAACGATCGTTCTGCCTGGTAAAGGTCGTGTGCGTAGCCGTCGAGCTTTTGCTTGGCTAATAAATTGGCAATTGCAGTTATTCTTGCGGTTATCTCCTCTATCGCGGTACCTAGGGATGAAAGTTCTGCCTGGAACTGTTTCGATTCGGCGGGGTCCATGCCTGGCTCCTTATAATTCTGCAATCGGCTAAAAGTCAACATAGCCGCGGAATTGCCCCGAAAGCGACATCGGTGTGGCGATTTACGCGCCGGGGTCGTGTGCTCCCCGTGGTTCGGGCCAAGCGTCGTCAGTTTAGGATCTTCGCAGGTTGAGTCGGGGAATTCCCAGTTTACGCCGCCAACATTCCAGTGAGCGGATCAGAAGCATGCGATACCGTTGTTGCTTGAACCAGGCGGGTATCCTGGTACCAGGGTCCGAAATGCCGGCATCTGGAAATTCGCGATTGCGTCAGGGATGGCTGGCGTTCGCAGGAGAGGGTGCGGCTTCGTTTCGCGCGAACATGGAGCTACCTAATACTACGTATAAAGAGTTCTTTTGCCTGGGCCGACTCAGCTCTGACATCGCGATGGCATGCGACCCCGGCAGATGCAAGCGTTCGCTCGCCCTGCCAGGCATCGAGTCAAGGTAGCAGTTGGGTGATCTAGCTGGTCAAACTAGAGTGAAATATGTATGCTAAAAAAACTAGATCTCCGTACCGGCTTTGGCGACTACCTAAATTTTCTTCCCAGGCCAAAGGTAACTAAGGAACTGCCTGTTGATGCTGTGCGGGCAATAATTGCGCAGGTCCGCCGAGACGGCGATAGGGCACTTATTGAACTCACTGAAGCGTTTGACAAAGTGCATATTGACTCGGTTGTAGTCGATCACCGGGAGTTGGAAGCTGCCTATGATCGGATCTCTCCCGCTTTAAAGCAAGCCTTGACTTTGGCCGCCAAATCAATAACCGAATATCACGAACTCGAACTTGATTCTGATCGGACCTACTCAGCCAATGGGTTGCAGGTTAGCCAGAGGACAATACCTGTAGACGTAGCTGGATGCTATGTTCCGGGTGGTAAAGCCCGTTATCCATCGTCGGTTTTGATGACCGCTATTCCGGCAAAGGTGGCCGGTGTTGAGACCGTTGTGTTGTGTGTTCCTCCCGGAAAGGATGGGAGGGTGGATGACGCTACCCTTGCAGCGGCACATATCGCCGGAGTTGATCACCTCTACTGCGTTGGTGGTGCGCAGGCGATTGCAGCAATGGCGTACGGTACACAGAGCGTGAAAAGGGCTGACGTGATTGTTGGACCTGGGAACATCTATGTTTCCGTGGCAAAGCGTGAGGTTGCTCAGGACGTAGGGGTTCCGTCCTCATTCGCCGGACCTTCGGAGGTTGTCGTAATTGCTGACGCAACAACGCCGTCGAATTGGGCTGCAGTCGACGTAGTGGTCCAAGCAGAGCATGGCCCAAATGGATTGGCCTGGCTCATTTCCTGGGACAGCAATGTTATTGATGAAGTGGCGGAGCATGTCGCTGAAATAGTCAAGGCCTCTCCCAGGAGAGCCGAAATTGAAGCCACATTGATCGAGGGTGGCCATGCGATTTTGGTGCGCGACGGCATCCAGGCGATTGAAGTTGCCAATGCGATAGCGCCGGAGCATTTGGAGATACTCTGCGATTCAAGCAAGGAATTGGCCGGTCTTGTCAAGAATGCGGGAGCGGTGTTCCTTGGGAGGTATTCCCCGGCAAGCCTTGGAGACTACGTGGCCGGACCAAGCCATGTGCTGCCAACGTACGGATCGGCCCGCTTCGGTTCGGCCTTGCGGGTTGGAGACTTTGTCAAGCATGTCCACTTCGTTGAGGCGACGCAGCAGGGCATTGATTTTCTGGCTCCCCATATTGCCGCAATTTCACAAGCCGAAGGGTTGATGGCACACGAAATGAGCGTGGAAATGAGGAAATCCGATGCCTAGTATGCGAAAGGACCTCGCTCTCTTCGGCGGGTATCACTCTCCCCAGGTTGAGGTCGATGTACGCCTGAATACGAACGAGTCACCTCTGGGTCCGTCAATTGAGTTTCTTTCAGAACTGCAGGCAGCGATCCAAAGTTTGTCGCTCAACCGTTACCCAGACCGGACCGCGGCGAGGCTGAGGGAGGCGCTTGCGGCGCTGCATCACGTCTCCCCGGACGAGATATTCATTGCCAACGGCTCCAACGAAATAATTTCCACTCTGCTTTTGGCCTATGGTGGTCCCGGTCGAAAAGCCATGACCTTTGAACCTACGTATGCAATGTATGCCCAAGTTGCAAAGGTGACTTCAACGGGACTTGTCGAGATCGAGCGGGGCCTGGATTTCAGACTAGATCAGGCGGCGGTGCTTGACGCAAATATTAAGTATCGCCCAGACATCGTGTTTTTTTGTTCGCCGAATAATCCGACTGGACTGGATGAGGATCCTGAGATTATTTCAAAATTGGCCGAGGATTCGAATCCTTTGATCATTATCGACGAGGCATACGGACAGTTCGCGTCGTTTAGCGCTTTGAAACTAGCCAAGGAATATCCCAACATAGTGGTATCGAATACATTTTCCAAGGTTTGGTCTTTAGCCGGCCTTCGGCTCGGCTATCTGATCGGCCCAAAGGAGATAATCGCCAATTTATGGGCTGCATGCCTTCCCTACCACATCGATTCGATCAAACAGGCAGCTGGACTGCTTGCATTGGGTCACCTCGATGCCATGCAGACCACACATGATCTGATTTTGGCTGGTCGCACCCAGATCGAGACAGGTTTTGATGCTTTGGATGTTTTCTACTGGAAATCCTCGGCCAATTTCACACTTTTTCGCGCTCCGAATGGAAAAGGTGATGAACTTTGGAAAATGCTGGTTGATGGGTCTGTGTTGGTGAGAAACTGCTCGGGCTGGCCACGATTGTCGGATTGTCTTAGAGTCACCGTCGGCACGTGGCAAGAAAATGATAGATTTCTGAAAGTGCTTTCTGAGGCTCTCGTTGAACTAAGGAGTGAGGTTGACCCAAGGTAATAGAAGTGCAGTCGTCGAGCGGAGCACCGCCGAGACGGAAATCACCGTTTCGTGGAAACTGGATGGGGCCGGACTCCATTTGATTTCGACAGGTCTTCCTTTCTTTGACCACATGTTGGCTCAGCTATCCAAGCACTCGTACACCGACCTGGACGTGGCGATAAAGGGCGACGTAACCGTTGACGCGCATCACTCGGTCGAGGATTCGGGAATAGTGCTGGGACAGGCTTTTGCATCGGCGATAGGCGACAAGGTCGGGATCAGGCGGTTTGCGTCTCTTTCGCTGCCTCTAGACGAGGCCCTTGTGTCAGTTGCCTTGGACCTTTCGGGTAGGCCATTTCTTGAGTTCAACGGGGAATTGGATAAAGGAAGTCCTCTGGGCACGCCGGGATTCGATCCTCAGTTGACAGAGGAGTTCTTTAGAGCCTTTGTTTCCACGGCGGGAATTAGCGTTCATATCGACGTGGTGAGGGGAAGGAACTACCACCATATCGTCGAAGCAATTTTCAAGTGCTTTGCACGCTGCCTAAGGGAAGCGGTTGCAGTCGAAGGGGATTCGGTGCCGTCAACCAAAGGGCTGCTTTGACTTGCCGCTGCGATCTTGCGGCCTGATTTTCGGTGCCCAGATTGGATCAGTACTGTCGGCTATGGCTTGCGCTGCGCATCGTTTGAGAGGATCTGACGGCCTAGAATTCAATCGCGGGGCGTGAGGGCTCTGCGGTCGTGGGGCCGGAGCCGCTTACAACGCCGGGAAGTTGTGCGGATCGCCAGATAGTTTCCCGCGACTTTATATCGTTTAAAGATAGGCTCGTAATTGAACGAGGCAGTTGTTAGGAATCTAGTTGATAGTCGTTACTGATTACGGAATTGGAAATTTGGGCTCTGCCCAGAAAGCACTGGTGCGAATAGGTGCCGACGCCGAGCTAGTGGATCAGCCAGTCGATCTTTCGGGTGTGACGGGAATAGTCTTGCCCGGAGTGGGGTCCTTTGGTGCCTGCGTCGCTGCGCTTAATTCTAGTGGACTTGGGCCTATGGTGATGAAGGCCGTCGATTTGGAGATTCCCCTGCTGGGAATCTGCGTTGGCATGCAAATGCTCTACAAAGGTTCCGAGGAGTCCCCCGAAGCTCCCGGACTTGGCCTGCTTGATGGGTGGGTTCGGCGGCTGCGTGGGGCACCGAAGGTACCCAACATGGCCTGGAATCAGGTTGAATATGTGAATAAAGGGGAGAGAGGCTTTCTTTTCAAGAGTCTTCCTGATGATCCCTGGTTTTATTTTGTGCACTCATTCGCCCCTGATATTACTGATGACACAGTTGCGAGATGCAACTACGGTAGTGGTTTCAGTGCCGCAGTTTCTAAAGGGAACATTTTTGGGACTCAGTTTCATCCGGAGAAGTCGTCAGGCACAGGGTTGAAGCTTCTTTCAAATTTCTTTGAGTACTGCGAACGAAAGGCGACGCTATAAATGGAGTTCATACCGGCGATCGATCTAATCGAAGGGCAGTGCGTAAGGCTGGTTCAGGGAGATTTCGACCGCCAGATCACCTATGGAGATCCCTTGGAGGCGGCAAAGGCGATTCAGGCTCGCGGAGCGCGATGGCTGCACCTGGTCGATCTGGATGCCGCACGCTCAAGGTTCGGTCAAAACCGGGATGTTATCAGAGTTATTTGCCGAACTCTTCACATCAGCGTCGAAGTTGGCGGCGGAATCAGGTCGATTTCAGATGCTGAAGAACTTTTCGATGCCGGAGTGGCTCGGGTGATCATTGGGACTATGGCGATCGATAACCCGGAACTGGTGGAACAGGTGGCTGCGATACGTTCTGATGGTGTCGCGGTGGGTCTGGATTACCGCAGGTTGGACGGTAAACGCGAAGTGGCGCTGAAAGGCTGGCTTGAGCGTTCAGGGAAGGATCTTTTCGAGGTACTTCCTGCCCTTGCGGCGCGGGGCGCGTCGGCAGTGATTGCCACTGACATCAGCCGAGACGGTACACTGGAAGGCCCCGACCTTGAGACCCTGAAGCTTCTTCTGGAGTTTGGCGCAGATCACGGGATTGGCGTGATCGCTTCCGGAGGAGTGTCGAGCCTTGAGGATCTTGTTAGCCTCAAGAGTCTGAATGTCCGCGGCAGCGAACTTTTCGGAGCAATTTCCGGCCGTGCAATCCATGATGGCAGACTTGATGTGGGAGAGGCTGTGAAGCTATGCCGAACGTGAGGGTAATTCCCTGTCTCGATGTGGATAAGGGCCGCGTCGTAAAAGGCGTAAATTTCTTATCGCTCCGCGATGCAGGCGATCCGGTTGAACTGGCTGAATTCTACGATCAGTCCGGTGCTGACGAACTTGTTTTTCTGGACATTACAGCTTCATCCGATGCCAGGGAAATAATGGCGGAAGTCGTTCTCGCTACAGCGCAAAAGGTATTTATTCCATTTACCGTTGGGGGTGGAATCCGGTCAAATGATGACGCCAGATTGATGCTGCGCTCAGGCGCAGATAAAGTGTCAATAAATTCCGCGGCAATTACCAACCCTAAACTCGTAAGTGATATCGCCTTCGAGTTCGGTTCCCAGTGTGTGGTCGTGGCAATAGATGCTAAAAGTGTTGGCGAATCCGGCTATGAGGTCTATATCCATGGCGGAAGAGTTGCAACCGGTATAAATGTAATTGAGTGGGCCCTTCGGGCGCAGTCTTTGGGGGCAGGGGAGATTCTCCTGACTTCGATGGATCGCGATGGTACAAGAGATGGATTCGACCTATCGCTGACGAGTCGAGTCGCCGATGCACTGTCGATACCTGTGATTGCAAGTGGAGGCGTAGGAAAGATTTCACACTTTGTCGAAGGGGCTGTTTCTGGTCATGCGGATGCTCTTCTGGCAGCGTCTGTATTTCATTTCGGCGAGATTACAGTCAGAGCGGTTAAAGATGAGCTCCTGAGGTCCGGAGTGTCTGTTCGACCATACGGTTGTTAGCGATGTTAGTACTTCTCGAGTTAGGTTAATTATGATGATCTCGTCCAATGAACGTCTACCGATAACGATGCTCACCGACAGGGTGCTGGTGGAAATCCCGAACAATGATGGCGAGCGCCACTCAAGAGCAGGCATTCTGATTCCTGCCACAGCTCAGGTGGCTAAGCGCCTAGTCTGGGCTGAAGTGGTAGCTGTCGGTCCCAATGTCCGGTCCATTCAGTCTGGCAACAAAGTTCTATTTTCCCCCGAGGATCGCTATGAGGTCGAGGTCCAGGGAGAGGATTATTTGATACTGCGTGAAAGGGATATCCACGCGGTGGCCTCTGCAAGCAATGAGAGCGAGACGGGGCTCTACCTATGATCTCAGACAACTTCAATATGCGCATTTTGCCCGATGACTTGATCTCTCTAGTGCAGTTCTCGACCGACGGCTTGGTTCCAGCAATAGTCCAGGAACGGAAGTCGGGTTCGGTTTTGATGATGGCGTGGATGAATAAGGAATCCTTGGCGAAGACCATAGAAACCGGACGAACGTGGTTTTGGTCAAGGTCGCGCAAAGAGCTATGGGCCAAAGGCGAAACGTCGGGAGATCGCCAGAAGGTTCTTGACATGGCGATTGACTGCGATGGCGACACGATTTTGATAGAGGTAGAGCAGCAGGGGAAAGGTGCATGCCACACTGGAAATTTTAGCTGTTTCTACAGAGGAATGACGAACGGAAGCGAGACTGTGGAGTAGATGACTTCGAGTAGTTTTGACGACTTTCTTGGTGCCTACCAGATTGGCGGCGGTTATCAGCTTATACCTGTTTACCGCCAGTATCTCGCTGACACGCTGACGCCTGTTTCGGCCTTTCTCGCTCTTGTCGGATACGAGAAAGAGGGGTTTCTCCTCGAATCTGTGGACAAGGGTGAACGGTGGTCAAGGTTTTCATTCGTTGGACGAAATACCTTGGCCGAAGTTTCCCTGGTGTCGGGGAGACTCAAAGTATCGGGCGATGTTGAGTTGCCCTTGCCGACAGACCCAGTTGGATTCTTATCGACCCTCGAGTCATTGCTGGCAAATATTAAAGCGGCAGATCTGGGAGATCTGTCACCTTTGCATGCCGGCTTTGTCGGATATATGGGTTATGACGTGATAAGGGAGATCGAGGAACTACCTCCGGCGCCTCCCGACGAATATGGCTTTCCTGACGCTATGATGCGCCTCATCGGCGATATTGCCGTTTTCGATCATTGGAAACAAAAGATAATCTTGATATCTAATGTTCTGGCAGGTCCGGACCTGTCGGCTGAAGAACTGAGCAGGAAATATCACGAAGGGCTGGCCCGAGTCAATGATATGTGGATTGAACTGAGCGCTTCATCTTCAGGTTCGCTGAAACTGTCCATTGACGCTTCCACTGATCCTGCCGGAGCAGACAGTTCTCTCTCGTCTCAGGACTATTGCCACGCGGTTAGAGTCGCCAAGGAATACATCGCTGCCGGAGATATTTTCCAGGTTGTATTGTCAAAGCGCTTTTCTTTTGCTCTAGGCGCCCATCCGGTCGACTTCTACAGGGTTTTGCGCCAGCTTAACCCCTCGCCTTATATGTATTTGCTGAGATTCGGATCGATCTCTGTTGCTGGATCGTCTCCCGAGCCTATGGTCAAGGTGGTCGGCGACCGTGTAATTTCGAGGCCCATTGCAGGGACGAGGCCGCGCGGCGCATCCGATCTTGAAGACCAGGCGCTTGCCGCGGAGCTGTTGGAGCACCCAAAGGAGGTCGCAGAGCATGTAATGCTGGTCGATTTGGCTCGGAATGACGTGGGAAGGGTTGCGGAGTTCAATACCGAGGCGATGGATGAGCTAATGGTGTTGGAACGGTACTCACATGTCATGCACATGACGTCGCAGGTATCTGCAAAGAAGAGGTCTGATTGCACCCCAATTGATGTGCTCCGGGCCACGTTGCCGGCAGGCACGGTCTCTGGTGCACCGAAAGTTAGGGCTATGGAGATTATCAATGAACTTGAGCCTGTGAAACGTGGGCCATATGCCGGATTTATCGGTTATGTCGACTTTTCTGGCAATTTGGATGCTGCGATCGCAATTAGAACTTTGTTCTGTAACTCCGAGGGAAGATCTTTCATTCAGGCAGGTGCTGGAATTGTTGCAGACTCCGATCCGGAGGCGGAGGATGCCGAGTGCTCGAATAAAGCCCGAGCGCTCTTGATTGCCGTATCGGCTGCGCGAAAGTTCGATGCTGGGGACCTTTAACGAATCGGTGAGTCTCGGATGGTGTGTTTTGCGCGCTTTTTGAGAGCCGTATCGATGGAGAGGATGGTGGGTGACGGATGAGCTCATTGATATGGATCGAAGAAGCTGACGTGGTACTTGTATCTGGCGAGCAGGCTACGGTGTACCTGAACGGGCAGATCTCCGCGGGCATAGAATCGCTTGTGTTGGGCCAGGCCCAGAGGTCGCTCCTTCTTGGGCCGGACGGCACCTTGGTTGCTCCTCTCGGCGTTCGGAGGCTGGGAGAGAATGATTATGCGCTCTTTTCGCCTTTTGGCACCGGAGTCGAAGTCGTCAAGAGATTGGAGCGGTTCCGGCTGCGCACCAAGGTAGGTTTCGCCTCTAGTTCCGGCTGCATAGTGCATCTTTGTGGCGGAAGCGAGGCTGAGACCGCGGAGTTATCGCACCTTGTCGACAACAAGATCGATGGCTCGGGTTCGTCCCCCCAGCGACAGGTGGGTGAAGTATTTCTAAGGCAGCACTATTTCACAGTTGGATGTAATGAGATTGCGGGATTTCTAACTGACGTGGAGTTTTTTGATCACTCCGCGAACGCCAGGATCTTGGCGGGCGAGCCGGCCTGGGGTTTTGAGATTACCGCAGGAATGAATCCCATGGAACTTGGAGAACATTACATAAGGAGCAGCGCCGATTTTGAAAAAGGTTGCTACACGGGGCAGGAGCTTATCGCAAGGGTGGACGCGAGAGGCTACAAGACTCCCAGGCGGCTGTCTAATTTTCTGATCCGCTTTAGTGACAAGGAGTCGACAACCATGGACAGCCTTGAGTTCGCGGTTGATGGCAAGCCGGCATTCACGCTCACCTCCTACCGGTATTACGACCCTGGCAACTGTGGAATTGCCTTGGGATTTGTTCATAGGCTTGGTGGGGAGTATTTTGCCAAAGTTTCCACTGGATTGTGCGATGTTCATTCTGTGGAGCTAGGCAATTTGGAAAAAGCGCTGGCATCGGTTGAGTGGTAGGACTTCGGGTTTGTTCAGAGGTAATTGGCGGCAGAATCAACAATGTTGCAGCGGGGCAAATAACATCTAATTGACAATGGCTACTTATTTAGACAAAATCATCTCAGATCATCGCGCATGGGCCAAGTCCGACACTAGGAGGACGAGCGACCTGTTGAGGCTTGCCTTGGACTCAGGTCCCTGCAGAGGGTTTAGAGAAGCGCTCAGGTGCGATGGAGTATCTATTATTGCCGAGATCAAAAGGAGGTCCCCCTCAAAGGGCGAACTCAACTCTGCATTGAATCCCGTGGCCATGGCGAAATCGTATGAAATGAATGGTGCAAGCTGTATAAGCATACTTACCGATGAAAAGTATTTTTCTGGTTCGTTGGCTGATTTGTCAAATGTGAGGAGCGCTGTAAGAATTCCTTTGCTGCGAAAAGATTTCACAGTCAGCATTAACGACGTGTTGGATGCGAAGCTTTATGGCGCGGACGCGGTGCTCTTGATTGTTGCGGCTCTTTCGGGCCAAGAGTTGGCGGAATTTTACGGCATAGCCAAGGAAGTTGGATTGGACGTATTGGTGGAAGTGCACGATGAGTCAGAGCTCGCGCAGGCACAGGCTATCGGCGCAGACCTAATAGGTGTAAATCAACGGAACCTTGCTACGTTCGAGGTTGATAGAAGCATAGCGCAGGCTCTGGGCGCCCTGTTTAGCTCGCCTATCGTTAAAGTATGCGAATCAGGGATTTCCACGGTGGACCAAGTACGCGCGCTTGCGCAGCTGGGTTATGACGCTGCGCTAATTGGAGAATCTCTAGTGACGTCAACAGATCCAGGAGTCTCTCTAGCTGGACTTCTCCAGGCAGGCCGAGGCGATATCTAAATGTTCGTTAAGATTTGCGGCATCACGAATGAAAGCGATGCGCTGCTTTCCGTGGCACTTGGGGCCGATGCGGTCGGCTTTATTTTCGCGCCATCTTCAAGACAGGTTACAAAGGAACAGGTCAAGGACATAGTGAAGCAGTTGCCTTCCGAAGTTATGACGATCGGAGTATTTGTCAACGAACGGCCGGAGTCTGTGATAAGGATCGTTCACGAGATCGGGCTTACGGGAGCGCAGCTCTATGGTTCCGAAGGTCCACAAGGTGTGGAATATGTGGCCTCCCGCATTCCGGTGGTGTTGAAGGGATTTTCCGGCGAATGGCCATCATTGGAGAGGATCTCGCAATACAAAGTTAGTGCAGTCTTACTGGATTCGGCTTTTCCGGGTTCCGGACAGGTATTTGACTGGTCTGAAATCAGGGGACTTTCAACTAGCGTGCGCCTGATTTTGGCAGGTGGATTGAGTCCCGGTAACGTTGAAGAGGCGATAAGGATCGTTAAACCGTTCGGTGTCGATGTTTCATCTGGGGTTGAAGCCAAACCGGGGAAGAAGGATCCTGCAAAGCTGAGAGCTTTCATCTCGAGATCCAAGGCTGCGCTAGCGGAGGTTCACGGCGTGCCGGAAGACTTCGACTCGGGCATGAATCCATTTCTGCAGGATTTGATCGCACAGAAGACTGCAATGCTGCAGAGTTCGAATGAAGGGGTATTTGATTGGGAGGAAAAACCTTGAGCATCATGGGTGTGCCATCGGCATCTGGTCGTTTTGGGGAGTATGGCGGCCGGTTCGTGCCAGAGTCCCTAATTCCAGCATGTTTCAAGCTCGAGGAAGCCTTTACTGAAGCGTGGGCTGACAAGGAGTTCACAGACGAGTATCGCCGAATTCTCACCGATTATGGCGGTCGGCCTACTCCAGTTACTGAGGCGCGGCGGCTCTCGGAACAGCTCGGCATTCGGGTATTTCTCAAAAGGGAAGATCTGGCTCACACGGGGAGCCACAAGATCAACAACGTTATCGGCCAAGCCTTGCTCACCAAGCGTATGGGAAAGACGAGGATGATCGCCGAAACCGGTGCTGGCCAACACGGTGTCGCCACTGCAACGGCTGCTGCCCTGTTCGGTCTTGACTGCGTAATTTATATGGGTGAAGTAGATGTGGCACGTCAGGCACTCAATGTATTTCGGATGAAGCTCTTGGGAGCGTCAGTGGTGTCGGTGGCGTCGGGTTCGCGCACTTTAAAGGATGCCATTAATGAGGCAATGCGGGAATGGGTTGCCAGCGTAGAAACCACTCATTATTGCATCGGATCAGTCATGGGTCCTCACCCATACCCATTCATGGTCAGAGAGTTTCAACGAATAATCGGGGACGAGGCTGTTGTGCAAACGCGGGGGATTCTAAATGGCGAGGTTCCGGATTACGTGGTCGCCTGCGTGGGCGGTGGATCAAATGCCGCGGGAACTTTCGCTGGCTTCGTGGATACCCCGGCAAAGCTCGTCGGTGTTGAACCAGAGGGAGGTGCAGCCATCACACGCGGTATCCCGGGGGTCGTTCATGGCATGCGCTCCAACCTTTTGCAAGACGATGTGGGCCAGGTTCTCGAGGCCGAATCGATTTCTGCGGGTCTTGACTACCCCGGCGTTGGTCCAGAGCACTCTTACCTGGCTTCAATTGGCAGGGCGTCCTATGTTACCGCCACCGACGATGAAGTATTGAATGCTTTTCAGATTCTTTCCAGACTGGAGGGTGTCATTCCAGCGCTAGAGCCCGCACATGCCGTAGCCTATGTGATTCGCGAGGCTGGCAAAGCCATTCCGCTCGGCTCGAACGTACTCATAACCATGTCGGGGCGTGGCGACAAAGATGCCGAATTAGTTGCCCGGATTCTAGGAGAGACCAGCTAATGACACACGAATCGTTTGGAGATCTCGAGAAGGCGCTCAGAGACAAGAAGAACGCGGGTAATAAGCTGCTTGTGCCTTATTTGACTGCTGGACTTGGGAATTGGGTTGAAGCTCTGCACGCGGTAATTGATGCTGGTGCGGATGCCGTGGAAGTGGGTATTCCGTTTTCCGATCCGATTATGGATGGGCCCATAATTCAGGAAGCCTCTCAAAAAGCACTTGAAGCAGGTGCGACTCCCGCTGGCATTTTGTCCGAGCTGCGTAGGTCGGAATTTGCAGTCCCGATTGCCATAATGACTTATTACAACATCGTGCATCACGCCGGGCATGACAGGTTCGCAAAGGAACTTGCCGATTGTGGCGTATCCGGCTCGATTATTCCGGACCTGCAGCTCGACGAGGCTGGGGAGTGGATGGAATCAGCCAGGGAAAATGGCATTGACAATGTCATGATGGCCGCTCCGTCGACCTCGCCTGAACGGCTCTGCCGCCTAGCGGATCATTCCCGAGGGTTTGTTTACGGCATCGGGCTTATGGGAGTTACCGGCGTGCGGAATTCCCTCGCGGACTCGGCTTCGGAGATTGCGCGTAGGCTCAAGGCCTACACCGACAAGCCGGTTCTGGTAGGCGTTGGCGTCTCTACAACTGAACAGGCTGTTCAGGTCTCGCGTATTGCAGACGGAGCCATTGTGGGTTCCGCTCTAGTGCGAAGACTACTGGCGGGCGGCGGCCCTCAGGGTGCGTTCGACTTGATGAGCGAATTCCGAAATGCTCTGGACGGTAAATAACTAGCGTTTGGCGGAACTGCCCTAATTTCGGCTCTCGTCGCCGCCCAGTAGCACGATCTGGCCAGTGGTGGCCCTACTCGATTTTGTCAAGGGCCGTTTTCAATAGGCCTGCCGCCTCATCTGCAAGTGGCTGCATATCGGCATCGTTAATAAGGTCGTGCGGATCGATTATTGAGATCTTCGTGCCATTTCCGTCTTTGCTCAAGACGACATTGCATGGCATCATGAGTGAAAATCCGATGTCTTGGTTTAGCGCATCATTGGCAAGCTTCGGATTGCAGGCCCCAAGAATGATCAATGGATCGCGCTCAACGCCGATCTTTGTCTTTAGCGTCGCTGAAACGTCGATCTCGGTTAGTATGCCGAATCCAGAGTTTTTAAGCGACTCGGTGATTGCGGTCCTCGTATCGTCCAGGGACTTTTGGACTGTCTTGTAAAACGCCACTTTGCCACCTCGTATCTTTCATGACTTCCGTCTAATTAGTAAGTATACCACTAGGGGTATTGCTTGTTCCGTGAGCTACTGATATATTTCAGTTCGCTAGCATTCTCTAGGGTCGTACATGGTGATTCTCCGGACGAGTTCCGGAGCCCTTCAAACCGGGCAAGATCCGCTTTTTGGGACGCTGACGAGCCAGCATCCGTTTGCGAATAATCTCCCGCCTTTCGTGCAACTCTCTATAAGTCATCTGCTCTACGGAACTGTCAAGGCCAAGGGACCCCCTGACGCTCTGGAGGTCAACCGGTACCTGCCTTGGATCGATGCCCACATCGGCGGTAATTCGCTCTCCATGCTTCGCGGCGAAGTATGCTGCCAGGTTGGTTATTTCGGCAAAGATATCGACGTCTGGTGCATACTTGGGCATTGATGAGTCGAGAAAGAGCATGTTCTTAATGAAAAGCATCAGCTCTTTTGGCATCTTTGCGCCATATCCCAGCAAAGCCTTGGTCACCTCTCTGACCTGCGCCGTCAGCTGCTCCGGAGTGAGTTTTGTCGGGTCTACCGGGGGCCCTTCCAATCCGAGTTCTTCGATGACTTCTTCGATATCCGTGTCTGGCGGAAGTGCTCCGAGGTCGCGTAGCGCGGCGACCTGAATTCGGACGTCGTTTATTGTGGCCCCCATCAGAAGGCGGAGAAACGCCAGTCGCTTTGGCTCGGTCAGCCGGCCGGTTATTCCATAGTCGAGCAGCGCAACTATGCCGTCTGGCTGGACGAGAAGGTTTCCTCCATGGAGATCTCCATGGAAGATTCCAAACATGAGTGCCCCTTCCATCAACGTGATCATGCTGGCCCGAATCACAGCAGAAGTGTCAATTCCGGCATTTCGCATGTCCGCAACGTCATCCCAGGCAAATCCAGAAAGTTTCTCCATCACCAGTACTTTTTTGGTCACGAATGTTGGATGCGGCCTTGGAACGACCAGAGACGTTTGATTAGTCTCCATGAGGATCCGCGCGATGTCGAGCATGTTGGCGGCTTCGAGTCTGAAGTCGAGCTCCTCGGAAATTGTTTCGGCAAATAACTGCACCAAGGAAGGAGGGTTCGCTAGAGAGGCAACTGGGATTCTTCCCACCAGTGCGGGGGCGAACCAGCTCATCGCGGCGAGATCTTTGCGCACGACATGTTCGATGGTAGATCGTTGGACTTTGACCACCACTTCCTCGCCGGTACGGAGCCTTCCTCGATGGACCTGCGCAATGGAGGCCGCAGCAACGGCTGTGGTGTCGAATTCGGAGAAAATGGACTCAAGGTCGTTGCCAAGCTCGTTCTCGATAGTTTCCCTCACGAGATTAAATGGTTCCGGGCGGACTTGGTCGCGCAGCAATTTGAACTGGTCTACTAGCTCCGATGGAAAGATTCCCTCGCCGCTTGAGATTATCTGACCAAGCTTGATATAAGTGGGCCCAAGCGTTTCAAAGGCCATTCTAAGCCGACGCGCAAGCCCGGATCTGGACTGGTGGCTGGACCTACGTTGGTCAAATAGTTTCCACGCGGCGAGCGCCTTGCCGAGATGATAGAAAGTGGTCGTCACTCGCATGCCCGGAGGCAGGAGTCTTTTTTTCAAGAGCTCGGGAATCTCTTGTTTGGTAGCTTCACGAACAAAGTCAATGGAATGCAGCCATTCGAGTTGCTCGGGTTCTATGAGCCATGGTGGAGCATTCGAAAATGCCCCGAAAGCCCGGTCAGCGGGCGGAAGGTTCGAGAGTCTTTCAGGTGTATGCATTCTTACCCGTGCTAGAAGATGTGTCTACATACAACTTAGTTCAGGTCTAAGTTTATGTTTAGGGATAAAGGTCCTACTTGGCGGAGTTTTCAGGATCCGCACAGGATGAGAGTGAAAAGAGACCGCTAAGCGGTCTCTTTTCAAAATCTTCGATTTTGGCGGCCGATCTGGTCTACTCGGGTGGCACCATGACAATAGATCCGTTGTGGCCTCCAAATCCAAAGGAATTGGAAATGACCGGACCTACTGCGATCTTTCGAGGCTCATTGATGACAACATCGATATGTATCTCGGGATCGACATTTTTCGTATTGGCAGTGGGTGCAATATAACCTTGTTCTATGGTCAAGGCGGCCGCTGCCGCCCCTAATGCACCCGCACCTCCAAGTGCGTGGCCCAGAGCACCTTTTATAGATGTCGTGGGCGGGGCATCGGAACCAAACACGGAAAGTATGGCTTCTGATTCAGATAGGTCATTGAGCGGAGTGGAGGTACCGTGCGCGTTGATGTGGACGATATCGCTAGGCTTCATTCCTGCATCTTCTATCGCAAGTTTCATGCAGCCAGCCGCGCCAACTCCGTGGGGTGCAGGCGCCGTAATGTGGAAGGCGTCGGCATTGGACGCCGAGCCAGCGATGATAGCGTAGATCTTTGCACCCCTGGATTTGGCAAATTCTAGCTCTTCCAAAACCAGAACAGCGCCGCCCTCCGTCATGACAAACCCGTCTCGATCCCTGTCGAAAGGCCTCGAAATATTTACGTTGGACATTGCGGTCATGTTGACAAATCCTGCATACGCGGTCGAAGTCATAGCTGCTTCGGTGCCTCCAGCCAGCATTACCTTGGATCGTCCGGAGGCGATTGTCTTTGCTGCCCTAATGATGGCATGAGTGCCGGCAGCGCACGCGGTTACGGTCGATTCGCAAGGACCTTTGTATCCGTAGCGCATTGATAGCGAAGCAGAACCGGCATTTGCCATCATGAGCGGAACGAGGAAAGGGCTGACCCTGCCTGCGCCCTTTTCATACTGCAGGATGACCTGGTTCTCCAGGCTCTCGAGGCCACCGATTCCGGTACCCATCATGACGCCTGCCATATCCGGATCTACTTCGAATTCTCCAGCATCGGCGAGAGCCAAGTCCGCGGCAGCAATACCGAACTGGTTAAATCTGTCGGTTCGGCGTATTTCCTTGGGAGTTAGCCACTTGGACGGATCGAAATCAACTATGTGTCGGTCACCAACGACCTCCGCCTGGGAAATCCCGCTCCAAAATGCATCTTTGCCGATTCCGACGCACGAGACTGCTCCGATTCCAGTGATTGCGACCCTGTAAGGTGCTTCAATTCCGTCTCTTGGACCAGCCGGGCCCCAGGTAAGTTTCATTACAGTTTGCCCGTTACTAGCGCATAGGCTCCGGCAACCGTGTCAACTCCGTCAAGTTCTGATTCTTCGACGGTAATGTCGAAAGCTTCTTCGAGAGCCATCACAAGTTCAACCAGATCAAGGGAGTCCGCGTCGAGATCCTCTGCGAATCGGGCTTCTAGCGTTACCTGTTCGGGTTTTACGCCGAGTACCTCGACTGCACAGCCCCGGAATTTTTCAAAAGTAGCCTGCTCGTCCATCTGGTGTTTCCTTTCATTTAATTTAATTGTCGATTCGGCCGTTCGGCCAATTTCCTTACGAGAATGATGTATTGCCGGTG
Organism: Actinomycetota bacterium; assembly: GCA_027322285.1. Taxonomy (GTDB): domain Bacteria; phylum Actinomycetota; class Acidimicrobiia; order Acidimicrobiales; family Acidimicrobiaceae; genus SCQM01. The sequence goes on from DAHVRV010000025.1 coordinate 22,325, forward strand.
TGAGCCGGACAAGGATGATTCTTCTGAACTAGAACCCCATCGCTAAACCCCCATCGACAGGTAATACAACGCCCGTAATATACCCAGCCTGTTCAGAAGCTAGGAATTCTACTGCTGCGGCAACGTCCTCGGGAGACGCCGCCCTTTGCATTGGAATCTGGCCGATCATGAGCTTTACCTTGTCTTCACCGAGGATATTGAACATGTCTGTGTCGACAGCTCCCGGCGCTACCACGTTTACCGTGATGGAGCGTGATGCAATTTCGCGTGCAAGCGACCTTGCCAGCCCGATAAGCCCGGCCTTGGACGCGCCATAATTGGCTTGCCCGGCAATTCCCATCTGAGCCACTATCGATGAGATGTAAATAATTCGTCCCCAGTGCCCCTTGACCATCTTGGGCAGGGCGAGCTTCGTCAGGTGGTAGGCGGAAGTCAGATTTGTTTGTATGACGTCGTTCCAGGCATCCTCGCCCATTCTGAGCATGAGCGTATCTTTAGTCATTCCGGCGTTGGCGACAAGTATCTCGACCGGCCCGAATGAAGATTCAATCTGGGGAAAAATTTCCGCAATTTGGCTGGGGTCGGAAACGTCACACTTGATTGCTAGAACGCCCTTATCGAGCAGCTCGTCGGGAACCGGATTATTTCTATAAGTTACGGCAACCTTGCAACCAGCCCTTAGAAACGAGCTGGCAGAGGCAAAGCCAATTCCCTTAGCACCTCCTGTGACTAACACAGTTCTGGCGGTCATTTTTGACTCCATCTCACAACTGTGCTTGACCAGGTCATACCGGCGCCAAATCCGCAAAAAAGGACGTTGTCGCCCTCTTTGAGCCGACCGCTATCGGCAGCCGCCGCGAGCGCCAGGGGAATCGATGCGGACGACGTATTTCCGGTCTTGTCTAGCACAATCGACGTCTTTTCCATCGGAATTCCCAAACGGTGGTTTGCCGCCTCGATGATTCTGAGATTGGCCTGGTGGGGTATTACCAGGTCGATATCGTCGCTGGTAAGTTTGGCTCCCTCGATGACATTCTTTGCGGACTCAACCATGACGCGGACGGCCTTTTTGAATACTTCTCGGCCTTCCATCGTCATGTAACCGCCGTGATTGCAGTACAGAATCGGCATTGCCGAGCCGTCGACTCCGAGGTCGTAGGAAAGGATTTTATCTTCAACCGGGTCGGCTTCCATGACAATAGCGCCTGCTCCGTCGCCAAAGAGAACAGCAGTGGACCTGTCGTTCTGGTCGGTTATCTTCGAAAGGGTATCGGAGCCTATCACGAGGACACGATTGGCTCCCATCTTTATCATGCCTCCGGCTACCACCATCGCATACACAAAGCCTGCGCATGCCGCATTTAAGTCGAATGCTCCGCCTCCGGTTCCGAGTAGATCCTGAACCACGGAAGAGGTTGCTGGCGTAGTGAGATCAGGTGTGGTGGTGGACAGAACGAGAAGGTCGATTTCGCTGGCTAACAGCCCTGCCGACTCTAAGGCCATCTTCCCTGCTTCGGCAGCCAATGAAGCAGTCGTTCCGCCAAAGCGGCGCTCTTTGATTCCAGTGCGTTCGGTGATCCATTGATCAGAAGTGTTAAGCCGAGCCTCAAAGTCAGCATTTGTCACAATTTGATCAGGAAGTGCTGTTCCCCATCCAGTGATACGCGATCCGCGAATTGTCATGATTCCCTTATCGTTCGTAGCCATGCAATTGGCTGTCCAATTGTTACGCGTTCACCCGACATTGCGATCATACCCATTAGCTCCCCCGTGAATGGAGACCGGACTTCTAGGCCCGATATCGTGCCTAACGGCTGACCTACGCTAATCCTCGCCAGGGAAACATGTTCGTTCGAAGATCCAAGAAATCCGGTGAGAGCTTCGGAAGGCTCGAAAATGCCCGCCTGCGAAGCAACTACCATTCTCTCGGATATGTAAAGGTGCTCTCCTTGATGTTGTTCAATTTGTGGTGTGAACGAGCTTTGGGAAGATATTAGGAGCACCAGCTTGTCAAGATCATCTGGGGTTGCTACAGAGATTGCGTCTAGTTCGGGTACGGTGCGTTTTGCCAGGCCAGTAAGGACACCCCCGGTTCCTACCTCTACGAGCGTTCTGGCGCCCATCTCGGCAAGCTTGGCGAGAGATTGTGTCCATTTGACCGGTGATGTGAGTTGGGTAGCAAGGAGCAGGGGCCACTCTGACGCTCTTTCGTGTGGCATGGCGTCGACGTTCGCCACTACCGGTACCTCAAGGTCATAGAACCTGGTATCAGACAGTGCCTTGCGAAGCCTCTGCCTGGCGGAATTCATGTACGGTGTGTGAAAGGCGCCTTTCACCGGAATGTTCATGACTTTCCTGGCGCCTTTGGATCTGGCGATTTCACTTGCTTTGGCCACCGCATCCGACAAACCGGCAATTACGACCTGGCCCGGAGCGTTATAGTTTGCTACCCATACGTGGTCTCCAGCCTCATGGCAGGTCGCTTCCGCATCAGCGTCGGAGATTCCGAGCAGGGCGGCCATTGCGCCGTGAAATTCGTGCGCTGCGCTCTGCATCGCCTCAGAGCGCTCCGAGACGAGCTTTGCCCCGGCTTCAAAGGAAATTGCTCCTGATGCTATCAGCGCTCCGTATTCGCCCAACGAATGTCCGGCACACATTGCCGGGGATACGCCTAGGCGTTCAATCGCATCCAGGATTACCATGGACATCGTAAAGGTGACCAGTTGCGTATTTCGGGTTATCGACAGAGCGTCGGCATCCGCATTGAGAAGGAGGTCGCCAATGTCTCTGCCGGTAGCTTCGCTGGCGTCGGTGACTAACTCCCATGAAGGGTGATCGACCCATGGAGCACCCATGTTCGGCCGCTGGGAACCTTGTCCAGGGAAAGTGAAAGAAATCACCTTTGTGCTCCACGATCGCCGATTGTAAGATTCTTTTTACAGGTCATGCATTTGAAGACGGCAGACGTAAGACCAGCTTGGGTTTTTCGCAATGTTGTTCCACCCTCCGCTTGGAATCAAAGCACAATGCCGCAATTTTCTTACTTAGACTTCGACGAGCACGAAATGGTTACATAATTTAGCTCACTTATTTTTAATTGCATTTCTTGCTGTCCGAAAATGATGGAATTCTACGACGGCGAAGCTAGATTGATTTGGTTGATTGCCAGTACTTTGACTAGTAGCTTTCGCTTATTGCCCGGGTGGTGGAATGGTAGACACGGAGGACTCAAAATCCTCTGCCCCCAAGGCGTGCGGGTTCGAGTCCCGCCCCGGGTACCACCGGCTAAAGTCAAAACTAACACCTAAGCCACGCCCAGCAAGTGTGTTGTGGGATGCCTTGAGGGCCTGTGTAATGCCTTCCGGATTTCCGTGCCTGCCAAGGGTCAAGTCCTCACGGGGAATGGAGAGCTCCATCTTCGCATGGGGGTTCGCAACAGGAGAGTCTGGCCCTCCCGGCCTAGCCAGCCAGAGCCAGAGCTTACGGCCGGGGTTATTTGCCAGGTAATCAAGGCAATCTGAAGGTGGTTCGCATGCCAATTCGGGCCTTCGGGATTCCTGGTGCAGGCAGCACATTCGAAGCCTGGATCATGATGGAGCGCCGCCGCGCAAAAACGGGACAAATTCAGGGATTATTGGAATTCGCTGTGTTTCTGGGTCATGGCCACGACCACTCTCGAAGCTATGATCAGCATTACTACAGCGAAGACGAGAATGCCTGCGGCGTCGAACGAGAGCTGCTTTGCTACGGCTGATGGCTGATTATAGAAGGTCCACACCGCGTATGTCAGGTATCCAACAGGGTGATGCGTCAAGCTGAGGGATGGTAATGACTGCGAGTAACCGGCAGTGTATAGAAGCGGTGCTGTCTCGCCAACAGCTATTGCGGTTGCGATTATCATTCCAGTCGATATGCCTGGTAGAGCAGTCTTTAATACAATTCTGCGCAAAATTAACGAATTCTTGATTCCCAGAGCTGCGGCGCCTTCCTTATACGAGGTTGGAACTTGCTTGAGCGACACTTCTGTCGTCTTGGTTATATATGGGACAACCATGACAGTCAGGACCAGAACGCCTGCTCCAAGCGAATAGCCCCATTGGAAATGCACCACAAGTGCAACATAGCCCACATAGCCAAGAACGATTGAGGGTATTCCGGCAAGAACTTCGGATGCCGTTCTGAGCGCACCTCCCAGCGGACCGTTGGCATATTCGGCGAGATACATCCCCGAAAGGATGCCGATTAGGCCGGCAATCGCGGTAACTACGATCACGATCAGAAGCGAACCAAAGATTTCATTTTTAAGTCCTCCCCCAAGACCGGATCCTACTTGAGTGAGCACGCTCCATCTCCAGCCGTGCGCAACCTTGGCAAAAAGTTGGCCTATTATCCAAACGGCAGGTCCGACTATGGCTAATAGGGACAAAGATGCAAGTGTCCAAAGGAAAAGGTTCTTTATTTTCCTTCTTTTTGATGTATTGGCAATGCAGCCCAAGGCTAGGGGATCGATCACTAGATTTGCCACTAGATTCCCCGTCCCACTGGCAGGGCAGTCGATGAAACCTTGCGCACTAGCATTCTTGCTGCAAGATTCGTTACGAGAGCCATAACTGCCAGCAGCAGCGCGCTCTCGGCCAGGGTCCTTGTCGCTAGTCCCGTGGCATCGGTCAGGGCTGAGTCAAGCTGCGACACTATCGTCGCGGCGATAGTAGTCATCGGCAGGAAAGCATTTGATGGATTAGCCCCGAGAACTGCCCCGGATGTCATCGCTACGGCCATAGTTTCACCAAGGGCTCGCCCAAGACCCAGTACGGAAGCGCCTATAAGGCCGGTCCTGATCCATGGCAGGGAAATCCATCTGTTTGTTTCCCAGTCTGTGAATCCCAAAGCCTTTCCGCCTTCCCGAGTGAAGCGGGGAACCTGTCTTAGCAGGTCACGCGAAGTCGATGCAATAATGGGAATAATCATGATCGCAAGAACGATTCCGGAGGTAAGCAGCCCTTCACCATGTCCGGTGTTGCCTTTTAAAAACCTGAATCCAATCACGTTTGGAGCGATATGGGATATATAGGGGAAGATGTCCCGAGCAAGATATGGTCCTAGCACGAGGGTTCCCCATAGGCCGAAGATCACGCTAGGGATTCCGGCGAGAATTTCAAGAAATAGTCCAATGGTTTGAGAAAGCTGGTTTGGGAGCTTCTCAACTATGACAAACGCCGCGCCAATTGAAACGGGTATCGCGATAATAAGCGCGAGCACCGAGGATTCGATAGTTCCAACTATGAGCGGAAGCGCTCCATAGCTTGCCCCAATCGGGTGAGCGATGCCATTAGTAGTGACAGGATTAACATAGAAGTTGCCCGGCCGCCACCCCGTATGGATGAGAAAGCCAAGACCGTTGTATTTGATTGCAGGCAGGGCTTCTATGAAGAGGATGACAGTGGTGAAAATTAGGGCTGCGATTGGTATTAGCGCCGCAACTCCAGAAATGCTTTTTATATTAATCAATCTCCATGCGGGCCTTGGAGAAGGGTTGTGGTCAATAGCAATCGATTGGTTCATCCGATTTCCTGTTTATTGCTGAAGCATTTGGCGGGTCCGAATGCCGAGGCACGAAATTACTTCCGTGCCTCGGCGATGCAGCTATTTGATTTTCGCAATCTGAGCCAGCGACAATGTTGCAACTGAAGATGGCAGCGGTTGAAAGTTGACCTGGTTGATGTAGCTTGAGGTGTTTCCGTATTGCGGGTCGATAGCCCATGCGCAAAGGGCGCGGATGGCTTGGGCCGTCTTGGAAGACGACTGGTTCGAATTCACAATCGCGTATTCGTAGTTGATGATTGGGTAACCATTTGGGTCAGGCCCGTAAACCAAGGAGAGGGCCTCGGAGGCCGGAGTCTTGGAAACAAGGCTGGCCGCCTCGGCGCCAATGGTTTGGGGATTTGGCAGCAGATAGTTTCCTGCGGCATTGCCCAGAGCAGCTTCTCCCAGTTTCGCCGCGTCAGTCTGAGCCTTGAAGGAGATTCCAATGTACGCGACACAGCCAACCGTTGACTGACAGGCGGAAACCATTCCGCCATTACCGTTTTCGCCTAGGGCGCTAGGTACTGAGGGGAATGCTACGGTAGTTCCGAACTGCGGGCCGTTTGCGCTGCCCCAGCCGTTTGGATCAGCTTTGCTCAGGTACTGCGTAAATATGAAGGTGTCGCCTGATCCGTCGGAACGATGTAGGGGAACGATCTTCAGGTTGGGAAGCGTTACGCCAGGATTGATAGAGGCGATTGCACTATTGTTCCAGTTAGTGATCTTCCCCTGGTAAATCTGGGACAAGATCTGTCCGTTTAGCTTGAGGTTGCCAGTTAACCCCGGAATGTTGTAGTTGATCATCTGCGCTGATATTGCGAGGGGGATGTTTAACAAGCCCGGGGTCTTGGCGACCTGGCTTGGAGAGAGGTAGGCGTCAGAGGCGCCTATGTCAACGGTTCCTCCAGCAGCTCCGCTGATTCCTGCGCCAGATCCTCCTCCGGATGGTGTGATCTTAATGTTTGGATTTTGCTTTTCGTATGCTGGAGCCCAAATATTGAAGAGTGGCTGGAGCAAAGTGCTGCCTGCTTCGGACAGCGAGACGTTCGCAGTGGGGGGAGTTTCCAAACTGGCGAATGTTGGCGTTCCTGAGACCGACGCGGATGAGGAAGTTGTAGCTGAATTCGAAGATGTGTTTGATGATGCATTAGCGCTGCCGCAGGCAGCAAGCGTTAGTCCGACGACTCCTGCCAGGGCGGCAAGGGTCGCATGTCTTTTAGTACTCGGCATCTGGCCGATCCTCCTTGGGTTTAGTTTGTTCAGGTGTTTATTGAAGGTGTTATCCCATGCGCCCGGAGACGTACTGCTGTGTCTCGGACTGGGAAGCGTCCTCGAAGATTTTCCTCGTAGGGCCGTGTTCTTTGAGCTGCCCTTGAAAGAAAAAGGCAGTGTTGTGGGAGATTCTTCTTGCCTGGGCCAGATTGTGGGTGACCACTATGAATGTGATGGCAGGCGAAAGATTCATAATCAGTTGTTCGACAGCTTGGATAGACGTCGGATCCAGCGCTGACGTTGGTTCGTCGAGCAACAGCACATCTGGCCCTATTGCTAGGGCTCGGGCTAAACAGAGCAGTTGCTGCTGTCCGCCTGAAAGTCGAAATGGCGAGTCATGCAGTCGGCCTTCGACCGCATGCCACAGGCCAACTTCCTCAAGTCGCATTCGGGCAATTTGCTTTAGTTGCGATTTCTTTGCAATGCGGTGTGCCTTCACGCCAGCGACTACGTTTTGCTCTATTGACATGGGAAACGGATTGGCACGCTGGAAGAGCATGCCGACTTTTCGCCTGAGCGCCAGAAGGTCTATGTCGGAAGACCAGATACTTTCTGAATTGAAGAGCACGTCGCCGGACTGGCGGTAACCTTTTATGTCGTCATTCATTCTGTTCAGGCTTCTCAAAAAGGTGGTTTTCCCTGAACCGGACGGACCGATCAAGGCTGTTATCGTTCCTTTTTGAACTGAAAGGTTTATGTTTGAAAGGACCGTCTTCTGTCCAAAACCGAGCGTGAGGTTATTCGTGGAGATTATGGTATCGGCGGAGGTGCAGCTTTCGTTTTTTGAAAGTAACGTGTCTGAGTCGAGGTTCTCGAACATAAGCCCCTTTGCTTCCTCTGTCTGCTCGATCATTAGTTTTCGCTTCCTAACGCTCTTTTAAAGGAATGGATTGGAATCAATCGATTTGTTGGTACACCTTGACGATAACTTCAACGTGTTAACAGTTGGTAACTTCTGCATGGCTACTAAGAAAACTCTTTGTGAATTCTCAAAAGCGGGTGACTGGCGCATAATTGTGAGATGATCGTTGTTTCATTTTGTCGTCCCTCTCGGCTCTGAGTGCGAGATCGAAGTTCTCAATTCAACGATTCCACTAACTGCGAATTCGAACATTGGTATGGTGATGTTCAGTTTCGTGAGGGATGGAAGAAGCCGGGCGGTACCTCGGAGGTGTTGCGTGTCTGGGAAGGGCCACAAATATGGAGCGGACTATACGTATCGATCATGCTGTGCTTCACGGATGCGACGCTCACCTGATTAGCAAGGTGCATGGTGCTCGTCAGGATCATTCGGGCAGGAGGGTTTCGATTGTCGAGCTCGGATTCGACGGGCTTGTTGGGTTCGGCGAGGTTCCTGTGCTCGATCTGCCTAATTACTCGTCTGACTGGTCGCGTGGTAGTGATTATTTGTTGCGCAGCCTTCTCCTTCCCCAGGTGGTCGACCAGCGTAAGGTGGGGTTTCACAGCTTCGACTGGCTGGTCGGAAACGGGGCTTCCCGGTTCGCGCTGGAGTGCGCCATTTTGGACCTTTTAGCCAAGGGGGCGGGGATAGGCATAACCGATTATCTTGCAGAGTTGTTTGAATCCGATTCCTACCTGTCGAGCCGCAGGTTGGGCTTTGGTGTCTCCATCGGCACATTAGGTGGTTATGATAACGCCCTAAGTGAAATTGCGCGTGCCGTTCAGCAAGGTGTTCGAAGAATCAAACTCAAAGTAAACAAAAATCGGGCATTTGAGTTTATCGAAAGGGCCTTCGATTTCAGCCCATTGGAGGTTGTATTGGACTTTAATGGGTCTCTTTCCCGCGATGATTTGGGCTTGATTACAGACCTCGAAAATAAGGGATTGTCTTTCGTCGAGGAGCCCACCAGCGATCTAGGGCTGATTGGATACGTTGATCTTTCGCGCTGTTTCAACTCGCGGATCTTCCTTGATGAAACAACTTCCTCCCCGGCAGTCGTAAATGACCTGCAATACTTCGGGGATGGCCTGGGATTTGTTGTGAAGCCGTTTCGATTCGGCTCCCTGTTCTCCCTGCACAGGACTTTGGAGATGCTGGCGGAACTCGATATCCCCTGTTATGCGGGCGGAATGTTTGAATCTTCGATTGGAAGGCGGTTTCTGCTTGCAATTGCCTCGCATCGTTGTTTTACAGAAACCGGCGATATGGCACCTTCGTCTTGGTATTACGATTTTGATCTTGGGCCGCCGCTATTGCCTGGTGAGGGTGAGAATTTCTTAAGTCCGCAATTTTCCTTTGGATCTGATGTGGTTGCCATAGAAAATCACGTCTGTACAAATGACTGTGCCACGTTAATGTAAGCAGATTCGCCAGGGGACCAATGGCATCGCCGCGAACCAGTATTTCTGGAAAGGTGAATGGTTTATCCGTTTAGTGAAAACATAATCGGACCATGATGATATATTCTTGCTCAACCCCAAAAATGGGGCCGATTGTATGCAATCTATTAATTTGTGGCAGTCAAGTCACAACCGAATGATACAGGTTGGAGTTGTGGGGATTGGTTGGATTACATGTAGCTGTCTTGATGGCGGTTTTGTAACTAATCAACTAATTCCGAACAGCAGTTCCATTTCCTGATTAGTCGGTTTGGATTTGATTGAGGATTACATTGCCTCACTCATCGAGGCAAAGCTAGCAGTATCGGTATGTTACTAGGACCTAAAGGCCGGTTTGTTTTTGGAAGTCCTACTCATTAGGGGGATATATGAATATGCAAACGTTTAGTGCGTCGCTTCGACGCAAACGGGGTAAGGGACGAATCCTTTTGCTCGGGGTGGCCTCTGCAGCAGTTCTTGCGGCTTGCGGGTCAAGTTCGAGTTCTTCGAGTTCGGGATCCACCTCAACGACCGGAGCGGGTGGAGGCGCTTCAGGTACGCCTTATGTGATCCATGCAATTGTGTCTCAAACCGGTGGAGCCGCATTCCTGGGAAGCCGCGAAGCTAAGGCCTTGCAGGGTTTGGCGGCGCTTACCAACACCCAAGGTGGTATCGATGGCCATCCGGTTCAGATTGATATTCAGGATAATCAGTCAACTCCTCAGACAGCGGTTTCTTTCGCAACGACCCTGATAAGTTCCAATGTTCCCTTGCTGTTCAACGGATCTGTAGTTGCTGTCGATGCATCAGTTGACGCTTTGGCTACCTCCAGTGGTCCGTTCATCTACGACCTAAGCCCGGGAACTCACCCCAAGCCAGGCAGCATGGTCTTTTCTGCCGGAATCTCTACGAAGTTTGACGCGCAATCCTACCTGACCTTCTTGAAGGCCAAAGGGCTTACGAACATAGCTGCCATAACATCAACGGACGGCAGCGGCGTCGACGGATTCAAGCAGTTGCAGACTGCCCTGGCGGAGCCGCAGTTTTCATCCTTCAAGTTGCTCACTCACCAGACATTCGACCCTACCGCTGTTAGCGTGACTGCTCAGATGTCTGTTATCACGGCTGCAAAGCCGCAGGCGCTGATCGTATGGACGACCGGCACACCTGTGGGAACCGTGTTCCAGGCAATGTCCTCACTGGGAATGTCGAATCTGCCAACGGTAACGACTGACGGCAATGCCGCGTATTCGGAGCTGACGCACTTTTCGTCTATTCTGCCTAAGACGCTCTATTTCCCGACTGGTGCGCTGTATCTACCGCCGGCAGATATTGCCAATGCCGCCGTCAAAGCAAAGGTTCAGGCATTTGACACAGTCGTCCAGGCTGCTGGTGGGCATCCAGGGGATGCTTGGGGACTTTCGTGGGATCCGGCTCAGCTGGTGATCGGTGCACTGCAGAAACTGGGCATCAAGGCAACCGCGCCACAGATTCTCAACTACATGCAAAACCTTCACAACGTGGCCGGGGTGTATGGCGTTTACAACACATCTGTCAGTGATCACCGTGGTCTAAGTACCCAGGACGTCTATATGACGGTATGGAACGGGAGTTCCTTTACTGAGGTTTCAGGGCCGGGTGGATCACCTTTGGCGTCAGGTTCAGGTTCTGCGGGCTGATCAAATGCAGGGCTAATTTATTTAGGTTGACATTTCATATTGGAGGCCGTCTTGAGCGACCGGGTAACCGGTCGTTTGAGGCGGCCTTCTTTGCTGGGTGCATTGTAGACATGTTCGCGTTCGGGAGCGAAGAGATAAACCAATATTTCTGAGGTCTTTCTTTCATAGACTGCCGCTGTCGCGTCTCCACGGTGCGAGGTTCCCGGGTGTTGGTGCTGGTGCTAGCGCGTACACACAAAATAAATTCTGGTTTTATGGCTGTTTTGCATTGAGCCTTTCGATAGGATATTCTGCATTCTAGAACGTCACTCTGTAATTGATAATATCGGCGTTCGCGTTTAGACATGGAAATGGCTCCGCGGGAGTGGTGCCGAAGCTATGTGTTTTGTTGACAAAGGACCCGGTTCGAATTGAGCGGGTCATGAGCTTTCGGGGGATTGAATGAATTTCCGTACGGATAAGGCGTCACAGAGACGCAATTGGGGAAAGGGACGTATCGTGGTGCTCGGCGTAGCCAGTGCTGCAGTGCTCGCTGCTTGCGGATCAAGTTCGAGCTCTTCGAACGCTGCTTCAGCTTCGTCGACATCCTCAGCAAGTGGAGCAGCATCGGGCACGCCTTATGTGATCCATGCCATAATCTCTCAAACTGGAGCAGCCTCGTTCCTGGGCAGCCGCGAGGCGAAGTCTTTACAGGCTCTGGTTGCACTAACGAACAAGCAGGGTGGAATTGATGGGCACCCTCTGCAGGTTGATATTCAAGACAACCAGTCAACTCCGCAGACTGCGGTCTCTTATGCTACGCCTCTTGTGAGCGCGAATGTTCCCTTGATTTTCAACGGTTCCGTTGTCGCGGTTGATGCTTCGGTTGATGCATTGGCAACTTCGAGCGGGCCGTTCATTTACGATCTCAGCCCGGGAACCCACCCCAAGGCAGGCAGCATGGTCTTTTCTGCCGGAATCTCCACCAAGTTTGACGCGCAATCCTACCTGACCTTCTTGAAGGCCAAAGGGCTTACGAACATAGCTGCCATAACATCAACGGACGGCAGCGGCGTCGACGGATTCAAGCAGCTGCAGACTGCCCTGGCGGAGCCGCAGTTTTCATCCTTCAAGTTGCTCACTCACCAGACATTCGACCCTACCGCTGTTAGCGTGACTGCTCAGATGTCTGTTATCACGGCTGCAAAGCCGCAGGCGCTGATCGTATGGACGACCGGCACACCTGTGGGAACCGTGTTCCAGGCAATGTCCTCACTGGGAATGTCGAATCTGCCAACGGTAACGACTGACGGCAATGCCGCGTATTCGGAGCTGACGCACTTTTCGTCTATTCTGCCTAAGACGCTCTATTTCCCGACTGGTGCGCTGTATCTACCGCCGGCAGATATTGCCAATGCCGCCGTCAAAGCAAAGGTTCAGGCATTTGACACAGTCGTCCAGGCTGCTGGTGGGCATCCAGGGGATGCTTGGGGACTTTCGTGGGATCCGGCTCAGCTGGTGATCGGTGCACTGCAGAAACTGGGCATCAAGGCAACCGCGCCACAGATTCTCAACTACATGCAAAACCTTCACAACGTGGCCGGGGTGTATGGCGTTTACAACACATCTGTCAGTGATCACCGTGGTCTAAGTACCCAGGACGTCTATATGACGGTATGGAACGGGAGTTCCTTTACTGAGGTTTCAGGGCCGGGTGGATCACCTTTGGCGTCAGGTTCAGGTTCTGCGGGCTGATCAAATGCAGGGCTAATTTATTTAGGTTGACATTTCATATTGGAGGCCGTCTTGAGCGACCGGGTAACCGGTCGTTTGAGGCGGCCTTCTTTGCTGGGTGCATTGTAGACATGTTCGCGTTCGGGAGCGAAGAGATAAACCAATATTTCTGAGGTCTTTCTTTCATAGACTGCCGCTGTCGCGTCTCCACGGTGCGAGGTTCCCGGGTGTTGGTGCTGGTGCTAGCGCGTACACACAAAATAAATTCTGGTTTTATGGCTGTTTTGCATTGAGCCTTTCGATAGGATATTCTGCATTCTAGAACGTCACTCTGTAATTGATAATATCGGCGTTCGCGTTTAGACATGGAAATGGCTCCGCGGGAGTGGTGCCGAAGCTATGTGTTTTGTTGACAAAGGACCCGGTTCGAATTGAGCGGGTCATGAGCTTTCGGGGGATTGAATGAATTTCCGTACGGATAAGGCGTCACAGAGACGCAATTGGGGAAAGGGACGTATCGTGGTGCTCGGCGTAGCCAGTGCTGCAGTGCTCGCTGCTTGCGGATCAAGTTCGAGCTCTTCGAACGCTGCTTCAGCTTCGTCGACATCCTCAGCAAGTGGAGCAGCATCGGGCACGCCTTATGTGATCCATGCCATAATCTCTCAAACTGGAGCAGCCTCGTTCCTGGGCAGCCGCGAGGCGAAGTCTTTACAGGCTCTGGTTGCACTAACGAACAAGCAGGGTGGAATTGATGGGCACCCTCTGCAGGTTGATATTCAAGACAACCAGTCAACTCCGCAGACTGCGGTCTCTTATGCTACGCCTCTTGTGAGCGCGAATGTTCCCTTGATTTTCAACGGTTCCGTTGTCGCGGTTGATGCTTCGGTTGATGCATTGGCAACTTCGAGCGGGCCGTTCATTTACGATCTCAGCCCGGGAACCCACCCCAAGGCAGGCAGCATGGTCTTTTCTGCCGGAATCTCCACCAAGTTTGACGCGCAATCCTACCTGACCTTCTTGAAGGCCAAAGGGCTTACGAACATAGCTGCCATAACATCAACGGA
>DAHVRV010000026.1:0-35130 GCA_027322285.1 Actinomycetota bacterium
GACTGCAGCCTAATGGCAGATGAACACCTATCTATAGAAAATTGGCAACCTGATTCCCAATTACAGCAATGTCCCACCAACAGCCTGCTCGAGGGAGCAACACGTAAGGCATCAACCACTACATCTTGTGTCCGCGTAGTTATCTAGCTAGCCCTTCCTGTTGAAATCTGCCACCCCTAGCTGGCGTGTGGAGGCGGTTTTTTTAGTGTAAATGGAATCTGTCGGTGATCGCCTCCTTTTACCCTTTCTTTGTTCTCATCGAGGCTCATTTCATTTCGATAATGTGAGCATTGTGGAGTAGTCGGTCCATTACCTCTTATGATTGGATCGCCGAGGGTTTGGTGCCAGGAGTCGACAGGAAGCTGTGAAGTGACGATGGTTGATTTTCTTTCAGAACGATCGTCTAATACCTCAAGTAGATCTGATGGCTCGCTTCCGCTAAGTGGCGTCAGTGCAAAATCATCGATGACTAAGGAGTTGAGAAATAATAACATGAACACTTGTATCTAAATATGCTGGTTTCGCGGTCTCAATCTATAGTTCCATTCGCCATGAAACTCATCCCGTTCTATCGCTAACGTGGCGAGTTCCTCATCGGAGACCTTGATTCCCGGTGCATAGATATTTTCATCAAGAGTCGCTTTGATACGCAGTCCTTCGTTGGTTGTTGTGCTGCCAATCAAATTGACGACGACTTCACGACTGGTCAGAGGACGCCCTCTCCAATTGGCGGTGATGTGGCAGAACATGCGATGTTCAATCTTATTCCACTTGGAAGTCCCTGGAGGAAAGTGGCTGACTTCGATTGACAGCTGGAATTCGTCGGCCAACTTCTGCAACTCTCTGCGCCACAGACGCACCCGATATCCGTTGCTCCCACCGCAATCGGCGGTAATGAGCAGACGACGTGCGCCCTGATAGACGGCTTCACCCATTTCGCGCCACCAGCGTCGGATGCTTTCAGCAGCAAACTCTGCAGTATCATGGTCAATGCCGACATTTACCCATCCGGTGTTGGTTGTCAGGTCATATATTCCATAGGGTGCTACCTTACCCAGTTCGGGATCAATGAAGTCATAAACTCTGACTTGCTCTGGCCTGCCAATAGGCTGGTATTCTCTGCCGGTATTCTTGAAGTCGCCGATCAGTTCCTTCTTCTTGGTATCGACTGAGATGACCGGATCCCCCGTAGCCTGGTAGTCGGCGACCGTCTTTGCGATGTGTGCGAACTGGGCATCCCGATCCTCATGCTTTCCACCTTCTCGGGTCTTGCGGGTCGATTGCAGACTGTAGCCCATCTGGGCAAGCAAGTCACAGACCGTCCTCTGGCTGACATCGTGGCCTTGCCGCTTGAGCTCATCTGACAGCCGGTAGGTGCTCTTGGTGGTCCAACGCAGCGGCGACATCGGATCACCAGGCGATGTGGGCTCTACCAGCGAGTCAAGCGCACTGAAGAGGCTGGCATCCTTATCAGCCAACTTCTTGCGACCACCACCTACCGCCCGCACACGCGGTCTGCCGCCACTTGTGTTTCCGGCTGCTGATGCTGGCATCTTCAGTTCTGAAAGACCAGCATGGATCGTCGTTCGCGACATGCCAATCGCCTTGGCAACCATACTTACGCCGCCGCGTCCAAGACTGCGAGCTTCCGTCGCCGCCCAAATCCGCAATGCAGCCTCATCCAACCGACCAGACAGTGCGTGATATTTAGCTTCTATCATCGCTATGTCGGCCATGCTCCCATGATAGCAGAAATCCTGGCAATGTTCAGGTTATTATTGCTTGACTCCTAAGATCTCGACCCTGGCCAGACCTTGTAGCAGTTTCAGATATCTTTCTTCCCCTCTGGCTATGGAAAGGTCACCGAATAGAGCAGGAGCCCGCCTGTAAAGTGCGCTAGTCCAGAACCGATGTCAGAGTGTACCAATGCGCAGCAGATATAACTTTTCCCGTTATGTTAGAGCTCTACAAAACGGTAAAAGCTTTTTTCGCAGAGGCACTTGCAACTGGCGCCATCTAAGCCGGGATGAGAGTGGCCTGGTACTCCCCGGAAGCGCTTGGTGATTGCATCAAAGTTGCCAAAGCCACAGATACCCTGGCCCCTGCTCTGTTCTTCGGGCCACACCTTTTTTTGATTCCGAAGTACTGGGCAGAGGAGTAGGTGCCCTCAGCACGATCATTTGCAAAGTCCAGCCGGGACACCGAGTAGGTCGAGCGTGAGATTTGGCCTGCGGGCAAGTTGGCGGGTCACATCAGCGATATCGACCGATCGGTAGGTCGCATGTCGGATGATGCCGATTCTGAGGTTACCCAGGATTGCGGGGATACGAGGCGGGTTCCAATAATCAAAAGTGGCCATTGCTATACCCGAGGGCCATCGTTCTCTCTTTGGCAGGGACAAATTGGATGAACTGTTAGGTGAAGATGATCTCTCCGCCGGCAGCTCTGGCGTAGAAGTCGCCGACGGTGATAATTCCATCAAGCTGATCAATGAAATCCTCCTTTGCGAAACCAAACAGATCGACTGAAGCCAGACAGGCGTACATCCCGCATCCGGTGTCGGCGATCATCTCTACGAACTCGGGGATAGGGGGAATGTCTAACTTGTTCATCTTCCGGCCCATCATGTGGGTGGCCATCGCGGACATACCGGGGAGCACGCCAATCAGACTCGACAAATGCATACCAGGGTTACCCACCGTCGCGACCTTGATATGGCCTTGACGCTTCTTGTGTATGGCATCAAGGCCGAAGAAGGTGAAGAACAAGTTGGCCTCGATCCCTTCCGCCCTGGCACCGTTGGCCATTATTAGCCCCGGATAGATACCTTCGAGTGATCCTTTGGAAATGACTACCGACACCTTGTCAATGGTTTCGCTCATGAACGTGCTCCTTTGCAACAAAAGTTAGATACAGCCGCGGGGTTTCGGGATTCCGGCGATCTTCGCGGCGATCTTCGCTGGGCCTTTGGGGAACAACTGGTAGAGCTCCTTGATGGAGATGCCTGAAGTCTTGCCAAGTATCCGAACCGTAGGTCCGGTGCCCTTGTCGAAGTACTCGGAGCGCATAAAGCGGATCACCTGCCAGTGCTGATCCGTCAGGGGATCAATACCCTCTTTGCGCGCGATCTCCTGCGCTATTTCTTCGTTCCATCGTTGGGGATCAGCGAGAAATCCCTCATCGTTGAGCTCCACATCGATCCCAGCGAGCGTGATAACAGTCATAATCAGATCTCCTTGTTGGTAGTTAGCGCGAAGTGCTTTCCCGCGCTCGGCATATCGCTCTTGACCCCGGGTAAGTCCCGGCCCGGAAGCAAACTGTGCCAATACATCCACTGGAACATGAGCTTGCCGAGATGGTTCAGATGGGACTCCTTCAGTAGCGGCAGCCCGACCGACCACGGGTAGTGTCCTGTGAGTGGCTCAGTCTCGTAGTTGAAGTCAATGAGCATGGCTTTGGAGAAACCGGTCTCGATGAAGCAGTTGGCATGCCCATCAAATGAGGCGTTGAGAGGCTTGCCAGCGAGGAACCGGCGAATGTTCTCGACGAGCACCTCACCTTCAAAATGGGTAACCGAACCGGCCTTTGAGGTCGGCAGCGCCGCCGCATCGCCCAATGCAAACACGTTGGGCGATGCTTTGGATTGCAACGTGTTCACATCTATCGGCACGAATCCGAGTTCATCGCCAAGCCCAATTGAGTTGGCTACGTACGGCGATCCATTGTGAACGGGTATGACGACAGCGAGGTCAAAGGGGATCTCACGGCCATCGAAGGACATCAGCTGGCCTGCGACACCGTCAACAGATGCCGTGTTGAACTCGGTGACGAGGTTGATGCCGCGCTCCTTGAACATCCCACCAAGCTGCTTGGAGGCCACCGGTTTGGTGAAGGATCCGTCAAGCGGGGTGACATAGGTGAGTTCCACTTGATGGCGAATTCCGCGCTCGCGGAAATACCAGTCGGCCAAGAAACTGAATTCAAGTGGTGCTACTGGACACTTTATTGGCATCTCGACGATGTTCACAACTACGCGGCCTCCCTTGAAGGCGCTCATCGCCGTTGCAAGAGCGGCGGCCCCTTCGGGGGTGTAGAAGGTGAATACCTTTTCCATCCAACCCGGCCCAGTGAGTCCCTCGGTCTCCTCAGGCGCAAGCACCGCCCCGGTGGCCACCACCAGGACGTCATAAGGGAGGTTCTCACCGTTAGCTAGATAGACCACGTTCGAGCCGAGGTCTACGCGATCGATAGCGCATATCCGATAGTCGATACCATGATGGAACTGGCGCCCTCGGGGCCGGGTAATATCTTTCGGCTGGCTGATGCCAAAGGGTACGAATAACAGGCCGGGCTGATAGACATGCTGGTCGTTCTGATCGACAACCGTAATTGAAGCCTGATCAGCTCGGTAGGCTTTGCGAAGCCGATTGGCGGTAAGGGTTCCGCCGGTGCCACCTCCCAGTATGACAATTCTGTACATCGAAACTCCTATCGGTAAGCTGCAGGTAATCGCGCTGCAGCGATCAAATTTGTACTCAAAATCGAACTTGCTCCCTGACCGGCTCGCAATGAGTTCGACATGGGGGTATCAACTCCATTTCCACACATCTTGGATCCTTTTCCTTTCCCCACCCCTGGGTTCGTTCTGCGCAAAATATCTCCAGCTGTTTGAGTTCTGCAGTGAGTTCCGGAAGTTGTTGGCTTTCCCCCGATGGGAACCGAAAATCGGTTTCGAAGCACGGTTCTAAGCCATCTCGAACAATGACTCTCTTGGCACCACTCGATCATGGCGACCACCCGTTATTTCCAAGCACTGCCGCTTTGCGCCGAAACCCTGACCGGTCTGCAAATGGTCATCGAATTGCGCAACACAAAGCTGCTACTGGGGGTTGGTGGTCCTACAGCTGTGTGACTCTTAAAGGTCCTCATGAACCCAATGTAGGTATGACCGTTGCAGAAGTCCAATCAATTCTATCTCTAGTTATGATAGGATTTAACTATGTTATCTTCCAGAGATCTAACGGCACAGCAATTACGATGCTTTGTCGCCGTTGCCGAAGAACAGCAGTTCACCGCGGCCGCAGACATTCTCAACATGGCTCAGCCGTCAATCAGTGCCCAGATTCGTCGTCTTGAATATGTGCTTGGGACCCCGTTGTTCCACCGAGATTACCGACCTGTCAAGCTGACTGACGCGGGACTTGAGCTCCTACCGCTCGCTCGGCGGGTCCTCGGCTGTTTCGATGACATCTTTCATGGAATTAGCGAAATTGACGGACTCCGACGCGGGCACGTCACCATCGGTGCGACACCCAGTCTCGGAGCCACGCTATTGCCTCATGTGCTCGCCGGGTTTCATCGCAACTATCCGGGCATCTCACTGACCATTGTTGAACACGACTCAGTCGTCATTGCCGAACAACTTGAGGCCGGGGCGCTGGATGTGGCACTAGTCGTTACGCCCCTTCGTCGGCCCACGCTCGACAGCACCGTACTCGCTATCGAAAAGATGGTTGTCATAGTTGCCTGCGATCACCCACTAGCTTCACGCGATCAAGTCTCGATCTACGAACTGCGTGGGATACCGATGATCATGTTCAGCGAAGGCTATGAAATCCGATCGGCCACGTTAGCGGCCTTTGACCGCGCCGGAATTGTGCCTACGACTGCGCTCGATGGCGCCGAAATCGGAACGGTTCATTCCTTTGTAGCAGCCGGTCTCGGGGCCGCAATCGTTCCAAGCATCATTGCGACGACCAACGACGACGTGCGAGTCTTGCATCTAGACGCACCTGCGCTGGAACGCACGATCAGTTTGGCGCGCCCAGTTCACCATGCCCTTTCGCGGGCTGCCGCTGCACTTTCGCAGGAAATCACCACATACTTGAGTGACAGTGACTGGCTGACCAAGGTGCCAGGCGATCTTAGAATCCCATAAACAGCTGGTATCATAGCGTCGGTACAGTGCTCACCAACATGGACATGGCGGCAATGCACCAAGGCCAATAGCTCTACCTGTTGCAATTGAAGAGTAAAGGTAAGGATCACGCCGGATGCCCGTGCCGGTGCAACCCCAACCACTTGGAATTTGCACACAGGGCGACGACAGCAACTCATCAGAGAAATATGTCGCGCCTGCTGTCAGATGCCCGTCAGAATCGAGTCTAAGGCCAAGGCCGACAGCGATCAGGGGATCCCACACATTTCAGACGTTCGATCTATCAACTGATCTACCGGAAGGCGGCTGCTCATACTGATCCCCGGCATTGCTCGGCCCCTTCAAAAAAACGTGTTCGAGTCAACCTGGGTCAGCCCGTTGAAGTGCATTCACCACTTTATGAGTGCTGCGGAATCGATCCGATCAATTTCGAACTGAAAATACGGATCAAAAACATCCCTGCTTGCAGCGTTTCGCCTATTCTATTGGGTCTCCACCTGCGATGTTCCGCTCCCTACTTCGCGCGCTACCTTGACCGCTTGATCAACGCTCAGACCAGCTTGTGCAGCAATCCAGCAGGCGACCGGTGCAGCGGTACGCTCGGAAGCATGAGCTGCTAAAGCTGCCACTTCTAGCACTGTCTGAACCTCGGTCTCTGACGGGGCTGGAACCCCAAGCGCGGTGGCGAAAGCTTCGATCCACTCGGTCCGTTCCATTATCGGTCACCAATATTTGCGCCATTGAGTGTCGGGTAATTCGAATTATCCACACTCGCCTCCGACAACAATAGTGAATTAACATGTACCCAACTGTCGAGAAATTCTGCCATCCTACGCCAATAC
Organism: Actinomycetota bacterium; assembly: GCA_027322285.1. GTDB lineage: Bacteria > Actinomycetota > Acidimicrobiia > Acidimicrobiales > Acidimicrobiaceae > SCQM01. The sequence goes on from DAHVRV010000026.1 coordinate 6,781, forward strand.
AAACTCATAACCTGCTCCTGCATCTGCTTTACGTGCTGGGGTACCCACTCTAACATGTGCCGTGCCATGAATGCTTGGCTGCGTTGCATTCTGGGAGGCTGCTCACTCTGTGAAGCTGCCCACAGCTCAGCAGCGAATGCGCATTCGATGCCAAGGTGGTCGGGAGCCCGCACCCAGGGGTAGCGTAATGAATGCCCTACCCAGTCCAGGTCGGCTTCGTTGTACTTCCCGCGCACCAGTGAGGTGACCGCTCCCCACAACGACTTAGACGGATCCAGGTAGACCGAGGCATACGGGGGCACGTAGCGACCGGGAATGGGTACGACGACACAGTTTTGGAAGTCCCACATGGCTGCTTTCAAATCGTCGGGCTCATCGAGACATCGCACAAGATCTGCGGCATCCCTGGCCAGGGATGCATCAAACTTGCCTAGACCCTCAAGCCAAGGCACAAGGGCGTCCTCCTCCACGCGAAGAGGGCCGTCGAGCCAAGAATGGGCTAAGTAGTCATAGCCAAGTACCCAGACCCAAGTATTAATAACCACCGGCGCGCTCCTAAACCTTCTCGACACGAACTCGGGTGTCGAAATAGGCTTGGCAGCCGGTGACAACATCCAACAGGCCGACAGCGTATCCTTCGGAACCCACCAGCGAGTCATCCAGCCTCATCGCAGCGTTCAGCCTTACCGGGACCAGCCGTGCAGGATCACCGGGTTGGCTCCTGCCGTCTATGGTGACCACCGAAGCCCCAGCCTGCCAGTGGCCATAGCCGTGTGGAAAGCCGATGACCCCAACCCTCTGCCCATTGACCACCCGAACCCTGCCGATTATGCCCTTTTCACGCGACAAAGTCGGAGACCACACCCTTACCTGATCTCCAGAGTGCAATCCAAAACGGGCTGCGTCAATAGCGCACACTTCGATAAAACTCTCTGGCATGAGTTCGGTGAGCCAGGGATCGGCAATCGACTGACTGTGACTGAGGACGGTGGTCTTGTGGGTACTCAGTAGCAGTGGGAACTTGGTCTTTGAGTCCAAATCATCTAGCAGATTACCGGCCAGATCGTGCAGCTTTTCATATCGTGCGGTTCCGCTGAACATAGCACCTGAAACGGGGTTGCGCGCGGTGCCTACGGCTTGGTTGTAGATCTGACAGGCCACACCCCCTTGGCCATATTGATAGGTCATCCACTGCGGATTTGAAGGTGGGGGATATTGCAGGTGAGCCGCAGCGGCAAAGGAATTACGGATGTCAGCCGGTGTAAGTTGGCCTTGAACGTGCGCCCAACGCTCAACACCAGTATCCATCACAAAGTCATTTACAATCTGAATCAATCTCTCTTGGCTCGCGGAGTTTGGCAGATATGCAACTTCGTAATCTTCGAAGCGGCCACCGCGAGCTAGAACGTACGCCACCTTTGGCCACTGGGTGGCAGTAACGGCTTGCGGATATGCCTTTTTAAGCTGGCTGATCAAGCTTAGCTCTGCGGCAGAAGCGTCCGGTACTGGACCCAGAGTCGCGAGCTTGCCACCTTTCCATGCCTGGAAGGTGGAGTCGTAGGCAACATTGGCAGCCATTTTCAGGTAGTAGTCCTCTCTTGTGTCGAGAGAGCCGCCTTCACTAAAAGCATTTTGCCCGAATCCCGAAAGACCCAACGCCTTTGCTACATCAATTAGGAACTGCTCTATCGACATTTGCTTGCCTGAAGCTGTGCGCCCCGTGAGCGGCTCCACCACCGGCTGGCGGATTCCCTGAGCCTTGGTCGGCACAACCGGCCACACTCCGGGAAATTCCCAAGACTCCAGATAGCTTGTGTCGGGTAAAACGTAATCGGCGTAGCTGGCACTTTCAGAGAGCACAATATCTGTTGCTATAAACAGGGGTACTTTCGTAACGTCACTGATCAAGCGTTGCCAGGGCAGAGAAGGGTCATTAGCTCCGGCAATCGCCGGCGCACTCCATGACGGATTGGCGGCGTGCTGGAACAGAATCTTCGCTTGATACGGATATCCCGAGTAGATCCCGGCAAACATCTCCGGCCACTGACCTCCGCCAAAGGGAAACCAGGGACGCTGAGCCGGATACGGGTTCTTTCCGGCCTTCTGTTTGGCGGCGTACTCACCTGAAGACTCATAGGCGGAGCCACTTCGGGATATAGCTACACCAGTCGGCTGGTTGTTTGGCTGCTTGGGCCATGCACCCAGATTGTAAGGTGCGCCAGTATTTGCGCCAATATAATCTGCGGTACCCCCGCCTACCACATATCCTCCCATCCAGTCGATGTTGCCGATCAAAAAGTTGAGGGTCATGATCGCCCGGCAGGCATAAAAACCATTGGTGTGCATAGCGGGGCCCCGTCCAAAATCGGCCACCGCGGTATGCCCATGGCTCGTGAACTCGCGTGCCAAATCGGTAATTAGCTCGGATGACACTCCTGCCTCAGCGGCATACTCCTCCAAGCTGTATGCAGTTGCAGCGTCATAGAGGAGCTGAAAGCTGGTTTGGCACGCAATACCATTAACCTTGGTTGCCTTTGTTGACAGCACGCCGGTTGGCCACAACTCTCCTACAGAGGCAGTGGCGGCTGACACTGGCATATGCGTCTTTGGATCGAGAACTACCCCCTGAGGAGCAGAGGGCTGGTTCCCCATCCCTCCGGTACCCGAACCGCCCATTGGAGAGCCGAGTCCCGCGAGAGTGGGATCGAGAAAAGATCCGTAGCTGGGATGCTTTGGATCACTCACAACAAGCCAGCTTGCATTGGTGAATGTGGGCACATTCGCAGTGCCGGCCGCCTGAAGACTTGGCAGAGAAAGATAGTCCGAATCGAAAGCATTGTGTTCTATGATCCAGCGCACCATACCCATGGCGATCGCCCCATCCCCTCCCGGGTTCACATAGACGGTACGATCCGAATGCATTGAACTGTTTCCCGCACGAACCTCTACCACGGTATATTTCAGTCCCCTTGATGCCGCAGCGACAAGCTTTCGCCCGATGGCCTGCATAGGAAAACCGCCTGTCATCACGTTTGATCCGAAGTAAAGAAGGTAGGAGGCGTTGGCCAGGTCAGGCTTCATCGGATCAGTCATACCGTCGAGACTGAGCATGGTACCCAACATACGGTTGAGATCGCAAATGGCGTCGGCCGCCTCGAGATTCACGGTGCCGAATGAGGTGGCAAAGCGTGACAGGAAATCGGTCTGTCCGTTTTCAGCCATTCCGTAGTACATGACAAGTCCGTTGGTCTTTGGTCCCAGTCCGGGATCGGACGAATCAATCGGCTCGGTCTGACCCCGGCCACCGTCGTAAAGGTCGGCAAATCCTTCGACGTGGCGGGTCTCCTCGCCCGATACGTTGGAGAAAAGCAGACCTCCCGAAACAACTTCTTTGATCAGCTGTTCCCAAGAGATTACCTCCCATGAACCTGACCCACGCTTGCCACGCCGTTTCAGGGGCAGCGTCAAACGGTAAGGATCATAGAGAGTTTGCCGTCCCGCCTGGCCCCGGTTACACAGTGAATGGGGATTGGACCAGACCTTGGCGGTGGCGGCCGGCGTCGTATACCGGGCATGGGGCTCGGTGCTGGCTGGGTGGAAGGGGTTGCCATCCAACTTCTGCAGCACGCCTGAGAATACATCTGCTGCCAGTCCGCAGTCGCTACCACACTGCTTGCAGACACTATATGTGGTTCGGACTCGGGTAAAAGTGGCCGGCCTGTCTGGATATACAAATATGCCGCGACGGTGAAATACGTCTCCTGCCCATGGCGACACCCCCCAGCCGGCCACGACCGCACCTCCACCGACCATTGCGGCCCGGCCAAGAAAGGCCCGTCGAGTCAAAGTATGTGGGTTTTCATCCACCGCCTTACTCCTTTCCTTCGAAGGTACTGGCCGTTAAGGCTTCTTCATCAACCGGCTTCGAATTAGTTGAATCCTCGGCATCAGAATGATCGTGCTGGCCTGGAATATCGCTGGTGCCAATGGCGATAGACACAGCCTGGCGCCACGGAAGCAGCCAGCTAAAAAAGAGAAACAGAAGAAAAGCGACTCCGAATACGCCGATTACTGTCTGGACGGAATCGAAACCGGTTAGAGGCACCGTCATGTTGACAAGACCCTGGGAGATCTTCGATTCCATCTGGCCTCCAAGCACCACGTTGTAGCGCATTGCATACACTCCGACCACCACACACAAGGCCACCACACCACCCCCGAAGGGGGTGTGTCGGATGCGGGGAACAAGGAAAAGCAAAAACGGTACCACAATGCCGACTCCAAGCTGGATGACAAGATATTTAAAGGCATGTGGACCGTGGAGAAAGATTGCACTCACTCCCTTATCCACGGGACCCTGGGTGTAGGCCGAAACTCCACTTGTCACCAGATCGACCGCGTCCAAATAGGCATCTAATAAAAGGAAGCCCATCAGCCAAGTCAGAAGTGTGCAGGTGACATTGCTATCCGGCTTCTCCCGGTAAAAACGGACTACAGCCAGATAGACAAGGTACATGAATGCGATACCTGACACGATTGCAGACACAATGAACAGCACCGGCATCAGAGCGGTGGACCAGATGGCCCGCGCTTTCACCGCGCCAAAGACAAAGCCGATGTAACCATGGAAAAGGAAAGCGAGCAGGATTCCGATTGCTGATAAAAAGACCAATACCTTGGCATCCCGTCGGCGTGACTCTTCGCTGGCGTCTCTGCTGCCAAGCGACATGACGCGTGCGAGCTTCGCCCTCCACCCGACTCCACCTGCCATATCGACGTTCACGTAGCGGAAGGCGAAATAAGTCTCAATCAACATCAGGATCACGTAACTTAACCAGATCACCGTAAAGTCTGCCAAGGGAGACCATGGAATGTGCGGCCTAGTGAACAGCTCGAAAGCATTCACCGGTTGCCGGGAATCGGCAAGCACTGTCAAGGGTGCAGCCAAAAGGAGCGCGAAGCTGACTATAAGCGCCAATGGGGCAATTTCATCCAGATGGTGCTGGTGGAAGACGTGGCTCAGCGAAGAGACCACGAAGGATCCAGCCACCAGACCGGAAATGAACGGATAGGTTACGATAAGGATTCCCCAGTAGACACTCTCTAGGGAACCCCCTTGGAGCCCCATATCAGCAAATAAATGCATATTCAACCTCCTCAGTCTCCACCGAGCGGAGTCTGCAAAAGGACCCGGCCGGTAAGGTTGTCGTACTCATTGGTGTTGGTGCCCGCCGCATAGGGATAAGCGGTATTGAAGGCCGTGGCACCCATAACCAGATCTCCGTTCAGATCGACGTAGAAAATCTGGGGATCAGTTCCCTCGCTTACCAGAAGACGGTTAGTTGGATATTGAGCTAAAAGTTTGCTAACTGTACTCTGAGGATTGTTGACATCGCCAAAAATCCTTGCCCGGCCAACGCATGAGGTTACACAGGCTGGCAATAAACCCCGGTCAAGCCGATGAACACAGAAGGTGCACTTGTCTGCGGTCTCCTGGACGGTGGAGAAGTAACGTGCATCATACGGGCAGGACTGAATGCAAATACCACATCCAATGCACTTGGTGTAGTCAATGAGCACTGGCCCATCTGAACGTTTGAAAGTTGCCTTGACCGGGCAGACTACGACACAGGGTGGACTGTCGCAGTGGTTGCAGAGTCTGGGAAGCGACGACCGACGAACACCCGAGGTGAATCTGCCGGCTGAGGTAACGATTTCACCCTCTGGGTTGCTTACCATCGAACCTGTCTCGACGACCTGGACCCAGGTGCGGTAGATGCCTGGTGGAACGTTGTTCTCGCTCTTACACGCCACAACACACGCCTGGCATCCAATGCACTTGCGCAGGTCAATTACCATCACCCAGTGGTGGGGCTGACTCGACTCAGCTGGAAATGAGTCATGGTAGATCCCAAGCTTCTTGCGGTTGAGAATCGTGCTCATCCATGCCGCTGGCTGACTCCAACCGTCGTTGTTGGCGTTTAGCTCATCGACAGTCCAACTTGCCCAGCGGGGACGCAGTGCCAGAACCTTAGGCAGGGGAACACGGCGCACCGGAACCTTTGGGATAGTGGAAGCCGCAGCTTTACCAACCCGGAAATTTCCTGCCAGGCCGGTTGCCACTACCGCTGCTAGGGTACCGAGTACACCAGCAAGGACGCCGCGTCTTGGTATTCCCTCAGCCTCACCCTCCCAAGGACCGGGTGCAGCATTATCTGCATGTGGCGTGACCTGTGCATGGTTAGAGTTTGAACGTCTCACGTAACTCCTCCAATTTTTCTATTGCCCAAACCGGGGCCAGCCGGGTGCCTGAGTAGCAGTGACGCTGCTACATCGGCGATTGGCGCATAAGATTCCGGGAAAGCCGATCCGATCTTTTTCCCGGCGATACAGTGAGATCTGCGCCAGGTCCCGCCCGTACCGGCTAAGGTCATTTCCTCGACCAATATTCTCGCTGGACCGGGACTGTTCTTAGGCAATTTGGCAGAGATAACTCCCGATGTTGCTAAAACCAATCCACGTGGCGAACCTCTCCGGTGGTGAAGCCATCTTTGAACATGACAGAGCTTTCCAAGAAGCACAAACCTAGACCAGCTGGATTTAGCTGAAGCTAGCTCGAGCGGGTTTCTCGTCAGGGTCCAAATTGACGAGAATCGCGGGAGCACCAGGAAATCGGCAAAAATCGATCCGGTGGACTCTGCTCCAAACGAAGGTACCTTAGGCACCGAATGTCTCCGGAACATGAAACGAATCTGCAACGGCAAAACGTCCTGCTAACACAACAGGGCTCCACGTCACAGCATCGCTAGCCGACCTGATACCGGGGTCCAATCCAGAACTTTTCAACGAACTGGAATTGCTATATTTGTTTCCAATCAAAAGGTTGCGCACGGCCACATGGTACTGGGCCTGTTTCCCGACTGTCAACAACGCGACACCCGCGATTTCAGGTAGTCTTATGCCGTAGATTCACGGGAAATAGAACCGAAATTACCCTATCCGAATGAAGTAGATTTAGCTGGCACTTAGTGGTCTTGTATCCCTGTTTAGCTGGCATATTGGATTTTGTTGCATACCGTGGAAGCCGATAGTCAATTGCTCCAAAAGCCGATCAATAATTAATAAATTAATTTCGGACGGAAATTCATAATTTCTACACAATTTCAATCTCAAAAACTCAGTAATCAGTTGCAGCGGATCGCAGCACAGATGGCGTCCAGCTACATTACCTGGATAGCTGGCAACTGCGCCAGAATGTAACACGGCGGATATCGTTTGGCTTGAGATCAATCCCAGGCTTTGGTCTTGCCTGTACCGATCGCGAAACCCGGTTTCCCGGGTTCATATGCTTGAAAATCTCGAAATCGCCGAACGGATTAAATCCGGGCATTTCCAGTTTCTTCATCAAATCTTCTTACTTGGCCGTCAGCATGTAGTTGTGACAGGCTCAAAAAAGGAGGTGAAACATTCGAATCTGAGTCCGGAACCTCAATCGATAGGTGACAGCTCGTTAATCACGTTTCTGGCATGTCGGCTATCCAAGGACCAGGTAATAATACCAAAAGGCAAGGTAGGTCAGGTTTCTTGGTCATCTGCTTCCGCCGGGAAATCGAGAGATATCATGAAGTGGTATCGGTAGCCCACCGGATCATCCCATGCGGGATGCGATCTCATCCACTCTGAACAAATGCCCCCTGTACCAGCCTTTCGTCAGGGAGTTCTGGACAAGATTCGCTGTTTTATACCGCCTCAATGAGTACACAAGCAGGTGTGCCGTTACATGAAGCGGCACACCATTTAGGAGGAAAATACAGTTATGTTGACAATGGATGACGAAAATTCGACCGGATACACTCCTCGAGCACCCAGACCACGTTGGCGCCCTATCGCAATCGGCGCCATTGCCGTGGGTGTCGTTGGCGTTGGTGCTACCTATATATTCAGGAGTTCCCAGGTGTCTAGATTCGGCTCCACGCCGTCGGCATATGCTTTCCCTCAGACAATGTTGGGGTCTTCGCCTTACACCTACATGATGGGAGGCTCAACAAATTCCGAATCTCCGCAATCCGGATGGTCCTATGGAAACATGATGGGAGGCCCGGCTAATTCCAGCGCATCACAATCAGGATCGTCCTACGGAAACATGATGGGTCTTGGTTCCGACCCCGGAAAGGCGATGGGACAGTATTTTGCCAACGCACCGGGACCTAGAGTCAATCCGACCGACGCTACAAAACTTGGCGAGCAGACTCCTAACAACGCCACGGTCGACCGGAGTAAAAATCAGATTACATTCACCAGTCAAGACGTGAGTCTCACACTGCTGGCCAGCCCGTCCGGCGGTCCTGACGAGACCTTTAAGGCTGCAGGACTGGTAAATCCCACAATTGTGGTTCCTTCAGGGGCCAAAGTCAGCCTCAATGTAATCAATGCCGATAATGACACCTCGCATGGCCTGGAAGTCACGTCATCGACTAACGTATCATCATGGATGACGATGATGACTTCTGCTCCGGCTTTTTCGGGCTCCGCACTTTGGTTCCTGGGCAATCCGACCTCAGCGGGTATGCATGAAGGTACCGTCAGCTTTTTAGCCAGCCGGGCTGGCAGTTACAAGTACTTGTGCCCAATTCCCGGACATGCCCAAAAAGGAATGGCTGGTAATTTTGTGGTCCAGCCGGCTATATAACTGTTGCCACGTTGGCAAACAGATCGACAGACGTGAAGATAGTTATGATCCTTTGAAGCGAGAGGAGTTGCACTCTCTTCTAAGTCAGTTTCCGTCCACATATGATGTACAGATGGAAACGGTCGCATCATTACATATTGGGTGCGTGCTGACGATAGTTCCTGTCGGTGAACAGGGACCTAACCCCGGTGCGTTATTCAGGCGGAAAACAGTAAGCCCGTAGCTCCGCCCAGGTGTTTGGGCAAGCCAACCGTAAGGAAGGTTGATGGGTTGCGGGTCAACGATTGAAGAGAAAGCGAAGGCCGTTTTGTAATGGGACGAATACGGGTTGAGACATTACCCGGTGCGAAAGCAAGCAGACTTCTTCATGGTCTTTCGTTGCGAGATAACTTGCAGAACCTTTTTAGAAAGGAAAGCAAATATACGCAGTTCCTGCCGTGTGTGCACCATCCGGCGTAACCGGTTGGAATGGCATCAATCTTGTCCATTCCAACCATGACGTGAAAAGGCTGTTATTCAGTATCGCAAAGGTGAGTAACCGGGTCTCTTTACGAGACCCTTGGAAGGCTTGAGCCGAGTGCGGCGAAAGTTGCCTCTTCTGGCTCTTAGGGGGCGCGGCATATTGATGGGCCGGTGCCTATTCGACACGGGAAAGCAATGTCATGAGCACCCGGACAAAGATGCGTGTGGCAAGGTTCCTCAATCACTAAAGCCGTAAAGCATCAGGTCGACCGCCTTGGGCCCTCTCTCACGGAAGCGGATTGCGGCCTCATCAGGTTCAACAATACCAAAGCGGTTCCAAATAGCCCCCAGAAGTCCTCGCTGCTCATTGTTACGGCATCGTTCGGCTCCGCTGCCTTTGCCGATCTCCCCACCTATTGGTTCGACACCGACAGAAATGAGCTGTATAAAAATATTTGTCAACTGATGCGTAACCCGGTTCTTGACTCGGTCTCAATTTCACGTCAGCAACTGAGAGCTCGTGACGACCTCGCCGTGGAAGATGTGGGCCCGGCGGTTTGACTCTGGTGCGATATCAATTGCGTCAGTAGTGTTGAGCTCGTTTAGTGCGGTTAGACGCCGGTCATACTGTGGCGCCGCTGAGCCTGTACGTCAGTCTCTCCAGCTTCTCCTGTTCTTTCATCGTAAAAGGTGGATTACAGGCTGCTGTTTGGAATTCTCGTTGAACGAGACAGGCAAGCTGTTTTACACAAGTTGTGATGCCGAAACTGGGGTCGGGCAAAGCAAGGAATCCCGGAGAGTAATAAGGACTTTATGGCAGATCAGCGAGTAAGACCTTTGGTTCAACGTACATGGTGCGGTACGGAGCCAACCAGAAGTCTCTGTACCAAAGCACTTTGCCATGATAAACGAGAGCGAAGGCGTGTCCGGGGGTGTCTGCATGCATTCCCAAGCCCAGGGTATTGAAAGCCTTGGACATGGTGAGATTTTCATCGGAAATCACTGGAGTGGTGATTCCATAAGCACTGACTGCCTGGCCGAGGATGTTGGGGGGATCCGGAGTAATTGAAACCAGCTGGATGCCTTTCTGCGCGAGTTGAGCACCAACTTGTTGCAGCCCCTGTATCTGGACCAGGCACGCCTGGCAGGACACTCCTTCTGAGAAAAACAGCAAAGTCTTTTGGTTATAGATAGACACAGATGTTATTTGCTGCCCAGTAAGAAGATTGGTCCCGTGGAAATACGGAACTGGGGAGCCCACTGGGAGACCAGTTCCAACCGGTACCCCTGCGGGGAGATTCTGGGACCCGATGGCACTCTTTGAACTGAACACCTCAGGAAGAACAAAGCTGAGGCCGATCACGATGATCACCCCTGCTATGGAAATAGTAATTAATTTCCACGATCGCCACAGCGTTCTACGGTAGGCTTTGCCGCTCAGAGAGGTACCAGCCTCGGATGTGTTGGAAGATTTACTGACTTTTGGGCTTGGTTGCTGCTTCGATGTTGTCCTCGTCCCCTGACCTGCCGTCAGATTGCGGCGTGCAACAGTCGCCCGGCGTGCTGCTCTGACCTTCTTTGTGCTCATCGTCTCTGTATCCTTCCCTCAGCACCAACAACGCAAATCCAACAACTACTGCCAAAAGAATCGGCAAAGAAATGAAGTTGGGAACGTATCTAATGTAGGTTGTAACTTCCCGTGCCCACTGGCCAATCGCCTTCTGAAATCCTGGAGCAGCATTTGACTTCCCCGTCAATGCCAGCATGATGAACAAAGCCCCAAAACCGGCAAAGATGACCACGCCCGCCAGGCGAATTATACCGATCTCTTTACTCTTTCCGCCAAGGTGTAGAGTCACCTTGGGATCGCTGACCCTGGGCTTTGCACGGCCATAAATTAGGGCGAGCGGGATTAGCGGTGCCATCATTCCGGTCACATAGGCGATACCAAGTAGTAGACCACCAAATACAGTGGCGCTAGTTGCTGAGAGGGCGATAGCCCCAGCCAATACCGGGGCGCAGCAGGCGGTGGCTGCTCCGGAGAATACTCCAAGACCGAATACTGAAGCAACGGATCCAGAAAGCTTTGGCTGTGGCAAGTTGACAGGAAGCATTGTCCCACGCCAAAGGGCTACGGACACTCCGATCATCATCAACCCACCGAGGCTGAAAAGTTGTGGATGCCATCGTGAAATATAAGACGCAAGTGCAGCTGCTCCCAAAGTTATCGGCAACACCGCCACGGAAACACCGCTCACATAGATTCCACTGAGCGCGGCCACGCGAAGCCTGTGACCACCGCCGATTGCAGCCAGATAGGCCGGCAGCATCACTCCGGCACAACAGGGAGCGAAAAAGGCGACCATCCCAGCCGCAAATGCCGCGGCCAAAGATCCTCCCAGCAGTAGGCTCAACGCGCAAGATCCTTGCTCAGCCGTCTTTGTGAAAACCGGCCATATGCGACTAACCGCCCGCCGTCTAAAAGGACCGGCAGAAACGTAAGTGGGATACCCCGCTCCCCGAAGTCGGCAGCTTCTTGACTTTCAACGTCGATTTCGCGTGCACTCAGTGAAAGTCCCGACAACACCGAACGGGCATGGAGACATAGATGACAGTCGGGAGAGGTAATCAAGATTAGGTCCGGTTTCATCATTGCACCTATTGTCGCTGCCGGATATGAAGGGCATGTGAAGGGCCCAATGTTCAGGATCGGTCGAAGATCTTGAGGAGAGTTTGTACACGAATAAATAAGCTAAAATTCATAGTGTTTTCACATGAAGGGCGATGATTAGTCCTATGGGCCCCAACGAGTTCAACAAGCGGATCCTCGTGATTGACGATGATGCCAACGTGCAGACGGTGGCCAGGGCCTATCTTGAGCGTGGCGGCTTCGTAGTTTATATTGCGGGTACCGCAACACAGGGCATTGCGATCGCCGAACGAGTCAAACCCGGACTGATCGTATTGGATCTAATGCTCCCAGACCGAAGTGGAGAATCGATTGCCAAAGAGATTCGGAACCGGTCTGATGTGCCAATCTTGATGCTCACCGCCAAGGCATCAGAAGATGAGCGCGTCAATGGTCTTGCACTCGGTGCAGACGATTATCTCATTAAGCCGTTCAGCCCCCGCGAGCTGGTGGCCAGGGTGCGTGCGGTCCTCCGCCGGACCCAGGGAACTGAGGTGCCTTTGGTAGAGACGCTGCAGTTCGACAACGGGACCCTTGAGATAGACACTGTGTCTCATGAAGTGCGACATCTTGGCAATCCAGTTGATCTGACGCCTAACGAATACATGCTTCTTTTAACACTTGCTCGCTATCCCGGCCGGGTTTACTCCCGCTTCGAGCTGATCAACCACGTGCAGGGATATGACTACGATGGCTATGACCGGACTATCGATGCCCACGTGAAGAACCTGCGAAAAAAGATCGAATCAGATTCTCGGCACCCGCGTTATATAGAAACCGTTTTCGGAGCAGGCTATCGAATGAGAAAGACCTCGGCCGATAAGTGAAGGTACCGGGTCTTCGTGTTCGATTCGCCTTTGCCCTGGTTGCTGTAGCTATTCTTGCAGTTGTACTGGCGGCCATGATTGGAAACCTGGGGATTGCTCCGAGGCTTAATCGAGAGGCTCAAGCCCGTCTCACAAACTCTGCTGTGCATGTGGCTGACATTGCCGCTGTAGCCTATGCTGCCACTGGTAGCTGGAATTCCAGCGTCACCGCAGAGCTGAGCCATGTCGCTGCCTTGGACAACCTTCGTATTGCGATTCAGCGTGCCAATGGCGAGCAAATATCGATTGGACCTCTGCCGACTGGAGCCACAGCCCGTGCAGACGTGATTGTCAAGGGACAACCCGTGGCTACCGTGGTAATTTCCTCAGCCGGAGGAGGCCTGCTGACAGCGGAGGAGCAGCAACTTCGGGACTCTCTGGATCAGCTTCATCTGATAGCGGCAGGAATTGCGGCCTTGGCGGCGCTGGTCCTCGGTTTGTTTCTCGCCCAGACTCTCTCCAGACCGCTCCGGCATATTCGAACGGTTGCCGAACGCCTGGAACACGGGGAACTCGAAGCCAGAGTTGAGCTCGGGAACGAACCGGAGATGAGGGCAGTCGGACGCGCTCTCAATCGCCTGGCAGAAACCCTTGCACAGGAAGAGGAGCTGCGCAAGGAGGGGGTGGCGGACCTCGCCCATGAACTCCGGACCCCCACCAACGGCCTGCTTCTACGTATTGAGGCAGCTCAGGATCGGGTGCTACCATTGGAGGAGAATCTGAGCGCCATGCACGCAGAAGCCCTCCGGCTTTCCCATCTGCTCGACGATCTGTCCCGCCTGACCGATGCCGAAAGACCAGGAATGCTATTGAGAAAAGAGCCTCTCAACCTTGCTGTTGTGGCTCAAGGTGTTGCTGAATCATTCGTGCCCCGCTTTGATGATAGCAATATCAAATTTGCCAGTAACTGTCAACCGGCCTGGGTACTTGGTGATGCTAACCGTATTGAACAGGTGGTCTCTAATCTCTTGTCCAATGCATTGCGATATACGGAATCTGGCGGTCAGGTCACCCTGGTGGTCAGCCGTTCGGATACCGATGCAGTACTCGAAGTTTCTGACACCGGAATTGGAATCGCCGCTGAAAATCTACTCCATATTTTCGCCCGCTTTTGGCGTGAGGACCCTTCACGCTCCCGCCAGACCGGCGGTTCTGGAATTGGCCTGGCAATTGTTCACGAACTGGTACGTGCGCACGAGGGACGCATTGACGTCGACAGCAACGTCGGCCATGGTTCGCGCTTTCGAGTTATGTTCCCAGCAATAGTTGAACAGCCAGATGTAGTTCCCAAGGGATCCTGAGCACCGGGCGCGCAATAGCCCAGGGCGGCTGACTACTTATTTGTGTTGCGCAATACCAACCAGTCTGACTATTTTCATAAACCCTTCATCAGATCTTCGCAGTTGTCCACCATTGTCTAATAACCATAGACAAAGGGGGCGCAGCAAAAGCGAAGGACTATCCATAATATCCACATTCTAATTCCCGACCCAAATTCTTGCGGAAGCATCGATGTTGGGCACTGATGGTTTTAGATAACCGTCCAGGCGTGATCTCCTGGCCCATCGTGACAGAGCACAGCCGAAGAGCAGACGAGTCGGCTACTTGCTTTTTCGGCCAATCCGTCATTGTAAGGGGCTGGTTTGCCAACTTCGGGTCATATCCGTTATCGATTAGTTGTCACCAACAATAGGAGCAGCAATCTTGTTCAATTTGAAATGGAAGATGCATCAATCTCAACACTCTCATTCGACCCCGGGCCAGGAAGTGACCGTAACCGTACGCGGTGGCTACAGCCCCGACACCATTCGCAGCGAGGTAGGCGAGCCTCTCCGCATTGTATTTCTCCGCAAAGAGTCAGCGCCCTGCTCAGAGCAGGTAGTGTTCCCAGACTTTGGCAAAAGCCTTACCCTTCCCGAGGGTAAGAGAATCTCTGTCGATCTGCTTCCATCCGAACCTGGGACCTACAGCTTTCACTGTGCAATGAACATGCTTCAGGGAAAACTTATTATTTTCCCCTGTAAGAAATAGGGGAAAATGCTCAAGGTGCTTGAATTTTAGACGCCGATGACACTCAGGCGAAATCAAGGAACAGCCAGCATCTGCTGAGCCAAAAGCGCCGCTGAATAACCATTTCCGACCGTGGGAAACCCCCAGGCTCTGCAAATGGATGAGTCGCTCTTACGAGTTCCCGCTTTCATAACATTCCTACCGCAGAAAATATGAGGAAACGAGACTATGGCTACCCAAACCACGCATTCCACCTTCCTATCAAAGAGACACGGTCACAAACATGCCGTGCAGAAAAACGATCCGATACAGGTCGCTACTGCGGGTAAGTCGCCTCCGCTTCAAGTCATGAGCCTGAACTGCGAAAGTATGGACAAAGCTGACCCACAAGCACTTGCGGTCACCTACTGGCTTGATTCCTCCCAAATTGTCAAGGCCGGCCCTCTGACGATTCGTTTCGATGGATACCGTGAAGCTGTTCGGGAAAATCGGACTCCAGGAGACATTTTCACCGTATTTGAATGTGTAGATGTCACGCCTGGTAGTGGCCCAATATCCATTACCACGCATGTCGAAAATATCCAGTCTGGAACCTGGACCGTCACGGCGCAACCGCTGGACAGCGGAAACCCAGGCGGCGCTGTAGTTGCAAATACAAGAGCTGGACGGGAGAGCGAAGAAAAGATCTCCAGTTCTGGTCAGACGACATTTGCCCCCTTTGCCTCCTTACTGGCTCCGGGAGTCCATCCCTGGGCATGGCCGATGCTTGTGGGCCTCGGCGTAGTGGTAGCTTTCATAGTTCAAACGGTGCTTGCCGACTACCTCAACATCCCAAGGTGGCCTCTACTTGCGCTGTCCACTGTCTCAGCCCTAAGCGGCCTTTTGGGAGCAAAAATCTATTATGGAATCACTCAGTTCTTGAAAGGCCAGCGCTGCTTGCGCAATCTGTTGTCAGGTGCTTGCATCCAGGGATTCATTCTTGGCGCAGCGATGACTTTGGTTTCCGGTGCCATAATTTTTGACCTGCCCACTGGCTCTGTACTGGATTTGACAGCGCCGGCCCTAATGTTCGCAATGGCAGTAGGCCGCTATGGATGTATTTTTGGAGGATGCTGTGTAGGTAAACCAACCTCATCTCGTTGGGGAATATGGTCGTCGGACCGCAGAGTAGGTTTACGCCGTATTCCGGTACAAATACTCGAATCGACCGTTGCACTACTCGTGGGAATCATGTCGCTGTACGCGGTCTTATACCTGAAACCGGTCCCTAATGGCACCGTCTTTGTCGGTTCCATTGCCATATACACACTTTCTCGACAACTCTTATTTCCGCTACGCGACCAACGTCGCCAAACAGCCAAAGGCCGCCTAGTGGTTACGTTGGCGTGTTTAGGGGCGCTTCTTCTCGACTTGGTCGCCGTCATCACGCTGAACTGAACAGCCAAGTAGCAAAATCATCATGGGAGAGGTTACCAATCAAATTAATGGACCAGGCAGTCAGTTTGTGGCGGTGTTTTGACAGTCCTTTTACTCCGATAGCAGATAATCAACCTGTTCAGAATTGCAATTTGTGGAGGTAATGTGAAATCTTGTACCCAAGATAAAGCATACCTGGCGAACGGGCTCTACCGAATTTGATCGGCGTCCATCAATCGGTTTGCACCACTCAAGACTGGTGCGAAGCTGTCCGATTTCAATGAAACAGTCTCCTTGGTGTCGGCTTTGGTGTTTTACTCTACTTGCACCAGAGATGCTCTTTTCGCAACTCAACGATTTGTGTAACACGTGAAATTTGGAAAGGTGCAGAATCCTTCATCAAATCTTCGTATCTCTCGCCCATGATCTGTGGGTAACTCATCCAAGGGAGGAGGCAAGGCTTGAACAGCGCATCACTTATCTGCACACTATTTATCGGAGGCTTGTTTGTGACGATGTTGGCTATGTTGAGGAGTCAATCACATGATCTTGGCAGTGGCGGTTTCAGGGACCACGAGCATGTGTCATCAGGAGGGTACCATCGTATTGGTGAGAGACAAGAAGATGACGAAGGATGGTTGGTAGATAAAACAACTCGTTAATAAGCATCCGTCAGGGAAGTTCTCCTAGCTGGAACTCATTGCTCTCTCACATAGCAGTGTTCGGAATTCGGTGCTAGAAATCCCTCTTATTTTTTTCATAAATATATCAAGCCTCGAAGATATTGAGCACCGTGACAAATAGATACGTGGGGCGTCAAGTTGTTGATGCTAAAACCAGCAATGCGTAAAGCGATAAGGAGAGTGCGGTGGCAACTACGACTGACTTGGTCTGCGGCATGGAGGTTGACGAATCCACTGCCGTAGGCAGCATAAACCATGAAAGCACCATCTACTACTTTTGTTCCAAGTCCTGCTTGGAGCTGTTCCAGGCTGACTCCGACAAGTACACCAATTGCGATCGATAGCAGTTTGTCAACGTGGCAACTGACGAAAGTGTTTTGCACCTTATGGAAGCTGGTTTGTTTCAGGACTTTGGCTACAAAGGGCTAAGCCAGACTAGCACTATCCCAAGGTTTATTCAGGCAGGGCGTGTGGCCTAGCGCCCTAGTTCTCATGCACCCTGCCTGAATAACTCAGCTTGCGACCGTTGCGACATTTGGCAGCCGTACACGGAAACAGGTGAAGGAGTAGGACACGAGGCATATAAGACAAGCTTGAAAATCGAAAAGAAACGGGAGATTGAGATTATTTTCTGGGATCCGCATAGGTGGATGGTCAGAGTCGGATCAGCTGGCACGCCAGTTGTTGTCTCAGCAGTTTTACCAGGAAACACATTCGGGCGATCACCAGAGACAATTGACAGGCCACTAGCCACAATCGACTAACGGTGATACTGAATTGATGCGTTGCGATACTCGGTGCCGTTATGAATGCCAGGCAGAGCGGAAAGTGCGAAGTTCCTTCTCTTCCAGTCGGCGCCACTGTGATGATTGCCATAGCCATGTAGGACTAAGGGCACGGACACTTGGTTAACATCCGAGTTCAGCCAACAGGCTATCTCGAGATGCGCCATCCTCCACCCCAAGGAGGCCAATATGAGATCTAAAAACGTAGCGAATTTATTAGGAGCAGTAGTACTAGTTTGCGGAGTAACTTTCTCGGCAAGTGTAGGGCGTCGTAGGGGTCCAGGCTGATGGCAGACCATCTGTCTGGATCTAACTATTCCGGGATCAATGGTAACGGCGCCATAGGATTGGTTGGACCGAAGTTTAGCAAAATGGCTGCGAACCAACTTGCAAATGAAGTCCCGACCAACTCCGTTGTGAACCGAGGCGCTGATACGGCCACCTTTCATGATGCCTCTGTCTCTTTTGCAGCCCTGGTGAGCGGATCAGTTGTTGGGATGTATTCCTTTGAGAACGCCAACCTTGCTAACCCAACCGTTACTGTGCCAGTAGGTTCCGGGATGAATGTAGAGGTAGTCAATGCTGACGGTGACACGCCACATGGTCTGGAGATACCCGCGCAAAGGGAGTCATCGCCAGGGTTGGCGATGATGACCGGCATCCCTTCATTTAGTGGTTCCATACTCTGGTTTCTCGGTACCGTGATCTCTCTTCGGGAATACCAAAGGGGAACATCGGATTCACTATCAGTACATCGGGCGCATATCGGTATCCATATCCTTCCCCCCGGTCATGCCACTAAGGCCATGGCGGATTCATTAATAGTCGCTACTTAGCGGCTTCGAGGAACACTGATGATAAGAAATCCTATACAAAGCCAGTGGGACCGACATGTTGAGTACTGCATACATGCACTTGGGGTTGCCTATCTGACATCAGATGCCAATGATTGTTCTCATTGTTCTCACCGCCGCCTTTACCACAAGGATTTTCGCCGTCAGGAAATTAATGTTTTCTTCGTCTCCAAGGTGGCGTCATGCGAAGGCTGCTGGAGCCCTTCGAAAACATACCGTGATGAGCGCGGAGTTATCGTGAAGGTCCGAAATGTCAGCTAAACGACGAGTTGTGGCTCAGCTGTTGTATCGGGGGGCTGGGCTATTCGTTGTGAGATGGTGGGCCCTGGGGTTGGCATTTGTCGTTTTGCACCCTTTCTGCCAAGCTGCGTCTCCGCTTGCATCTGGATACGCTAGCGAATGCGTAAAGGATCCTTGCGCCCCAGTGCTCAATTGTTGTTGAGTGAGCGGATGATGACATGATCTTGGGGGTAATGCCACTCTGGTTCAGCGAAGTAGTTCTGGCTGTCGTCTTCACCGCCTGGGACATCCAGCGGGACTCCCCGAGGCAGCCGTGATGAGGTTGGGGCTTTGTGGTTTTCGCGGCAAGCGGCGGGCTGTTTGGTGCGCTGCCCTAGGCCCTTTCACGTCTGAACTGGTGCTCGGGGTACTCGCGAGTCTCGCGTGGCTGCGTATTGGCGCCTGGTATTGGTCTCGACGATGCACTTGTCGCGCCCCCCCCGGGGAATGGGATCGGCATAACTGGTGGTAGCTGCCACTCCGGACCCCTTTCATCTGCCTGCAGGCCTCGACTGAGGTGCGGAGCATATCATCGGTTTCGCCTTCTGGTGGACGGTCTTCCAGGCACTGTTCATGCGGTACATCGCTGGCTCTAACGGGCGTGCGCTTCGTGGCATGTTTCTACCAGAGATGTTCCTGATGAATGCGGTTATGAATACCTTGGCTGCAGGCAGCGTGCCATGGGCAGGGGAGGTTGGCGGCGGCTAGCAGTCCCTGAAACCTGGTGTTTTGGTTCGTCATGTCGATTGCACACTCAGCGCTGGAACCTTCCTTTCCTACCCCGTTTACTGAAGGCTGGTTGCCTGGGGACTCAAGTGCGGGAAGAAACGACAATACCCAGAGGAACGGCTTCTCCGCTGGCCAAAGGCCAGGGTCCCGTCGGCCCGGCTCAGATTTATGATAACCACAATAGCCACAACGAGGAGGCCGTCGACGACGAGTCTACGGGTCAATCGTATGGTAAGGCGGGCCTGTGGTGACCGATCCTCGGAGTCACGCGATGCACGAACATGTCGTGCCTCTCGTCCGCCATCCCAATCGAGTCCATCGCGACTCCAACTGGTGGTGCTGCCCGGAGTGGTAATAGCCGGCATGACTGTGAGCCTTTTTGGCACCTGAAGTGGATCCTGTAATATTCCAATCCGGGATTCGTGAACGTAGCGTGAATTGTCGACCATCGCATCGAGATCTCGTCAATTCCCCGAGAGCGCCAATTCGTACACGGGGAGGAAAGGGAGCAAGATGGCGTTTATTGGCTGGCCCGGCCGAAATCTGCGCTGATCCTGTCTAAAGTGGTTAACGTTGTCTTAGCCACCCCACCCCGGGTGGGGTTAGTGTCTGAGGTGAAGGTCTAATGATACCTGAATACAAACAAGAGCTCCTGCTTAGGCTGAAGACGATCAAGGGCCACCTGGCAGGCGTAATGAAAATGGTAGAGGACGAGCGATACTGTCCAGATGTGATGAAACAGGTGGCAGCGCTGCAGTCGTCGCTGGAGAAGGTGAACCGGATTCTGCTCAGAAACCACCTTGAGACTTGCGTGACCGAAGCGATTCGCACCGGAGACGGCAAGGCGAAGATCAATGAACTCTTAGAGTCTCTGCGTTTCAATTCCGCTCTCACCGACTTTAGACACAAACGGTGACGCTCTAGGACATGAAGTGCCTGAGATGTCCTGTGAGACCTGTAATGGCGAACCTATGCCCATCGAAGGAGTGATCGAGTAATGACGACTACGAGCGAAGTTGATAAGGCACCTAGTGTGGATCTGGTTATCGAGGGAATGACCTGCGCATCGTGTGTCAGAAGAGTCGAGAATGCGTTGACCAAAGTGCCGGGCGTGAAGAGCGCAACTGTAAATCTCGCCACGGAGACGGCCGAGGTGGAACTAGACCAGTCTGTCGATACCAACCTGCTGATTGGAGCGGTTTCCGCCGCCGGATATGATGCCGAGGTCGCTGGTGCTTCTCAGACTTTGGAAGAGGCCTCGTTTGCCCGACAGGCAAAGAGAAAAGCTGAGCTTGCCACGCGCAGAACGAAACTAATTGTCGGGGCTGTGCTTTCAATCGGCGTCCTGGTTATTGGGTATGGATTTTCGGGTAAAGTCTGGTCCGACCCAGCGCAGCTCGTTCTGACCACTCCGGTATATCTCTGGGTAGGTTGGATCTTTCACCGCACCACTCTCAAAACTGCGAGGCACGGCGCTGTCAACATGGACACCCTTGTCTCGCTGGGCTCGAGTGTGGCGTACGCGTATTCGTTTGCGGCAACCCTGTTCTTCAGTGATAAGCCGGTATATTTCGATGTTGCCAGCCTGATCATAACTCTTATCTCATTGGGCAAGTACTTTGAGCTCACTGCCCGCAGTCATGCTGGGGAGTCACTGGAAGCACTGATGACCCTTCGCCCAGCCAAGGCGCATCTGCTTGCTCGGGGGAATTCAGTGGTCGAGGGGGATCGCACAAATGCAACAGATGTTCCGGCTGACGCACTACGTGTCGGTGATCTGGTGCTTGTGCGTCCAGGCGAAGCAGTTCCAACAGATGGTGAAGTTTTCGAAGGGTCGCCAAGTATTGACGAGTCCCTTGTCACCGGTGAAAGCATGCCGGTCGCAAAGAATCCAGGCGATGCTTTGGTGGGTGGGTCGATCAATAGCTTGACTCCACTGGTGATGAGAGTGACCAAGACTGGCGACGAGACGATTCTTGCACAGATTGTCGCCGCCGTGCAGAAAGCACAGCTGGAAAAGTCCAAGGTTCAGAGGCTTGCCGATTCGGTATCTGCGGTGTTCGTCCCGGTCATAATTGCCATTTCTGCGGTCACCTTCGCCGGTTGGATATTGTCAGGTCATGACTTTCTTGCTTCTCTGATTCCAGCGGTGGCGGTTTTGGTGGTCGCGTGTCCGTGTGCTCTGGGTCTCGCCACTCCTGTTGCCACCCTGGTCGGTACGACCAAAGGTGCTCAGCGGGGAATCCTCCTTTCCGGCGGCGACTCTTTGGAAGTGGCGAAATACATCAAGGCTATAGTCATGGACAAGACCGGCACTCTTACCCTTGGCCAGCCAAGAGTGGTGCAACAGATTGTTCTAAATGGTTTCGACCTGGACCAGGTGCTGCCGATCGCAGCAACGCTGGAGGCGGGATCTGAGCATCCGCTGGCACGGGCGATTGTCAAGGCGGGCTCTCCATACCTGGTGGATAACAAGCCAATAGACCTAGAAGAGCATCTGGTCGAGCCTGGAATGGGGGTCTATGGCCGCGCCAGTAACGGTTCAAAACACGAGTATCTGATTGGCTCACTGCCGTACCTGCAATCCCGTGGAGTATATGTAGGTATCTCCGGTGACCGGCTAGTTGAGGAGCTCAACGAGCGCAACAGTCTGGTTGCTTTGGCGATAGATGGACAAATGGGCCTACTGCTCGGAATCGCCGATCCTGTCCGACCCGATGCCAAAGCTGGAATCGGCAGGCTTCAAGCCCTGGGTCTGAAGGTAATCCTGGCAAGCGGTGACCGGGCCGAGGTGGCTAAGAGCGTTGCGTCAGAACTTGGGATGGACGAGGTTTACTTTGAGCTGACACCCCAGGATAAGGCAGACCTGGTCGCCGTGATGAAAGAACGTTATGGAGTGGTTGCTATGGTCGGGGACGGGATCAATGATGCACCGGCTCTGGCCAGAGCCGATGTGGGAATTGCCATCGGTTCCGGCACTGCGATTGCCATGTCGGTTGCAGACATGACCATAGTGCACGGCGACGTATCGGCGATAGCAGATGCGATCGCTTTGTCACGTGCCACCAGGCGCATTATTTGGCAGAATTTGGGATGGGCCTTTGGTTACAACCTACTGCTTGTCCCGCTTGCGGTGTTTGGACAAGTTCCGCCAGTTTTTGCGGCTCTGGCTATGGCGACCTCTTCGGTATCAGTTGTCGCAAACTCTCTGCGACTGCGGAGCTTCAAGATGATTGGCGGTCCTTCGGGTCAATCGATGTCGACAAATATGGTACCAGCCTAAACATCTCGCAGATTTAGTTTGGTCGCAAATATTTTTGTCGGTCAAACCGCAGGGTGAGGCTACAAGAGGTTGTCCTGCGATGTTGTTGAAGGAATCCAGCAAGCAGAAAGGTGGTAGTTAGCAATGCGTAATGTTGAACTTTCAGCAAAGGACATCTCTTGCAATCATTGCAAAATGACAATAGAAAATGGGATCTCCGGCTCCGTCGGTGTCACATCGGTCCAGGTCGATATAGATACCAAGAAAGTAGATGTGATTTTTGACGAGTCCAAGATAACTGTTGATACTCTCCTTGGCCAGCTATTGGAACTCGGTTATCCAGCCGAAGTCACTGTCGGATAG
Organism: Actinomycetota bacterium; assembly: GCA_027322285.1. GTDB lineage: Bacteria > Actinomycetota > Acidimicrobiia > Acidimicrobiales > Acidimicrobiaceae > SCQM01. The sequence goes on from DAHVRV010000026.1 coordinate 29,868, forward strand.
TAGCTCGCCCTAGCAAGTTACCACCAGCGTGGTTTGATATGACTATCGCAATTTTGGCTTTTCGTTGCACAAACGAACGGCACTTGCTATCGGTAAAACGCCATCCTGCGTAGCGCCTATATCGTGTTCGTAGCTCCGGAAGCACTCGCCGGTCAGGGGAATATGCCCAAAGATGAGAGACGTTAAGAAGCTGCCTGAAAATTCATCTGCAGCTGATGCAAGTAATGACCTCCATTTATATTTGGAGGTCATTACCGATGAAGTCCCAAAGGCACTCTCCCAGGCCGAGAATCCGGGTTTTACCGAATTCGGCATAACCCTGTAATCGGCATAGTTCATCACATGCCAATGGTTACAAATTGTAAGCAATTGGAGTGCGGAGTCTGATAGAGAAAGATTTCGAACGCATCACTTAACTTGTTCGGAGCGTAAAAGTTCATCCACGCGAAGTTTAAACTCTTCGATAGCAATGTCACCTCGCGCAAAGCGCTCTCGCAGAATTACTATCGGATCTTCGCGTACGATACTTTGTGCTGACCGTTGATCGTTGTGTCGATGCGTGTGACAACCGCGGCCAATACCAAGTCCAATGTGGTCACGGTGTGTGCGTGTTGCCAAGGACAAGACAATAGTCATGCCAATCAATATTAACACCGGCATTAAAAGCATGGGCCACGTGAAACCGAATCCTGTTTGCATCATAACGTTTGCTCCTTAGCATGGATCGCAAGACTCGATCCCCAACTTATGATACGGCTTCAATTTAAGTTCTGCCGTTTGCTGTTTTCCAGATTAGCAGCTTCAACTGCTCAACTTCAAAGCTGGCTCTGATCGGCTCCCAAAAAATTTATCCTACATAATGTGGCTACTGACCTTTGTAATCCGAATCGAGGTCAATACCCACGAAGTCGAAAAGCTACTACTCGAAAGACGTAAATCAAAAGGCTCTCCTAAGGTGATCAGCTCCTAAATGAAGGGACAACCGTTGCTCGCATGCCAGTTCGAAATGACCAAGACCACCTGTCGCTGCTGGAAGAATCGGTAAAGCGGGACGAAAGCTCAAGATACCAAAAGACTCAAAGAACTCGAGGCCGAAAACAAAAGACTCAAGACGATCGTTGCAGATGTCACCTTGGATAATCCAATGCTCAGGGGGCTGAGGGAAACTGGTAGCTCCGAACCCTCCATTCGAACTGCGAGAACCTCCAGTATCGACAGACAAAGTCATCTTTTTCAACACACAGATGGCTAGACATACCGAAGGTTGCCTGGAAGATGTAGTCCTACGTCGCTTGATGATGCACATTCCCTGCTTCCTGTCTATTTGCCCACTTCACTCCTCAGTTGTCTCGGTGCGGTTCAGTCGATGCCGTTCCACTGTCTGGATCGCAGCAATGAGTTGTTCAGTTTGCAACCAGGAATCCAGCCGCACCTAATACAGCGTAATTGAGGTGATGATCTAAGAATTCATATCGTCCGCCAGTAGGCAGAGTAAGTTCCACAAAACCGCCCTGTCCAGGCATCAGATCGAGAACCTGCGATCCGCCTTTAGTGGGACTATTCGGCTGGAGGAGATAGGCCCCCTCTTTAAACACGGTGTCGAATAGGCCTCCCACTACATGAAATGAGGTGTCATGTGACGGTCCAGCATCGAGGACCCAGATACGCAGCCGCTGACCAGCAAGTACTTTGATGGGGTCGTAAGCGTACTGGTTTGCATAGCCATTGAAGACTACTTCGTCAGGCTTGCCGCTGAGCATTTTGACATAATCTCCCGAATCGCGCTGTGGCCCAAGATAGAGTTCCGACTGGACCAGTAGCAGCTGTTGTGAGACTGGTGCGAGGTTGGGCGGGGAAATAATTACCGCTCCAAACATGCCATTTGCGAGGTGTTCAATGACTGGTGCGGTGCCACAGTGGTATAGATATATTCCGGCATGTGTCGCTTTTACCTTTTCGGTCACTGTACCACCAGGAGGTGCCGAGGCCATCTGCGAAAGCGGCTGCCCGAAGGCGTGGAAGTCAAGGGAATGATCCATTGAGGAGTGATTAATAAAGGTGATGTTGAAGACATCTCCTACCCGGCCCTGCAAAGTGGGACCAGGTACTTGTCCGTTAAATGTCCACATGTCCTGAGTGACTCCCGGACCTACCTGCATCTCCTCATCCTGTGCCACTATCGTGACATTGTGAATTTGGCCAGTCTGCGCAAGCGGTAAAAATGGATCAGCGGCATGAAAGGAAACCGGCGGCGGCGTCGCAAAGTTGACCGTTGCGTCTCCTGCGTTATCAGCCATTACGCCGCTTAGCCCATGAGAGACATTGATACTTAGGATCATGCCAGCAGCCTTGTGTCCGGGAACGGTGCACCAGGCTTGCGTTGATCTATATACCGCCCCAAGGTCTACGGTTCCTTGTTGCCCGGGAGCCAGCATTCCCGTTCCGGTGCTTCCGCCTTCCAGTTGAAGATCGTGCCGATTGACTCCTTGATTTTTAACCTTGAGAACAACTTTCGTACCAAATTCCACCGAGACCGAGGATGGCCGGACGAAAAGATCTCCCAAGGTAATCTGAAAAGTTTTTGTAAGACCGTTAGGAACGAGCGGACCGGTGGCAGCTTTTGGTGACACGCTCGAACCAGCACGGGAGCGAACTGACCAAATGGCTACGGTGGATGCAGCTAAAGCGATTACAGCAACAGCAATGGCCATTATAGCCAGCACATAATGACCCGATCGCTTACCCGGTTGGGTAAGACTGCCGATGTCATCTCGAACTTGATGTTTGTCCATGGCGTAACTCTAGTCTGTACTAGAAAAACTATTTACCCGAGAAATTACTGGCCGGATTCTACGGAGTGCACTGCATCTACAGCTACCAAGTACCGTGTATTGTTGTGCCAACCTGTTACGACGGCGTGGTTTTCACGAGGACAAGGTATTTGTCTTACCCAGCGCGCAATGACAACGGCTATCTGTAGTTGCCATGGACGGTAGTGGATTTCATGTCCATCTAGATTCCGGCGCCGCCGAAGGGGCCCGCGTCAGCAATGCTTGGTACTTCGGAATGCTTGCTGTCAGTTCTTGGTTCAAATGGTCCACTCCTGAACCAGACGGGCCGCTGCCAAGCGGGGGTCTGGAGCGGCACAGATCTCTGAAACCACTGCGACGCCGTGAGCGCCGCTCACCCTAAGAGCGGAGACATCGCCGTGGCGGATGCCGCCAATGGCCACGCAAGGCAGGTCCGTCTGGGCGACAAACCTGGCGAATCCCTCAATCCCCAGTGGTATCGGATGGTCCGCTTTGGTGGCGCTACCCCGGATAACTCCGACGCCAAGATAGTCAACAGTTCCACGGGGCAGCAGCTGGACTGCCTTTAAATGTGCGGCACTATTGGCCGTCAGACCTACGATCGCACGTGTCCCGACGATGCTGCGTACCAGCGATACCGGCAGGTCGTCCTGGCCGACGTGGACGCCGTGGACGTCTGCGCCCGCTGTCTGAGCGGCTAGGTAGACATCCACGCGGTCGTTAACTAATACTGTGGCTTTTCCCTCCACCGCGGTGGCTACCCGGACCACCAATTCGAGGAATTCGCAAGCGCTGGCAGACTTCTCTCGGATCTGGACCGTCTTTACCCCCGCGTTCACGGCGTCTAACACTGTTCCCACCAGGCCTCGCGCTCTGCACTGGAGGGAATCGGTGACCACAAAGATGCCCGTCGACAAGGTGCGCGGTGTCATAGGAGGTGAAGCCTTTCGTCCAGTTCAGCGGGGCCAGTCGAGTAGAGCCGGTCCAGAAAAGCTGTCTGGAAACTGCCGGGACCAAAAGCACTTTCACCAGCAAGCTCGGCGGCAACGGTATAGAAACCGGTAGCGGCGGTTACCGTCAAGAAAATATCGTCACCCAGTGAAGCAAAAGCGGCCATAAGCGCGCCAAGCGCACATCCTCCACCGGTGATTTGGGTGAGATATTCGTGGCCATTGTCCACGCGTACCTCCCGGTGACCGTCGGTGATCACATCGATGGCCCCCGAAATTGCAACCACCGATCCATACCCAAGAGCCAGGTGGCGGCCAGCCGCGATAGCAGAATCCGAGCTATCCGTGGAATCGACACCGCGGCCGCCACTGCCCATCTGGGCCAAAGCCTTGATTTCAGAAGGGTTACCGCGAATGACGGTGGGCCGCAGGGCCAGTAACTTCCGAGCGAGAGCTGTACGCACTGGCAGGATACCAATGGCCACTGGATCCAGCACCCATGGTGTCCCAGAATCGGTAGCAGCCTCTGCAGCTTCTATCATGGCTTCACGTTGTTCGGCATGCGGAGTGCCTAGGTTTATAAGCACCCCATCAGCTAGGCGGGCAAATGGTCCGGCTTCTCCCGGCACGTCAACCATCGCAGGGGCAGCCCCGGTCGCGAGCAGCACGTTGGCGGTAAAGTTCATGACTACCCCATTAGTCAGCGACTGCACCAATGGTGAGCGCTTTCTCAGCTGCGTCAGCAGCGATGCAAGTGACCCTACAGAGAGGTTGGCGTTCATTCATGGATCCCTTCGCTAAGTTGAATGGAGTCGTCCTCTGACACTGGACACTTTGATACGTTACCATCTTGGGGTCCGGCTTTTCGAATCCTCTTGACTACACACAAACCCAAGCGAAAAGTAAGCCACCTCGCCTATTGACACCAATAAGATGACGAAAAACAGGTCGCATCAATGTTTTGGGTGCGACGTGATCTGACGGAAATCCTATGCTTGTTGTACTTCACCAAACTGGAATCGCGAGAATCCAAAATTTCTTGGTTGACACAAATCATCAGATCCGTTAAGATTCTCGCATGTGCTTCGGAGGGGGCCAGGGTCTTTCAACTATGCACAAAGAACCACCCACACCAATGGCAAATTCGACACCTTGAACCGCGCACTGGCCAGACCTCATTGATCGTGCTTTACGATCCCCGCAAGGTATGCTCTCTGCAGCATAAGCCTCTGGACCACGAGCCTCTGGACCACGACGTATTCACCTCTCTCGACCCTAGTGTTGATCGTTAGGACTTCATCCTCCAACGGGAAGCAAACAGCTGAATCGAGGATTACCCGAATCTATCCGTGGGGAAGATTCAATCAGCTACGTAACCACCCTGGCCCTCTCCGTCGCCATTGGTTGGCCGATCTCGTTTAGAGATTACGCTTCGTTTTCCTCGGGGCAGACGAGACCTGGCGGTAAACAATTGGAATTTTTGCCAAATGCCCGGGGGGGGGG
>DAHVRV010000027.1:0-33493 GCA_027322285.1 Actinomycetota bacterium
CGAACTGCGATTGCGCAAGGCTTTGCAGCCTGTCTTAGAGGATTATGACTTCATTTTCATTGACTGTCCCCCATCGCTTGGACTTCTAACCATCAATGCTCTTTGCGCGGCGACAGAGATTATGGTGCCAATTCAGTGCGAGTATTATGCGCTTGAGGGACTTAGCCAGCTTTTTAGAAATGTAAAGCTTGTGCAGAACAGCTTGAACGCCTCGCTGGATATTTCTACCGTAGTGCTGACAATGTACGATGCGCGAACCAAGCTCGCGGAGCAAGTGGTGGAGGATGTTAGAAACTTCTACGGCGATAAGGTTTGTAGAAATGTTATTCCGCGTGCAGTCAGAATCTCTGAGGCTCCTTCATTTGGGCAACCTATTACAGTCTTCGATCCGCATTCAAGAGGCGCTATTGCCTATAGGGAGCTGGCCAAGGAGGTTATGAATGTCGCGTAAAGGTGGTCTGGGACGAGGGCTTGGGTCGCTTCTTCCCATTGGCGAGAGGGGAGAGGAGAGTTCAATTTATCGAGAGCTGCCCTTGGCCTCGATTTCTCCGAATTCAAATCAGCCAAGAAAGGCCTTCGACGAAGAAGGTCTGAATGCCTTGTCAGCTTCCATAGCGGCTATTGGGGTTCTCCAGCCAATTTTGGTTAGGACAACATCTGAGAACAGTTATGAGATCATAGCGGGGGAGAGGCGCTTTCGGGCGGCCAAACGTGCTGGGCTGGATCGAATCCCGGCGCTGGTTCAAAGTGCCGATGAGCTTTCATCGCTTGAGAGGGCAGTAGTAGAAAATCTTCATCGGCAGGATCTTAATCCGTTGGAAGAGGCCTCCGCGTATCAGCAGTTGATAGAGGACTTTGGTTTGACCCACGAAACACTCGCGCTGCGTATGGGCAAATCCCGTGTGTCGATCACCAACTCACTGAGAATCTTGCAGTTACCGCCGAGTATTTTGAGCATGATTGCCCAGGGACTAATTTCCGCTGGGCATGCCCGTGCTCTGCTTGGCTCTCCCGACAGAGGCTTTCAGGAAAGGCTTGCTCGCAGGATTGCCGACGAGGGTCTATCCGTCCGGGTGGCGGAGGAAGAGATTCGCAAGGAGCGGGAGTCCGTAGCTGATGCTGTCCCGGAAGGCGGATCGACGCTGTCCCGGAGCGCCAGCGGGAAGGTGGCATCGAAGCCGGCCGTCGTGCTCGAGCTCGAAGAGATTCTAGAGGATTTGTTTTCGACGAGGGTTAAAGTCGATTTTCTCTCTTCTGATCCCTCGATCCAAAGGGGTAAAGTCGTTATAGAGTTTGCAAGCCTTGAGGATCTAGAGCGCATATACAAGGTGATACTGGCAGATTCCTTAGAGCAATAGTAAAGATTGAGGATCATTCTTTAGTTAATACACAAGGTGTGGATAACTTTGTGGATTACGTTGAGATAAATTGGCGGAAATTGCCTGAGGTCCATTCGCTCATCGCTTTTGTAATGGCAAAAGACGTCTTAGGAGTGTAGAGAACCCAGAAGGAGGCGTCCTGTATCGAGAGTACAATTGCGGTCATCTTGGTTTCTCGCAGAACAGGGACGTTCATACCGACGACAGCCACTTCTAAGTGGCAATCAGGGGCATTCATGTGTTTGGCAATGAGCTTCGCCAATGCTAAACCGCTTGCCGAGGCATATGAAAAGCCCTGGTAGAAGTAGATTTCCTGTTTGCCTTTTTGCTCTTCGATGTGTATGCATATATCTGATCTCAAGGCATTGGCCAACGCTGCAAGTGCGGATGGATCTGGATGCATGATGACCTGCGCACGAGCCCCCTTGAAGGCAAGAGCAGATCTGAGCAGTTCTGCCGGCCCGTCCATGAAGCCTTGATGGGTTATGACAATGTTGAGTTCATTGATTGGTGAGGTTTGAGATCGTATGATCTCCATTTCTTTCACTGAATGAACGTTTGTTGAAGAGTTGCGGAATACTCTGAGCAGTTCTTCAACGGTTGTGGGTCCACAGATGCCGTCGATGGGAAGGCCAACATTGCGTTGGAAGTCCTTGAGCGCCGTTAGAGTGTCAGGCCCAAAAATTCCGTCGACTCGGCCCGCATCAAATCCGAGTGACCCAAGTCGATTTTGCAGCTCTGCGACATCTTCGCCTCGAATCATCGGGATTCGAAAATACAACAGCCGGTCACCCAGATGATAGCTCGCTTCAAGCACTGATTTCCAGGTGAGCGCATCGCAGATGCCGTTTTGCGGCAATGCTCTCGACTGTTGAAATTTCAGAATTCTGGCGGAAAGGTCATTTCCTGACGATTCGATGCCAAGCTCGTCCAGCCGCCGGCTCAGTGTCTGCTCACCTGGTAATACATCATCCTCTGGAGTTTCACCTGGGCTTTGAAGAGCCGAGCTTATAGGTGAGGTTCCAGATCTTTTAGAAGTTGGCCTTTTGGCTTGGCTCCCACTATGCGCGCCACCGGTTGCCCCTCCTTGAAAAGGATCAGCGTCGGAATACTCATGACTTCGAAACGGCGCGCCGTGTTCATCGCGTCGTCCACGTTCAGCTTCGCTATTGCTAGCTTGCCGCTGTTCTGTTCCGCGATCTCTTCGAGGATCGGAGCGATTATCTTGCATGGGCCACACCATTCAGCCCAAAAGTCTACGAGAATTGGGACGTCGGAAGCAATCACTTGTTCATCAAAATTGGAATCATTTAGCATCAGCGTTTTTTGAGCCACAGTTTATCTCCAAATATATTATTCTTGCGGTTATTTCGACGGGACGTCTAGTTTTCAGACTGTTTTAGCCATTTTTCTATATCAATTGCAGCCATGCAGCCTGAACCCGCTGCTGTGATGGCCTGCCGATATATATGATCCTGGACATCGCCGCAGGCAAACACTCCTGGAACATTCGTTTTAGTACCACTGTTAGTGATTATGTAGCCGACATCGTCCATGTCAATCTGGCCTTTGAACAGGTCCGTGTTGGGAGAGTGACCTATAGCCACGAACAGACCAGTCACCGGGAGTTCGGTGCTGTCGCCAGTAATGTGATTTGTGACCGTGACGGTTTCCAAGGATTTCTCTCCATGCAGTTCGGTGACGGTCGAGTCCCAAATAAAGGAAAGCTTGGGATTGGCGAATGCGCGATCCTGCATGATCTTTGACGCTCTCAACTCATTGCGTCGATGGATCACGGTGACAGACTTGGCAAACTTCGTAAGGAACCCTGCCTCCTCAAGCGCAGAGTCGCCTCCGCCAACCACTGCGATGTTCTGGTCCCTGAAAAAAAACCCGTCACAAGTGGCGCAGGTGGATATTCCATGTCCGATGAGCTCGGTCTCCCTGTCTATGTTGAGCAGCAGAGAGCGCGCGCCGGTGGAGATGATTACGGAATCGGCTATGTACGCTGGCTCATCTCCAGTTTGGTTGTTGGTCCACACTTTGAATGGTCGCTCGGAAAAATCGACTCTGGAAACCTTAGTGGTGTCGAACTTAGCTCCAAATCGCTGCGCCTGGCTTCTGAAGTTGGACATCAACTCAGGCCCCATGATTCCGTCGACAAAGCCCGGATAATTTTCGATATCCGAAGTTAACATAAGCTGCCCTCCGGGCTGGTCAGTGGTAGAGGAGGGCTCACCTTCAATTACGGTAGGATCCAGATCTGCGCGTGCCGTATAAATCGCTGCTGTCAATCCTGCAGGGCCAGAACCAATTATTACAACCTTCACCTTTTCAGACACTGTAACCTAACCTCAAATATGACCGTTACCGGTGGTTTGTTCGCTTCATCCATACCAACAAACCCAAGACCGTGATAATTCCGCCAATGACAAAATAGGAGATCCAGACGCGATTTCCAAAAGCATAGACGTCGAGAATCCTTACGGCCGATACAGATAGCAGAATGCCAACTACGGCAAGTGCCACCAGGGCCAGAAGACCGTAAATAACCGCTCGTGTAATTTTGACTAGCGGCGCTACGGTTTTCTCGCGAAGAGTACCGACAACAGACTCTATAGTGTCTGCAGTACGGGTCTCCCAAGCCCCTGACTTCGTACTCGATTCATCAGGAGATGCCATAATATGATTTCCTCCAGAGTTTGTGGTCAATCTAGCTTTGTCTTTATCATCGTCTTTATGATCAACGCTTAGCTGAGTGTTCTAAATGTTACGCCCATTGTTCTAGGGCCGGCGTGTGTTCCAATTACAGCGCCGATTTTAGCGATTTTCAAATCATCGATGCCAGTTGCGCCGATTAGCTTTTCAGCGAATTCGTCGACATCCGGAGCGTTAGCATGGATAATGGCTAGATCTGTGATTGCGCCATAGCCAACTACTTTTTCGATCAGGTAATTGAGGGCTTTGCCTCTCGTCCTCTGCTTTGAGTCCGCTTCGATTATTCCATTTCGAACTTCGATGATCGGCTTGAATGACAGCAAAGATCCGAAGAGAGCGGCCGCCTTCCCGATTCTGCCGCCTTTTCTTAGGTTGTCCAGCGTGTCCAGTGCTCCCAATGCATGGATGTAGGGTATCTGGGCGTGGACAAGAGAGGCGATTTCGGCTGCGCTGGATCCCTTCTTGGCTTCGATTGAGGACGTGATTGCCAGATTTCCCATCGCAAAGGTGGCCAATCTCGAGTCGATCACTTCAATTTTCAGGTCGTTCTCAAAAGTTTTTGCCGCCAAAGTGGCTGCCTGGTAGGTCGCAGAAAGGTCAGAGGAAAGGGTTATGCAAACGATCTGGTCGAAACCCTCATTTCGAGCATTGTTGAATGCAGTCTCAAAATCTCCCGAAGATGGGGCTGCGGTTTGAGGGAATTCCTTCGAGGTCTCGCAAAGGTCCCAAAATTGGTCGGTTGTCAGGTCCTTGGTGTCGATATATTCCCGTTCTCCAAACCTGATTTTAAGAGGGACGACTTCAAGGCCATGTTCCAGCACCAAGTCCCGGGGAATATCGCTTCCCGAATCCACAACGACTTTCACACTCATTTAATGACCCCTGTCTGTCAATGAGTCGATCTGGGTTCCAACAATTGTCACCACGGCAAAAACGATTCCCCCAACGATAACCTCAAGAATCACCTCAAAAAGCAAATGTAGTCCAGTTGATATGCCAATTCTAGAGATGAGTATTCTAAGTGCTGCGTACATGGCTACGGAAGCAGCCAACGAATTGATCCAAGGTCTTAGTATTTCAGAGAGGTCAGGGGAGAGCTGATTCCGCATAAGCGTCACAAGGCCCACGACGAATGCCACTGAATACGCGACAGAAAGAGAGAGGGCCAGTCCAAAAACACCGTAGCGCTGGTGGAGAAGCACGGCCAAAAGGATATTAAGTCCGTTCTCGATCAGATAGAGAACAAAAACGATCCGAGTACGTTTGATAGATTGATATGCCTGGACAACTGCCAGATAGCCGGCAAATCCCGGCAGCCCCACGGCAAGTCCGTCGAGCGCCCTCGAGGTAAGTGCAACTCCCTGCGGGTTGACTGCTCCGTGGTCCAACAAGAGCGTGAGCACCGGCCGGGCAATCGCGAGATACGCGAATGCGGCTGGAATCATGATCGTAACCGACGATCTCAGTGCCACTCCCAGCCGTTTCTTATATCTTTGGATTTGCCCTTGGCTAAAAGAGCGGGCGAGATCGGGCATGATCGCTGCCATAATGGAGTAGGCGGCGATACCATAGGGAAGCTGGAAAAAAATATAACCGTAGGTATATGCGCTTACCGTTCCGGGAGTCGAGCTGTCGGCGATGGCGAGAATCCAGAATAGGGCAACCTGGTTAGCAATGACGAAACCTATGGTCCATCCCGATATCGCCCATATTTCACGAATTGCCGGATTCCTGATATCGGGATGAAAGCTGATTCTGGCCCCCGCTTTACTCAAAGAAGGCAGGAGAAACAGGAACTGCAGTGCGACGCCGGCCGAAGTTCCGATGCCAAGGAGAAGTATCGGTACTGAAAACGCGTGGACGGTTCCCAGATTCAACGATCTTTTCACGATTGAGAACATGAGAAAAACGAATATGGCGACGAGGTTGTTCACAACCGGGGCATAGGCAGGAGGAGCAAATACTGACCTGGCGTTCAATATCGCCGTCAGAAGTGCGATCAAGCCATAGAAAAGCAGCTGCGGCGCAAAATAACGCAGCAAAAGGGTCGCGACCCTTTGCTGTTGAACTGCAATTTGCGCATGATTGACAATTAAATAAAGGTGTATTATCGCAGGTGCGGCGAATTCAAACACCACAGTCCCGGCCACCAGCAGCACCAGCCCGATACTGAAAATCGAGGAGATAGAGTCCCACGCAGATCTTTCGTTGTCTTTGGCAAGGTGTCCAACGAATACCGGCAATATGGAAGCCGAGATTATTCCACCCAATAGCAGGTCATAGATTATATTCGGCGTGTTGTTGGCGAGGTTGAAAGAGTCGGAAAAGGGACCGATCCCCAGTGCGTAGGCCAATGTCAACAGCCTGAGCAGCCCGGTTAGCCTCGATACAAGAGTCCCTGAGGCCATCGCCAGGGCATTTACCTTTGCAGAACCGAAACCTAAGCTCAGGTTGGGTTTTCTAAGGCCGGCCATTATCAGCTCTTCTCACGAACGAGGCGCTTGTTTCTCCCGTGGCCGCGTCTAAATGACTGGATCCACCACAGTGCGAGTACCAAAAACGCTCCGAGGGTTAACACGATGCTGACGGCGGAAAATGCAGTGGACCTTATCTCTATTGAGGTATGCGCCACGGCAAGTTGCCCGTTGGTGGTAAAGAGCTTTGCAGATATTAGGTAAAGGCCCAGGGTTTCCGCGTAAATCGGTATGGATATCGTCGTATTGGGCCCGTCCAGGGTAACCGGTATGGTGTTGCCGTTGGGGAACGACAGGCGATCGGAGGTAATAACTAAGATGCCCTTGAATGGCACCTTAAATTGGGAAGTAATGGCAATCGGCAAATGGACTCTTCTGGCTGTAACTGTAAAAGCTTTGTTGGAAGCCAGTGAAACTTTGCTTGATACATTATCGATGGCCGCCTGGCCCAGCTTGAGGAATTTGCTCGAGTTTTTCGGAGACAAAGAAGAAGAAACTGATGCCAAAAGGTTGTAATTGGCGTCGGTAAGCTCACTATTTTGACCAAGCGATGAGCTTAGAGCGGTTATGGAATTAGTAAGGTCGTTAAATCTTGTCGGGTCAAATGCAAGGTAGGGTCCGGGAGCGGCCAGCTTTCCATAGCTCAGCTGATTGGCGGATGTCAAAGCAAATGCTGAATTCAAGTTCACAGTTTTGATAAAAGGGGAGCTTGAAATATCAGCCAAAACTTGAGCAAGTACTCCGGCATCCTGGGAACTGGTCACTTGCATAACCGTGCCCACGACCCTCGGACTGACATCATTTGGCTGGTCGAAATAGATTTGGGCCAGGTCGGTTGAGAGCTGATTGGCATCTCGGTAAGGCTGCGAGCTTGAGCTGATGTCGGCTTTCAATTCGCTGTCATTAGCAAGAACCGTCAGATTTCTCGGAGTATTGGTGGCGATGACAAATGGTGTGGACAAGGAGAACTTTTCGCTAAATGGAACGAAGTACTTATCCGAGAGCACGATGTCAGACACGCCCAAACTTGCAAGCATGTTCGCGTTTTGGAATGTCAGACCTCCCTGCACGGCCATCGGACCAAGTTTTGTGAGATGCTGATGCAGGAACTGCCCAGATTGATACTGTCCGGCAGTGAGTTCTCGGCTAATGGTTCCATTCAGGCCGGACGCCTGCAGCTGCGGAAGATCTATTGGCACAAATCCAGAGTTGATTATCTGGTGGCCAGGTTTTTGAGACCAGCTAGATAACTGAGCCAACGTTGATTTGACACTGCTCAAGTGCGATGCCGCCGCTTCTTCCAAAACAATTCCAGGAATATCCAAAGTAATATCTGCGCTGGGGTTGGCGCTGACTGCTGAAACAAGAAGCGACAGGGAGTTCAAGTCGTTCGAGGAGTTACCTGAAAAAGGAGCTTTGACCACAAACGCAAAGTTCAGCGGGCTCGATACCGGTGAAGACGGCTCCAAGGCAATGTTTGTGAGCGCAGTTCCAATAACTTGGGAGCCTTGTACGAAAACTGCCAGCAAAGGGTAGACCCCTGAACAGTTCGGAGAGCAGTATGGGATTTGTATGAAGCTGGTTGGCGTTGCCTGATTGAGGAGTGGGCGGGGAGGTGAGGTCTCCGACAATTCAAAATTGAGCAGAGGACTGCCGGCTGGATTTTGGGAAAGACGAGTCAGATCTACGGGCGGGGAGGAGGCGATTGGCAGTGATTTCAGACCGTATTTCATGATTACCTGGAATTCGGATCTCGACTGAATCTTGGAGAAAAGTTCCAGTGAAACGGCGATACTGCCTTGACCGACCAGGGATGAAGTATTTAATGCGAGCGACTGAGGCGCATTCAGACGCACCCAGGTTGGCCCGGTGGAAACCTGCAGATTGTGTTCGCGAGGTCCAGGAATTGTAGAGGTGGTTGACCGGCTCGCCTGCGTAGTTGTGGTAGTTGCGCTTGTATTTGGTTTTTGCGGCTTTTCTTGAAGGACCAAGATTCCTATCAGGATTATTGCCAGGACAACAAGCATGGGTCCCCGCCAAGGCAGTATGCGCTTTGGGCGGTCATGATCGGAGTGTTTAGGAGGATTCAACATATGTGCTTACGTTCCAGCAGGTACAGAGATTGGCCCAAGCATGGTGAAATACCATGACATAAAACGCTAGCCAGTAAATCCTGACGGATAGACGTTTCCGGAGGCAATTTTAGGTGCCGAGATTGAGTTCAAGGATGTTAAGCCTTTCAGGCAAAAGCGTGAATCCCATTTTTAGGTAGAAATTGAAAGCCCTCTCATTTTTGGTCTGCGTATTGACATATTCTTCTCGCGCCCGCCAAAATCTTAGCCATCCAAATCCATCCTGGACAAGCTGCTGCGCGATGCCGCTTCCTTGATAATCGGGATCCACCGCTAGGCGCTGAAGATAGCCCCTCTTGTCTCCAAGGCCCGTTATCGCGTATCCGGCTATCGTTTCTGTCCCTGACTCCTGAATGAGCGCAATCCGGAACCTGGCCTTGGAAGTGGCTTCTACGGCTTCTCGCAGTCCCACAACATCCATAGTCCAAAAGCAGTCGAAGCACTTCTTGTCCAGGTGGACTACGTATTCGAGTTCAGGCCGTGTTGGCTTTCGAATTCTTATGCTCGCAAGGTCCCGCTGCGACGTGGTCGGAGCGAGAGAGTGCCTAAGAACGTGGAGCTGCTCTTTTACGGTAAAGCCGCGTTTCAGGAAGCCGCCGATCTCGTGCTCCAAAAGTGCGCTAGAGTATATGGTCCGGTAGCCTGACTTCATGGCGCGCTCAATGCCGACTTGAACGGCTTTGCTGTTCAATGGTTCGAAAGCGGCTAGAGGAGTGATTTGGGCCAGGCTGTTCGAGGAATGCCAAGGTCCGACCCGAAGGTGTTGGCCACAGGACTCTATTATCTCTGATGGTTTGGTATCCAATGATCTTCAAACTCCAGATCGCTGCTCGGTGAAGACAGCTTGCAAATGTTACACGGGTATTGGACGGTAAGATGTGTGCAAATGGTAATTCTATTTGGGACTCATCCAAAATACATTGAACATGACACCGGATCATTGCACCCCGAGTCCCCTGAACGGCTGACAGCTGTCAGGCGCGGAATCGACATAAGCAGCATAAAAGATGCAATAGAGATTTTTGAACCTCAGCCCGCGACAATTGAAGAGATTAGCAGAGTGCATGACGTATCCTACTTGAACGCATTGCGCAGGTTTTGCCTTATGGGCGGCGGGGCGCTTGATCCTGATACGACTGCCAGCATTGGCTCGTGGGAGGCTGTGCTGCTTGCTGCAGGAGCCGGATTGGACGCAGCCCGAAAGATACGCGCAGGCACGGCGGACGCCGCATTTTTGGCGGTTAGGCCGCCAGGCCACCACGCCGTCAGAGATCGCGCGATGGGCTTTTGTCTGGTGAATAACATCGCGGTCTTGGCCGCAGATCTCGTTGCCCGAGGTGAGAAGGTCCTCATCTTTGATTTCGACGCCCATCACGGGAACGGCACTCAGGAGATGTTTTTTGACAGCTCGTCCGTCTTATACGTGTCGTCACATCAGTATCCGCTTTATCCTGGCACGGGAAGGGCGCGCGAAGTCGGTATCGGCGCCGGCACGGGATACACGTTGAACCTTCCAGTTCCGGCCGATACCACGGGTCCGACATTTCGCGAAGCGCTCGATCGAATGGTTTCGCCGGTTGTAGACGCATTTGCTCCCACCTGGACGCTGATATCAGCGGGTTTTGATTCCCATAGGCGAGATCCTCTTACGGAGTTGGGCCTCACCTCTGCGGACTTCTCCGATTTAACACTTTGGGTTCGTCAGATGGCCCCATCCGCAAGGATGGTGGCATTCTTGGAAGGGGGCTACGATCTTCCAGCCCTGGAACAGAGTACGGCGGCCACTCTGGCGGCGATGGCTGGAGAGTCTCTCAAACCCGAACCCAATAGTGACGGCCCGATAAACTTCGAGATGATCAAAGCTCTGGAAGAATCCAGAAAAAGAGCGCTTTCAGATTGAACACAGCGGTCAGTCGCTGCGGGGACGCCGCTGACATTCGAGTGGTGAACAGTCCATTAAAATGGCTCAGTGGACCCTCTCGAATGAGAAGATCCACTGAGGCTCGCTAGTGGCGCGATTTTTAGTTATTTATATACTGCCCGGAGTACTTCACCGGCGAACTTTTGCGCATCTTGCACAAGGCTCCTGCTGCGAATTTGACCAGAGACCACGAGCTTTGCGCCCTTTGATACAAACTGGTCAGCCAGTTCCTGTTTTGAATTCCCCGCCGAAAGAGAGTGGAC
Source organism: Actinomycetota bacterium (assembly GCA_027322285.1). Taxonomy (GTDB): domain Bacteria; phylum Actinomycetota; class Acidimicrobiia; order Acidimicrobiales; family Acidimicrobiaceae; genus SCQM01. Next base: position 10,888 of record DAHVRV010000027.1, read on the forward strand.
CACGAAGGTTGCCACTTTCTTGCCGTGCAGAGGAGGCAAAGTCGGAAACTGGGTTGTAGCCTTGCGCGAAATATGCGCTCCTGTAATCGGCGTTCCTTGAACCTGAGAGCCGAAGATCACGAGGTCGGTGCCAAGCATCGCCAGGTCGTCTAGATGGGCAATGTCTGATGTCTTGACATCCCATCCGCTTCCCCATAGAGACTCGCCAATTTGTGCTGACGCCTCTTTGACAGCGTCGCTGGCCCCGTCGTCGACAATCAATGCCGAGCCGACATAGACTGGGCGATCGCCGGTACTGCTAGCGGCTTCGCGCCCCAATTCCTTGTCGAGATCGGCTAGAAGCCCTCTTGCGGCGCTCATTCCCTGAGCCATGGAGGCTACCACGGTTGAGGGACCAATGCGAAGGTCTCCAATTGCCCAGATACGGTCGCTAACAGGAAATGCCGACTCTACCCGAAGGTGCTCCCGATCGTAAGAAAGTGCTGCCAGGCTTGGCTTGCCGGCAAAGAAGCCGCTTCCAAGCCACCTGCGGTCTATGAGCCTGTACCCGCCCTTTTTGGGCATGACTCCGAGTTTGATCGAGTTCGAAAGGGATTTCCAGTCGTCGTCGACCCGGTAGCCCATAGCCAGCACAACCGTGTCCACGTTGATCGTCTTTCCCGAACCGCTTTTGATAATGGGTAGGGTCTCTGCCGACGCGTGGGTCGTAGAGTTCAATTCGGCCGCAACTACGCGCCCTGTGCCATCACCAATGAGTTTGGTGACAGTTGTCAGGAAGCGAACGTCTACGCCTTCTTTGCGTGCGTCAGCAATCTCGTCAGGCCGGCCGCGCGCAAAGCGCTCGTCCATCCAGTCGATTGCGATCGAGGATCCGCCCAATCTAAGCACAGATCGTGCCACGTCCATGGCCGTGTTTCCTGCACCTAGAACTAAGACCTTCTTGCCGGTTAAAGTGGGTCTGAATTCTGCACTGCCGATGAGCGATTTGGCACTCTCGAGGAAGGACGTTGCGTCCACCACCCCTGCCAGATCCAGTCCGGCAATGCGGGGTTGAGTTGGCTGGGATGCGCCCGTAGCAAAGATCGCTGCGTCAAATTCGTTGAGCAACTTGCCTGCCGACGCGGGATCGACACCCTCATTGAACTTGAAGGCGACCCCGGCCTCTTTGAGGTTTTCTACGGTTGGGCGCCAAGCTTCGGACGGCAGGACATAGCTGGGGATTCCCCATCTAAGGATTCCGCCCGGCTCGCTGTCGCGCTCAAACACTGTCACCTGCGCGCCAGCTTTGCGCAGTTCGTAGGCTGCACCGAGCCCGCCGGGCCCGCTGCCGATAACCGCCACATTTAGGCTGCTCTTGGTTGCAGGAGCGATCGCCGGAGCTGACGTGTGATCTGCGATGTAGCGCTCGATCCGACCTATCTCGACGGCGTCTCCGCCGGCCAGCGTCCATGAGCAGGATCCTTGGCATTGGGTATTCCAGTCGCAAACTCTCGAGCAAGCTGCAGACAGACAACTTGTTAGCGCGAGAATCTCCCTCGCTCTTTCGAGGTCACCGTCGTGTGCAGCACGGATGAATCCCGGAATGTCGTTGTGTGTCGGACATCCCTTTACGCAGGTTGGGTCTGGACACTGCAAACACCGCTCTGTGGCTTTGACTAGCTCATCGAAGCTTTCAAAGCCGGGGAGCACTTCGTCCACTTGTCCGATCAGCGAACCTTTGAGCTCGTAACTCACGGGGTAGGACGGAGTTACTTTTAGCGGACCATCGACGTATATCGCCGAGAATGGGCAGGTGCGGAAACACTGCCTGCATCCGACACAAAGCGAATCGTCTGCCACTGCAATCCACTGCTCCGAGTCCAGAGTCAGCGCGCCCGTAGGACACCTGATGATGCATTCCTGACACCCAGCACAACGATCTTTAAGGATATGAACATTCGGTCCAGTGCCCCACTCTGTATCCACTGGCCCCATTGGAGTTTTTGTACTAACCACTTTGAGTTCCCTTCTTCCTCAGTCTCTGAAATGGTGCTCAGTTAGGATGCTGCGTGCATTGGCATGTATAGGACACTTGCGGCTACGCAAATCACCAGGGCAAGCCCCATTGCGCTGGCCAGTGCAAGCTTCGGTCGGCCGGCATTGAGCTGAATGTCAGTCTTTGCAATTCGGTAGGTAGACCAAAGCGTCAAAGCAGTTCCAAGTCCCATCACTCCAACCTGGACCGTCACGATCCACGGGTTGGTTAGCAAGCGAACATTGTAGATGCCAAGGTGGATTCCCAACGGAGAAACAACGGCTGACGGAACCCTTACGATGTGCTTTAAGAGCTTGGGGAGCTGCCTTGCGAAGTAGTCCATTCCAGTGATGGGTATTATCGCGTATGCGAAGGCGACAAACCAGCTTGCTTTCTGGCCTCCGATTTTCCTCAGGCCGCCAAGCTTCTGGACTCCCAAAACGCCAAGCCAGATGACTCCGACTGCAAGCGCTATTCCTCCGAGGTACGCAATCGGATTCGGGTAGTGGGGGAAGTTGATGTGAGAATTTAGCCAGTCATCTACGGTTCCATACCAACCGAGCGCGTTGTACTGCTGGTAGAACACCAGGCCAAACAGTATCGCAACCGAGATTCCGATATCGAAGCGTCTGCGTGTAGGAGCGATGACCGAGGTCAGTGGCTTCTGTACGAAAAGTCCGATGTTGTCGGACGGGCATGACTTGTAGCACTCGGAGCACAAACCGCAGAAGGAGTTTGAATCTGCACTTCCTGGCCATGTGTACCAAGGGCATCCAAATCCATCTTCGCCGCCTCGCATGCAGTCCTTTGTCTTGCAGTTCAGACAGACGTTGCGATCTTTCGTCCTGAATCCGGCAACACTTCCCATGGCCCCTGCAGTCGCAATAACTGAAGACAGAGGGCACAGGTATCGACAGAAAGTCCGTCTCTCGAACAATAGGAAGCTCAAAGTTGCGAAGGATACTATTGAGAGAACCATGATGGATGTCGCGATAGGAATACCCGGGCCTGCGATGTTGAAGAACTCCTCAAAGAAGGTCAGGATCACAAAGACTATGGATGAAATCAGCAGACCATGTCCTGCCCAAGATTCCGGAAGCTTCTTGCCGAGTCCCAAAGATTTTTGAGTTCTTTGGAACAGCGTCCTTCTTTGGATCCATTCTCCAAAGCCACCGAACGGGCACATGGCGCACCATGCGCGACCGATCACAGCCATGAGAACGAAAACCAACGCGAACCAAAGGTACCACGTGATCGCTGGACCGAAGTTTCTTCCAGGATCGGTGACACCGAAGATTCCTGTTGCTATTACTATCCAAAAGATTATTTGATTCGGAAGAATTAATAAGAACTGAAATTTTCTATTCCGGAGCGATTTCTTAAGAAATCGGCCAAAGAATCGATTTTCAGTTAAATCGATCCCAGGATCGGTAGCCACGAAATGTTTCGTCATTCCGGTTTGCCGCGGTTCCCGCAGTCTTATCGACGACGAGATGGGATCGTTATGTTCCGACTTTTTATCTGACCGTGGTTGAGTAACAATACTCTTGGCCATTTTTCAGCCTCCTAGCGCCTCTAGTTAATCGTTACTGTAGCGGTTAACGTAAAGTAAATCAAAATGAATAGGGAAAAATTTTTAAATGGTAAGACATTTTGGTATATGAGCAGCTAGGCGGCGGTCTTTTCTTTTCATGTTTAGTCTGGGAGAATTGGTGCCGAAATGTACCTAAAGGCTTGTAAGTCTATGTTGAAGGTTGCCGAGCGGGGGAAAGTAGGATTTTTAGACCGCGGGTTCACTTGATACTATTGAGAACTGGCTTGGTTGAATGACTACAAAATTACAACTACTATTCATGATGTAATTCCATTCCCGTCGTGTTGCGTGAAACCTCTGTTGTGAGCCTGGGGCTGAGTCCGCGAGGGGATAACCTAGCAGTGCAGCGACAATGTCTGCAGAGAACGAAGACTGGTAAAGCCCATCGCAGTCTCGAGACCTGTTGCGGTTCGCCCGAGATTCGCCAGCATAGTGATAATTTGCATAATCGATTAGAACTCTAATAATCGTTAAGCTGACATGGTCGTACTATCATAAGACCTATGGGTGTTGGGTTACGAAGTGGCAAGTTCGTGCCCGCCATGGCGGCAGCATCCGCAGGTGTGTTTTCTTCAGCTCCGTTTGGCTTTTAGGCGTCGGGAATGGCATAGATCGGAAACTTTAGCTTGAAATCGAGTTCCATAAAATGAATCTTTCGCTTAGCAAGAAGGCAGATTATGTGATCAAAGCCGGGATCGCATTGGCGCGCGCATACGACGGAGACACCTACGTCAAGGTTCGCCAAATTGCCGCCGAAATGGCGATACCACGAAGCTACACTCCACAGATTCTCGATGCGCTTATCCAGAACGGACTGGTTGAATCGCGTGCAGGCAAAACGGGCGGCTACCGCCTCATAAAGGATCCGGTGACCATTACCGTGCTGGAACTTTTGGAGGCTGGCGAGGGTCCGCTAAATCCAGTGAACTGTGCGTTATCAAATGGTCCATGCAGATGGGACACCGTGTGTCCCATGCACGAAGTGATGTCGACCGCGGTAAACAGATTCCGCGAAACCATGCAGGCCGAGTTGCTTAGCGAGCTTGCGAGCCGCGACCTGCTCCTGGAACGCGGTGAGCTTCGACTTCCTGAGAATCCGCACGTGCGCAGCGATCCTGCTAGGGACTTCTCGGTTAGCGCATCTGCTCTAGTCGAGGCGCCGCGCCTGGAGGTCTTGTCTCAATTGCAGCTTCGTGACGGTGAGTGGCTTTCTGCTCCCATGTTGAGCGCTGCCAAGAAAGTAATTGCCAAAGAGGGACTCGGCTATTTATTTACAGCGAAGGCTCTGGACAATCCTGCGCTGGAGGTAAATCTCGGTTACGTGCACGAGCAGGGAACATTTATAAATATCCCGGTGACTATAGAAGGCAGCAAAGCCAAGCAGGAAGTTCCGCGCTTCGTCGGAAACATCTCGCTGTCATCGACAGACGAAAGCAAGACCCTTTGCGAAATCAACGGCAGGTTCGAATTCAACCTGGGCAATATTTCAGGTTCTCAAGCGATGGCCTCGCAGGGGTTGCACACACTGCAAATTCAACTCGACCTGCTAGCCGCAAGAATTTGCGAAGACTTTCTAGCCGAGTTATGTAGTCAGATCGAATCGAGGGTTTGAACCCAGATTCGAAAACCTTCACTTTGCATAGGTAGGCGCAGGATCGATCTTGGTAGCTTCGGATAGATAAACCAACATCATTCGAGCATGGGCTGCATCAGAGATTCATTTGTGCGTTGCCTTGGCTCGCGTTGAGAGTACCTGCGCTGTCATGCCCGGGTCGATGTGAGTTGCGGGTTGTCCTTGGCAAAGACTCCGATTATCAGCCCCGCCACGATGAAAGAGCCAGCCATTGTTATGAAGGCCGACTTGAAACCCAGTGACGTGATGACGATTCCAAGCGCCGTGATCCAGAGAGCTCCCACCGACTGAGAGATTGCAAAGTAGGCACCAAAAGCTTTTCTGGCATCCACACCCTGCATCACGTCTGAAAACAGAGCCTGGCGGATTGGCTGCTCGGAATACGAGAAAACTCCAACCAAAAATCCCATGGCTCCCACAATGACGGGGTTGGAGCCAACAAGGACAAATCCGGTCAACGCGAGCGCTCCGAAAGCATAGAGGGAAAGAAGCACCGGCCTGCGTCCGAACCGGTCTGAAAGGTGGCCTCCGACCCCTGGTCCCGTCAGCGCGCCAACTGACACCATAGTGACCAGCATTCCAATTGTCAACGGAGACATATGCAGGCCGCTGCGAAGATATGCGGGAATGTATACGGCAAGCACGCCAAGTCCGCGTCCTGCTCCAGAGACCATCCCGGCGCCCAGCACGGCCTTCGCCTCTCTCCGCTTTAGAGCCTGCAGCAGCGACCCGTTAGCGGCGGGGGCTTGAACTGGCACAGTCTTCTCGCTCTTAGAACGTTGCTCGTGTTTTGAAACATGGTCGGGACTGTGCACGGATGTCCAGGTGAGAACTGATGCCAAGGCTGTGAGCCCTGCCATCGTCAGCAGTGCCGGTCGCCAGCCATAGTAAGCAATGATTATCGAAGTGATGAGAGGAGCCAAGAGTGTTCCCAGGTTGCCGCCGGTTGTGTGCATTGCCAACACAAACCCTCGGCGATGCGGAACCCGTTCTGTGAGATGGGCGCTTCCAACCGGGTGCTGAGGCCAGCTGACCAGGGTACCGAAAACCCTGGCGGCTCCAAATAAGAACATTCCGGGCGATACTGCTGCTACCGCGAGCGATAGGGCCATTCCCAAATTCTGACTTCCGAGCAGCATCTTGGTGGAGTATTTCTTCACGAATCCCGCTAGTCCCTGCAGCAGTCCTCCAACAATGCCCGCTCCGCCGAGTATTATTCCAAGCACTGCGTAGGATACGTGGAAATCGGCTAGCACGAAGGGATAGGCTACGCCTAGAGCTGCCACGTATCCATGCTGGATGGTATGGGAGAACGAGACTACCGCGACCTGGAGACGGTCTCCGGGATTCCATCCCTTGCTCGACTCAGCAATGATTTTTTTGGCCCCTGCCGCAGGGTCCTGTGTCTGATTGGCTTCCCCCGAATCCGACGTTTTGTCTGGCTCAGAACTCATCTTCTATACCCGTTTCATTATCGCGCCGAAGTTTACGATGTTCCTCTACATCCTTGGCAAGCCCCCAAAGGTTCGCGAACCGAACCCGGCAACAAGACATGCATAAGTTGCCGTAAGAAATTACACGCGCAGTGCATCGATTCTGTACAAGCGGCACTGGCTGAATTCAGCTTACTAAGTTTGCCCGCTGCGCGCTGGGCAAACTTTAGATTGGTAGTACCTTTTGTTAATACGCTCCAGCGCGCATCTGATGGCGCATTTTAAAGTACCGAAATCTAAACGAATTGAAATGGTCCAGCCAATTGGCAATAGTTAGTCCTAAGTCGACGCACTAGCCTGTCAGCAAGGTGACTGTCGACCGTTTTCAAAAAGTTATTAATATTTCAAAGCCGCTCGCTGAGCTTTTCGTTGCGAATGGCAGGAAGCTCTACTTGGTGGGCGGTGCCGTCAGGGATTTGTTCGTCGATGGTGATGCCGTGCTGGACACGGCGTCCACCGCCTCAGACTTGGACGATCCCAAATATGATCTGGACTTCACCACGGACGCCCCTCCTTTCGAGATCGAGAAGATCGTAGCCGGCCGGGCAGAAGCAATGTGGCTTCAGGGCAAGCAATTCGGGACCATCGGGGTTGCGATGGGCGGTTACAAGTTTGAGATAACGACTCACCGTGCCGAGGTCTACCACTCGCATTCGCGCAAACCAAGGGTTACGTTCAGCGAAGATATTCTGGAGGACCTGTCCAGACGAGACTTCACTATCAACTCGATGGCTCTTAGCTTGCATACGGATAAGCCGGAAATGGTCGACCCGTTCGGAGGCCTCGATGATTTGGCAAGCCGCCGGCTAGTGACGCCGCTTTCGCCCGAGATCTCATTTTCTGAAGATCCTTTGAGGATGTTGCGCGCTGCACGGTTCATAGCGAAGATGTCCATGGAGCCGGCCCAGGAGCTTGTCGATGCGGTCTGTAGTATGCACGACCGCCTATCAATTGTTTCCGTGGAGAGAATCCGCGACGAATTTGACAAGCTCCTCACCACCGAGACGCCGAGCCCGGGCCTTGAGTTTTTGGTGGCCACCGGATTGGCGCGGGAGTTCATTCCCGAACTGCCGGCGCTTGAGCTTGAGCAGGATCCAATTCACCGGCACAAAGACGTTCTAGCCCATACCATTGCCGTGGTTGGCAAGACTTCTCCAGACAAGACACTCAGGCTTGCAGCCCTGTTTCACGATGTCGGCAAGCCGGCAACCAAGTACATCACGCCCCAAGGCGTTACATTCCACCATCACGATGTGGTCGGGGCGAGGATGTCACGAGAGAGAATGCGGGCCCTGAAATATTCGCTGCAAGATATCGAAGACGTCTCAAATCTCGTCTTCCTTCATTTGCGGTTTCACACATATCAGGCTGGATGGACCGACAGTGCGGTTCGCCGCTATGTTAGGGATGCCGGTCCGTTATTGGATTGGCTCAACGAGCTGACTCTGTGTGACAGCACTACCCGCAATCAGTACAAGGTATTGGCTTTGCGCGAGCGGATGGAGGAGCTGAAGATTCGAATAAGCCAGCTCCGCGAAAAAGAAGAACTCAGTTCAATTCGGCCAGAGATCAACGGCGACGAAGTCATGCAACTGCTAAGGGTGCCACCCTCTCCCGTAGTCGGCGAGGCCCTTGATTTTTTGCTGGAGATCAGGCTGGAAGAAGGGCTGATTGGAAAAGATAAAGCAAGAGAACGCTTGCTGTCGTGGTGGCAGGAGAAGAAAAGCTGACTACTTGCGGGCGCGAATTAGCAGTATCATCGGGTTCGGCGAGGTGCTGCCCGCACTGTCCTTGGGAATTTCCAGAAGCTGATCTATGCCAAATCCAGATCGTTTAAGCAAAGAGAAAGTTTCGCCAAACGACATCGGGTGGATCATTTGAGGCAGGGGTACCGGAAAGTCCCAGTTCAGCTCCGTGCAAGCGATCGGCTTCGTCGATCTGTAGCGCGGTGGATTCACGGCATTTGATAACTGGAACTGCATAAACGCCAACGGATGCACCAGGCCAAAGACGAGGGTGCCCTGCGCCTTAAGGACCCTTTGCAGTTGCCGGAAAACTCTGGCGATATCGGATGTGCCGGCGAGAGCTATGACGCTGAAAGCAGTGTCTACAGACTCTGCCGGACAAAAAGCAAGGTCGGCCAGCTTGCTCTGGCGGACCTCAAACTTAAACTCGTTGAACGCTTCGCTGCCGCGGAGTTCTAATAATTTAGTTTGTGACTCCTCGACCAATATTGGTGATGCGCCCTGAGCTGCTAGCTTGGTCGAGAGGCAGTCCCTGGCTAATCCAAGCTCAAGGACTCTTTTGCCTTTCACCTCACCGATTAGCCGGGCTACCTCTTGAGTTAGATAATCGACAGACTCCAACTGACTCCCTCAGCCATTTGTTGCAAAGCTATCCACCATCTCCTGCGCTACCTGATCTCTGTACTGAACCGGCGGAGACTTCATAAAGTAAGCCGACGGACCAAGCAGCGGTCCTCCAAGTCCTTTGTCAAGAGCGATCTTCGCACATCTCAGTGCATCGATAATAACTCCTGCAGAATTCGGAGAGTCCCAAACTTCAAGTTTTAACTCAATATTTAGGGGAACGTCGCCGAAATTGCGGCCCTCAAGGCGTATGTAGGCCCACTTTCGATCCTCGAGCCATGCGACGTGGTCGGAGGGTCCGATGTGGACATTGTTCGATTCGATGCCGTTGTCGATCTGAGATGTGACCGCTTGGGTCTTGGAGATTTTCTTGGACTCCAACCGTTCCCGCTCCAGCATATTTTTGAAGTCCATGTTCCCGCCGACGTTCAGTTGGTAGGTGCGGTCAAGCACCAGTCCGCGGTCTTCAAAAAGTCGGGCAAGAACGCGGTGAACAATTGTGGCGCCAACCTGGCTCTTGATGTCGTCGCCGATGATTGGAACGCCGGCTTCGGTGAATTTTCTGGCCCACTCCGGGTCGGAGGCGATGAATACTGGGATCGCATTGACAAACGCGACTTTGGCGTCAAGTGCAGCTTGTGCGTAAAACTTTTGGGCAAGCTCGGAGCCGACAGGAAGGTAACTGACCAGCACATCGATCCTGGCGTCTTTGAGAGCCTGGGCGACATCAACCGCACTCTCGGGTGACTCTTCGATGGTTTGGCGATAGTACTTTCCCAATCCGTCCAAAGTTGGTCCTCTTAGAACGGTTACGCCCGTGTGATCGACATTGGCAAATTTGATCGTGTTGTTTTGACCAGAGAAGATCGCCTTGCTCAAGTCGGTGCCGACCTTGGTTGCGTCTACGTCGAAGGCCAATGACACCTCGATATCGCGAACGTGATAGTCGCCAAGAACTACGTGCATCAGGCCAGGCACGGATTCGTGCGGATCGGCATTCTTGTAATATTTGATTCCTTGTACCAGGGAACTGGCACAGTTGCCGACTCCTGCGATTGCTACTCTTATTTTGCCCACTTGTGGCTCACCTTCCTTAGTGTTAGATGGAGTCCTTGATTTCCTGAGAAACCAAGAGATCTGTACCTGAGTTCTTTATGGAGGATTCCTCTTTTGCAATCAGCTCTTCAATCCATGCAAGATCGGACGAGCTGGTCGATCGGAAGTGCTCGAGAACCAGTTCAACATAGGGTTCTAAAGCAAAGCGCTTCTTCTCAATATTCTTGCGGGATGACTGGACTCGTTCCAAAATCAAGTCGCGCCGCTCCTTCAGCATCTTAAGCCGTGTTTGGGAATCCATGTGATTGGCGAAAGCTAAGCGAACTGCGAAACCTTTTTCGTCAATTTCGCTGTCATTGTTGAGCATCTCGGAAAATAGCGCGGAACCAAGATCTGTAATGCCGTATACCTTCTTATTCCTCGACCCCCGCAGCCCATCTGAACTTGAGCGAAATACCGCTCGTTCGCCGCCCAGTGAGCCCGTCATGGGTATGGATGGTGCCGCAGGCCGTGCCTCCACTGCTTTCACGGCGCCTCTGGCCTCTAAACGGGCCAACGCCGGATAGAGCGAACCCCAGGAAACATGCATGATAAGTCCCAAGGATTCGGTCATGCGCTTTTTAAGTTCATAGCCGTGCATGTCCTGCTCTTTAAGCAGGCCCAGCACTACAAGTTCAAGTGAATTACTTCCAGCCGCCATTTGACAATCTTCTGTGTTTGAATCCGGCACCAGCAATGCCGTCAATTTGACTGATATTTGATTCTATATTGTTTCCTGTTATATCGAGCCGATATATCGGCAAAATATTTTTGCGCTCTTTGTCGGGTAGATTTTCAAACAACGATCGTTTAAAGCTGTTAGTTGCCGGCGATTCCTTATACCGTGTACCTAGTGAGTGGAGAATTTTCAAGATCAGGCAACACGAGTGAATTCGCGAGCATTGACTACCTGCTGGCTAAGAAAGCCCTGCTCCGCGAGTTCAAGGCGGGTCAGATTGCCAAATATGAACTATGCGACGCTCATCCCGACCTCATTAGGGCTGCTAAATCCATCGGTATGCCGTCTGGGGAATTGTGTGAAGTTTGCGGTTCGGGCGATATCGTTCACGTTTCTTACGCTTTCGGCCCGAAACTGCCATCCCATGGGCGCTGTATCTCCGGTTCCGACGAACTGGCCAGACTTCGCGCGGCTGTTTCGCAGTTCACCTGCTACGTGGTCGAGGTTTGTCCGGAGTGCCATTGGAACCATCTGGTTCGCCAGTTCTGATCGGCCAACTGTCAAGTTGCCTTGTACTTAGGCTGCCGTGGTAGTTAGACTTGGTTGCGACGCCTGCAGCTACCATGCGCGGGACGTTGAGGAGGCTTAGATGAAGACGAATAAGAAGTCTGTACCTCAGATACGTGCTTACAAAGCTAATGAGGTAAATCCACCGATCGCAATGGTCACCGCTTATGATGCACCAGGAGCACACATGGCGAGCGCTGCCGGCGTGGATATCATTTTGGTCGGTGATTCATTGGCGATGGTTGTCTTGGGGTATGACGACACATTGTCGGTCACCATTTCGGATATGGTCTACCACACCCGGGCGGTGTCGCGATCAAAGCCGGATTCCCTGATTGTTACGGATATGCCTTGGATGTCATATCACACTGGGGTGCACGACGCAGTGAATAATGCGGCCCAGCTGATCCGTGCTGGAGCTGAAGCGATCAAGCTGGAAGGCGGGGCAAACAGAGTCGATGTGGTCAGGGCCCTTGTCGATGCTGAGATTCCCGTAATGGGCCATCTTGGGCTCACTCCCCAGTCAGTGCATGCATTTGGCGGATTTTCAGTGCAGGCGAAAACTAGAGAGGCTGCGAAGAAGCTTCTCGATGACGCACTTGCAATTGAAGAGGCGGGCGTTTTCTCAGTTGTGTTGGAAGCGGTACCGAATGTAGTTGCTGCCAAAGCGACCGAACTCTTGAGCATTCCTACGGTTGGCATAGGTGCGGGACCGCACTGTGACGGGCAGGTTCTCGTTTTTCATGACCTATTGGGCCTGACATTTGGCCATAAGCCGAAATTCGTTAGACATTATGGCTCTCTTGGCGAACTCGGAATTAAAGGTTTAGAAGGTTATGTCCACGACGTCAAGATGAGGAGTTTTCCCTCGCCGGAAGAGGGCTATCAAGTGAGCCAGGGCGAATTCGACGGCTTCACATTTGATCGAAAATAGCCAGGTCGATCCATTTCTCTGGCTCCGATTGAAATGATGAAGCCAAGCGCCGGTCGGAGCGACTAGCGTATCATCGGATAAATATGTGCGTATTTTTTGCATATTAGATAGTTAATCCAACCTGCTCTGGAAGTGCCAGAGCCCCGATAAGGGTCCATAGGGAGGAACAGCCGTATGAAACGGCCATATGAAGTCGTTTTGATTATTGATTCTGCGCTCGATGAGGAGACGATCAAATCAACCTTGGACAAGACAACAGATCTTGTCAAAGCTCAGGGGGGGCTTGTAGGCAGAGTCGAAAAATGGGGGCGTAAGCGTTTTGCCTATGAACTCAAGAACAGATTGGAAGGCTACTACGCAATAGTCGAGCTCGATGCTGAGCCTGAAGTAGTCGCTGAACTAGATCGCGTCCTGTCAATCACGGATGAGGTCCTTCGCCATAAGATCATTCGCACGCCCGAGCCGTCCGGCAAGCAAAAAGCTGCTGTCAAGTCTGTCTCGGAGTCGGTGGCTTAACGGTCTGAAGCCGCTTTTCCAAGAACTCTAGAGGAGTCAGGAATGTCAAACGGAAATACCATCACAATCGTAGGGAACGTAACCAGAGATCCCGAACTGCGCTTTACTTCGTCAGGGCAGGCAACAGCGACGTTTGGAATTGCTGTAAACCGGCGCTGGCAAAATCGCCAGAGCCAGCAATGGGAGGAAGCCACGTCTTTTTTCGACGTGGTTTGTTGGCGAGAGATGGCTGAAAATGCCAGCGAAAGCCTGAGCAAGGGAGCGAGAGTCATAGTCACAGGTCGTCTTGAACAACGGAACTGGGAGACTCAGGATGGCGAAAAGCGGTCCAAGATAGAGGTAATTGCAGACGAGATCGGCCCATCGCTCAGATGGGCGACAGCTCAAATTGTCCGAAACGAGCGTAAGGGATTTGGCATGGACACCGGCGAGGTTCCAGTCGCGGGATCAGCCAGCGTGCCAGCTCCAAGCGCTTACACATACGAAGAGGAACCTTTCTAAACCATGGCAAGAAATAACGATAGAGATCGAGATCGTTCGGGAAGCAAAAAAATAGCCAAAGAGGTGGTGCGCAAAGGCGGGAAGAAGAAAGTTTGCATATTCTGCGTCAAGCAGATTGACGCCATCAGCTTCAAGGATGTTGATATTTTGCGTAAGTACATGTCCGACAGAGGCAAAATACGTGCGCGTCGAGTTTCTGGCAACTGTTCACAGCACCAGCGTTCTGTCGCGGTGGCGATCAAGACAGCGAGAGAACTCGCGTTGCTTCCCTATACCCAGCGGACTGTGGCTGAGCGCACTGGTGGCGGGCGCGGTGCTCTTCGAGGCGCGAATCCAACTATGGCGGAGCATGAAGTCACTGCATCTCCCGTCGTTGCTCTTGAAGAGCTCGGCGTAACGGATGAGTTTGAACCTGAAGAGGAAGAGGCGGAGGAGTCAGAGTAATGAAAGTAGTTCTTCGTTCTGACCGGGCGGGACTCGGAAAATGCGGTGATATCGTCGACGTCGCCGATGGATTTGCCCGTAACTTTTTGCTTCCAAAAGGTCATGCCATCATTGCATCCGATGGAATTGCTCATCAGGCGCAGGCCATGCGCAGTGCACGCGATGCTCGTGAAGTTCGGCTTCGCGGATCCGCTTCGGAGCAGGCTGCTTCTCTCGAAGCGCTTTCAATCAGGATCGAGGCGCGGGCGCAGGAAGGCCGGCTATTTGGCTCGGTAGCACAACATGACATTATTGAGGCGATAACCGCAGCTGGCGGACCCGCCATTGAGCGTCGTCGTGTTGAGATGGACGAGCACATCAAGACCACGGGAACTCACGCTGTTAAAATCAGGCTTCACCCAGAAGTTACGGCGACTGTTCAGGTTGAGGTCATCGGAGTCGAATAGAAGGAATTGGTTTGAATTGTGTCAGTTTGATTTGGACTGGCGCAATTAGTTCCAAAGGGGCCGACTATCGAATATGATAGGTCGGCCCCTTTCTATTTGGATTGGCAGATGACGCAGGTACCAGGGAAGTCAACGAGAAAATCTAGAGAAGTCCTCCAGAGGGCGACACCTCATAACCTCGAGGCTGAGGAGTCGCTTCTTGGGGCCATGCTTCTTTCCAAGGATGCCATCGCTGATGCAATTGAAATCTGCCAATCGGCGGACTTCTACAAGCCATCGCATCAGCACATTTTTGAAGCTTTGACGGCGGCATTTGCAAGGGGTGATCCGGCCGATACCGTGACAATTGCAGAAGAACTCAAACGCAGGAATGTCCTCGAGGATGTCGGCGGTGTCTCTCAGCTCCTAAAGCTTCAGGCAGATACTCCGGCGATCGGAAATGCCTTTAGCTACGCCGAAATCGTCGTAGAGTACTCGCTTCTCAGGCGGCTAATCCGGGCATCTAATGAAATTGCTGAGAGGGCGTATCAAGTTCCTGACGATGTGCTGGAAGTAATCGACTGGGCTGAGTCTCTAATATTCGACGTAGCGCAGCGAAGGCAGAGCGAAACCATGGCCCACATCAAAGAGGTGTTGGGGAGTGCGCTCGATGACTTGGAGGCGCTATACGAGCGCTCGGAAGCCGTGACAGGAATTCCCACCGGTTTCACGGATCTGGATAACGTCCTGTCGGGTCTTCATGCCTCGAATCTCGTTATTGTCGGAGCGCGCCCAGGAATGGGCAAGACGGCGTTTGGGCTAGGCGTGGCTGCCAGCGTCGCGATGAAGCAAAAGATTCCCGTCCTTTTGTTTTCGCTGGAAATGAGCCGCAAGGAGCTAGTGCAGAGGCTCCTGTCCGCCGAGGCTCAAATCGATTCCACCAGGATGCGAAATGGGAAACTGCTCGAAAAGGATTGGGAAAAGATATCCCACGCCATTGGTCGCCTGGCAGATGCGCCCATTTTTATTGATGACAATCCAAACGTCAACGTAATGGATATCAGGGCAAAATCCAGGCGACTCAAAGCCAGGGATGGACTCGGGATGGTTGTGGTGGACTATCTTCAGCTCATGTCGGGGCGAATAGGCGCTGAGTCCCGGCAAGTTGAAGTCTCCGAGATCTCCAGAGGACTCAAGATCCTCGCAAGGGAATTGGATGTCCCGGTTATTGCACTATCCCAGCTTTCAAGGAACCTCGAAATGAGAGCTGATAAGAGGCCCGCACTGTCAGATCTTAGGGAATCAGGCTGTCTCAGCTACGATGCGCAGATCTTGATGGCCGACGGACGGTCCAAGGCGATTGGTGATTTGGTTACGGAGAACGCTGTTGGCGCGCGGGTAGTTAGCGTCGACGAGAGCGGGGAATTGGTGGAGTCGACGATTTCGCATGTCTTTTACTCTGGCATGAAAGAGGTGTTTGTTCTTGATCTTGGTGATCGCCAGATCGGGGCCAGTAGCAACCACAAGTTTCTCACCCCAGACGGATGGACTCCCGTGGAAGAATTATCGCCAGAAACGGAGATAGCTACAACTGGGAAATTTGCTCAACCCGGCGAAGGCGCAATGTTGACAAAGACCGCATTGCAAGTGCGCTTGGGATCCAAAGTGGTCTGGTCAAGGCTTCGTTCTATCTTTCCGTCCGGGTATGAACAGCTTTATGACGTATCAGTGGCCGAGACCCACAATTTCATCGCTAACGGCATTGTCGCGCATAACTCGCTCGAACAGGATGCCGACGTCGTTCTGTTCATCTACAGAGATGAGATTTACAACTCGGAGTCCGCCGATCGCGGAACCGCGGAAATCATCGTTGCAAAGCACCGGTCAGGACCTACGGGCGTGGCGCATCTGGCATTTTTAGACTCCTTCACCAAATTTGTCAACATGGCGCAACATTGAGGCGCACCAATCTATTTGGCTTGGGCCGATTCAATTGGTATCTTGTTTTTCCGCCGAGGTAGCCGTGGTTTGGTTTAGGTCGGCAATTACCTTCCAGGCTGAATCAAGAATACGGTCGCGCACTCTGTCGTCGCTTTCACGACTCCACACTGCCACTTGCACCGAATAGCTTTCCGTGCCCATATCAGCAAGCTCTATCGTCGGGGTCCTATCCCAGCTGCCCAGCTCATCGATAAGCTTGGCTTTGAGATCTTTGGGGCTGATGCTAACGGGCGTGTCAAACCGTATACTGACGCGCCTGACTCCGGAACGACTCTTATTGACGATTGCCGCCTGAGCGAGAACTCCATTGGGAATTACTAGAGGATCACCGTCATCAGTAATGATGGTGGTATACATCAGATTGATATCTGTGACCCGTCCAGAATGACCAGGTCTAAGAGCTCCATGGGGATAGGTTGGCGGCAGGACAGCGTATTGCCAAGTCACAAAGCTGATCGAGTCACTCACCTGAAAAGGCTGATTCAACACCAGCCATACCCCGCCAAAAACGTTGGACAGCATGCTCTGGCCGGCAAGCCCAATGACAACCGTCAAAAATGCGCCACCGAACAAAAAGCTTGAAAGCCCGATACCCAGGCCGGCAAATACGGCAAGAGTGATGCCAAGGTAAAGGAGGAGCCTAACTGCGAAACCGGTTATTGTCCTTTGCCTCGCAGACAACGAGGTCAGCGATCTTGTCAAGATCCTTGCTTCGACAATCCGCGCAATTACCGAACCGACAATCAGAATTATTACGGCACGTATGGGTCCGGTTGCCGCGTCTTGGATGGATGTGTTTTTGAGTGTTGTGTCCAACAAGATAAGCAAAACAGACCCGACCACAAAGAGTGCCGCGACTATTATCCAGGGCCCTAAGAAGCGGCGCGGAGAGTTTTGGCGATCAGCCATTCTTGCTATCTTCCTTTCCTTAGAAGCGGATATAGCGCTGTGCTTGAAATCGCTCGGTTCAGTTTAGCCCTGACGCTGCCATCTGTCGCGGCTTACAGCCAAACACGAGTTGTCCTGACGAAGATCGACGTTCGAAGATCTAAGCTCATGCGTTCTCTTGCTTACGCTGAGGTTTCTGCTGAAAATCGCCGGGCCTGTTTTTGGCCGAGTCAGGAGCTAAGGGTGTATGTGGAACGTACTCCGTAATGTGCATAGCGAACGAGAGATGAATGCGCCACCAGGACAGATGCCAGAGACACCTCAGCAATGAGGCGTTGGTCAGAGCTCCTTTGACACGTTAATTAGCGCCCAAGTAACGTCCGATTTTATAGAAAATTGTAATCCGTTGTAACGCTAAGTGCGAAATTGCCGATTTCTCCATCTGTAACGTGTGGCAACTAAGAAACAGAGAGACAGTTTTGCATATTTCACACCACGGTCGCGTCGGTGCAAGAAATTTCAAAGGATACGCAAAGGAAAGATGTCTCTCGAAAGCTTCTCGCTGAGAATGCTGTGGTCGAATCCTGTACGAAGGAGAAAACAGAATATATGCGCATGAAACCTATTAGTCGAAGGGTAGTCGGTGTGGCATTGTCGACTACGGCTGTTGCAGGGACTTTGTTGGCTGCAATTAGCGGGTCTTTGCCCATGCAACTCCAAGATTCTCATACAACGCCGAGCAGTATCACGCTACCAAACCCAAGTGGAAACCAGATGGCAGCGGTTTTTGGTCTGTGTACTGCCTATTTGAACCACGAATCTGGATCTACAACCACCTCGACAACGGCTCCGACATCTACAACGACGTCTACAACGGCTCCGACATCTACAACGACGTCTACAACGGCTCCGACATCTACAACGACGTCTACAACCACCTCGACAACGGCTCCGACATCTACAACGACGTCTACAACAGTAGGTACGACGGTTTCGCTGACTGGGTCAGCAACGTCTGGCGCGCCGCAGATCCTTGCGTTCTTGGCAGCAGCTAATAAAGAATCAATAGCGCAATTCTGTGCATCTGTAAATCCAAAGCATGCTGAACTGAAGCTCAACAATGACAATGATCAAAAGACGGATGTCCACAGCGCGAATGACAATGATTCCACCACTACGACAGCGGCTCCAACGACCACGTCGACAACGTCAGCGTCAACAACTTCGACCGCTTCTGGACTAACGGTAATTACCGGTCCTTCCGGGAAAGCAAATGGTTCGGATTCTGCTGATTCAGGCTCAGGTGGGAAAACTATTTTAAGAGGTGACTCGAGCATCCATGTTCCCTCGGGCACCCACACCAAGCCGTCAGACAGATAAGCATCAAGTTATCCCTACCCAACCCGAGGGCTGAGCGTTTTGGAGACACGCGTTCAGCCCTTTTGCCATTCATGAAACCGGCTGGTCCGATGCCGACTTCAGCCTTTCCTTCCTTTGCGCAAGAGTTTCAGATACGAAAGCCCGAATGTGCCAAAATTGCGGGATGAACTCCAGTAGCTTTGGAGCAGATTTTGAAAGAGCTCCTCTTTTCCCAGGTACGGGAACCAGTTGACCTCCCTTAGCTTTCTGCCGCGGTCGACCATTACCGCGGTTTGAAGAGAGAAATTCTGGACACCGAGATCGGCGTGATCATATCCTACGCCTGATTCTTTATCTCCCCCGTAAGGGAGATACGGATTGCCGATAGTGAGCAAGACATCGTTGAGCAGGGCACCGGCCGTCCGCATCCGGGAAATGACCTGCTTGCCCTTAGCGAGATCACGCGTCCAAACGCTTGACGTCAGGCCAAAAGAGGAATCATTCGCAAGTTCTATGGCTTCCTCGGCCGACTCGAACTGCATTATCGGCAATACCGGCCCGAATGTCTCCTCCTGCATTACTGCCATGTCCTGTTTGACATTTGCAAGGATCACCGGCCGCAATTTCAACGAACCCTCATCCCAAGTGTCGGGATGGTCCCCGGTCAGTAGTGTTGCCCCGCCATCTAAAGCCTCTTTTACATGCCTCTTTACCACCGCAACTTGTTTGTGAGTGGTCATTCTTCCAATATCGTCATTGGCGTCATCGCCCAGCCTAAGTTTCTCGGTTTCTTGAATCAAACGCGCAACAAATGGAGCGAAGATGGAATTTTGTAGGTACAGTCGTTCCACCGACATGCAGACCTGCCCTGAATTAGCAAACGCTCCCCAAATCGCACCGTTGACGGCCCGCTCAAGATGGGCATCTTCGAAGACGATCATCGGATCTTTGCCGCCCAGTTCCAAAGTGGTCGGAATCAGCTCCGGACCTGTAATTGCAGCGATGGCTCTGCCGGTGGTTACCGAGCCCGTGAAGTGTACGAAATCGGGTCCGGATCTAACCAGCGCTTCACCCAGATCTCCGGCTCCGTAGATCACCTGGACGACGCCTGGAGGCAGGCCGATCTCTTGGAAGATGGACTCAATAAGCATTCCCACAGGCGGCGTTTCCTCCGAGGGTTTTATGACCAGGGCGTTCCCGGCGGCAAGGGCTTCGACTGCGGGAACCATCGCCAACATGAAAGGAAAATTCCAAGGAGCGATAATCGCTACAATTCCTCTGGGTTTGTACTCTACATACGACTGTTTTCCGATGAAGGTGATTGGGGTCTTGACTCGGGTAGTCGCCAGAGCTTTTTTTGCCGTCTTTTCCAAATGGAGGATGGCGTCTGCGACGAGCATCACTTCTGTGGTGAGAGCTTCCACTTTGATTTTTCCAGTTGAAGCAGCGATTACATCGGAGATCTCGTCTTGTCTTTCAACTATCCGGTGCCTAAGCTTGCGCAATATTTTCAGTCGCTGATCCAACGGCGTTTGGGAGTATTCCCTGAATCCGGCTCTCGCCGATGACATGATCGCCGGAAGCTGCGAGATTTCTGTCATACTGGTGCCAACGGATTCGCTCGATTCGGTTCTGCTCTGCCTGTCGGTCATGTATGCCTCCTAGGTCACCTTTATGAGCTTGGCTCTATCAGACTTGTTCTGAACAAAATAGTCCACTGCCTTTTGCACATAGCTGGCAAAGTCGGGACAGGCTATTCCAAGGGCCGCCAAGTCCTTTCGGGCTTGATAGCTGTCATAGGTCGGGCCGATCTTGAAATATTCCAAGGTTTCTTTTTCTACCCCTACCCACCTCCTGAATGCTGGAATGGAAAGAGTGCTTTCGACAAGCTTGAGGGGAATCGTATAGCGTGGCGTAAAACCCATCTGAGCCTGGCAGATTAGGGCAAATGCGTCTCTGGCCGAATGTGGCGAGGGATCTACTAGGTGATATGTCTCGTGTTCTGCACCTTTGAAATGGGCTAGGTGGCAGGTGGCATCCACGACGAAGTTTACGGGCACCACATTGAACAGGGCCTCGCCTCTGCCCAGATTTGGAATTGGAATTTTTGAGAACTTGTCTATAAACCTCATGACAAAATATGGACCATCGAACTTATCCGTTTCGCCGGTATTGGAATCTCCCGTAACAACCCCTGGCCTAATGATCGTGGTCGGGATCTCGTCCCAGGAGCGCCGTACGATAACTTCGGCTTTGAACTTGGTTGATTCGTAGAAGTTCTTGAATCCGTTTATGTCGATCAGCTCTGTTTCCAGAATTGTGCCTTTTCTGTTCCCGGATACATAAGCAGTGCTGAAATAGACAAAGCGCTCGAGCTTGGGAAGAGTCTTTACCCAATTGGTCACATTCTGCGTGCCGGTTACGTTGATATCCTCAGCAACGCTTTCGGCCACCGCAAGGTCATAAATTGCAGCCAGGTGGAAGACGTAGGTGGTTACTTCAGCCATTTCCTCCTGCTCGCTTTTGGTAAGCCCCAGGTTTGCCTTGGTTATATCGCCCTCAATTACGCGAAAGCGTCCCTGCGCGCTATCTGTTTCGCTCGAAATGTCGGCCAACGAGTTCCGGGCTTTCTGGAGTTGGCTGGAATGCACCAGAAGGGTGAAGTTTTGATCCGGATGGTCAGCCACTAATTTTTTAACAATGCGGGTAGCTATGAAGCCTGGGAACCCCGTCACAAAATATGACACCTTGGGCCTTCTTTCGGTATGGCTCGATAACCTCATAACCTAGCAGTATCTCGAAGGAAGATCCAAGGATTAATGTGTTCAAAGGCTCCATTCCCGGAGCTGGAAAATGCGCTAAAACTAGTCTAGAACAGCAGTGTTGCTTGGAGGATTCAAAAATCGCGGGCTACTGAAGACTAGAGCTATCAGTCTCGGATTGCGCCGAGATTTTCAATCTGTTGATCGATATGCTGGGCATCCGGGCTCGTTTGGGGATAATCCGACCTTCGGTGCGATCCCCTGCTTTCTTTTCTTTCCAAGGCTCCCTTTAGCACCATTAGGGCAAGCAGCCTCATGTTGGCGGTTTCAGCCTCTGTGGCACTACTTGCCTGGAATACCTCAAGACTGAGTGCCTTGTTGAAGCCATTGGCAAGGTTTTCCCCGTCTCGCATTACGGAAGCTGAACTCTCCATTATCTTGCGAATAGCCGATTGATCTTGCACCGCGCACCCAGGCACGCCTTTTGTTTCGATTTTCCGTTCAGTGGCCGGCGCAGAGGCGACGGCTTGTTCCGCGGCACGGGAGCCCATTACCAAGCCTTCGAGAAGACTATTGGATGCCAGCCTGTTCGCGCCATGGAATCCCGTACTTGCCGCTTCTCCAGCTGCGAAGAGATTGGCAACAGAAGTTGCGCCGTATTCATCGGTGGCAATGCCCCCCATCAAGAAATGTGCCGCCGGCTGAATTGGGATGGGCTCTTTGAGAGGGTTGAATCCAAGGTTTAGAATGGAGTTGTAGACGGTGGGAAACTTGTGCTCCAAATTGTTAACAGGTCTGAGGTCCAAGAAGACTTTGCCTGTGGCGATGATTTCGCTGTAAATCGAGTTCGAGACGATATCCCTGGGAGCCAGCTCTCCCGCTTCATCATACCTGAGCATGAAACGCTCTCCATTGCCATTAAGCAAGACGGCTCCTTCGCCTCGGCATGCTTCAGAAATAAGCCCGCCGTTGGAAAGGACGGTGGGATGGAACTGGACCAGTTCAATGTCCCTGACTTTGGCACCCGCTCTGTAAGCCAGAGCTATTCCGTCACCGGTGGCTTCTTCGGGATTCGTGGTAAAGGAATAGATTTGTCCGATACCGCCGGTTGCAATTATGGTCGCACCTGCGTGAACCGCAACTGGCTCGGCTGGGTCTCCATTTTTCCAGAGAAGTGCTCCGTGCAGTTGGCCATCGCACGAAATCAGCTCAGCGGCAAATTGATTCTCGAGAATTGAGACGCTGGGCGGCAGATGGTGGTGAAGGAAGGTGAGCAGATGTAGGCCGCTCTCATCACCGTGGATGTGCTGTATTCTAGGCTTCGAATGGCCG
>DAHVRV010000028.1:0-31282 GCA_027322285.1 Actinomycetota bacterium
AACTACAGCTGGTACTCTAGCCCCGGCTGTAACTGCTACAACTTTGGCGCTGGCAGCACCACCCTCATCTTCAAACGCCGCTGGTACAACACCCACGTTGCCACCATCCATCAAGGTTCAGACTCACAGCGCGGTTTCGGCTCCATCGACTGAGTTGCCGACGACAACAACCGTCCCTGTCGCACGGCCCGTCGGTATCACCGCAGGAATGCACCTCGCTTTCACGAGTAGTTTTCAAGGTAGTTCTCTCAATGGATCCAAATGGCAGACCTGCTACCCATGGGCTGACTCTGGATCAGGGTGCACGAACTTTGACAACTCGGAACTTGAGTGGTACCTGCCATCCCAAGACCAAGTTTCAAATGGAACTTTGCATATGATTGCCTCCAAGGTTACGACGATCGGAACCACAAGAGCTGGTAGCCCAGCTGACTATCAATGGAAATCCGGGATGGTTACCACCAACAACTCATTTGATTTTACGTATGGCTATGTACAGGTAACCGCTCGCATACCTACCGGCTCAGGTCTGTGGCCAGCACTGTGGTTGCTTCCTCAAAACGAGTCATGGCCTCCTGAAATCGACATTATGGAGAATCTTGGAGGAAATACATCGAGAATATACTGTACCGTCCACCCGTCGCTCGGTGGTGAATCTCAGGAAATTTACAATTCTCCAACGCAACTCTCGTCTGGTTGGCACACCTATGCTGTCAATTGGGAACCCAATTCGATCACCTGGTATATCGATGGGCAAGAGGTATTTACCTCCAGCGAGAACATTCCACAGCAGCCCATGTACTTTCTAGCAAACCTTGCAGTATCTGGCACTGAACAGGTCCCAAACGCTTCTACCCCAAGCACTGCCTCATTTGATATTTCGAATGTATCCATTTACCAGCATTAGTAACCTAGAAGCCCTTGAAAGGGCTCGCCGGGTGGCCAAAAATACAGGAATTTCACGGTCCGTTTTCTTCTGGTTATCTCCGTAGGTGGGGAATGCTCCTACTGCCCGCTCCCACCAAATGGCTCTCTCATCACCTTCTGCGAGTCGGACCGTCACCTCGAATCGTTGAGGTCCTTCCCGGATCATCGCAGAATGTGGATGCGCGATTGGGTTGTGGTACCAGTGAGGATCGTTAGGAGCACCGCCCTTGGACGCCACCAAGGTGCAGATGCCGTCTGCTTCCACCCGGATGACGGGAGTCTTGCGTAGCTTGTTGGACGTTGCACCGAGACTAGTGATAATTATGACCGGAATCCCTGTATCTCTCTGGGTGTTTTACTCAGTGCCTCCCGATATCTCATACAACTCCACCTATTCACGCACCCTGGGGTTTGGACTAGGTTCATGGGCAATTTCTTCCGGCACGACAAAACCCCCTGTCGTTGTCATGCGCGAACCCGATTCCATCCACGAAAAACGGGCAAAGACGCGCGGGATCCAATGAACGAATTATACATTTCTGGGTAAGGCAGCTTGGTCCAGATCTGGATGTCCGATGGTTTGAAAAAGAGGCTTCTGGGCGTTCGAATACGTTTTAGCTATCGCAGGCTTGATTCCGCTCACTGTCGCTGGTAAGCCCTGTGCGTTCGAAGGCTCAGTATCGGGTGGGCGCCCACTGGCTGTCAAGCGCCTTTGCGACGGCTTCGAGCTGAGAATTGACTTGAAGTCTATTCAGGATTGAGTGGATATGGCTGCGAACGGTTGATACGGACGTGTAGAGCTCGGCTGCGATTGCATTAGCCGACTTGCCGGCTACCATTGCTGCAAGTACCTCCTGTTCTCGGGGAGACAGGTGGGTGAAAGGCTCCAGGGCGGTCCGCTTTGAGGACTCGTATGTCCGCCACATGCGCTTCAGCTCCTCTCGTCGAGCTAAGGGCACCACGGGCTCTTTGTGGAGAACGCGCAAGATGGTTGAAACAAATACTTCGAAGGATATGGCCTTGCCGAGAACGCATGCTGCACCATCCGAGATGCACCCTGCGATTTGGAATTCGTCCGTGTCTCCGGTGACCACTATTACCTCCGTCGACTCGGTGGACAGTTTGGGGATTAAAAAGCGAGCGTTATCAATGGCCGCACCGAGGTGCAGATCGAGAACAATGACATCCGGCTCGAACTTTTTGGCGGCTGAAACTATGTCATCAGCTGTGGTTTCCGGTCCTATGTCAAATTCTTGAACTTCCAGGCCGTGTTGGCTGAGCGCGATGTCAATGGTGTAGGAGAACAGGGAGTGGTCATCGAATATCATGACCCGACCCTTATGGGTTTCGTCGTGCGTCATGACGAGAGTTCATCCCGCTCTAAAGCTGTGCGAGCGATCCTTACTCGCCGGAGATCTGCGCATGGAGAATTTATGGATCGGCTGGGCCTTCAGCTCGTTGCTGTCCTCCACCACGGTGTCCCGATGTTCTGAGCGCGGGTATGCCTCGAGATCGTTGCCTGCGGGGTTCTCGCTTCTCTCCAACTTAATGTCCGGAGTCGAATCGCTGAAAACCGGCAGGAGAATCTGGACCTCATTCCTGTCTGGAGTCGTTCTCAGGGTAACCTTTTCGCCGGTGCGGCGAAGGAGCAGATCCGACGCGTAGAGCTCGAGGAGATCGCCGCCTAGACCTGGGCGGGTGTCATTTTTAGCTTCAGGTGGTGGAACCGATACCGATATGGTTATCGAGATGTGGCTGCCTTCGTCCTGGAACTCCACAGATAATGAACCTTCTTTGGAGAGCTGGATCATGTGGTTCAGAACCAATCGAATTGCTCTGAAATTGTCCTCGGTGGATCCAGCGAGTTTCTTGTCGCAAAGCTCGTAAGGAGTGCAGCCGGAAATCTGGTACTTCACGACGTCTATCCCGGCTTGCGCTCCGGTCCAGACCGACTCGAGAGTGCTTACGTCCGCGAGTAGGGGCGTCTCTATCAGCTCTTGGAGGTATGCGAGCTGGGCAGTAAGCATATTGGAGACAACATTTCTTTGGCTCGCAGTAAGTGAGGTCTGCTTCTGGAGCAGGCTTGTGGCACCCTCAACGTTGAACAATATGTTATGTATATCATGCATGCGCTTGTGCGAAAAGCCGATCTCGATCTCTCTGTTAGCGGACAGAAGTCGGGTCGATACCAGCGAATCACGCAGCTCTTGCATGACGGCCTGAAACGAAACTTCGAGTTCGAAGTCGATTCCGGCGATCGCGAATATCATTGCCAGTAGCTCGAACGCGCCCGTGACAGCCGCCCAGGTTACGCTCAGTCTCCAAAGCGGGATAAAGAGGTATGACATGGCCCACGCAAGCATCGTGTTTCCAAGCCAAAGGTTCAATGAGCCGCGACCTCGTATGCCGCTAACTATCTGGACAATTCCTAGCGTCAGCCATGCGACACCAATGACCAGCGCTGGTGCGATATCGTGGGACAACGAAACAGGAGAGGGTGCAAGCACCGAGACGTGTAGAACCGCTGATGGCAAACGATCCAATGGCAGCGAAAGGAGTGCCACTGCAACTGCGGAGCCAACAATTACGGTCCAGCCATTAAACGCAGTTGCCAATTCCGGAGTGAAAGTCAACACGGCCAAAAGGAGATATCCGACAATGTCACCAGAGGTTCCAAGCGCCTCGATGTTGGTGGGTATCACTAGCTGCTGTCTCAGTAATGGCAGGGCAAGCATCTGGGTGGTCGGAATGAGTCCGCCAACCAGGACGATTCCGACTCCAAGAAAGGCGGCTCGGGCATCGTGAAACACCGCTCTCCTTACGGCGCAGGAGAGCGCGAACACCCAGGCGAGGGCAGCCGTTCCCAGAGCCAGCATACCTAAGAGCACATTGATGGTTGTGGCACTGACCTCTGGTGCCACAATGAATAGAAAGGCCACGAGCAAAAGGGCAAATGCCATCACGAATATACCGGTCAAGAGCGGTCTTGAGGAGTTTTCAGCGTGGAGCGGAGAGGTTAGGTGTCTTTCGGTTTTCCGGCGTGGCAAAATTGCGAGACTTCGCTTTCCCTCCGGGCCGCTCATTCGTCTCGAACGTCTCGAACGTCGTTCAGAGTAAAAGCCACTACTGGGTTTAGTGGAATCCACCATTTCGCGCCCCTCAGTAATTGACTGATGTGACCACGCCGGAATGCTACCACCCCGGATGATTTGGAAGCTAGAAGAATTTGCGCGGTTGATCGCAAGAGCAGCGAACGACCACTCTTGGTGCTCGCCGAGGGTAACTATAAGGTAAGTTGACGCATGTAGTGTTGCCAGATTAATGGCTTTATCGGTGGATAGCGCTTGATTTTTGAATACGCTTCACCCCGCTTTCTCGATTTAAGAAAGTGAAACTGTTTTATCACGTAGCGGCGTGATCCAGGTTCCGGGTGTAGGGCTCCAGTCACGGGTTATCTGACGGGACCATCGGGCTGGGTTTTGTGATCTGGCACTTGCGTGTAGTTTGTCTCGTTTTTTCAAAATCTCGATGTAGTCGCCGTTATGCATCTGGACCGGTGTGACAAAGTTCAGGCCGGAGTGGCGATGGTGGTTGTTGTAGTAACCGACAAAGCGTTCCACCCACTTCCTGGCTTCATCCAGTGTTGCGAATCCACCATAAGGATATCCAGGCCAGTATTTCGTAGTCCGAAAAAGTGATTCGATGTGGGGATTGTCATCAGAGACCCGAGGTCTCGAATGGGAAGTTATGATCTTAAGCGCTCGGCATAACTCGAGTAGGGAAACTCCTTTCATCGGAGTACCGTTATCGCTGTGCAACAAGGTGGGCGCTTCGTTACCTGCCGACATGGTCGCCCGATGGACCACGGTGGCTAAATGCCGTGAAGCTTCGTTCGCGTGAGTTGCAGGAATTCAGTTGCGGGTAAACCGGAATAGTCATTCTCGTAAACCTCGTATCCGACGATCTTTATGGAGAAGAGATCCATCACGAAATAGAGGCAGTAGAACACCCCTGCGACAGGGCCGGGCAGCCAGCTGATATCGGTTACCCATATATATCCGGTGGTGCGCTCGCCAAATGTGACGGCGGATGACGCCTCAGTGATGCCTTGGCACGTCCACGTCTTTGGTTCTCCTTGTGGTCACGCAGCACACGATGAAAGGTTGACTCGGAAGCTAGATATTTGTCCATGTCTGCTAAGGCTGGCACTATCCGGCCAGGTGGTAGCGAGGAATGTTCATCCTGATGGCATACATCTAATACTTGTTGCCTTTCAGCATTGCTAATGATGAAGCTTGGCTTTAGGACATTCGACCACCACTCCAGATCCCTTGAGGATCACAGCAGCACCGGCTTCAGTTATCGAGCTTATTGCTGTTCCATCATCGGCAAAAGTATTTTCTAGCCAGGATGCTTTTATCAAATACGTATTGGATGGATCCACATGCGGCGGACATCAGTTGGCGCAAAATTCCTTCCCGAATGATTCGTTCGCCAAACTGGGTTCTTCAATAGGGTTCCTGGAAGGTGTGCCTTCGGTTCTGTTGCGTTCTGATGGGGTAAAACATTGGACATCGTTCGGGGAGGATGATTAAGCGGGCGGTAGACGCTTCGAAGATGACTCCGCCGCCATCTCGTTCTGGTAGGCGACGAGCTTTGCAGTTAAAGAGAGGTCTGATGTCGATAAAATTCGTATGGCCAGAAGTCCTGCATTTTTGGCATTGTCAATCGCCACGGTCGCGACTGGTATCCCTCCAGGCATTTGCACAATAGAAAGCAGAGAATCGAGCCCATCGAGCTTTTTCAAGGCCACTGGAACGCCGATGACCGGAATCGTAGTGACTGAAGCCAGCATTCCGGGAAGATGAGCCGCCCCCCCGGCTCCAGCAATTATGACTCTTAATCCATTTCCATATGCGTCAGATCCGTATGTCAACATCTTCTGGGGAGTTCTATGAGCTGAGACCACTCGCAGCTCATATTCGATTCCAAAGGAGTCAAGGATCTGAGCTGCGGGGGCCATGACGGGATAATCTGAATCAGACCCCATGACGATTCCAACGATTGCCGCCATTCAAAGCTCCTAATTTAGCTCAATCCTCAAATACTTCGAGGCCAGATAGACGATCCACCGTTTGTCGCGCGCGGCTCAGTGCTTCCTCTACTGAATTGGCCGTGACTGTCACATGGCCTATCTTACGGTCTTTGCGCGCAGATTTTGAATAAAGATGTATCGAGGCGCCCTCGATTTCTAGAGCGTGCGGGACGTGGGGGGCTATGTTTTGGCTGTTTGAATTGGCTATCAGATTAACAGTCGCTGCGGCTGGAACTCTAAGCGCCGTCGATCCAAGTGGTAGGCCAAGTACGGCCCGCAGATGATTCTCGAACTGAGAGGTTACGTTCGCCTCAATCGTTATGTGTCCGGTGTTGTGGGGCCGGGGCGCGAGTTCATTTACCATTAGTTGTCCATTTAAGATGAAGAACTCTACAGCCAACACCCCAACAACGTCGAGATCATTGGCCATATTCTCAGCAATACGCTGTGCTTCTTCAGATATATGAAGCGGGAAGCCGCCAGGTGACGTGACCTCTCGGCACATCCCTTCGAGCTGAACCGTTTTTACCATCGGATATGTCACGCACTCTCCAGTGGTGGAACGTATGGCGATCACTGAACCTTCAGCCTCAAGTTCCAGTTTTGGTTCGACCACGAACGGCAGATGTGCACTCAAACTGTTGAATACGGCGATTGTTTCAGCTTCATCGTCGACCCAGAACACTCCTCTGCCGTCGTAACCCCCCGTAGAAGGTTTGATTACTATTGGCCACCCAACGCGGTCACCAAAAGAGGTGGTCTCCGCCACTGTATTGCATACCTGGAATGGAGGTAGCGAATGGCCCAATTGGCTGAGACGATGCCTTTGGTTTGCTTTATTGGCAGACAATTCAAGGGTTGTGGCTGTTGGAAGCATCAGGCACCCGCGTTTTTCGAGTTCCCGGACTATGTTCGGTGAAACCAGCTCGTGATCAAAGGTGACTACGTCACATTTTTGGGCGAAGTGGTAAATCTCTGGAGGGGTCCACGATTCAGATGAAGCTCGCGTGATATCCCGAAAATATTTCGGGGCAGCTTCGTCTGCGGACGCGGCGAATAAATGTGCGTCAATCCCAAGCGAGATAGCACTTTGGTAAAGCATCTGAGCCAACTGGCCGCCTCCGATTATTCCAACCGTCGGAAGTTTCGTGAGCTTGTTCCAATCAATTGTTTTGGGAGCCGGTTTGGAGTGATTTTCTGAATCTTGCGTTCGTTTTTCCTGTTGAATGCTCATTTTCCTCTGGTCTGTCGGAGTGTTCTGGTGGCTAACTAATACTTTAGTCCTAGTGATGCTGAAAATCGTATTTCACGGCTGTGGCTAGGTTTGTTCGGCCTAAAAAATTACTGCGCTAAGTTCAGGTACGGAATTTCGTGCAATACCAACGGCCTTTTCCCAGCCCTCTCTCGATGCGGCAAGGTTGCGCCGGAATGAAGTTTGTGGCTCAATCGTGATTCGGGGAGTCGTCAGTTCGCTAAGTTCGCTGATACTGGCAATGTTGCCCAGCGCAATATGCGCTGCCAAACCTGCACCCACAGTTGTTGCCTCGCGGGTTGGAGACAGGTTGAGGAGTTTTTGGGAGAAGTTCGCTAGATGCTGGAGAAATAACTGATTTTGTGTCATGCCTCCGTCAACACTTAAATGCTCAAGGTTAGTATTCCCGTCTGCCTCGATAGCCCTGATGAGGTCAGCTCCGATGTGAGCAATTCCCGTCAGAACGGCGTTTGCAAGTTCGAATTTGGTGGTGGCGTGCGTGATATTGGTAAATGCGCCTAGTGCCCCGAAATCCCACGCTGGCGTTGCGAGGCCTGTCAATGCGGGTACGAAGACTTCTGTTGAACCTTGCCTGGATCTTCTCGCAATTTCTTCCAAATGCATGGGACTGTCAGCAAGCCCGAGGTTGCGGCATGCAAACTCCACCGCTGAGCCGGCATGGAGGCCTATGGCTTCGAGCCCAAAGACGATGTCTGTCCCTTGCGAGCGCGCAACTATCGGAAAGGTGCCGTTGCGAAGCCGGTTCGTCGAACTTGGGCCGGTATGTTCGGTTACGATGTCCACCATGGCTCCGGTCCCGAAAGTTGCCTTTGCTTGCCCAGCCCGTGTTATTCCCTGCCCAAGCATTGACGCCTGCTGGTCGCCAAGTATCGCCATTAATGGCAGTTTGTTATCCCCGATGCTCGCTTCGCCGAAATAACTGATGGATTGTTGTATTCGTGGAAGGCAATGTTCAGGAATATTCAGTTTGGCCAAGATGGCGTCATCGTAGCGGGTGGCATTTGGTTCCACCAATCCGGACATTGCTGCGTTTGTATGTTCGGTTTTGAACTGGCCCGTGAGACGAAATGTGAGCCACGCGTCAATGGTTCCTCCCATTAGACCTCTGCTGCGATCCTTATCAAACAGATCCATCATCAGGGCAATCTTTGAGGCGCTCTGATTCGGAGATATTGAGATTCCCGGTGACTTGATGGCCAGGCACATGGGGGCTGTTCTAATGTCCTGCCAACTTTGTCCGGGACAGATCGGCTTCTTTGAGACCGGGTCGAATACAACGGTGGAGGCACGCTGGTTGGTAATGGCAATGGCGGAGCAATCCCCGTCGTCCAGGAGCTGCGCGAGAAGACTGGCAGAGTTTTGATACAACTCCTCGGCGTCGAATTCCACAAAGCCCCTGGTAGGGGAGGCGGTGTTGAATTTGGTGCGGAACTGTGCTGTTATCAAGCCTTGGGAGTTGACTGCGGATGCTCGAACATTGGAGGTTCCAATATCCAATACCGCAACGCTGGGCTCTAATCGTTGTCTTGCCATATCTTGCCTTTGCAAAAGCAACGCGGAGCGTATTTGCCCGCATTAACTAGATATTACGTCGCAGAATGACGTTGAGGCAATGATCACCGCACTGAGCGACATCATTCGATGAGTTGCTATTGCAAGGGTTGGCCGGGGAGAGGTAAGTTACTTTTGTCGAGAATTGCATTTGCAGTCGACGACGGTCTGCTCCATTGCGCTTACTCAGTCCAAAGAACAATGATTTTCTTTTGCTAGTCGATGGTAAGTGCAAATTATTAGCTATAGAATTTAAGTTGATGAAAAGTCCTGAAGAGTTGGTCAAGAATTTTCGCGCACACGGGAGAAAAGTTACTCCTCAACGTGAGAGAATCTTTCAGATTCTCCAGGGAAATGAGTGTCATCCAACCGCGGAAGCAGTCTACGTGGAGTTGGTGAGAGAGATGCCGACCGTCTCGCTAAAGACGGTGTATCAGACATTGCATGAGCTAGCCGATATGGGCGAGATTTCATCTTTGGATCTCGGCACTGGGTCAGCGAGGTTTGACCCCAATCAATCACCGCACCATCATCTGGTATGCACGAGGTGCCACTTGGTTAAGGACCTCTATTTGGAAATTGAAGATATTCAAATACCCAGTGAGCAGTTGGAAGGTTTTGAAGCGGGAGTAGCGGAAATAACTTTCCGAGGTCTTTGCCCAAAGTGCAGGGCTGAGATCTTTGATCAGTCGTAGTCAGGTTTCTGGTCGCCCCACCCGGTGGAGATCGATTCGGTCAATTGGTAATTCAAGTGGAATTAGAAAATAAGGAGATAATAATGGCAGAGCTAAAGACTTCCAAGACGGCGGAAAATCTCAAAGAAGCATTTGCTGGAGAGAGTCAGGCGAATCGTCGCTACCTCTACTTTGCCCAGAAGGCTGACGTGGAGGGTTACCCGGATGTTGCCGCGTTGTTCAGGTCGGTTGCAGAAGGTGAGACCGGACATGCATTCGGGCATTTTGATTTTCTGGCAGACGGCGTGGGAGATCCTGTAACTGGTGTCCCTGTTGGTAGCTCGGAAGATAATTTGAAGTCCGCAATCGAGGGAGAGACCTACGAATATACCGAGATGTATCCTGGTTTCGCGCGTACCGCGAGAGACGAAGGGTTTTCAGAGATAGCCGAGTGGTTTGAAACGCTGGCACGGGCCGAGAAGAGCCATGCCGGACGCTTTACGCAGGGTCTCGAATCTATTTCATAGCTGAGTTCGCAATCCGAATACTGAAGCTCGCCAGGGTCTGGGGTTACAGAGTGGTTGTGCGGCATAATACCGTGCAACCACTGAGCTGCCCTGGGCTGATCTGCGAGAGTTGGGAACGATAGCGCTAACGGCTTAGCCACTGTGTGCTTTACGAGAACTTATCTGATGTACCCAAATGAAGTGTTGACGCTGCACCGATTTTATAGTTTGCCGACATCCATGCCGACGACCGCGTGAGCCAATCGGCCTTTTCCTTTGTTACCCACGGGTTTGCTAGGTATCGGTGCTTTGCCTGAGTTGGCCGCTGTGAAAGCGGGAACGGGGAACCTTTGCCGGCTTGACAGCCCCGAGAACACCCACCGCCTTATTGTAGTGAGATGCCTGGGCCCGACAGGCATTCCCAGACTCGCATGACTTCAGACTTTCGAACCGCGCGGTACGGACTCCCATGCCGAGTGGTGTGGCAGGGTCGCAGCCGTTATACTGCCCCTATGTCGATCAGAAACTGACAAGTTAGGAGAGGCATGGCTACTGCGTACGAACCAACTCACCCCTTATACTTCGACGAGTCAGATTTACGTTCAGAGTTGACGCGAGTATTCGATCTATGTCATGGCTGCAGACTTTGCCTGCACCTGTGTCCTTCGTTTCCAACCATGTTCAATTCAATTGATGCCAGGGATGGATACGTGGCGGGATTGACTGCACAGGAGCAGGACCAGGTAGTTGACGAGTGTTATCAGTGCAAGCTGTGCTACCTGAAATGTCCCTACGTACCTCCGCACGAGTGGGAACTGGACTTTCCGCGTCTGATGATGCGGGCTAATGCTGTCAAGGTGCGAAACAATCATCAATCCGTTAGCGAGAAACTGGCAGACCAGCTTCTTAGTCGTACCGATCTGCTTGGAGGTACATCGGTAAGAATGTCCGCACTGGCAAACAGGGCGTTGTCCACCAACAGCACCATGGTAAGAAAAACCATGGAGAAAGTGATGGGAATAGCGGCTGAGCGGGTGCTGCCTCCGTACGCAAAGCAGCGCTTCTCTGCCTGGTATAAGAATCGCGTCAAGCCGTTTATAGAAAATCGTCGCGTCAAAGCGACGATTTATCCGACATGTTTCATCGAATACCAGAATCCCAAAATTGGCAAGGATTTGGTCGCCGTTTACGAAAAAAACGGGATTGAGTGCTCGCTGCCTGATGGAGTTAAATGCTGCGGCGCTCCCTGGTTGCACAGTGGAAATGTCGACCAGTTCAAAAAGGTAGCCGAGAAGAATGTGACGGCGTTGGTTAGTCAAGCTCGGCAAGGGAATCCAATTATCGTGGCCCAGCCCACATGCGCCTACGTGATCAAACGAGATTATCCCCTGTACTTGCAGACTAATGAGGCCACGGATGTGGCGGGCGCCACCTACGATTCATCCGAATACCTTATGTACCTGCATAAAAATGGGGGCGGCATCAACCTGGATTTGAAAGGTGTTGTGCCCGAGTCGGTTACCTATCACATTCCATGCCACATGCAGGCACTAAGCGTAGGCTTTAAAAGCCGCGATCTGTTGAAACTAATTGGCATCAAAGTGGAAATAGTTAACAAGTGTTCGGGAATTGATGGTACCTGGGGTTATCGCAAAGAAAACTATGAGCTTTCGAAAAAAGTGGCCAGCGGATTGGTGAAGGCAATTGAAAAGAGCAATGGCGAGGTCATGTCTGGCGACTGTCATCTGGCGAACACGGCAATAACCGAAGAAACAGGTCGCGGGGTGTACCATCCGATTCAGATTGTCGCTCGGGCTTACGGAATCGATGAGGAGGAATAATGGCCAAACTGAATTTGGGCGACATAGTTGATCTCCGCGAATACGAGCGGGAGCGCGATGACTACCGGCGTTCCATAATTGCGTTAAAGGCTATCCGCCGGATATCGCTTGGAAACTTCGTGACGGTCGTCTTCGAGAACCGAGAAACAGTTAGATTTCAAATTCAGGAAATGGCTCGAGCAGAGAAGATGTTGCAAGACACCGAAATCGAAACCGAACTTGCAATATATAATCCGCTGATTCCAGATAAAGGCGAGCTCAAGGCCACCTTGTTTCTGGAGCTCACTTCGACGGAGATGCTTGAAGAATGGTTGACGAAGCTGGTGGGCATTGAATCTTCGCTTTACCTCGAAGTGGGATTAGGCGACGCAACTAAGCGGCTGGCATCGAGGCCCGAAAAGGTGCATGGATCGCAACTGACAAGGGACGATGTCACCGCTTCGGTTCACTATATCGAATGGAGGCTGGACGAGTTCGAGCAGGATTGGCTGAAGAGCGGGCCTGCCTTTTTAGGGGTTGACCATCCAAATTACAAGGCGAGGGAAGAGCTTTCCAAAGCTACGCTCGAATCGCTTGTCTCTGACTGGGTCTGAAGGAGATGATAGGTTGGCCTTGTTTGGAGAATCTGGATTATTAGTGCAGTATATTTACTGCCCTAGCCCCGACTAGAACCACCGTTATCACGGATACCATCGATTGAGCCAGCATCAGAAACTTGGCCATCGGAGTTAGAGGCATGGTGTCGGTGGGGCTGGAAGCAAGCGCATTGGTGAACGACACGTATAGATAGTCAAAAAAAGTGGGTACCCACTTTACATTTGTTGTCTTGGGTGTCGACATTTGGGGAAATAGAAAGTCGGGATTTCTTCGCAGGTTTGAGCACTGCGCGTAAGGGCCTCCCCGGTCGAGCTCCCAAATCCACAGGGCGAATACCATCACGTTGGTGAGCCAAATGCCCCCGGCTGCATAGAGCAAGGTGTGGCCGCTGGTACTGCTTCCGGTGACAAGGCGATATATGAGCAACGCGAGATTTGAGGCATTTGCAAGGTTTACAAGTCCAATTAGGCCAGCGATAACCATCTGAAATTGCGAGATTCCCGGGTGATCTTCATCGGATTTGAAATCGCCAATGGGATCAGCAACAACAGCTCCATAATTGGCAGGATATAACGCGGTCCAACTATGAGCCCTTTGGGGAGAAGGCTATAGAGAATTGCGGCGAGCAGAATCGTTGTCAGCGCGGGCAGCCTGTGCTCTTGTTCTGAGCGGAATCCGAATTCGGGAGTCTCGGGAGGTACCTGGGATTCTGATTGCAGTTTTCCATATTAGCAGCTGAGAAGGTTTTGAAATGGCTCGCCATGGGAGGTGATATTCAGGTCCAGCACCGATTTGGCAATATTGGTTTCAAGCATCGTCTGAGGTCTTCGACGATGAAGGAACCTTTAGGTTCGGTCTGCTCATCCATCGGTATCTCTGTCGTTACAGCGGATTTACGCGTTAGAAATTTCTGTTGCCTTTATTGAATGGGGCCGGTCTTCGGGTCAGCTGCATTCTTTAACTGCAGAAAGATTTCAATAATTTCAGCATGTTGTGATTGTGCATGACACTGCAAAAGAGCCATCGGGATACTGCAAAAGGCTGGTTTTGAATTTGCGATACGATGCAGTGTCGATCGAATAGCAACAAGTGAGTATCCTTTTATACAGTGATTATACAAGATATAGCTGGTCTCGAAGAATTTCCCGGATGGTCCGATATCCTGTCGCACCTTTTTCACCGCAGGGATCTGGGGTTTAACCTTTCGCGCCTGGCGCTGATCGAAATACTTTCAGGCGAGACTTCGATGGCTCACGCGGCCGCGTTCGTTGCAGCGCTGAGAACCAAGGGTGAAACTGTAGACGAAGTTTCTGGCATGGCTTCTGCGATGCTGGAGTTTGCTACCACGGTTGACGTAGATCCTTACCTAGTGGATACCTGCGGAACCGGCGGTGACAGGGCAGGGACGATTAACGTCTCGACTATGGCGGCATTGATCGTCGCCGGTGCCGGTGTGAAAGTCTGCAAACACGGAGGTAGGGCGTCTTCGTCCAAGGCTGGTTCGGCGGATGTTCTCGAATCTCTTGGAGTCAAGGTCGATGTAGGGCCTTCGCTGGTGGCCGAGTGCATCGAAAAGGCCAACATTGGATTCTGTTTTGCGGCCAAGTTCCATCCTGCGATGGCCAATGTAGCGGCGCTCAGGCGTGAGCTGGGTGTCCCCACCGTTTTCAATTTCCTTGGCCCATTGGTGAATCCTGCTAGGGCAAAATATCAAGTTATCGGAGTTTCTGATCCTGCAATGGCCGAAATAATGGTCCACGTGCTTGCCAATCAGGGCTCAGAACGGGCGATGGTTGTTTACGGGGAGGATGGTCTCGACGAGATTTCAACCACCGCTCCCTCGAATATTTTGGAGCTGTCCCGAGACGGCGATGGTAATGCAGTGTTCAGTCGCTACAAACTCGATCCGACCGAGTTTGGCTTCCCGCTGACCACTATGGACGAACTTCGCGGAGGAGAGGCCAAGGAGAACGCGCTGATAGTTCGTGAAGTGCTCGAGGGCAAGGATGGCCCAAAGGCTGACATTGCTCTCCTTAATGCCGGAGCGGCTCTCTATGTCTGCGGAGCAGCACGGTCCATCAGCGAAGGGGTGACTTCCGCGCGGCAATCGATTGCATCGGGCGCAGCTCTTCGCGCCTTGGAAGGGCTGGTTTCGCAGTCTCAAATATAAAGAGCTTTACCGTGACTGCCAAATGGTGGGCTTCGCAGGCTGATCTAGGCCGTGGCGTCACTGGTGAGCTGCGGTATGGCGATTCATGCTGCTGGAGTATCGAATGGCTTGACTATCCTGATTGAGGCATCGAACTCAAATATGTTCCTAATTGCTGCTATAAAAGTTTTCGCTGCTCGGCTAGTCTCGATTCTGTGAATATGACAAGATATCGTTGTGCAGCATGCGGAAACGTCACGAGATTTGATGTGACTGTTAGCAAAAAGACTAAGTCGTTTTATCATTTCAGCATCGGCGGGGACTTGCGCGTCGAAAGCGAGGAGGTCCTCGCAGAAACCGTTGACGAGGTTACGTGCAGGTGGTGTGGTCATTCTAAGTCTATCGAAATGATTGAGGACCCGAATTAAATAGGTCTGGACCCGTTGGAACCTCCACCCGAATTATCCTTTTTTGCCCGGGCATTGGTTCTACAGGCGAAGGAAGCGTTTTGAATACAGGTCGCTGGAATGAGCAACTTCTGGGAAGTGCGAAACTTGATTACATGCCAAGCAGATTTGTTCCAGCGATAAGCTGGTTTCAGAGATTGATGCAGGACCTTTGCGAAGCGGTCATAAAGTGAGAGAAACAATGCAATGCGATAGTTGCGCAAATTCGTCACTGTCGGGCAGCCAGCTAACGATCGTTGGAGCAAGCCGACGGTGATTTTAGTAGATCAGGCCATTTGGCCTCATAAAGGTAAAAGGTGGGCGCACCTAATCTCTGACTCGTCATATGAAGAGCTTCATCGATTCGCAGAAAATCTTGGACTCAACAGGAACATGTTCCAAAAGGATCACTACGATATTCATCGCGAGTTGCGAGAGCGAGCGATAGCTCTGGGGGCAGAGCCAGTTGATTTTCGAGAGCTTTCGCGGGCCCTCCAGCGCGCCGGGCTGAGGGTTCGCTGAACCAAGGCTAGTTGCGCGCGTGGTTCAGAAGTAGAACCTGAAGGTTCGGTTAACGTCCGCGGTTTTTCTTATGTGCCCATGGTCCGCGAGCGAGTCCTAGGCTGAAGTCTTAGATTTATATGTCGAGCTTGGAGAGGTAATGGTCAAGCACCTGCTGGTAACGAATGATTTTCCGCCAAAGGTCGGTGGAATTCAAAATTACCTATACGAACTATGGCGCAGGCTTGATCCCAATAGCTTTGTCGTAGTAACTACAGCTCATTCCAATGCAGATGGATTTGACGCCCAACAAGAATTTGAGATTATCCGGCTGCCGCAGAAAGTGCTTCTACCAACGCCCTGGTTGGCGAGGAAAATAAGGGAGATTGCCGAGCACCATCAGGCAGCCTTTATTATTTGGGATCCTGCCCTGCCGGTGGGAATGCTGGCGCCGAAGGTGGGAATTCAGTACGGTGTGATTCTTCATGGAGCTGAACTGACTATTCCGGCCCGGCTGCCTATGATTTCGCGGTGGTTATTCAGGATTTTGTCAAGGTCGCGGTTCATAATTACGGCGGGCCAGTATCCTAGGGCAGAGTTGGAACGCCTGTTTGCGAGATCGAGAAGACAGTTACCTGAGGTGTTTGAAATTCCGCCCGGCGTCGATCCTGTTAGATTTGAACCGCTGTCAGAGGATATACGCGGCCATTATCGCAAGTCACTGGGGGTAACTGACGATGACTTCCTGGTGTCGTCAGTTTCTAGGCTTGTGCCGAGAAAAGGAATGGGGACGCTAATAGAGGCGGTGGGTCTTTTGCAGGATGCCCACCCAGAGCTCAAGGTCGTAATAGCGGGAACCGGTCGGGATGACCATCGCTTGGAGCGCATGGTCAAAAGAAAGAACGTTTCCGTTCGATTGATGGGCCGCGTCGCAGACGACGACCTCCCTTACCTCCTAGGTGCAAGTGATGGCTTTGCTATGCTTTGCCGCAATAGGTGGGTCGGTCTGGAGCAGGAAGGTTTCGGAATCGTTTTTCTGGAGGCGAGTTCATGCTCGGTTCCAGTTGTCGCGGGATATTCCGGCGGGTCAACAGAGGCCGTGACGCACGAGGAGACGGGATTCGTAGTTTATCAGCCCAAGTCTTCCAGGAAAGCGGCGGAAGCTATCTCGATGTTGATCAGCAACGCCGACCTCAGGGCAGAAATGGGACGAAATGGCAGGCGCCGGGCACTCGAGGAGTTTTCCTACGATCTTCTCAGCGAGAAACTGGGAAAGTGTCTAGCATCTATAGGCTGAGTGTCAGGCGAAAATTATTTGATGCAGGCATGGTATCTGATTAGGCTAATCTAGCTAAAGTCTTATAGCCTACGGATGTGGGGGAGAGGCTAAATTAAGATTTATCCGAGGTAGAAGGGACTCGAGCTGTGGAAAATGCTCGTGAAAAAATGGTAATAGGAGCCACTCCAGCTCAATGTTATGAAGTCGCGACCGCATTTGAGGACTACCCTGCATGGGCACAAGATATCAAAGAGGTTCTGATAGGAAGTCGTGACGAATCCGGGCGGCCAGTTGAGGTTACCTTTCGGGCTGGAGCCTTTGGACGTACTACCTCTTATACCCTGAGATATGACTACTCGCAGGCGCCTAAAGTACTGTCCTGGATTCAAATTGCTGGTGACATCACTTCACGACTCGACGGCGTCTATCTCTTCGAATCGGATGATTTGAATCAAACGCAGGTTACCTACGAGCTTACAGTCGAGCTGGCCGTACCAATTCCTGGATTTGTCAAGAGGCGCGCCGAGGTGCGCATAG
This sequence comes from Actinomycetota bacterium, assembly GCA_027322285.1. Taxonomy (GTDB): domain Bacteria; phylum Actinomycetota; class Acidimicrobiia; order Acidimicrobiales; family Acidimicrobiaceae; genus SCQM01. Next base: position 17,377 of record DAHVRV010000028.1, read on the forward strand.
TCCATGCGGCATTGCGGGACCTCAAAGACAGGGTAGAGTCTGTCAGTCGCACAAAGTCCGCTGTTCCAGAATAAGGCCTTGCGTGGGTGGCATCCTCGGGCTTGATTTCGGCGGGACGACTTTAAAATTTTGTTTAGCCGCGGATGGTCAGTTGAAGCTGTTCGACCCGATACCTACTCCCAAAGACGCGGTGGCTCTTCGCCTCACGCTCGCCGAAGTATTGCAGCTCGTGAATGATCGCAAGAGCATTAATCTCGCCGGAGTCGGCATAGGTCTGCCCGGTTTGGTGGCACGTGGCGGCCAGGCGCTTTTTCTTCCGCATTTATCGGACCTCTCAACAGTTGACGCCGCACAAATTTTTCAAAATATTTTCAAAGTGCCAACGAGATTCGATAATGATGCAAACTGTGCCGGCATGGCGGAGTTGAAAGAGATTGGCCCGTGCGCGTCGGGATACGAGGCGGTGATCGGGATTGGAACGGGCCTTGGGGCGGCGATTTTTGGGCCCGGGGGCATTGCCAGGGGATTTTCGGGTTTCTCGGGTGAAGTTGGTCATATGTGCATAGAGCGCAATGGGCGGCGCTGCGAGTGTGGCAAGCGGGGGTGCTGGGAGCAGTACTGCTCGGCAGGTTCAATTAGATCTCAACTTGACGCAGTTGGAAGGGTGGACGTCGAAGTTGAAGAGGTATTTCGTCGATGGGAAGTTAATTCAGAATTCGAGGATTTGGTTGATGAGTTTTGTTTTTATCTTGGATTGGGGATTGCGAATCTTGTTGCCATTCTCGACCTTGAGCGAGTAGTCCTGACTGGCGGTTTAGCCAGAAGCTTGGCCAGCGTGCTGCCGAAGGTCAGAAGCCATTATCTGGAACTTGTCGAGGGTGCTATCGTACGTAGGGAGTCCGAGATTCTAATCGGGTCTCTTTTCGAATTTGCAGGGGCGTTAGGTGCGACTTATCTGTGGAATTTAGTCGATGGCTAGCCCCGGTGTATTATGGTGATGTCATGGAATTTCGACGTATAACCGGGCTGCCGCCTTATGTCTTTGCGGAGATCGATTCTCTCAAGGCACAAGAGAGAAGGGCGGGAAAAGATGTAGTGGATCTGGGATTTGGGAATCCCGATATCCCTTCCCCTGACATCGCGGTAGAAAAGTTGGCGGAGGCCGCCAGAAATCCTAGAAATCATAGGTATTCTTCCAGCAAGGGCATTCCGAACCTGCGTAAAGCCGTGGCCGATATGTATTTGCGGAAATTTGGTGTCGAGCTTGATCCCGACACTGAGGTTGTATCCACTATCGGTGCTAAAGAGGGGTTTTCCCACCTGATGTGGGTTCTTGTCGGTCCGGGAGATGTTGCCCTGGTCCCATCGCCTTCATACCCGATCCACATATGGGGCCCGCTTTTCGCCGGAGCGGAGGTAAGGCAGGTCAGGTTGGGGCCCACCTCCAGAAACGAGGCGCATGGCGAGGCTCCGAGGCGAGGCAATCCGGAAGAATTTCTTTCCAACCTGGTGGAGGCATTTGAGTCGTCTTGGCCAAGACCAAGGGTGATTGTGATCTCATTCCCTCATAACCCAACAACTACCAGCGTCGATTTGGACTGGATGACCAAGATTGTCGAATTTGCTCGGGAGCGGGAGGTGATAGTTGTTCACGACTTCGCCTACTCCGATACCGCATTCGATGGTTACAAACCCCCGTCCGTTTTGCAGGTGCCCGGGGCAAAAGACGTGGCGGTCGAACTCTACACGCTGACTAAGTCCTATTCGATGGCTGGATGGCGTTCAGCCTTTCTGGTGGGAAATAAAGATGTCGTAGCTGCTCTTGTGAAACTAAAGAGTTATTTGGATTACGGCACCTTCCAACCGATTCAAATAGCTGCTACCGTGACGCTGAATGAAGCTGACAGTTATCCACCTTTGGTAAACGCCATTTATCAGTCGCGCAGGGATGTTCTTTGCGAAGGATTGGCCCGAATTGGGTGGCAGATTGAAAAACCCCGGGGGACAATGTTCGTCTGGGGCGAGATTCCTGAGCCTTATCAAGATATGCAGTCGTTGGAGTTTGCAAAGTTCCTTGTTTCCCAGGCTCAGGTGGCAGTTTCCCCGGGCGTAGGTTTTGGCCCTGGAGGTGAGGGCTTCATCCGTTTCGCGCTCATTGAAAATGAGCAGAGGATCCATCAGGCACTCAGGAATTTGAAAAGGGCGCTTCCAAAGCTCTGAAACACTTGTTAACCAAGCCGTAACCAAACGTAATTCAAAGCGAAACGAACCTGAAACATTCCTCCTGTAGGATCACACCGTGACCCGATATGTTCTAAGAATATGGCTAGATGATCGTCCAGGCGCCCTTGGTGCCGTGGCCTCGCGCATTGGATCGGTCAAAGGCGACCTAGTCGGCATTGAGATACTTGAACGCGGCGCGGGACGCGTGATAGACGAGCTGATTGTGGACCTTCCAAATGATGCATTTGTCGATCTAATGGTTCGAGAAGTCCAGGAAGTGGATGGAGTCGACGTCGAAAATGTGAGTATCGAACCTAATCCCGACAGAGATTTCCGTCTCGATCCGATTTTGACTGCCGCAGCTATCGCTGAGCAGGAGAGCAGATCAGGTTTTATCCGGGAGCTGGTAGACCGGTTGAGCTTCGATTACACGACACGCTGGGTTGTTGTCTTTGACATGATTGAAAACGCTTTTGTAGCAATCAAAGGGGAGGCACCGCTGCAGGGCTGGGTCGAGGCCTATGTCAAGGGCGTCGCTTCGGGATCCGCTCATGAAATGATTGAGCCGTCGGATATCGCCCTGATGGTTATGCCGCGATCTAATGTCGCGGTGCTGATGGGGAGACCGGAGCGCATGTTCCGAGGACTTGAGCGGTCCCAATTGGAGGCTCTTGCCCGCATAGGAGACGTCAAGCTTGTGTCATTCGCGAAGTAGCCCGAGCTTTTCAAGATATAGGTTCCACCGTTTTTCTCTTGATTTAGCACCCATCCTGCCTTTTGCGGGTACAAAAATATTGCGGGATTTGTAAAGGTCTCTTACATTTTCCGGTGTCATATCTCCGAGCCCGACCGCCGACATCATTGCTGCTCCAAATGCGGTCGATTCGGCGAAGAATGCGGTTTGACTTTCGAGATTGGTCTGGTCGGCGATCAGTTGGCAGAGGGAATCGATGTGCGAGAGTCCGCCATCGAGTCTCAGCAACTCGATCCGGTTTCCGAGGGCCGTTTGAAGTTCAATGATCACACTTGCAATCTGAAGAGCAACGGATTCGAAGCCGGCTTTGGCGATTTGCCCCTTGGAACTCGATGTGTCGAGTCCGGCAAGAACTGCACCAGAGCCTTCTTCCCACCAAGGGGAGCCCGAACCGGAAAAAAAAGGTAGAAGAGTCACCTGTTCTGATGTTCGGACAGACTTGGCCAGGGCATCGAGTTCTTCGATATTGCTTGCGATTCCGAGAACGTCTATCAGCCATTGCAACGTTGAGTGGGTTGAGAAGATAGAGCCTTCCAAGCAATAAGTGTTGCCTATTCCGGAAAGATTCCATGCAATTGAATCGATTAAGGCCGGGTATGGGCCAAGTGTGCGATCTCCTGTGTTTGTCAGAATGAATGTTCCGGTCCCCAGCGTCGCTTTGGTGTCACCTCTGTCGATGCAGCCCTGGGCGAACAACGATGCCTGCTGATCTCCAAGAACTGCGTGGATAGGGGTTCCGCGCCAACTTTCGAGGTCGGGGTGGCATATTTCACCAAACATTGCGTCTGATGGCAGCGGCGCCGGCAAGAGATCTATCGGAACTTCGAACAACGCTCCTAGCTCGTCCTCGTACTTATTTGATGTGATATTCAGCAAAGAAGTTCTCGAGGCATTGGTGAGGTCGGTAAGAGGATTCTCGTTTGAGGTGAGATTGGCAATTAGCCAACTGTCGACTGTTCCCAGCGCGATCTTTTTCGATGGGATGGCAGCCAGATCTGAAACAATTTGAGCGTATTTGGTCGCAGAGAAGTATGGATCGACCGGCAGGCCGGTCATCTCTATAACAAGGCCCTGGACCTCCATTTTCTTCAATTCACTGCATCGCGCGGCGCCTCTGCGGTCTTGCCACGAGATCGCCATGGACAACGGCAGCAAGGTGTGCTTCTCCCACGCGATCACCGTTTCGCGTTGGTTCGCAATTCCGATCGCTCTTGGCATGCCGTCAATTTGGCGGGCAATGTCCTCCAGTGCTTCGACGGAGCATTGCGCTATTACCGAGGGATCCTGCTCCACCCGATTTGGGGCCGGATAATCAATGGGAAGGAGTCTTGAAGAGGTTGCCAGTACACTGCCGTCTTCCGCGAAAGCGAGTGCCCTTATCGATGTTGTGCCAATGTCAAGTCCTACGTAGCTCATCACTTAGCAAATTAGCTGAGATCTGGGTAGCGGTGTCAGGTATTTCCGATTTGAACGGTTGAACTGAAATCTTTCCATGTGCGGGCCAGGCCATCGTCGATGTCGGTATCGGTCATGATGCCCAGGGATTTGGCGAGAGAGTTGTCGACGCTTACACCACGCATTTCACCCGGTTTGGCTGGCGCCTTGTCGAACGGGATGTTCGTACCGGTCGCCTGGGAGATCTTTTTAATCAAGGAGTTAACGGTAATCGAACGGCCGGACCCAATTATCACTGGCCCTTGGTAGTCGGTATCCGCGAGGTGCATGAACGCTCGAGCGACATCTTTTACGTAAACGTAGTCGCGGTACTGTTCTCCATCCCCGTAAATCGAGAATTTTGACAGCCCCATGGCTGCGCCCATCAGTCTTGGGACAATTGAGTCTTTTTTAGCCATGCCTTCTCCGTAGACATTTGTAAGTCTGAGGTGAACAGCCGATATCTGGTAGCTGGCACCGTACGCATTCGAGAGAACTTCTGCCGCCGCCTTGGTTGAGCCATATGGTGTCAGTGGCCGCATAGGCGATGATTCCACGATATTTCCATCGACAATATTTCCAACGACGGCATTTGTGGATGCCAGAAGTATCCTTTTCACAGATCGGAGGCGTGCCAGCTCGAGGAGGTTCTGGGTTCCGATCACATTGGTGTCAAATACACCCTGCGGATCATTCATCGACTGGAGTACAGAAGTCCTGGCAGCCAGGTGGAAAATCGTATCAAAATTATGAGGAAGCATAGAATGCAGAGAATTTTGGTCACTGATATCGGCCACCACATGCTTGACATCAGGATGTGATGTGGGCTGCAAATCGACCACTGTAACGCTCTTCGAATTCTCCAATGCCATTGTGACCAAGTGCGATCCGATAAATCCGGAACCGCCTGATACAAGTACATTACCTAACTGCATTTGTCTCCCCAGCTTCGAATTGCATCAAGCGCTACCTTACGTATTGACCTTGTTGTCCTAGACTCGTCTGGTATGAGCTACTATCTCCAAGAGTTTAGGCACTGGTATCGTGGTCCGGTTGGGCAGCGGGCCATTCGCTATACTCTCGGATCCGGAATATCCTTTATTATTTCCCAAATTGTATTCATTGCTTCCTATGGAGTTTTGCATCTTTTCGGCGCACGGGGCTCTTCAATCTTCGCCACGATGGCAGGGGCGGTGCCGTCATATTTTATGAACCGCAACTGGGCATGGCAAAAGCGGGGGCGGTCGCACATTTCCAAAGAGGTTATTCCGTACTTTGTTATGGCAGCGCTATCCCTGGTGTTCTCGACTTGGTCAGCTGATTTCGCGTCATCGCATAAGGACATAGTCGGTGCGTCGCATTTTTTCCAGCTGATTTTCGTTGACGGGGCCTATATAGCTTCATTTGCTGTTCTGTGGTTCGCTAAATACGCCGTTATGGACAAGATACTTTTTACAAAGTCAAAGGTTGGATCTGGCAAGACGAGCTTTTAGCCGCCGAAGTTGGGTCCGGTTGAATGCCTATGTTCTAGCTCAACGTGGGATCCTGTTGGCTATGCGCCGAGGAATCCATATTTTGTCCCGTTTCAATAAAGTCCGGGATGGCAAGAGTCGCAATTGCTTATTGCCACTGTGATAATGTTCCATGGGCTGACAATGAAGGGAGCGTGCGCCGCTTCTGTGGTGCTGGGTCTAAATGGGAAATTGCCGTATTACTTTGGCGCTGGGCGAATATGACCGAACCATAGCGCTAATTTCGGGGCAAGCGGCTCCAGTGGGGGTTGACTTGACGATCCTGCCAATGTCCGATGCTTGGGACCGCCATCAGCGAATGATCCGGAACGAAGAGTTCGATATCGCAGAGCTTTCGTTGTCCTCATACTTGATGGCCAGGGAGCGCGGCCAAGGATTAATAGCCTTGCCGATTTTCCCCTATCGGATGTTCCGCCATCAGTTTATTTTGGTCAGGAAGAATGCAGGGATCTCCAGCCCGATGGATCTGAAGGGCAAGCGTGTTGGAACACCTATGTACCAAACTACGACAATGCTCTGGGTGCGCGGCATGCTGCTGCATGAGTACGGGGTACGGCCCGAAGATATCGAATGGGTGACAGAACGGGAAGAGCTGGTTCATTTTGTTCCAAATGGAGTCAGTATCAAAGTTGAGTCCGAGCCGGTTGAAGAGCTCTTCGCACAAGGGAAACTCGACGCGATCGTCGTGATTGAGGAAGTGGAGGAGCGTTGGCTGAACGATCCCGGCGTAGCGCGATTGTTCCCAAATTTTCCGGAAGTCGAAGCTGACTATTATCGCTCTACCGGCATCTATCCGATTATGCACATCGTGGCGGCGAAGAGTGAGCTTGTTTCGGAATACCCATGGCTGCCAAGGAGCATTTACGACGCGTTCGCGCAGTCGCTGGCCTATTCGGATCAGATGGAGCGTTTTCCTCGCGTAGTTAATTTGGCATGGGCCAATGCTTATTTCGAGGCTGAACGAAGAATTTTTGGTGGCTGCCCATATGTTTATGGCATTAACCGGAACCGGAACTCGCTTGAGGCCGCTGTCGCGTACTCATTCGAGCAGGGATTGACTGGACATCAATTCAAGATCGAAGAGATTTTTGCGCAGACTTTGCTCGACACATAAGGGCTCGCGCAAACTCGAGAAATCAGTATCGACTGGAGCTGTCCGCTGATCTCTTCGAAATGCGCCCTCGTATGTATCTTTGAGCAAGATAGGCAACTAGCCCAAGGATCGTCGCCAGTGATATCCAGATGCCGATATAGACCGACTCGGGGTGATAGAACACGGTAATCTTCCATTTTCCCGCAGGAACGGGAATTCTTTGCAGCGTACCGTCCTTTACGACAGGAAGTTGAAATGTGTGTCCTGTGGTTGCTGAAGTGTATCTCGCCTGCCAGCCTGGGGCGTAAGCTTCAGCCCACGAAATTGACGATGGTCCCGATGACACAACACTTAGTCGCAGGGTGCCATTCAATGCGGTAGACCGACTAAGGATCTGAGTCTGTGGCCCGTCCGTTTTGATTATTGGCTGAGTCCTGGAATTCTCGAATATCGAGATGCTGCTGCTGGTGCCCAACGGGCGAAAATGGGGGTAGGTCAAATATGGTTCGAGCTCGCCGTTGAGCGCAAAATACCCTGTCGTAGAGTTCACCCCAACGCCAGCTACCAAGGCCTGCTGCGGATCGGCAATCTGCGCGGGCAAAATCTGCTTTATGACGACGCCCAAGGCCTGGACTGCTTTCAGATCGGCCGGTGCGGGCAGCGAGTAATGCATCGCGCCTGGAACCGAGTCACTTGGGCCGGGGGTCGCGGGTACTAGTTGGATTACCGAACCGTCTTTTTGGAGAAGGCCAACTCCTTTGATTGTCGACGGCGAGAAACGTTGGCCGAGACTCACGTCTACCCCGGTGATTGACAGGTTTCTTCCAAATAGTCCAAAGGTGGCAGTAGGTTCGGACTGCAACGGTGAGGACTGAAAGTTTGGGTGCGAGGATGACGAGTGCTGCGAACTAGGTGAGGCTCCGCTAGACAGATAGAAATCCGGAAGAGGAACCGTAGTGGGTGAGCCGTAGGGAGATGTCAGGTAACGCCAGTTTGTGAGAATTACCTTTGTACCCAGCGTGTCCACCAAAGAACTTGCCAACAGTGGAGGCAACAGAGCTCCTTGGGTATGGCTTCCGGTCGCGTTCTCATAGTCTGCCAAAGATAGTGAACTGTAACCCTGGATTGAAAGATTTCTGGCAGCTATGTTCAGGTCGGGTTGTCCGAACCGGTTGAGGTCAGAGAAACTATAAAGGTTCGGGTCGTAAAGGGCGAACCTGGAGCCATCTTGAATGAGTGAGTGAATAGCTGCTTCCTGCTGGGTAGTCGAATTGAATTGCGAAAGGTTGCTAGGGGTTCCGAGGCTTCCGAACAAATTGAAAACGACAAGGTCCACAACGACAGCTGCGGTTACCAGGATCTTTGCTTTGTTTAGGGGAAGCCTGCGCACCTTGAAAAAAATGAGGCCAGCCGCTACGGCTATGAACAGTTCAATGGCGAAGACGAAGGCTTCTCTTATGTTGGTCAGGTGCCCAGGTCGACTTTGGGCCTGGAGGAATCTGGTTACGAAGGTGCTGTTGATGAGAAAGCCACCGTAAATTAGCGTTATCATTGCTGCTGGTAGGAAAGCTATCCACCGAGTCCATGAGCTCGCTTTTTCTGGCTTATGCAATAGACGGTCAAGCCACACGCCAAAGAAGGCGAACATCGCCACATCAAGATCCAAGATATTGCGTCCTTGTAGACGCTGCTGTCCGTAAAGGGGAAGATGGTTAAGCAAAGTCTCGAGAGGGGTGTAAGAGCCTAGAGCTAGAACCACGCCCACTACCGCGACAAACAGATATGGCAAAAGTTCACTGTCCAGAGTTCTTTTGACGGCACGGACAATCGTAGTGAATAAGGCTATGATCGGACCGATTGAAGGATAGATGGTGACTTCTTCAAAAGTGAATGGGCCGAAGTAAAAGTGGAGTCCTCGGCCAGGCCCACCAAAAAGGTATGGGGCAAACAGGGAATAGAAGTATTGCGGAGCGAAGGCGCCAGTAGCTACGAAAGCGGCCGTTGGATTGGCGCGCTGGGAGATCCTCTGGTACGCCAGACCAGGCACCCATTGTGCCGCAGAGATTCCCATGGCAACGACTCCTGCTGCTGCCAGCCAGAGCAGCTTCTTTGGCCATTGTGATCTGTACTTCACGAGCTTGGCCAATGAAAACACCGCTAAGAGGATCAACTCGTCCAGCATCGCTTCCGGAGCACCAGCGAGGACGATAAGCGCGTAGCAGATCGCTAGGTAGACAGCATTGCGCAGTCTAGAATGCAGGCTTGGCTCGATTATTCGGGAAACGAAGAGGAGAAGCCAAGGAGCTAAGGAGATTCCGCTGATCATATCAAGATGGACGCCCTGCGCCATCATGACTCCAGCAAAGGCAAAGGATAAGCCTGTTATCCGCGATACGAATTCCGATACGCCGGTCTCCTTCATCAGAAGATAAAATCCGAACGAGGCCACGAAGTAGGGAACTCCCTGGCTTATACCCCACGCCCAAGCGCTCGGAAGAAATATATATAGCCAGGATGTGGGATAAAACGCACCGGCATTGAATCCTGCAAGCAGCGGGGTACCTGACCAATCAAATTGATTCCAAAGCGGCAAATTTCCCTGGCGTTCTATTTGTGCCGATAGGACCCTAAGGGGATTGAACTGGATTAGGTTGTCTCCACTGGCCAGCGGATGCCCAAAGATACCAGGAATAACCAAGACAACTATGGACACGACTGCGAATTGAAGCCAGGCTTGGGAGGCAGCCCGGCCGAAGCGAACGCGTACCTTTTCGGTCACACTATGCGCTTTCATGCTCGAGAATACGGCAGAGGTAGCGGTCGCGGATTGCCGTTTGGATTACCGCACGGAGATAGTAGATTCCATACTTCCAGTTAGAGGCTTTCTTTGATGCCCCGGCAGTTCTGACCGACATTTTTACGGGATGCTCGTAAAGTCGCGCTCCATTGCAGATGGCGGAGATAAGAATCTCAGATGATTGATACTGGCTTTGGCTGAGACGTACCTTTCCGAGAATTTCGCTTCGATACGCTCGGAATCCCGAAGAGGTATCGCCAACAGGGGTTTTGGTGATTAGCGACACCAAGCGAGTAAAGAACTCCACCCCAAGATTTCGCATTCGATCTCGGTTTTCCGTTGTGCCCAGACGTCTGGAACCCTGCGCAAAATCGGCATCTCCGTTGATTATTGGCGCAATTAACTGGTCCAAGTCACTCGGATCCCATTGCCCATCTCCATCGACTGCAGCTACGTAGGCGTTTTTGTTGCTGAGGCTAAACAGGTATCCTGCCTTCAGCGCTGCTCCTTGCCCTAGGTTTTTGGGGAGTTCTAAGACCGCGGCCCCCGCGGACCTGGCGATGCGAGATGTGTTGTCAGTCGATCCGTCATCGATGACCAGTACCTGCGTGTTCAGGCCACATGCGGTCGCCGGAACTTTTGAAATGACATCTTGAATCGAGCCTTCCTCGTTGAAGGCTGGAATCAGGACAAGAATTGCGGCCGGCGATATTTCTCCCTGGTCAACGGTCAGTTGTCTAAAGGAGTCCAATAGATTCTGTGGCAGGCCTTTTCGGATTAGAGCATTATTGCTGGGCGTAATGTTGAAGAAGTTTTCGAACACAATGATAATACGCTAACCAATGGGTGAAATGTTTGCTACCCATAAGTTTTGTTCGGGGTATTCCCAGCTAGCTGGTAGCTTTTGAATTTTATTCGAAAAATGTGACCTATGGTTGTTGACATCTCATAACTACAGTGATGGAATTACACATGATGTTGTATCTATCTAGACAATGAAATCAACATATAGTGTTTTTTCCGTGACACAGTCACGGCCAAGGTGTATCATTGACGGCGTAAGGCAGATTGGCGGATTTGGGAAGTCAGTTGTAACGGGGCTCTTAACGAATTTGTTGCAATTATATGGTCGATTTAGTGACCAGCCCTAGTTGTTCTTAAAAATCTTTATATGAGTTTTGATTAATGGTTCATCTGTCGCATCAGATTGATTAGGAAGGTTTTATAAATGGCGATAGCTCCTCAGAGATCTGGAATTGGACTTAAGCGTTTTTATACGGAACGGGGTGTTCATCCCTATGACACGGTTGTATGGGAGCGTCGCGATGCTCGAATCACCAACTATCTCGATGGTTCAGTAGCATTTGAGCAGCTTCAAGTTGAGGTGCCGTCCACTTGGAGCGTGAATGCTACCAATATCCTGGCTCAGAAGTATTTTCGTGGCACATTGGGAACGCCAGAGCGCGAATGGTCTTTGAGGCAGGTCGCTGACAGGGTGGTAGACACCATAACTGCTTGGGGAATAAAGGATGGGTACTTCGCTGACGACGAGGAGATGGAGAGTTTTTCTGACGAGCTGAAGTACGCGATCATCCATCAACACGCCGCCTTCAACTCTCCGGTTTGGTTCAATATTGGAGTCCAGGGGGTGCCTCAGCAGGCTAGCGCATGCTTCATCCTTGCAGTCGATGATGATATGAATTCAATTTTGAACTGGTACGTCGAAGAAGGAACCATATTCAAGGGCGGCTCCGGTTCAGGGATCAATCTTTCTAAGATCCGTTCCTCTCAAGAGCTGTTAAAGGGCGGAGGAACAGCTTCCGGACCAGTGAGTTTTATGCGTGGTGCCGATGCCTCGGCTGGAACGATCAAGTCTGGAGGAAAGACCAGACGTGCGGCCAAGATGGTTATCTTGAATGCTGACCATCCTGACATCGAAGAGTTTGTTTGGTGCAAGAGCGTCGAGGAACGCAAGGCGCGTGCGTTGCGTGACGCAGGTTTCGACATGAGCCTGGATGGCAAAGATAGCTTCTCGATTCAGTATCAGAATGCGAACAACTCGGTAAGGGTGACTGATGAGTTCATGGAAGCCGTGGTAAACGATCTCGACTGGGAGCTAAAGGCGGTAGTCGACGGTTCAGGCGTGAAGACCTTAAAGGCCGGGGAACTGATGCGGCAAATATCCGAAGCCGCATGGGATTGCGCCGATCCCGGCATTCAATACGACAGCACCATCAACAAATGGCACACTGCACCCAATACTGGTCGGATTACTGCTTCCAATCCCTGTTCAGAGTATGTGCACCTTGATAACTCAGCATGTAATCTTGCGAGTCTAAATCTCATTAAGTTTCTCGAGCCGGATGATTCATTTGACATTCAAGGGTTCAAAGTGACGGTTGAAGCGGTATTTACTGCCCAAGATATTTTGGTCGGTAACGCAGATTACCCAACAGAGAAGATCGGTGACACCTCGCGAAAATTCCGCGAGCTCGGAATTGGCTATGCCAACCTGGGTGCAATGCTTATGGCGCTCGGTCTTCCTTATGACTCCGACGAGGGTAGGGCAGTGGCTGCCTCGGTGACCGCATTGCTGACCGGAACCGCATACGCTACCTCAGCCAGAATGGCTAGCCGTCTTGGTCCTTTCGCGGGTTTCTACGATAACCGTGAGCCTATGTTGAATGTGCTAAAGATGCACAGAGATGCTGCTGACGCGGTTGACCAGACTCAAGTAGATTCCGAACTGTTTAGTGCTGCCAAGCATTCCTGGGATGAGGCCATTGAAAACGGGTCGATCTACGGGGTGCGTAACTCGCAGGCGTCTGTGCTGGCTCCTACGGGAACTATTGGGCTGTTGATGGACTGCGACACTACGGGCGTTGAGCCGGATCTCGGTCTCGTGAAATCCAAGAAGCTTGTGGGCGGTGGGACTATGTCGATCGTGAACCAGACTGTTCCGCGTGCCCTAAAGAGGCTGGGTTACAGCGACTCGCAGATCGACTCGATTATTTCGTACATCGATAGGCACAAGACCATAGTCGGTTCCCCGGATCTTGATACAAGGCACCTGCCAGTGTTCGCCTGTTCAATGGGGGATAACACTATTCATTACCGTGGCCATGTCAAGATGATGGCGGCTGTGCAACCGTTTATCTCTGGTGCGATCTCAAAGACAGTCAACATGCCCGAAGAAGCAACAGTCGAAGAGATTGAGCAGCTGTTCATTGAGGCATGGAGGCTAGGCGTCAAGGCAGTAGCGATTTACAGGGACAACTGTAAGGTGGCTCAGCCATTGACCACCAAGGGTAAGGAATCGTTGGGAGCTTCTGATCCTAAGTCGGACCTGACATCGAAGATTGCGGAACTTGAGAATGCCCTTCGGTCTCAAACGGTGATCGTCAAGCGTCCGGTTCGTGAGCGTTTGCCGCGCCGGCGCAAGTCATACACTTTTGCGTTCCGCGTTGCAGATTGTGAAGGCTATGTAACCGTTGGACAATACGAAGACGGCCGTCCAGGTGAGGTCTTCATGAAGGTCTCCAAGCAGGGATCAACTCTTGCTGGCATCATGGATGCATTTTCAATTTCTGTTAGCCTTGGGCTCCAGCATGGTGTTCCTCTATCTACGTACGTCAAGAAGTACACAAACATGCGATTTGAGCCGGCTGGAATTACCGACGATCCTGAGCTCCGTATCGCATCTTCGTTAGTCGACTACATCTTCCGTAGATTGGCAGTTGATTACTTGACGGTCGAGGAGCGAACGGATCTGGGTATTGCGACCACTGAAGAGCGGACTCAACTGACCCTGTTCACTGGCGATGATGAGGCTTCAGATTATGCACACCTGGAGCCTCCCGCGCAGTTGGCTTCTCAGCCCTCGGAGATGAATCTGATACAGGGGCCAACTTCTAAAGATGCCCCGTATTGCTACCAATGCGGCAATCAAATGCAGCGGGCGGGATCTTGCTACGTATGCTCCTCATGCGGTACCACCAGCGGCTGCAGTTGAAACCGAAAATTATGGGATTAGATGCAACATAACAGAAGTGTGCGGAACCGTCATGACTAGC
>DAHVRV010000029.1:0-30673 GCA_027322285.1 Actinomycetota bacterium
TGGGTCATGTAGGCCTCCATCAGAATTCGCTGGTTTGAGGCCGCCAAGGTCACGAGTTCTGTTGCCTGATTCTCTGACATTGCCAATGGCTTTTCGCATAAGACGTGCTTGCCGTTCGAGATTGCAAATCTCACAGCCTCGGCATGGAGAGAGTTGGGAGTCGGTATGTAAACGGCGTCAACGTCATCCGCGCTCATCAGATCTTCGTAATTGCGGTACAACTGCACGCCGTGGTGATTGTCCAATTTTTTTGCGTTGCTTGTTGATGCCACAGCTACGAGGTCGGCATAGCGTGATTCGATAATTGCTGGGATCACAGCCGCCTGGGCGACAAAAGAGCTAGCGCCGATGACACCTATGCGGACTCTTTTCGCGCTATCGGCAGCGTTGCTGCTCTTCAGCATTGAACCTCGCCTAAAGACACGTAGCGCGCGCCGGCAGTGCCAGAGATCTGCGCGGCCTGCAGTATTGCGATTACGTCGGCGGCTGACTCGGGTTTCACGGCCAGCGGCTCTCCCAACAGGAGATGGTCGGCGATGTTCCTGTGAAATGCAAGGTGCTGTGGTTTGGCCAATGGAAGGGATTCTTCGACAAGGCCGCACCCGCTCTCATACCTGGACAGCTTTAAAGTAGCTGGAGCTTCGGCATGGTGGTATTGGTGTTGCTCGTAACCGAACGGCAAGCTTACGGTTTCCTCCATAAGCGGCCGATAATTTCCAATGATAGTTCCAGATGTTCCCTGAATGAAGTATTTCGGCTTTCTGAAAGCGGCGATATCGCTCTGAAAGAATTCTGCTTCGCGCCCGTCCTCCCACAGCATGTGAACCCGAATTTGATCGGCATTGGTGACATCGTGCCAGACTCGCTTGTGCTGGGTTGCGCTCACCATCGTCGGGGTGCTCCCATAGAGTTGGACGATCTGATCGATGTGGTGGGATCCCCAATCAAAAACGGCGCCTCCTGAAATCGATTCTTCAGAATGCCAGGCACGGCACGGGTGCTCAAAACCGCCGACGAAGGTCTCGATGTTGAATAGTTTCCCTATTCTGCCTTCGGATGCGGCCTTGGCGATAGCACGAAAGTCACGATCCCACCTTCGACTTTGATTTACGCTCAACATGAGATCATCTGCTTTGGCCTTGGCGATCAGCCCATTGGCCTCTTTCATGGTTAGGCACATTGGTTTTTCGCTTATAACATGTTTGCCAGCTTCGAGCAGCGCCATCGATATTTCGGCGTGGCTTATTGGCGGGGTGGCGACAACTGCTATGTCGAAGTCCCCGTCTTTAACCAATTCTTCGAGGGTGCGGTAGGCGCGCACGTCCGGGAACTCCTGTTCCGCTGCTTTGCGCCGGTCGCCATCGCTGTCCACAACGGCGGTCAGACACAGCCCATCTACGTCCGTGACCGCTTTGCCGTGGTAATAGCCCATTCCGCCATGCGGGCCATAGCCAACGATGGCGACGCCCAGAGTCTTGGCGAGACTTTTGATGGCAGGTCTTGAGGTCATGCTGGCGGCCCTTCTGACAATGAGCGCCAAATCCTCCGAGATATTGGGAGATGTTGGGTTTAGACCGATGGTGCAAACTGCCGACGAGGGAAAAAGCTTGATTGCAGCGGTTGGATGATCATGGAACGCGACACTAGTGGCAAGCAAAGGTTCGCATCCGTCGTGTACTTTGAGAATGGTAAGAGCACCAGCCCCGGCAAATTCGGCCGGCAGCCTCTGGGTAAGACTGGACCCACCTGACAGTTTGAAGAACCATTCGCCATCAGATTTGGCTTCAAGCGGTGTTACCCCTGACAGCTCCTGCCAGGCTGGAGGGAAACCCCTTCCGGGCGGACCGATTATCAGTAGGTTCGAGCCATTATGCACTGCTTTGTTTACGGCTGCGAAACCGCTTTCTGATTCGTAGTCGTAGTCCCTTCCGAGAACTATTGTTTCCCCTCTTCCAATTTGGTCATGGACCAATGGGGAACCGACGAAGGTGATCTCAAAGGCTCCAGATAATGCATGTTTGAGCATATTTGCAGCGCCGCTTTGACCTGTGAATCCGACAGCTATAACTCTTTTCGAAACTTGGCTCATTTGCGTTATGTCCTTAAGTCTCTCGAGGATCTCAAACTACATCGGTACTGGTTCCGCATTGTATTTCGTAGTTGAACTAGCATGAGCAAGGCGTCTCGATGGCTTAGTTCAATGCTGAATCTCTTCGATTAGTGCTCCCTGCAGATATGTAAGCAAATCATAAACTACAAAGCCTTCGTAGTTGGGATCATTCTCATCTGGCGCCGCCCGTTCTTCGTCGATGTCAAGTGCGGTTCCGAGGATAAGGCGCATGTCGTTGAGCGCATTCATCCATGCGAGCGCTTCATCTTCGGTTATTTCTGAATTGGACAAGGTGCTTCCAAAGATTGCAAGAGTCTCTCGGTGGTGGCGGGCTAGGGGCTCTCTGGTAAGTTGGCTAAAATCCATTTCCATTTCGGGGGAATTCTGATATGCGACTGGGAAGATGCGCCGGGATGCCGGCGAGTTCTCCTCGACATGGGCCAAGGCAAGCTCTTTCATGTCAATCAGAAGCTGGCGCACCTGAGGAGGCAGATCGATCCTGAATTTATCCAGTCCAATCCTCTCGATCTCTTTGCCGGACATCGTCAGTCCTGTTCTATGGTGGCCCACAGGCCGTATTCGTGGAGTCGGTATGCGTCGAGTTCAACCTTTTCTCTTTCGCCGGAGGCAACCACTGCTTTGCCCTGGGTGTGCACCTCCATCATCAAAGCATGGGCTTTCCCCTGCGAATAACCAAAAAGTCTTTGCAGAACCCAGGTGACATAGGTCATCAGGTTGATCGGATCGTTCCAGACAATTACCTTCCAGAGACTGTTGTCCTCAAATATGTTTGAAGGCAGATCGATCTTTTCGATGACCGGAGTTGTTTGCAAGCTTCCTGTCATCCTTATCATCCTAGGCTAGGTGCTGGCAAGGTTTGA
Organism: Actinomycetota bacterium; assembly: GCA_027322285.1. Lineage (GTDB taxonomy): Bacteria > Actinomycetota > Acidimicrobiia > Acidimicrobiales > Acidimicrobiaceae > SCQM01. The sequence continues at coordinate 2,992 of DAHVRV010000029.1, forward strand.
CTTCATGTCGTCGCTTGCGATGAGCGCAGCGTTTTTCTCTTCGGCAGGCCTTGCAAAGAAACCGAGGTAGTGCCAGATCATTAGTATCCAAACTAGTGTGGCGCCGGCTACGTGGAATCCCACAAGCAAAACAGGCAGCTTGGAGAAGTATTGTATGTAACCAAGTGCCGCTTGGCTGGCCATCACCCATAGCAGGGTCCGGCCCCGCTGCTGCACCTTCTCCGGGGCCTTTATTGCCGACAGAAGGAACACCGAGGCCAGCGTCAGTCCGACCAGCAGGAGGACGCCATCTGCATGGAGCTCCGCGACCGCTCTTAATGGAAAGGGGAGCCTTGGAGAAATTGGGCTGCCGGAATGAGGTCCGCTTCCTGTAACGGCGGTGCCAATAATAAGAACGGCTGCCAGATTGGCGATCATCAGCCGTCCCAGCCAGAGGGTCTCCTTGGAGACCATTGAAACCGGAGTTTTGTCAGAGGTGATCGATCGTTTGTACAGCACTAGCGCATCGAAAACGATGATAAGGGAGAGCAGGAAATGCGCCATCACGAACGGCGGAGCCAGCTTCTCGATAACAGTTATTCCGCCCAAGATGATCTGGGCGATCAGCCCGACAATCATGCCGAACGAAAGCCATGCCAAATCTTTTCTGAACGGCTTTCGCAGAAATGCCGCGGCAACTGCAAGAATCACTGCCACGGTCATCAAAATAGTGATGACTCTGTTTACGAACTCAACCATCGGATGGAAGGAAAGTTGAGCAACATACTGCTGTCCCTGGCAAGTTGGCCAGTCGGGGCAACCCAGCCCAGATCCTGTCAGCCTGACGGCTCCGCCTGTGACGATGATGACGGACAGTCCGATGAGAGCGAACAGGGCTAACTTTCTAAACGCGTCAGGCGAGATGCTTGGTTTTTGCGGACTCAGTGATGGCACCGTGTACATGCTAGACGACGTCGTCTTTCTATATGGGGCAGTCTCATTGTTCCCATTTGAAGGTCTTGGAGGCTAGAAGGGGAGCGGCAATCGCCCAAATTATCAGGTTAAGCCATGCCCATAATGGGATGCTTCCTCCGATCCCGGCGGAATGGTACAAAGCCTCGGAAAGAGCAGCCGCGGGTAGCAGCCGCGCGAATGTCTCCAGGGCTCCCGGGAGCGACGAAATGGGCATTATGATGCCTCCAATAAACAGAAGGATCAGGTAGATGCCATTAGCTGTCCCAATGATTACTTCTGATTTCATTGTGCCTGCCATGAACAGTCCAATGCCCGCAAACCCTGAGGTGGCCAGAACTGCTGAAATGACAAAGAATACGGCGTTGCCAGCCGGGTGCCAACCGAGCAAGATGCCAATGATTGCCAGAGCTGCCAATTGGATGATTTCTAATACCAGAATTGAGGTTATCTTGGCCAATAGCAGTGCTGGCCGGCCAAGTGGAGTCGTGGCGAGCCTCTTGAGTACGCCGTATGATCTTTCGACTCCAGTTGCGATAGAGGTCGACACCATTCCGGTCGCCATTATTGCCAAAGTCATCGTCCCGGGAACCAGGAAATCTGCGGCCGAATGGGCTGATATTGGCAAAGGCAGCGCCTTAGTCAGCGAAAGCCCTACAAGTACAATTACCGGAATTCCGATCGTCACCAAAAGTGACTCGCCCTGCGTGAGGGCCAGCTTTATTTCGGTCTTGGCCTGAGCCAGGTAAGGTTTCATCGGCGTCTCCTGCTTCTAGGCCTGTCATTGGGACTTGCTTCTGGTTCCATTTCCTTGCCTGTCAATGCGAAGAAGACGTCTTCCAAGGAAGACCTTCCCGCTCTGATATCACCGATGGCTATATTCCTGCTGGCCAGGAAGGAGGTCAGTCTCGCGATCTGCTCGGGGATTGCGGCTGTGGATACGAGGTATTCCCCCGCCCTTTCTTCTGTAACCTTTGCATCCATGGCCGACGCCAGTTCGGCCAGATCCAGCCCGACTGGTGCGCTGAAGCGGATATTGTCGCCATGAGCAGCCGTCATGAGGTCTTCCGGGCTGCCTTCGGCAACGATTTTTCCATGGTCCAGAATGATAATTCGATCCGACAGCCGTTCGGCTTCGTCGAGCTCGTGAGTGGTGAGCAGAACGCAAACGCCCTGGGACTTCAGATTCCGTATCACTTCACGAACCGCAAGGCGCCCTTCGGGATCGATACCGGCGGTAGGTTCGTCGAGGAAGACCACTTTAGGTCGGCCGATGATTGCTAATGCCAGAGAGAGACGCTGCTTCTCCCCTCCTGACAGTTGTCTGTAAGGTGTCTTGAGAGTAGGCCCAAGATTGGTCAATTTGATCAGATAATCGATCTCCAAGGGCTTCTTGTAATACCCATGAAAGAGCCGAAGGGCCTGGAGGGGAGTCATTCTCGGATAAATACCCCCGCTTTGCAACATGACACCAATGGACGGGGCAAGTTTGGAAAGGTCAGCGAAAGGATCCAAGCCGAGGACTTTGATGGAGCCCTTGGATGGTTTTCTGTAACCTTCTATCGACTCAACTGTTGAGGTTTTCCCAGCGCCGTTGGGTCCGAGGATGGTTAATACCTCACCGGAGTGCGCTTGAAACGAGACTCCCACGACAGCAATTTTTTCACCATAGGCTATATATAGGTCGTTAACTTCAATAGTTGTCACGTATTCAAGCTACCGTATTTAGGGAAATGTTAGATATTCGATTAATCCGGGAAGATTTAGACAAAGTAAAAAAAGCTTTGGCAACGCGCGGCGTCGAGCCGGGTGTGCTCGATGAGCTTTGGAACATTGACCACGAGGCCAGAACCGTGTCTACGCAGCGCGACAAACTGAGGGCCGAGATCAACTCGATTTCCAAAGAGGTAGCGAAACTCATGCGTTCTGGCGATTCCGAATCTGCCAAGGCGCTGCGGGAAAAGTCGCGATCTATCGGCGAGGAACTTTCCACACTGGAGCCACTTGCCGGCGAACTCGATGCCCGGCGTCACGATGCTCTCCTAAAGATTCCAAATATTCCCTCTGAAGATGCGCCAATTGGAGTTTCAGAAGCCGACAACGTTGTCATCCGGTGGTGGTCTTTGCAAAAGGGAATGCAAAACGGCTCAGATATAGAGTTGCCGGATTACGCCGATTACCAGAAAAAACCGCACTGGGAAATTGGCAGCGAACTCAAGATTCTAGACCTCGAGCGTGCCGCCAAGATCTCAGGATCTATGTTCGCGATGTTTCGGGGCCTGGGAGCGACCTTGGAGCGAGCTCTGACTTTTATGGCGCTCGACGCCCACTCAGACGCCTTCGAAGAGATCCGACCCCCAACTCTTGTAAGAAGTGCGACGATGGTATCTACCGGACATCTGCCAAAGTTCGAGGAGGATGCCTACCATCTGGAGAGAGACGACTTATATGCCATTCCGACTGCTGAAGTGCCGCTGACGTCGCTGGCAAAGGATGAAATTCTTCCGGAAGATGATTTGCCGGTGCGTCTTACCGCCTTTACCTCATGTTTTAGACGTGAGGCTGGATCTGCCGGACGAGACACGCGCGGCCTGCTGCGTTTGCATGAGTTCGACAAGGTGGAGATCCTTGCCTATACCACTCCGGACCAGGCGGCGGATATGCACGAGGAGCTTTTGCGTAGGGCCGAGGGTCTCCTGCAGCAGCTGGGCCTGACCTACCGTGTTTTAGACCTATGCACCGCAGACTTGGGCAACTCTTCTAAAAGAACTTTTGACCTGGAGGCTTATTCGCCTGGCACCGGATTATGGCTGGAGGTCTCCTCGGTCAGCTGGTTTGGAGACTATCAGGCCCGGCGGGCAAACATTAGATTCCGGAACACGGATTCGGGCCAAATCGAGTATGTCCACACACTCAATGGCTCGGCGTTAGCCTGGGCGCGGATTTGGGCTGTCCTAGTTGAGACTTACCGCCAGATCGACGGTTCAGTGGCCATTCCCGAGGTTCTCAGGCCTTATATGAGGAACTTGGAGAAGATACCGAGCCCATAGAGAGACTCCGGCCATGCGACGAACAGCAGCCGGGCCAGGGAGTGACCTTGCGCCAATGGGGCTCGGCCGGTATTTGCTATGGAGCAAGCGAGAGATTGACGAAATCAGGCGTGTCTTGGCTCTTCGAGCTTCTTTAGGCATCTTTTGCAGGTCCCAATGACGGCGAAGTGGTTCATCCTGACTTTGAACTGGTAGGTGTCCATCAGGTTTTTCCCTAGCTCGTTAAAGAGCTTTGAAGGGATTTCTTCGACATAGGAACACTTTTCGCAAACGATGTGCTGGTGGGCGTTATCGGTCAGGTGGTACACAGCCCTGCCGTGGCCGAGGTGGACGTGGTCAACGACGCCAAGGTTTTCCAGCGCGTCAAGGGTTCGATACACCGTGGAGAGGTGAATTTCCGGTGATCCCTTCTGCACGATGTTTAGCAGATCTTCAGCTGTCACGTGAGTCCTGGCGGTTACCAGCGCCTGGAGAACTGCACGCCTGGCATGGGTAATTCTTCCGCCGGAAGCCCTTAAGCTTTGAAGTACTGCTTCCATCCGTTCCATCAGCGTCTTTTGTCTTCGAAACGATATCCGAGACCTCTGATAGTTGTGATTAGCTCCGGATCGGAAGGGTCCTTTTCGATCTTTGATCGCAGTCTTTTGACGTGCACGTCGAGTGTTTTGGTGTCTCCGGAGTAGTAGGGTCCCCATATCCGGTCGATGATTACGTCTCTTGTCAGAACTCTCCCTGCGTTACTCATCAGGAATTCGAGCAGTTCGAACTCTTTTAGCGGAAGTTTGACGAGCTTATCCCTGACGGAAACCTCGTGCCGTTCGGGGTCAAGCGAGACTTCGCCGCGCTTGATGGTGGTGTCTTTGCCGCCTGTGCCTGGATCGTCCCCCTGACGTCGGCGCATGACAGCGCGTATCCTTGCGATGAGCTCTCTCATGCTGTATGGCTTGGTTACGTAGTCATCGGCACCGACTTCCAATCCGACCACGGTGTCGATTTCAGCTGATTTCGCAGTGACCATGATTATTGGCACCTGGCTGACAGATCTTATGATTCTGCAGACATCAATTCCCGATACCTTTGGAAGCATGAGATCCAAGAGAATCAGATCAGGGTGCACCTTTTCAAACTGGTCGAGCGCCTCTTGCCCATCCCGGGCAACGCTGACCGCGAAGCCTTCGCGCGTCAGGCCCAGTTCGAGCGCTTCGACAAAGGACTCTTCATCCTCCGCCACCAAAATGGTCATCTCAGCAGTCACTCCTGATCACCTTCTGCCAGGGGAAGACGCAGCGTGAATACTGAGCCTGAACCCTCGCGGGACTCGACGAATATATTGCCGTTGTGGTTGTTGGCGACGTGTCTAACTATCGACAGTCCAAGTCCGGTCCCACCGGTGGCTCTTGAACGGGCTTGATCTACTCTGTAAAATCTTTCGAAAATTCGCTCGAGATCGCGGCTGGGTATTCCGATTCCTTGGTCTTTCACTGCGATATCAACGATTTGACCGTCGCTTTTCAGCTCTACCAGCACCTTGGAACCGCTTTCCGAGTACTTGACGGCATTATCCAGAAGGTTGTAAACCGCGCTCATGAGCTCACGTCTGTCGCCGATGACGTAGCAAGGAGAATCAGTTTGGGATTGTTCTATTGTCACGTGTCGCACCTCGGCGCTGGAACCGATACGATTTACGACTTCGGTGACCATCTTTTCAATTTCTACGGGTTCCGGAGCGGGAATGTCATCAGACTCAATTCGGCTTAGGTCCAACAGGTCATCGATGATTCGTCCAAGCCTGAAGGCTTCATTTTGGATTCGCACGGAGAGGCGTTTGGCGATCTCCAGGTCGTTCTCGGAGCTCAGTGTTTCAGCCAGAAGTCCCATTGCGCCGATAGGCGTCTTTAGTTCGTGGCTGACATTGGATACAAAGTCCCGCCTGACCTCATCCAAGTGCCTTTTATCGGAGATGTCTTCTAGAATCGCAATGACTCCAATAGTCGCGCCGGATGAGACAAGGGCATCGGTGCGAATAATGTAGCTTCGCTTTGGAGGTCCGTATATCTCAAGCGACCGTTCGGTCATTGTGCCTGCCTTAGCGAGGGTGAGGAGTTCATCAAATGCCCGCGCCGCCAGAGCGTCTTGGTGCCGGCCCTCGAAGATCGAACTTGCAACCTTGTTTCTGATCAGTACCTTGCCTTCGGTCGAGCATATTGTTATCCCCTGGGGTATGGAATCAAGTGCCTGGATCAAAAGTTTGTTATACGGATGAAGATCTCCCGCGATACCTTGCGCCGACGACTGGCTATGGCCCGGCTCATGACCTCGGAGCTCTGGCAGACTGCTTGGGTGCCGGCGATGGCTCTCTTCGACAGTGCCGTCTGACTGCTCATGCCATCGAAACGGATGGAACTTGTTGGACCAGTACAGGGATATAGCAAAACCAATTGCAATCCCGACGATGAGAAGAAGGATCAGAATAAAGGTTTCCATGGCTCTTCAAGCGACATAGTAGTGGTGATTGGCACGAAAGTTCCTATTTGGCGGGTTTCTTACCCTATACCTGGTGTTTATGGGCCTTTTATTTTCGGCGACACTGTAATAGTATTTTTGTTCCCGCCCCATGAATAGATTTTTCGTCTATCAGAGGTGGAAATGTTTTCGCTGTTTTTCGCGCCAATTTTTGGCGATGTCTCGCTGTCTCCTGATCCATCCCTATTGCCCGGGGGTTCCGCCCTTCAGACACTGACCAACGGAATTGGCGGATGGGCATTGATCATCACTCTTGCCGGTCTGTTGATTGGTGCGGCAAGTTGGGCACTGGGCTCCCACTCTCAAAATTACCAGCAGGCGATGGCAGGCAGGCGGACGGTAGTGATATCTGGAGCGGCTGCTCTAATCGTCGGCGCAGCCCCGACATTGGTGAATTTTTTCTTCCACCTGGGACAGGGAGTTCATTGAATGGAGACGATCGTGAACACGGCCATGAGCCAGATCCTTTCATTTTTCACCAGCGGGTTTCTTTCGGGAGTGGAGAGATCTGAACTGTGGTTATTTTCGCAGGTGGACCAGCTTGTGCTGAGCGCATCCTCGGCATCAGTGTCATCGGCATGGTTTTATCAGTTTTTCCAAAAAATGGAACTGCTTGCCCTGGCGCTGGCTTTACCGCTTTTGCTGGTCGGGGTAGTCGGCTCAATGATTTCTGCCGCCGGCAGCCATCTCCTTAGGCTGGTTGGAATTTATCTTCCGATGTCGCTGGTGGGCTCGGGGCTGTTCCTATTCGCATTTCGGGTGCTTGCGACTTGCGTGGATGCGATGTGCGTCTGGTTGGCAGGCTCAGCGCACGTTTCGCTGGAATCGCTGGTACCGCTGGCCTCATGGGTGTCTGTGAAGGGAGACGCCTCTAATCCGATTCCGTTCCTGCTAATTGCTTTGGCAGGAATCGTCAGTCTCCTCGGGTCTTTCTCGCTCTATTTCGAACTGCTGATACGTGACGGCGTGATGTTGATACTTGCCGCATTCATCCCCTTTGCAATGCTGTTCGTTCTGTTGAGAGCATCGCGTGCCGTTCTATACCGCTACATCGAAGTCACTATCGGGGTGTTGTTCTCCAAGCTCGTTGTCGTGGCTCTTCTGTGCCTGGGAGGTGAACTTGTCGTCCACTCAAGGTCTTTGGGGGACTTCAGCCAGTTTATGGCCGGAGCTTCCATGATCATCCTGGCAACGTTTAGCCCGTTTCTGCTTTTTAGCCTTATCCCATTTGCCCACCTCGACCATCAGAGCCAGATTTCGCAAACCGGGCGAAGATCAGTGGCGCAGATTTCACGAAAAGGTGCGTTTCTGGCAGGTGGGCCCCCGGCACGTTCAATGGCCGAAATCCCTATGGCAAGCGCGACTGTAATTCCTAGCTATCTGAAACAGCATCAATAGGCGCAGGGAGGAAAATGGCTGATAACGATATGGTGGCGCAGCGCGGGTTCAATGTTGGTGATCATCGAGGATCGCGTTCGCTCTTTGGGCTCAAAAGATCTCAGGTGATCGGGGAGATCTCCAGCCTGGTTGTGGCTTTTCTTGCTCTTTTCGTGCTTGGGGCAGGCAGCGGCCTGGCTGCTCTGGTTACTATTTCGGTTTTGGGGAGCGTCGGCTTTCTGATTGGGCTGCGGAGGCAGACCCTCGATATGATGGTCTTGTCAGTGGCGAATCTTGTTCACGAGAAGTACATTCAAAATCAGCAGGATCATCGCCATGACATGTTCGGCCTGTCCGGGGCACCTGCCGGTATTTCATACGTCGTCTCCAGTCAGCGCGGCGGGGCCGCCAGAATCTCGAATAAGCGGCGAAGACGCACGGCGGATAAGAAATCGGTTCGGTTGACGCAATCTGGAGCCAGTAGGGTTCATGACGTATCGATCGGCGAGGGAATGGTGCTCGGAGTCCTGAAGGCTGGGCGCGGCAAAAGGGGCGCTGTCGCATTCGAGGTTTTCGGGGAGAGTTTTCTATATGCGGACCGGAATGAGCAACTGGCCAGAGCCTCACTGTTTGGTTCGATGCTCGGCACTTTGTCTTCATTCGCCGGCGCAGTCGACTCCTTAGTGTTCTTGTATCTGGTGGATCCGGAGAAAACCGGCAATACCGAGGAAGTAGTCGAAGGTTGGACTGAGGATCTAAGGAACCTTTATCACGAAATTGAGAATCAGCGGGTAATCCGCCGCTGCTTCTTTATTGTCAGAATCTCGGACATTTCCGCAGTTGAAAAGAATTGGAGCGAACTGGTCGACTCCATTTCCGGACTTGGGCTTCGATGCAGTCCTGCTGATTCCAAAGCGCTGGCAGAAATTTACGGTTTCGGTAGTCGGGAAGCGGTATCAAGGGAGGTTCTTCACATGCGTTCGAATTGGAGCCATATATTGGTCGGCGATCGGGTCATGAGACTATTTGAGGTCGCGCAGCTTCCCACTGGAGAGATCCAACCTGATTTTCTAGTGCCATTCGTCAGTTCGCTGGTTGAACAGTCGATGCTCAGTTTCGAGTTCAAAGCGATTGACAGCCGTGTCGCAATGAAGAAAGTGCGCTCGAAACGGTCGGGGATCACCGCTGATGCTGGAATTCGAGCGCTATTTGGCTTTCTTTCGAGAGCTTCTGAGGCCAGGGCGATCACATCGCTCGAGCTCCAGGAAAATGATCTCGACCTCGGATATGAAATGTTTGCTGTAACCGGCCAATTTGCACTTTTTGCCGACGACCTCGCTGGACTGAGCTCGGCCGCCCGGGAGGTTGCTACAAAAGCTGAAAAGAGTGGTCTGGCGCTCGAATGTGCTTACGGGCGGCAGATGCGTGCGCGACGGAAACTGTTTGGCAGCTTTCGCTAGGAGGTTGAGATGGAGTATTGGGTAAGTTCAAGGAACGTTGGAGCCATCTATCCGGGTATTTTCAATGAGTCGCTGGAATGCGAATCCGTGTTCATCGGACGAGAGAGAAACTCGAGTCCGTTTCTTTACAATCCGTTCGAGTTGTATCTACGCGGTGCTCTAACGAGCCCTAATCTGGTAGTTTTCGGGCAGATTGGCTATGGCAAAAGCGCGTTAGTGAAGGCCCTCCTCTCCCGTCATGTTGAAATCGGATACCGCGGTTGCGTCCTCGACCCCAAAGGCGAGTACCGAGCACTGGTCGGGGGACTTGGGGGTGCAACGTTTTCATTTGGGAAAGGGCCTGGAACCGGACTCAACCCGCTTTCCGGTGTTGTTGGAGTTATGGCCGATCCCGACGGTCACCCGCGCCACTATGCCATGCTGGACAACCTGGTCCTAACTTTCAATGCCATACTGCAGCGTGAGGTTTCTCCGCTCGAGTCATTTGTGCTGGATGAAAGCCTTGGAGAAATCGAGCGCACACAGGAAGAGTTGGATTTATTCGATATTTATCGAGCACTTGTTGAATTGAGCGTTTCAAAGCCGCTAAGATTCGCAGCCTTTGCGGCTGACGCATCTCATAGTGCTGGCCAGCTGGCACTGGAGTTGCGGCGCTACTTGTTTGGGGATCTTCAAGGGGTGATAGATGGCCCCAAAGGCTCGCTCAATCACATGCCGGCAGCGGAGCGCTTCCTGCACGTGGACCTGTTCAGTGCACTCAGGCCGGAATCCATGAGGGTCGGCATCCCGGTGTTTCTGGCGCTCCTATCCAGGCAGCTGGCACGAACTTCGAACCGATATCTGATAGCACTCGACGAAGCTTGGCTAGCCCTTGCCAGTCCAGGATGTATCGGGTTCTTCAGATCCTATTGGAAATTGGCCAGAGGTTACGGAATCTCGAACATCGCCGTTGTGCACAGAAGCGAAGATCTGGCAGCCGCCGGAGATGCCGGTAGTATCGGCGAAAGGGCGGCCAACGGCCTGATTAGTGATTCCCAGACTTTTGTCATATTCCATCTTGATCCAAGCTCCGCCGGAACGCTCAGGGGCTTGCTAGACCTGTCCTCTTCCGAGATTGCTCTGATCGCGTCGCTTCCAAGAGGCAGGTGCCTCTGGAAGGTTTCCGGGCGGACGTTCCTGGTGGATGTTCTATTGACTACTTCTGAGGAAACCGTTTTCAATACCGACCGAGCAATGAAGCCCTAAGGTTCCATGTCTAAGATCTATCTGACAGTCGCATTTGTTCTGGTGCTGCTCTATTGGAGCAGGTCGCAATCGAGCATATCGAAAAGGCCACGGACTTCCAAAAATGCCCCGGCGCTTGCAGCTGTATCTCCCACGGCCTTCTTGATTCCCAGGCTTCGAGCACGGAAAAGCCAAGGTCCTAAGTCAAAGTCAATCGTTTTGGGACGCACAATGATCTGGCGCAGGTATCTTCCGGCTTCAGATTCCCTGCTTGTGTTCGGCCCCACCCGTTCGGGCAAGACAATGACCCTGGCATTGCCGATGCTTGTCGGATTCAGAGGTCCAGCCGTAGTTACAAGCGTCAAAAGGGATCTTTATCAAAAAAGCGTTCCGAGCCGCCAGCGCCAGGGCGAGTGCCATATTTTCGATCTCTCGGATCCCGCTAGCAGTTCGTGGAATCTGTTCTCGTTGATTTCCGACTTCCACAGTGCTAAGGAAGTCAGCGATCATTTGTGCGGAGTCACAAGGCCCAAAAGTGCTGAACTGGATTTTTGGAGCCAGCTTGGCTCCAAAATGCTTGCGCCGTTGCTGCTGGCCGGGAAAGAGTCAGGGCGGCCCCTTTTGGGAATCGTGGAATGGATCGAGTCGCAGGACTTCGAAACTGCGTTTGAAGTGTTGAACGGCTCCGGCTGGTTTGAAGCGAGAAATGCCTTGGACGCAGTTCTTCACCTTGATCAGCGTGCGGTTTCATCAGTCATCGCAACTTTGCTGTCACTGCTCGAGCCCTTTAACGATTCCGTGATAAGCGATCTGCTGAGCCGTGACGGAATCGATTTGGCGAGAATGCTGGACAGGAGTTGTTCCAATACTTTATTTGTATGTTCGCCTTTGTTTCGGGCTGAACGATTCTTTGGGATATACGAGATATTCCTGCGGAAGATTTTTGAAATTTCTTATCAAAGCGGTCCGGCGAAGTCTAGAGTTCTGTTTCTTTTGGACGAACTCGCAAATATCGCTCCGATTTCGGATCTTGATAAAATTGCCTCGACCTGCGGTGGCTACGGTATCGTGCTTATCTCCATATTTCAAGACCTCACCCAGCTTGGAGGCATCTACGGAAGCCATGGCGGCACAGTCGTGAATAACCACCGGTCCAAGTTGTGCATGTCGGGTATCACGGATCACACAACTCTAGATTACGTGGAAAAGGTAGTTGCGCATGAAAATGTCAATGCGGGGCAGCACTATGCCAATCCATTGCTCAGGTTGGCTCGGGGTCATGGTCTTTTGATTCAGGCAAATTTAAGGCCGCAAAGACTCAGGCTTAGGCCTTTTCCCCGATGAGTTGGGAGCCCCTATTGCTGCTATTTGCTTTCGAGGACGTCTCAGAAGCGATTGCAGCGGTATCCTTTTGCTTGTCTGACAAAAGCAGAAGTAGTTCTTCGCGGTTTATATCCACATCGTGAGGTGCCTTGATGCCCAGGCGAATTGCATCTCGCTGAATCTCGAGAACGGTGACGATGATGTCGTTCCCGATGACGATGCTTTCATTGACTCGCCTTGTCAGGACAAGCATGGCGCCTCCTTGCGCTTAGAGCGACAACGCAGCTCTAGATTTCCCAGGAACAGATTGCCCCGCGGGGCCAGGATTTTCCTGCATTGTTCGCTGTTTCTATTTTAGCGGCAGTATTAGCGGTGGAAGCAAATAGTTTGCAAAGTGCCGCGGCGCCGACTCGTTTGATCATTAGCCGGTTGTAGTCGTGCTCGAATTGCTGGAGCTGAAGGTCTGGGCACGTCCAAAGGCAGGCTTGAGATTTGCGCATGCCTTGAGCGCACTGGCGGCGCCAGGTTGCTGGCTCAGCGCACGCAATCCGGGCACTCCGCCTCTTCTAGCGGTTGCCGCGGAAGAAGACACGGTCACTCCGTGAGTTTGAAGGCACGCCACATAGGCCCGAATGGCTTTTTGCCGCGTCTTTGAAATGGTAAATCCGCCGGATTGCGGTCCGCCTCCGATTCCGGCGCAGGCGGCTACAGCCTTGGCGCGGACGGAAGACGCAACAGTCGTCGGTGGATTTTTGGCGTTGAATTTTGGGAAAGAGAATCCATGCGCAACAAGGCAGGCTTTGTATGCCTTTTGGGACTGCAGATTCGCCGTGGTCGTGGTTGCACTCCTATTGGCGGCCAATGTGGAAGTTCCACAGGACGCAAGGACTATAGAAATTGAGGCCAGTGCAGCCAACGATCTCTTGTTCCTGCGATTTCTTTGGAAAGGATGCGAGTCCTCCGTGACGTTTGACATGATTTCCTTGTCGTCTTCAGTTTTGTGTAGATCGATCATTCGCTTCTTAGAGCGTCAATTGGCGATAATCTTGCTGCTCTGCTGGCTGGGTATACTCCGAATATTAGTCCGATTCCTGCTGCTACTATCACAGATCCCATAATTGCGAGTGATGAAATGGCGATAGGTTGCGACACGAAATGAGGGAGCGCCAAGGCTCCGGCCACGCCAACCGCTACTCCGAAGATTCCCCCCATGACGCCCAAGACAGTTGCCTCGATCAAGAACTGGCGGAGAATCACTCCAGGGGTAGCACCGAGTGCTTTTCTCAACCCGATTTCACGAATCCGTTCGGTTACCGAGACCAGCATGATGTTCATAACTCCGATGCCACCCACCAGGAGCGCAATCGCGGCGATTCCAACTAGCAGCACTGTGAGGGTTTTAGAAACTGATGTTGCGGTAGTTAATAGACTGGTCTGAGGCGTAATGGTGAAATCAGCGGCTGCTGGATTCGTGATGCCATGACGCTGGAGCAGCAGCGAGTTCGCTTCGTCGTATGCGGCACCCATAGTTGAGGACGACTTGGCGGAAACCAAAATATTGGAGACGCTGTTTGCGTATGGGCCGGTGGCTCCAAACAGATCTTCGGCAGTTGTAATTGGTATCAGAACTGTGTTGTCCTGGCTTGTGCTTCCCGAGGCGCCAGCCGTGTTGAGCTCTCCCTTGATCGTGAATGGGACCCCAGCCAGATCCACTGTTTGCCCCACCGGAGAACTTGCTCCAAACAGGTTTTGAGCAACCGTTGATCCGACCAGCGCCACATCGGAATGTGTTACCACGTCATTTTGGCTAAAGGCAGTGCCGTTTACGACCTGGCGATCTCTAATGGTCAGGTAGCTGGGTGTAGTGCCGTAAACCGGAGCGGTCCAGTTTGAGGAACCGGTAGTCAATAACAGGCCCCTTTGCATCACCGGTGCAACCGCGCTGATGTCAGGGCAATCGACGGTTGAACCAAGGGCGTTGGCATCCGCCAGTGTAAGACTCGACGACGAACCCAGTCCGCCCCTGATGCCGGAGGTTGACACAGATCCGGGCGTAATGATCAACAGGTTGGTGCCTAGGGAGGATATGGTGTTCGTAACTTTATTTTGCGCGCCTTCCCCCAGTCCGACAGTCAATATCACGGCCGCTATGCCAATTAGTATTCCTAGCATCGTCAGCAGCGAGCGTGTTCTTCTCTCGACCAAACTGTCAAGCGCGCTTTTGAATGTTTCTATCCAGTTCATTCGGACATCGCCTCGTCATCTATAACCTGGCCATCTCTGATGCGAACCAATCGCCGCGCCCTGTTGGCGATGTCAGGTTCGTGGGTGATGATCACCACTGTCCTGCCCTGCTCGTGGAGGGCTTCGAAGATGCCCATTATTTCGTCTGCCTGCGTCGACGCCAGGTTTCCAGTCGGCTCGTCAGCGAGGATAATCGAAGGATTGGTCACCAGTGCCCTCGCAATAGCTACCCGTTGCTGTTGGCCACCCGAGAGTTCGGTGGGCCGGTGGTTGACCCTTTCGGCTAGACCCACCGAAGCTAAAGAGGCCTCGGCCTTGCGCCTGCGATTTTTGTGGTCTTTTTCACCGGCGTATAGCAATGGCAACTCGACGTTTTTCCATGCTGGCAGCCGCGGCAGGAGATGGAACTGCTGAAACACAAATCCGATCTTGCGGTTTCTGATCTCAGCCAACTCGGATTCGTCCATTCCGCCGACATCGGCTCCACCCAATCTGTATGCGCCAGAGGTCGGCACATCGAGACATCCCAGTATGTGCATGAGGGTTGATTTGCCCGACCCGGACTGGCCCATTATGGCCACGTATTCGCCATCGTGGATTTCGACGCAGATCTCTTGTAATGCCGCTACCTCAACCGCGCCCATCTTGTATATTTTTGAAACTTTGTCAAGCTCGATCAATGGGGTTCTGGTAGCCGGCGCCGGAGTTGCAAACTCCTGGGTGCTCATTGGAGTCCATCCTGCTTGGCGGCTTTGACTATTGTTTCCTTCGTGTCAACTTGAATGAAAGAATTTACCATATTCCTAACCTTTGCCGCGGCCCGCATTGCCGCCGCCCACGAAGGTCTGGACCCCTCCGCCTATCCCGCCTCCTAAGCCTGCGGCTCTGTTGACTCGGAAATTTGTGGAACTATTAGGAAGTTTGGAACTTCTGTTGGCAACGATAACGCTGTCACCCGGTTGCAGGCCCGAGGTGACTTCAGTATAAATGCCGCTAGAGGCGCCGGTGGTGACGAGCTTTCTTACGGATTGGCCGTTTTGGAGAACGTCTACGAAGTTCAGGCTTCCAAGACTATGCACGGCCGAGGTCGGGACTAACAGGACGTTATTGACCTGTTTGACTATGATCTCGACGGTTGCGGAGGCGCCGGCAAAGAGATTTGGCGATGACTGGGTAACCAAGACATTCACCGGGAAGGAGGCTACACCCTGGGTGGTCGTCGCCATCGGAGTGATTTGGTTGACCGTCGCTGCCAGCGGAGTAGTTTGCCCGGCTGGGATCACCAAGGCCTTCTGATTCATTTGAACTTGCGCAATCTGCGTGTCGCTCACCTGGCCCGAAACCTCGAAGGAGTTTGCGCTTTCGAGCACGATGTCACCTGTGGTGATTGTAGCGGCCACAGTTTTCCCCTCAGAAATATTGACCTGAGCTACGACTCCACTTACAGGAGCGGTGATCGTGGCTTCCGAGATAGCCTGCTCTGAATTTGATAGCGATGCCTTAGCTGCTGCGATGCTTGCCTCATCTGAGTCGATTTGGGCAGCTGACGCTGGCTGGCTGGCAATCGAAGCAGCATTTTGCGCGTTGGAAAGGGCAGTCGTTGCCGAGGTGATGGCCTGTTGTGCCGAGTTAATCGACTGTGCAGACTTTACCTGGGTCGCAGTCAGGCTGTTTTCTGAGTTTTGGACCGCGTTGAGGTCGCCGATAACTTTGTTCGCTTGGCTGATTCCGCCTTGCAGAGCAGAGATCGCCGTATTGTCCTGGCTGATCCAGGTTTGAACGGCCGACGCGCATGAGGCTGTGCATCCGGAAGCCAAGGTTGCCTGCGCTTCGCTCAGAGAAAGCTGATCAGCGGTCAGGAAAGTCTGGTCGGAGGTAATGGTGTTTTGGCTGGTTGGCAAGTCGTAATTGGCTGCAGTCACTTCTACGGTAACGGCTGCGCTAGTCGCTGTTGACGAGGGAATCACGAGCTTCTGGTAGTTGGCGAAGCTCTGCTGATCGAGCAGCAGCGTTGCCTGGTCCTCTGCGAGTGAAGTTTGCGCCTGGTTAACAGCCACTTGAGCCTGAGTCAAGGTGATTTGGTTGGATGCCTGCGTGTCTAGCAGAGCCTGCTTTGCCGATGCAAGCGCATTTTGGTCAGAGGCAATTTGTGCTTGGGAAGACTGTTGGACGCTGGCTGATGGACCCCCTTCGTCACTTGCCAGCTTTGCTTCGTCGGACAAAAGCAAGGCTTGAGCTTGTGCCAGCTGGGCTTGTAAAGAAGTTGTGTCGAGTGCCGCCATCAGCTGCCCGCTTTTGACCGACTGGCCCGGTTGGACGGTTACGGTTTTTACTAATCCGGTGCTTCCAAAGCTGAGCTCTAGATCCGTTACTGGCTCAATCGTTCCGGAAATGGTGATGGTCTGACTTATGTTGCCTAGGTTCGCGGCTACAGTTTCATATTGAGGTGTTGATGCTTTATTGCTCTTGGCGTAGTAGAAGCCCCCTGCGACTAGGGCTGCGATCACGATAACAGAGGCAAATATCCAGCGCTTTTTGGCAAACCGCCTAAACCACTTCACGGGGTTGCTCCTTCAGCCATTTTCGTTGATGGCACTTGATGCGTTGTGTGATAATTCATGGATCAAAGTCAAGCTAGAGGCGATTGTCGAAATTTCACTGCATAAAACCTTAAGGTTGCCTTAGGATCAAGATTGGGCCGCCAAGTCGTCTAATGTATCGCTGAGATCAGGCTGCTTATCTCGGCGGCAGCTACGGTGACTTGCGAAATCAGCCTTTTTTGAGAGTCAGGCGTGACCCTTGAATAGGGCGTGGGTATGGAAAGGCTCGCGACAATCTCTTTGCCGTGCTTGACTGGCGCGGCTGCAGCCCACACGCCCTCATCAATTTCGGATGAGCTGGTGGCCCAGCCGTTCTTTGTGGCTTGTTGAATTTCCTGCTCTATGCGGTCCAGATTTCGAAGGTCACCATCTGCCATAAAGAGGAAGTGTGATAGGTGCGCCTTCCTTGCCTGCGGTGACATCGACCCGAGAAGAATACGCGAACTTGCTCCGCTCAGGAGTGGAACGAGCTGTCCCGGTTCATAAGAGATGCGAAGTCGGCGAGGTGATTCGATCCGGTGAGTGCAGGTGGCCATGTCGTTTATCATGCGCACCAGGATGACGCTCTCGCCGGTTTCTGAAGAGAGCCGCCTCATCACCGGATCCGCAAACTCAATCATCGTCTCAGCGGATCTCGCAGCCTGCGCCAGCGGGATCATTCTTGGAGACAGGCTGTATCTTCCCGATCCCCGATCTATGAGTATTCCAGTTTCACGCAGGAGAGCGACATAACGGTGCACGCTAGGCAGTGGAATGCCAACTTCGTCAGCCAGCTGGCGTGCCGTGTAGGTATGATTTTGGCGATTGAAGCACAGCATCAGCTGCAGCACTCTTCGGGCGCTCTCCGCTCCTGTGCGCCGTTGAACACTCTTGTGAGTGTTTTCGCCGGTCCCTTCCGTCGAGACTGACACCCTGATACCTCCGGATTGTCGTATAATAAGATCTACTGTATCATCCGTTGATAGCAAACGCATTCAATTTACGCTTGATATCGGAAAAGCTTCGCGGGGGGACACATTATTCATGAATGGTTGGGATACTGACGTCCTAATAGTCGGCGGTGGCCCGGTTGGCTTAACTCTCTCAATTGATCTTGGTCGGCGCGGAGTTCGCTGCATGCTTATTGACAAGCGGCCAAAGCCTGCATTTCTGCCCAAAATGGAGCGGTGCAATGCAAGGACTATGGAGATTTTCCGCCGTATGGGAATCGCGGATGAGGTGCGCCGGGCTGGATATGGCCAAGATCTTCCGATGGACGTTTTTGTGATTCGGACGCTGCAAGATCCACCTATCGCCAGGCATCTGTACCCTTCCGTAAACCAGCTCAAGGCCCAAGGCGCACTAGTAAATGACGGATCAATGCCGCTTGAGCCCTATCAGCTCATCTCTCAGTACACCCTCGAGCCACTTTTGAAAGGTGCGGCCGAACACACCAAGGGAGTAACTGTACGTTTCGGCCAGGAACTGGCCTCGTTCTCCGAAGATTCTGAAGGTGTGACTTCAATCGTTCGTGACCTGGACGGAAATGAGCTATCTGTTCGTTCAAAGTACCTGGCAGGTTGCGATGGCGGGACATCCACAGTTCGAAACGGCCTTGGAGTAGAGCTTTCCGGGGAGTCTCTCTTGGAAATGCACCAGGCTCTTTTCCGAGCACCCGGGCTATACGACGCAATCCCAATAGGGAAGGGCCGGCATTATCACGTTGCCGATGAGAGGTCTACGTTTCTGATCGTCCAGGATGACACGGTTCATTTCACCCTGCACTCCGTGGTTGAAGACGGTTCGGAGATGGTGGAACTCTTTCGCAGTACGGTTGGGGCCCCAATTGAGTTCGAGATGATGTATGTCGGGAAATGGACTCAGCGGCTGATGCTCGCAGACAGCTACGCAACCAAGCGGGTATTCATTGCCGGCGACGCCGCCCATCTTGTGATTCCGACAGGCGGTCTTGGAATGAACACCGGGGTGGGCGATGCCATCGACCTGTCCTGGAAACTGGCGGCAGCGCTTGAAGGCTGGGCAGGTCCAGATCTCCTCGGCAGCTACGAGGCTGAGCGCCGTCTGGTCGGTGCAAGGAATGTCCACGCATCCAGCAAGGCCGCTGCCGGGCGCAGAACTTGGCGGAGTATTTGCGGCCCTCTGGCTTTCGAGGATTCGAGCCGGGGCGAGAGCCACAGAGCCAAAATCAGAGATTTGGTAGACAAAGAGCAGCGCAAGAGCAATGAGTTGCTTGGTATCGAGCTGGGTTACAGGTATTTCGGATCTCCGATAATTGTGGATGAACCAGGGGAAGGTCCTGATCCAGATTGCTTTGACTATACGCCAACGACCTGGCCTGGCAGTCGTCTTCCGCATATTTGGTTGGAAAACGGTTCTGCAATTCAAGACATCGTCGACCCAAATGGGTATACATTGGTGAATCTAAGCGGAGATCCGAATGTTGGAGGGGGCTTTGCTGGGGGGTTTCAGAAATTTTCGGTGCCGTTTAGAACACTCACGTTGTCCTCTCCGGCCGCCAGAAAGGTTTGCGAGCGAGATTTGTTGTTGCTTCGTCCCGACATGCATATCGCGTGGAGAGGCGATGAGGAGCCGGGGAATGCCGAAGAGATTGCGGCCCGGGTTAGCGGGTACGCAACTCTTGTTGACGCCGGCAGTTAGTCAAACAATACCCTCGGTATTCTGGGGATTGTTGCAGCAGTAAAAGAAAGTTGATATGCAAATGCTGTCAATGGACCGAAAGAGACAAGATGAAGATTGATGCCTTTTGCCACATAATGCCGCGCGCGTACTACGACCGCTTCTTTGACCTGGGAGCGACTGCCGAGGCTGCAAACCTGCGCAAGCGAGTGTCCAATATTCCCTCTATGGTGGATCTCGACATTCGTTTCAGGCAGATGGACGAGTTTGGTGATTACCGCCAGATAATTAATCTTGCAGCGCCTCCGGTCGAGGATCTTGGTTCGCCTGCCATCTCCAAAGAAATGGCCAGGCTGGCAAATGAGTCCATGGCCCAGTTGGTGGCGGATCACCCCGACCGCTTTGCCGGTTTCTTCGCCGCTACGCCTCTAGATGATCCCGAGGCAGGGATCGAAGAGTACAATTACGCGCGTAACCAGCTTGGCTCCATGGGTGCGCAGATCTATACCCATGTGCACGGAAAAGCCATGGACGCCAATGAGTTCGAACCTTTCTGGGAGAACGCCGCCAAAAGCGGGGGAATGCTTCAGGTGCACCCGGCCAGAAATGTGGCGTGGCCGGACTATCCCACTGAAACTCGTTCCCGCTATGAGATTTGGTGGACGCTGGGTTGGGAGATGGATCTGTCGGTCTTTCAGGCAAGGCTCGTCTTTAGCGGCGTACTCGAGCGATATCCTGATCTCAAACTGCTGATTCACCACGGCGGCTCAATGATTCCCCACTTTGCCGGTCGCGTGGGTCCCGGCTGGGACCAGTTGGGTGCCCGTACTCCGGAGGACCAGAAAGCCGACATAGAAGGCTATCCGCTGACCAAAAGGCCGATCGAATACTTCAAGATGATGTACGCAGATACGGCCATGTTCGGAGCGGCGCACGCGTTGCGCTGCAGCATTGATTTTTACGGCGCGGACCATATGCTGTTTGCCTCGGATTCGCCGTTCGATCCTGAAAAAGGACCAGGATACATCCGTGCCACAATCGCAAACATGGAAGAGATTGGGCTTTCAGCCGACGAGAAGAATACGATTTACCAAGGGAATGCGTCCCGTTTGCTGGGTTTGAAGGTCAGCTAAACATTTGGTGGGAACGATGAGCCGCGTGTTGGCCCATCGCAATAATGCGGCACACCCTCCGGCGGTTGAATGTCGCTAGTCGGGGCTGTGATAAACCCGCCCGCCTGTCTTCACCTCTTCACTGGATGCGTCGCGATATTCGATTGGGAACTGGGAGTACCTCTATTGGAACCTGTAGAAATAACGGCAGCCATGACTTATTACGACCACGTCAGCGATTTGGTGGCTGGGAGGGTGCAGCCTGAGGGCGTAAAGCTTCGCTGTCTGGACTTCAAGGTGGAAGAGATCTTCTTTCGCTTTGAAAGGTTTCGGGAATGGGAAGTTTCCGAAATGTCGATGGCCACCTACATCTCCCTACTCTCCAGAGGCGACACCTCCATGGTTGGTATCCCGGTCTTTCCATCACGGGTCTTTCGCCACTCGTCTTTCTATGTAAGATCTGGCGAGTTTTCCAGTCCCGGAGAACTGCGAGGCAAACGGATCGGTGTGCCTGAATGGGCAATGACCGCCTGCATCTATGCGCGAGCTCTGTTGACACATGAATGGGGCGTGCCACTCGAGTCTGTCGAGTGGGTGCAGGCTGGCGTAAATCAGGCTGGGAGGACCGAAAAAGTTCCACTTGCTTTGCCCCAAGGTGTAAAACTAACACCGGTGGCACATAAATGCCTAGATGAGATGTTGTCGAGCGGAGATATCGACGCAATAATAAGCGCCCATGCCCCAACCAGTTTCGAGAACCAGGATCCTAGGATCGTCCGTCTAATTCCACACACCTTAGAAGCTGAGATGGAATATGCCAAACGTACCGGCGTGGTTCCGATTATGCACCTGGTGGTGGTAAAGCGCGAAACTGTCCAGTCATATCCGTGGATCCTGCGGAATTTGTATACAGCCTTTGATGAAGCCCGCGCACGGAGTGTCGCGCGCCTTGCCGTCGCTCCAGCCGGACCTGCCAGCCGAGTCCCACTCCTGTGGTTGGATGAGGCGGTCAGGAAGACGAAAGAGGCTTTCGGTGGATCGTCGTTCCCATACGGCGTCGAGGAGAATCGTGCGACCCTGGAAGCATTCGCAAACTGGTCCTATGAGCAGGGTGTGGCCCATCGCAGAATAAGCGTGGAGGATTTATTCCCGTCCCAAGTTGGCTCGGGATTTAGGATTTAGGGCCTAACAAATCGGATCCGCTGTGCTTCGATCGTCGGGGGTTATGAGTCGTCGGCTGCGGTGATTTCGTGCCGAAACGAAGGAATCGCTAAAGAAGATTTTGAGAGGCTGATAAGTGCTGGCTGCAGAACAGCGCATTGGGATCTGCAGCCAAGATCTCCAATCCAATCTCCGTTCCACAGGCTTCACATTTGCCATATGAGTTGGAATCGATCTTGCTCATCAGGGATTGCAATTGTGCAAGCTGAGATTCGAGTTCTACTACCTTTGCGGCCAGTCTCTCCAAATCCGAAGTTGTTAGTTGCGATCCCTCGTTGCCCATGGGTTTCGAGTTTATTCAATCTGATGCGCGGAGTTTGCGTAGTTTAGCCAATCTTTTTGTGGCCAGCCAACATCGAGACCCATGGATTGGTCAGATGCAACTGGTGTAGTCCGAGTATCACCCCCACAATGAGAGCCCCGATCACCATCGCTACCCGGATTGGTCTTCCGGACGGTCTAAACGAGTGCGCACCGGATTTGCGGGCTAGCTCTGACATTGAGAGGAGGCCCGCTTTTGGGAAGTATGCCAGGACATGAACGACCATAAGGGCAAACCAGAGAACAAAAGAGGCCTTGTGAATGGTGTCCCACAATGCGATACCTGAGCCGCTTGGACCAATCAGCACCATTTCAATTCCTGACCACATCAAAAGTGTGGTGGTTAGGATTATCAGTGGCCCGATGACTCTGAGCAGCGGCTTAGGCGGTCCGGCTTTCGTGTACCTTGGATTTCCGAGGTAGTACATCACAAATCGGTAGGTAGTGCTGGTTATCTTCAATAAAAGCGGCGGTAAAAGAAGCCAGCCAATGAAGACATGAAGCGTAATTAGCTGGCGCACAAAGGGAACGGTCATTCCTTCGGCAGCTAAAAGGAAAAAGATCAACAGTCCTGTTAATGCCGTTAGCTTCGCATTCGCCGTGGCTTCATGGGATTTGGGCGATTTGTTTCCTGAAGTTGAGGGTCTTTTTACCGTTTCCAAGTTTGAAGCTGACAAAATTGCTCCGATTATGTTGTGAGTTTTTGCAACTTCATTAAAGTCTCCGGTGATGAAAATTTACTGAGGGAAGAATATTTGAGTGATGTTGAAGACCTTCAAACCAATGGTTGCGAGACATAGCAAATTTTCAATAGGCAGTGCAGCGCCATTTACGGGAAGCGGGATCTATTTCCATGTCATGCTCTCCTGTTTTAGGAGATCAGCAGTCGGCCCGTGGCTGAGAATTGGGACACGATTCTATCCAGACAAATTCTCAACTGTCTGAGTGAAGCCATTTAGACGAGCCGGTGACAAGCTTGCGCCTGGCTAATTGTTGGCCATTCCAGCCGGCCTTCCATTCCGTTCGCGCAGAAGTAAAGACGGTGAGCTAAATCTCCCGGAAGATTCATTAGTTAGATGAGGTCAGGGATTTTTACGTTAGGATCTAATCTTGTTTTACTTAGAGGGCCGCTAGCTCATCGGGCAGAGCAGGAGACTTTTAATCTCAAGGTGCAGGGATCGAGACCCTGGCGGCCCACCAGTTCAGAGGCACTTTCTGAAGTTTGCGCTTGACACCAGTACATAAAAAGTACATAATTATTTTGTGACGGGACATAAAAAAGAAGTCAGACCAGGGGTGTGGAAGCTCAGGGTGTCGCTTGGCAAGGACCCGGTAACGGGCAAGTATCTCTATGTCTCGAAGACTGTTGAAGGCGGTCCGCGTATTGCCGATAAGGCGCTTGCCTCACTTGCGTCGTCTTCGCGAGAGGTCCACTCGGCGGTAACAGTTGATGGACTTTTAGAGGAATTTCTGGTCGCTTGTCGAGGAAAGCGTTTAGAGAGTTCAACAATCCAGTTTTATGAAGGTGCGGCCAAGCACGCTTCGTCGGCGTTTGGTAAAACGAGGATTGAAGCATTGAGCGCGAGGGATCTCGAAATGCTCTATCGCTCGATGACCCAAAAGGGCCTTTCGAGTGCTCGGGTAAGACATGTTCACTCGCTGATGCACCGAGCTCTCGGTCAGGCGGTCAAGTGGGGGTGGCTAGAGAAAAACGTAGCAGGGCTTGCCTCTGTGCCAACCGTGAGGCGTAAAGCGGCAGCAGCCCCAACACCTGAAGAACTGGGCCAGATTCTCGTGGCAGCATCAAAGCGCAGTCCTCAACTTGCAGCTGTTTTTGCCCTTTGTGCACTCACTGGTGCTAGACGGGGCGAGGCGTTGGCACTTCGCTGGTCAGACTACGACCCGGCTGCTAGAAAGCTCACTATCGCAAGAAGCCTTGGCTACACCCCGAAAGCTGGCATTTATGAGAAGCCAACTAAGACCCATGGGATTCGAAAGATAGGCATAGATGAAACTTTAGACGGCGTTATTTTCTCACAGATCGAGGCACTCAAAAAGAACGTCGAACTTGGTTTCGAGCTAGTTCCCGATCCCTTTTTGTTCTTCGGAGAGCCTGACGGCTTGCTTCCGTTGCATCCTGATACACCTTCGAAGTTTTTTCGCACTGTTTGCGACTCTCTAGGTTTTCCATATCACCTCCACCAATTAAGACATTTCACCGCTACGCAGTTGATAGCAGCTGGGGTAGACGTAAGAACTGTAAGTGGAAGACTTGGCCATGCTGATGCTTCCGTTACGCTCAAGGTCTATTCACATGTCCTGGAAGCTCAAGATCAGGCAGCCTCAGAGTACCTTGGTTCCAGGGTATTTATTCCGAAACCGATTGATAGGGCATGATACTTTGCGAAATATCTCGTGAGCTGCGCAACCAAGCCTGAGCTGAGTTCCCTCGGATACGCCTAAAAAAATCCGTTTGGCAACAGCTATTCGAGAAGAACCCGTGGATGCCTGGGGTGAGTTTAACGGGTCAGCTATTGACTAAATGGGACAGTAAAAGACTTGAGCAAGTAGTCTCAGGTGCTTCAAGCCACTCCGTTGGTAAGCGAGTAGACGCGATGTTTCATACATCTGGTCGGATTAAGTCGATGGTTTTTGCTGAAATCAAGACGCCTAAGACGGATTTGATTAAGAAGGAATATAGGTCGGGATGCTGGGCGATTTCTCAAGAACTCGCAGGGGTAGTTGCGCAAGCTCAGGGTACAACTCATCGATTTGTTGCCGAAGTAGGTGAGAGGTTTCAGTCTAAGAACGAGGATGGCACCGATATGCCAGGTGATTTAACATATCTTTTCCGTCTTCGCTTCTTTCCTGGTAGTGGGAGATATATCACAACTACGGGGCTCTGACGGAGGCGAGAATCAAGATAAAGTGCGTTCGTTCGTTCGAACTGTTCGGGAGGCAGATCTCTGAGCCGGAGATTCTGACCTTCGATGGGGTGCTCAGCAGAGCAAAATGGGCTTTAGAGTCGCTGGCGGATGCTCATATAGTTATTTTAATTCCTGGGTGAGACAGTCTCGTGGCTTTGCTACGACTGCCCTTGACCCCATGGATGAATCCAGGGGCTTGCGGGCTTATTTCGGTCAAAATGAACGGCTACAAAATCGTAAACGTTCGTTCAGCCCGCATTACAACTAAGACAGGTCATCCCCTGTACAGCCTTGTTTTCCCCGGTTTCAATGTGCTCTCCCTCCACCTCGTCCGATTCACATCGGGGGCAGATGGTGTCTGTGACCCGCTCTACTGGCACACGCCTTTTCGTTGCAGCTATCTCCCTTGGGCACATATTCTTCCTTCCCTATGGTGGCTCCGTATGCTTTATATGTATGCACGCGAAACCGATCCCAGGACATAAGGATGGCAAGCAAAAAGCCCCACCTGAGTGGAGCTTTTTAGTCCAAAGAGAAAGCCCTTACGAGCGAACGTTGCGGTTTTACCCGACAAGCGTGAGAAGCTGATTTTTCTGATTTGCACCTAAACCCGCCAACCTGCGAGTCTCGCTGATACCAACCTGCTCCATAACTTTCTGGGCCTTTACCTTTCCATAGCCAGGAAGGTTTTCAAGAACCGCACTTACTTTCATCTTTCCAACGAGATCCTCTTTGGGTGCTCTTTCAAGCAGTGCCACAAGAGAAACTGAGCCCTTCTTCAGCTCGGCTTTGATCTCGGCTCTTTGAGTCCGTACCGCTGCCGCTTTTTCAAGTGCAGCCAGTCTTTGCTCTGGTGATATTTGTGGTGGATTAGGCATACCTGTAATTTACTCTAGATTAAACGCTCGTGCCAGCACAATCACGCCAAAGGCAAAGCAGATATAAAAGATATAAAAGAACTAAAGACAAATAAAGCAGGGGCACTATAATGGATGCATGGTAAAGAACCCATTTACACCAACGTTCGGAGTATCTCCTCCCCTGCTTGCAGGAAGAGATGACCTGATTGAGGAATTTGCCGCCGCTCTAGACGATGGCCCCGGCGCATCAGGAAGGGCCACAATTTACACTGGCGCTCGCGGTACCGGCAAAACCGTCATGCTGAACAAAGTGCAAGACGTTGCCAAAAAGAATGGCTGGCTCGTAATATCGGAAACTGCGACACCAGGTTTCATCACCCGCCTAGCCACTATTCACCTGCCGTCAATCCTAATGGACCTGATGGATCAGGGCAAGAAGCGCATATCGGGCGTGACGCTTCCTTTTGGGGCAGGAGGCGCTACTTGGGATAATCCAGCGGCTGCAAACATCCCGACAAACTTTCGTAGTCAATTGGAACTAGTGACTGACATCTTGGCCGAGTACGACACAGGGGTGCTAATCACAATCGACGAGATTCATTACCGACAGATGGACGAACTACGTGAGTTTGGAGCAACCATTCAGCACGCTTTTCGTGATAGTCGAAACGTGGCTTTCGCTGCTGCTGGACTGTCTTCAGCCGTTAGTCCCGTTCTAAATGATGATGTTCTCACCTTCCTACGCAGAGCAGAACGCTACAACCTTGGCCGAGTCAGCCTTTCAGATGTAGAGCAAGCCATCAGAGAGCCGATCCAGGAAAACGGTCGAGAGATAGATGCTGCTGTATGTACCGAAGCTGCACAGGCGACAGGTGGATACCCATTCCTAATTCAGCTCATTGGTCAATACATCTGGAGACAGCACCCTAAAGAAAAAACAATCACATTAGCTGATGTTGCAGAAGGTGTTGCTGCTGCACGTAGGCGAATGGGAGCTCTTGTATACGAACCAGCATTGGCCGACATTTCAAGCATTGACCGCACATTCCTTGTGGCCATGTCGCAAGACGATGGACCGTCAAAAATGTCTGATATATGTTCCCGCCTTGGAGTTGGCACTAATTACGCCGGGCAGTACCGTCTGAGACTGATTGAAGCGGGAATGATTGAAAGCACGACTTATGGCGAGGTTGATTTCGCACAACCGTTACTAAAGGAATACCTCAGAGAGCACGCTGCATCGTTAGCTACCCAAATAGCAGCAGACGCTCCCACTTCTCTAAAACCCAACAAAAGCGGTAAATTCCGCATCTAGATAAACGCCGTTCTATGGGTTCAATTCGGGAGTGGCTAGCAATTGGTTCTCGTCGCTTACTCCTACAATCGTCGCAACTATCTCTTGACCTCCTCCTCGCGGATGAATCCGGGGGATTCCCAAAAGCGGGTAGCTCACGCCACTTCTCTTTCAGGTAGTTGACGCTTCGCTGGGTCGCTGTGCTCAGCCCTGATGGGCTTTGCGTGCGATGTCCCTCCACGTCCTGTGACCGCGAGTCCCGCGGCAAGTATGTTATATGCTGCATTTATGTCTGCATTAGCTTCGTGTCCACATGTAATACAGGCAAAGACCGCTTGGCTCTTGCGGTTATTGGCCTGTGTGTTTCCACACTGGGAACAGGTTTGGGATGTATATCTGGGGTTTATAGGAATGATTTCCACTGGGCTTGTGGCGCTAGAAGCCTTATCCTCCAGGCGCTTTCTAAACATAGACCAGCTTTGAGACGATATGGCTCGGTTGAGCCCCCTCTTCTGGGCTACTCGCTTGCCGGGGTTTTCTATAGTCCCCTGGGCGGAG
>DAHVRV010000002.1:0-148214 GCA_027322285.1 Actinomycetota bacterium
TTTGCGAACTACCTCCTTCCTCTGCAAATTGGTGCGCCGGATATGGCCTTCCCCCGTCTCAATGCTTTGTCCTACTGGTTATATCTCACTGGCGGGATCAGTATGCTGCTTGGCTTTCTCACCGCCTCGGGCGCTGCGGCATTTGGTTGGGTCTCTTATGCGCCGCTATCGAACGCGACTAACTCTCCCGGCGCCGGCCCGGACCTTTGGATCGTCTCGATAATGCTGGTTGGATTTTCGGGTATATTTACTGCCGTCAACCTGGTCACCACCACCTTTTATTTGCGTGCCCCTGGACTGACAATGTTCAGGATGCCGATCTTTGTTTGGAACATGCTTGTAACTGGACTCTTGATTTTGATCGCATTTCCCGTTCTGACCGCTGCTCTGATAATGCTCTATGCTGACCGGCATTTGGGGACCCACATCTATTCGGTGGCCGGGGGAGGCATGCCGGTATTATGGCAGAACTTGTTCTGGTTCTTTGGACACCCCGAGGTTTACATTCTTGCGCTGCCATTTTTTGGAATGGTGAGCGAAATTATTCCGGTATTTTCAAGGAAGCCCGTATTCGGGTACAAGGGCCTGGTCTTTGCGACTTTGGCAATCGCAGGTCTTTCGACTGGCGTGTGGGCGCACCACATGTTCACCACAGGGACGGTGCTGCTGCCATTCTTCAGCGCACTGTCGCTCTTGATCGCGGTGCCAACAGGAATAAAGATATTTACCTGGATTGGAACGATGTGGGGCGGCCAGGTGGAGTTCAAGACGCCCATGCTGTTTGCGATAGGATTTATCGTTGTTTTTACAATGGGTGGAATTACCGGCGTTTTGCTGGCGTCCCCTCCGATTGACTTTGCGACCCACGATACCTACTTCGTAGTAGCCCACTTCCACCAGGTGCTGATTGGAACCACGGTGTTCGCCGGATTTGGCGGATTCTTTTACTGGTATCCCAAGCTGACCGGCCGAATGTTCCGCGAAGGCCTGGCAAAGCTGCAGTTCTGGTTGATATTTATCGGTTTCAATGTGACATTTCTTCCGCAATACCTTCTGGGTTTGAAAGGCATGCCTCGACGTATCGCCGAATATCTTCCAGCTGACCATTTCACGACTCTAAACAGGATCTCCTCAATTGGCGCTTACATCACTGGACTAGCATTCATTGTCTGGATGGTAAACATGTGGATCTCGTGGAGAAAGCCGATTCCAGCATCTGCGAATCCATGGGACGGCCACACCCTGGAGTGGGCGGCAGATTCTCCACCCTCGCACCACAATTTTGAAAAGCTCCCTCCAATTAGGTCTCAACGTCCCGTATGGGATATGAACCATCCAGAAGCAGCCGATCACAAAGTAACCCACAATGGCAAGAAGGCTGAGAATATCGAGAAATCGGAGAAATCTCGATGAAAAGCGAACGCGGCGTCTACATGGTTGTCGGGATCTTCTTTTTTGCAATCATGGTGATTTATTTTCTGTGGTCCGGCGAGGCTGGCGGGTCTATCATGCTTTTTGCAGCTGCCGGACTCGGAATTATGCCGGGCCTTTACTTTAGCTGGTGGGTTCGCAGGATGCCCTTGCGGCCCGAAGACCGTCCAGAGGCGACTCTGGCTGAGGGTTCGGGAGCGGTTGGCGCATTTCCGTCTAATACCATCTGGCCTTTTGTATTAGGAATGGGCTCCGCACTTACGGCGCTTAGCCTGGTGTTTGGGGTATGGTTGGCAGTGGTGGGTCTCAGCTTCATTATTTCGACAGTCCTTAATGTAACGCTTGAGTCGCGGCGTGGAGGTTCCGTCTAGCGCAGACCTTTCAGCGCCATTGGAGATAATTCAGGCGATGCAGATCCTAACGCGATCAATTCTCAGCAAATTATTGGCATGAAGAGCTAGGGTTCTACAGATGAGCAGCATCGCAAACTACATCTTTACACTTCACGGCTGGCTGGTCCTGCTCTTGGTCTTCCTGCTTCCTGCTGCAGAGGCCTCTATTTTTCTTGGATTTATTTTTCCGGGAGAGACTGTGGTCATCGTGGCGGGAGTGCTTGCCTTTGAACACCGGGAGTCGCTGGTCTTGATAATGCTGGCCGCATCAGCGGGTGCAATCATTGGAGACAGCATAGGTTATTTTATTGGTAAGAAATGGGGCCGATCATTGATCAACAACAGGCTCTCCCATTTCGTGAAGCCGGCGCATCTAGCTCGCGCAGAAGAGTTCATGGTGCGCAGGGGTGGTCCTGGCGTTTTTGTGGGGCGTTTTACCACCAGTCTCAGGGTGTTGGTTCCCGGCATCTCCGGTGTGGCCGGAATGAGATATCGGACCTTCATTATCTTCAATGTGACGGGCGGAATCGCCTGGGCTGTTTCGATGGCGTTGCTGGGCTATTTTGCCGGCCAAAGCTACAAGCAGGTGGAAAAGGTGGTTGGAGATATATCCTATGTCCTGCTTGGACTGGTGCTTGTTGCAATTGTCGGCTTCGTTGTCTATAGGAAGCGCCGCGAAAGGGCAATAGATGAGAGCTACGAAGCAAAGATGAAGAAGAACGAGAGTTCAACTTAGGAGAGGCTCCGCTCCGCTATCTATTTCCGGAGGCGTCTTCGTATCCTGAGCGACAGAAATGGGATCAGATATGTCCAGGCCGCCGATGGGAGTTGGGGACCAAGCCCAGCTCTGATTGCAGAAACAATGCACGTCTTTGCCCCCTTTGCATCTTTGAGCAACAGGAAGCCTACGAGGTAGCGCAAATAATGCCAGGCCCAGATCTTCTTGAACAGTCTCGGGTTGATGGACATTTCATCTGATTCGCGTGCCATCATCTTTTGCATGGCTAGCATCAGCCGTACCAGGTTCTTTGAGTACCCGCTCTCACTATTGCGGTAAAGGACAAGCGGCTCCTCGATTAGTACAATTTCTCCCAGTTTTGAAAGGCGCAGCCACATATCCCAGTCTTCCGCTCCGTCAAGCTCGCTTCGAAAGCCGCCTAGTTGATCAAGCTGCGCCCGGCGGGCGATTACGGTTGAGGTTTGGAAGCGATTGAGCACCAGGATCTCCGAGGTCCAAAGTTTCTTGGTTGAGACTTCGGCTGGCCTGGCTTTCTGGGAATCCAACAACGGCCTTGCAGTTTCTGTCCAGTTGGAAGCGATTAGAACTGCTTTAGGATTTCTATCAATCTCACTCAACTGGATTTCAGTTTTGTCGTTCGCCCAGTTGTCATCGGCGTCAAGGAAGGCTATCCACTCTGACTTCGCATTCTTGATTCCCAGGTTCCTGGCGGAGGAAGGCCCTCCGTTATGTTTTTTGATCAGGCGCACTTCCGGAAAGTTCGAAGTGACTATTGCGCACGTGTTATCGCTCGATTCGTCGTCGATCACTAAGACCTCGTCAGGCGGGACGCTCTGGGAGTACACAGATTCCAATGCGCCTTTTATAGTTTCCTGTGAGTTGTAGGTGGGAATAACTACGCTGACAGTTGGTCTGGACATAAGTTGATTTGGACTACCATCGGCGGCCAACTCTAATGTTGGAAGCCGTGGCCTTCCCGCTCCTTTTTGCTGCGAAGGCGAAATGTCGATATTAGCTAAATTGTCTGGATTATTTCTATTCCTGTAAATCCTACCATCGCGTATTTAAGGCAAATGACGCATCCCGACAGCGCGCACCATTCGTGGGGAGTCTTGGTCTCAGAGAACCTGCGCGCAATTGTGACAAGTTTCTGGCGAGTTGGCAATTTATAGGGCCTCACCTTGCGGCGTAGGCGCGATCTTGCGAATTGGCTAAGCCCAAAGTCTTCACCGCTTGTTTTGCTGCCTCGACATCATCCAGAAGGATCTTGCGGTTGCCTATCCTCAGACTCTTCTCGTGGCCGCGCCCGACGATGAGCACTGTGTCATTTTCCGAAGCCGAGCTGATGGCAAGACCGATTGCCTTCTCTCGGTCCAATTCGACAGAGATTCGGCCTTCAGGAACGTCAATAGTGCCGGCAATCAGCTGTTCGACAATTGTCGCAGGGTCTTCGTCGCCCGGCGAATCAACGGTGAGAATCACGTGATTTGCGGTTGCAAGGGCTCTGCCGAGTTCTGGTCTCTTGAGCCTGTCCCGGCCCCCTCTTGCCCCGGCAACTATGTAAACCTCGGAGTTTAACGGAGCAAGTGATCTGGCCGTTTCAATCAGCGACCTGATAGCTCCTGGCGTGTGGGCATAGTCGACGATGACCTCGATCTGTTGGCCGAGTTCAATTCTCTGGAATCGCCCGGACACGCTTTCGCAACTCATGATTCCTGCAAGAGCGGCTTTTGTGTCCATTCCCAACAGGTGCAGAGCCAGGAAGGCAGCTGCCGCATTTTGAGCATTGCAAGCACCGACGATAGGAGAGAAGATGTCGGTGCATACGTCGGGTCCTTTTAGAGTGAACAATGTTCCATCATGGGTGATCCTGATGTCCTGGATACGATAGTCGGCAAGTGTTGAGCTACCAAATGTCACGGATGGAACCTGCATCTGATGGCTGAGCCGAAGTCCCCACTCGTCATCTACGCAAATCAAAGCCTTTTTGCACCTGGTTGGTTCAAATAGCCGCGCCTTGGTGGCGAAGTACTGCTCGATGGTTCCGTGATAATCGAGATGCTCGGGCGACAAATTTGTGAATATGCCCAGCTCGAACTGGGTTCCGTCGATCCGGTGCTGGTCGATCCCATGTGACGAGACCTCCATGACTGCCACTTCCACGTTGTGCTTTAACATTTCCCTAAGGGAATATTGAAGTGATGGAGCTTCAGGGGTGGTGAAAATCGCGGGAATCGATTGGCCATTGATTTTCGTCTCTATGGTGCCTATCAGGCCGGACTTAATTCCAGCGTGCTCGAGAGCATTCTCAAGCATGTAGGAGGTGGTTGTCTTACCGTTTGTTCCAGTTATTCCGATGACCTTCATCTTGGATGAAGGCACTCCATAAACCAGCGAGGAGACCGTTCCCAGAGCGTGGCGCACTGAGGGAACGATAAGCTGAGGCAGTTCGATTGGAAGCTCGCGGGTGACCATGAGCAAGCTTGCGCCGTTTTCGACGGCTTCCTCTGCGAAATCGTGACCGTCGAGGCGGCTCCCCTTCATTGCCGTGAACATATCGCCGGGATTGACCAGACGGGAATCACTTGCTATACCGCGCACTTCCACGTCTGGACCTATCGTCCGTGCTCCCGGTATTTGATTGGCAAGCTGCGAAAGCGAATAACTCAATTGTCCAACCACTCTTGTGCTCTTCGGGAAATTTCTTATAGTCGTATTCTTATCTGTGCTGTATGAGATGAGGATGAAGATGTGGAAATCGGTCTGGTATTTATCCAGACAACAAAGTCTTTCATATCGCGGCTGCGTTGTCAGCCCATCAAGGGCGGTAGGGCTAAATTCTGCTCGTGGCGAGGAGCGAAAGGCGGCACATGAGCGGATGCGATAGCGGGCATCGCTAGCTTTCCGTGCAATCTGAGGCTTTTCTGCGGAAATGCCGGTGGTACCTCTAGGCTAGCTAATTAAGAAATTTGCGCCCTCGGCAGGATTCGAACCTGCGCACCCGGCTCCGGAGGCCGGTGCTCTATCCCCTGAGCTACGAGGGCACATTAGCCAGAGTAGTGTGGCGAATTCGACCTTCGTCACGGTGCGGACAAGGTATTGATCGAGAATTGATTCCTACGATGGGTTTGAGGCGTTTTGAAAAGGTGGCGGTCAGGTGAGCGGAGCTCGGGAAACTATAGTAGACGCGCTTTGTGGTGCCGTGGAGTATCTCGATCTAAAGGTCGAGCCGACCGAATTCGTCGTTGAAAGGCCGGCCCGTTTGGAGCACGGCGAATACTCGACCAACATCGCTATGGTTTCAGCGAAACTTCTAGGTGAGAAGCCCAGGTCCGTGGCGGAGAAAATATGTACCTATCTGGCCGAAAATCCAATCAAGTATCAGAAGCGAGTGGAAATAGCCGGTCCGGGTTTTATCAACTTGTTTCTGGATTATGGTTATCTGCACGATGAACTGGCTCAGACAGTCGCGCTAGGCGAAGAGTCATTTGCTCTCTCGAAGGTTGGTGACGGCGAAAGAGTCATGCTGGAGTTCTGCTCTGCTAATCCAACCGGGCCGCTGCATGTAGGAAACGGCTGGTGGGCTTCGTACGGAGACGCGTTAGCTCGACTTCTCAGACGCTGCGGCTATCAGGTTTCTACAGAGTATTACGTCAACGACACTGGAGGCCAGATCCGTCGCCTTGGCGAATCGCTTTTGGCGCGCCGGGCGGGACGCGAAGTGGAAGAAGAGGGGTACCAGGGCGACTATGTGACAGAGATGGCTGCACACTACTCAGGTCCCGAAGACGTAGTTGCTGCAGGCACATGGGCGGCGGAAAAGAATCTCACCACCATAAGGAATTCGCTGGACAAGCTGGGAATCCACTTTGATGTCTGGTTTTCACAGGCTTCAATCGAGGAGTCCGGTGCGGTTCAGGAAATATTGGACATGCTTGATGCGCAAGGGCTGATTGTAGAAGAAGGCAACAAGAGGATATTGCTGTCAACAAGATTTGGCGATAGCAGAGATCGCTATCTAGTTAAAGAAGAAGGAGATTTCACATATCTGGCTGGTGACATCGCCTATCACTATAACAAGTTCGTTATAAGAGGATTCCAGCGGGTAATCGACATCTTCGGCGCCGACCATCATGGTCAGGTGGCGTCCCTCAAAGCCGCAATGGATGCAATCGGGGTCGGTTCCGAACACCTGGAGATACTTTTGGGACAAATGGTGTCGCTGCAATCGGGAAGCGACCGTCTCAAGTTTTCCAAGCGCAAAGGGAATCTTATCCCGTTGGAGGATCTTGTAGATGAGTTGGGTCCGTCGGCAACCAGGCTTCTGTCTCTGTCGACGTCAATTGACAGAGCAACTTCAGTCGACGTGGAGAAAGTCAAGGCCCAGTCGATGGACAACCCCGTGTATTACATCCAGTATGCCCATGCCCGCATGGCCTCTATAGAGCGGGTAAGGGATCAGCGGGGAATTGCAATGCCTAATTTGGCCGACGTAGATCTTTCACTTCTGGTTCATCATCGGGAGTTGGCGCTTTTGAGGCAGATCACCTCATTACCGGAAGTTGTGGAAGAGGCCGGGCTCGAACGGGCGCCTTACAAGATTGTCAACTGGCTGAAGGAATTTTCTGGACTATTCCACAGCTTTTATCATGACTGCTATGTCATTTCAGATGCGGTGGAGCTGGAACTCACGTACGCAAGGCTGTATCTTGTGGCAGCGTGCAAGATTGCGATACGTGTTGCCCTTTCCCTGCTTGGCGTTGAGGCTCTGGAGCAGATGTGATGGGTGAGACTGACGGGCTGTTCGGTTATCCGGCAGAAGCGATTGATCCAAGCAGTCCCATTCCCATGTACCTTTTGCCTCAGGGTTGCGGAGTCGGTCGGGACGGTGGCCTATGGATGCGCGGCCAAAAGGTGTCAGACTTGGTTAAAGAGTTCGGCTCGCCTTTATTCATTTACGACGAGGAGCAGATCAGAGCACGCGCCAGGGAGCTAAAGACGCACTTCGGAAATGACGTTGCTTACGCTTCGAAGGCATTTTTATGCAAGGCTATGGCAAGGCTGGTATCCGAGGAAGGTCTGCACATAGATGTGGCTTCCGGTGGAGAGCTAGCGGTAGCGCTAAGTTCTGGCTTTTTGCCGGAGCGGATCGTCATGCACGGCAATAACAAGTCCGTCGCAGAGCTCGAAGCTGCAATCTCTGCTGGCGTGGGCCGCATCGTTATTGATTCGTTCAACGAAATCGACCGTTTGGAGAAGCTTGTTTCAAAGGATGACCCAGTCAAGGTTTGGATCAGGGTGACGCCGGGGGTCGAGGCACATACGCACGAGTTCGTTATGACTGGTCAGGACGACTCGAAATTTGGTTTTGGCCTAGTTTCGGGCGATGCAAAATTGGCCCTTGAGAGGCTTCGGGTATCCGAGAAACTGAAGCTGGTAGGGATACACGCCCACATTGGAAGCCAAATTTTCGCGTTGGAATCCTTCATGAAAGAGGTGGAGATGCTGGCCCCCTTCTTTGCATCCTCGGAGGTCGAAGAACTTAACCTTGGCGGAGGCTTGGGAGTTCCCTACCTTGCGGGAGAGCCAATCATCGAGTTTGGAGATTGGGCCGCTTCGTTGAAAGAGAGCGCCAGACTGGCAGGCATACCTTCTACCGCCAGAATCATTGTTGAACCCGGTCGTTCGTTGGTAGGACCGACTGCAATCACGGTGTACGAGGTTGGAACAATCAAAGAGATTCCGGGAATACGCACTTACGTGAGTGTCGACGGTGGTATGAGCGACAATCCAAGACCGGTACTTTATGACAGCGGCTACGAGATCTTTGCGGTCGAGAATGTGTCGGCGCGCCGTGACAGGCCCGTGACGATTGTTGGCAAGCACTGTGAATCGGGAGACGTTCTGGTCAGAGATGGTCAATTACCCTCATCTACAAAGGTGGGAGATTTGATTGCCACCCCGGTCACTGGAGCCTATGGCTACTCAATGGCGTCAAACTACAATAAGGTTGGCCGTCCGGCGGTCGTGTTTGTAAACAATCAGGGATATCGGCCAGTGCTGCGCAGGGAGACCGTGAGTGACATGCTTGCGCTGGATATTGAATGAGGATTGCCGAACACCTTTGTACGGTCAGTACGGGTGCTTTCAGTTAGGCGCAATTGCCTGATAGCAATGAGCGTGCCGCATGGAGGCGCTAAGTTGGAGGGGTGAGTTCTATACCGGTTCGTTTGGGAATACTGGGTTGTGGCAACGTAGGAGCCTCTCTTGTCAAGATCATCCTCGAGGGCCAGAGTTTGATCGAGTCGCAAACCGGTGAGGTCCTGGAAATTGCGGCTATAGCAGTCCGTGATCTTTCGGCAGATCGCCCAGACTGGGTTCCTCGAGATTTGTTGACTGATGATCCTTTTGCTGTCGTCAGCGATCCCACCGTAGACATAATCGTAGAGGTCATGGGAGGCTATGACCCGGCTAAGTCTTTGATTGAAGAGGCCCTGCGCTCAAAGAAATCTGTGGTAACGGCGAACAAGAGTCTGCTCTCGGATTACGGTGAGGAGATTTCCCAGCTCGCCCGGAGCCAAGGTCGTGACGTCTTTTTCGAAGCAGCGGTTGCGGGTGGAATTCCCCTTATCAGGTCGCTGAAGGTATCTTTGGCAGCCGAGCGGGTACGGCGTGTGACCGGCATAGTCAACGGAACCACCAATTACATACTCACCCGGATGTCGGAGGATGGCGTATCTTATTCGGACGCGCTCAGCAGCGCTCAAGAGCTTGGCTACGCAGAGGCAGACCCGGTCGCTGATGTCGAGGGATTCGATGCCAGTGCAAAAGCGGCGATTCTTGCTTCTATTGCGTTTGGGCGCAATGTCATGCTCCAGGATGTGTCAAGGGAAGGGATCACTGGTGTAACTCTCGATGACTTTGCGTTTGCAAAGAGGCATGGCTACACGCTTAAGCTGCTGGCAATTTGCGAATGGATTGAATCGGAGGGCGATCCCGAAGGCAAAATATCCGTAAGGGTCCATCCTGCCATGGTTTCGCTGACCCACCCGCTGGCTTCGGTGCGAGACGCATTCAATGCAGTGTTTGTTGAAGGTGACGCGGTCGGCGAATTAATGTTTTACGGCAGAGGTGCCGGCGGACTGCCAACCGCTTCCGCGGTGTTGGGCGATGTCATCGACGCGGCTCACAATCTCCGTTTTGGATCTACAGAGCGTCATATGGCGCGGCCTGAAGCGCAGATTCTAGCTATCGATGAGCTGCAATACCAGTTCTATATCGCAATCGACGTAAGCGACCGCCCGGGGGTGCTCGGCCAAGTCGCCACCGTATTTGGAGAGAACGGCGTCTCGATAATGTCGATGGAGCAAGTTGGCCTCGGCCAGGAGGCCAGGCTAATATTTATTACCCACCTGGCTAAAGAACATGCGGTCCAGAAAACCTTGAGTGAAGTAGGCAAACTTGCTGCCGCGAAAAGACTCGTCGGATTCATACGGGTGCTGGGAAAAATTGACAACTGAGCTCAAATGACTTGGGCGAATTAAGATGAGGTCCTAAATAAATGTCACGAGATGCCAGAAGGCCGGACGGCGAGCGCATGGTTTGGCGCGGTGTTGTGGAGGAGTACCGCAGTTTCATGCCCGTTAGTGACATGACGCCAATAGTCACGCTTGGCGAGGGCAGGACTCCGCTTATCTATGCTCCGGAGCTATCACGCCTAAAGTCCGCCGAAGTGTATCTCAAATACGAAGGCGGAAATCCGACTGGATCGTTCAAGGACAGGGGGATGACGCTGGCGATATCAAAGGCTGCGGAGGCGGGGAGCCAGACAGTGGTATGCGCCTCGACGGGCAACACCTCGGCCTCTGCGGCTGCGTACGCCGCGAAAGCTGGAATGACTTGCGCAGTGCTTATTCCCGAGGGTTATATTGCCCTCGGGAAGCTGGCTCAGGCTCTGATATACGGGGCAAAAGTTATGCAGATAAAGGGAAATTTTGATCAGGCGCTCGAAATCGTTCGCGAGTTGGGTGAGAGATCCGGTAAAGTGACGGTCGTCAACTCAATTAATCCGTTTCGGATCGAGGGTCAAAAGACGGGGGCATTTGAGATCATCGATACTCTGGGCGTGGTACCCGATTATCATTTCATTCCGGTTGGCAATGCAGGCAATATTACCGCGTACTGGAAGGGTTACAACGAGTACTTCAAGGCAGGGATCTCTTCGTCATTGCCTAAAATGATGGGTTTCCAAGCCGCTGGAGCAGCTCCTATCGTGCTCGGCCACGTTGTCGATCATCCGGACACGATTGCAACTGCGATTCGAATCGGCAATCCGGCCTCATGGGACAATGCGGTCACAGCCAGGGATGAATCCGGCGGGATAATTTCTTCCGTTCAGGACGCCGAGATCTTGGAAGCTTACCGGTTTCTGGCCACCATGGAATCTGTTTTCTGCGAGCCGGCGTCGGCAGCTTCAGTTGCAGGGTTGTTAAAGACCGAGGTGAAGTCCGGCTCTGTCGTGGTGTGCGTGCTGACGGGGCATGGCCTCAAGGATCCGGATGTAGCCATCTCGCAGATCTCGGTTCCCGAAGCGGTTGAGGCCACATACGCTGCGATCTCCGAAGAACTAGGAGTATAGATTACTGTACAGTTTTGCGGACAAGTTGCTAGGCTGATTTATAAGGCACCTGTGCTATATTGGATTCGTCGATGATTGGATCTATCCAATTGGCAGTCACTCGTATGGAATCTCGGGCTATTTTCAGCACAAACTGGTTCAGCGTGGGTCCGATTCATTGGCTGGATTTGAGTAGGGATCCTAGTTGTGGTAGAAACTAGGTAACGTACGAGCGGAGAAGTTGCTCGCGGTCTAAGTCAATCGTTCCCATCCGGGAAATGGCTCATGAAGGCATAATTACCTGACAACAACCACGTAATCCAGTGAATTTCTGAAGTGATTCAGCTGTGGCGGGCTAAAAAGGGGCCGTGTTAAAGATTTTTACCGACATATTTAGTAGAAGAGGTGTAAATGAGTACTGAGTCTCAGCTAGAGCGCTCGGTTCTTGAGAAAAAAGATCGCACCGAGCTTGCTCAAATCGCTGGAGCGATGGAGATCAAGACTACGTCTAGGACCAAGAAATCAGATATGGTGGATTTGATTTTGACAGCTACCGGAGTGATTGGCTCGAATTTGGAGCCGTCACCACCTGCTAGCAGCACAAAAGCAAGGGCCCCTCGAAGCGCAAAGAGTGTTTCGACGAAGAGCGCATCCGAAGTCGGCGACAATGGAGTGCTTGCTGTGGCTGGTGCTGACACTCAGAAAGAGGCGGGAGCCGCGTTAGGCGCCGAAGCTTCAGTGCCGCCACCGATTGTTGTCACGAATTCGACCATGCCTAGGCGACGAGCCCTAAGTGCCACGGCGCGAAACGGTTCAAACGGGCAAAGCACTGTAGCGTCGACCGATGAGCTGATTGATCAGGAGTTTGCAGTCAAGACTGCAGACGGGCTTGACAAGGTCGCTCCGGATGAGGCTGGCGAGGCTCGTCATGCGGCAGAGTTTACCGAGGGCACATCAAGAAGGAACCGCCGGCGCAGAGGGCGGGATCGTGGCGGTGACAGAGATCGCGAGACGACTTCGGAGCCTGCAACCCCGGTCGAACTTACTGATGTCGACGGAATACTGGATCTTAGAGAAGAAGGTTTCGGTTTCCTGAGATCTGGAAGCTACCTTCCCAGTCCCAAGGATGTGTATGTCGCAATTTCAGTGGTCCGTAAATTCGGATTGCGCAAGGGCGACCATGTTATCGGAGGGGCGAGGGCGGCAAACGCCAATGAAAAATATCCAGCAATGGTAAGGGTGGATCAGATAAATGGAGGTGATCCCGAACTCGCCAAGGTACGCCCGAAGTTCGAGGAACTGACTCCTTTGTTTCCTGATATAAAGCTTGTCTTGGAAACTCCAAAAGATCCTGCGAATGTCACTGCACGAATCGTGGATTTGGTTTCTCCCATTGGCAAGGGCCAACGAGGGCTGATTGTTTCTCCTCCCAAGGCTGGCAAGACCACGATTATGAAGCACATAGCCCACTGCATCGAGGCGAACAATCCCGACGTATTCCTCATGGTGCTCCTAGTTGACGAGCGACCTGAAGAAGTTACTGACATGCGGCGTTCTGTTAAGGGCGAAGTTGTGGCCTCCACCTTTGATCGCCCGGCTGAAGAGCATACGGCAGTTTCTGAGCTAGCCTTGGAACGCGCGAAGCGTTTGGTGGAGCTGGGCAAGGATGTCGTAATAATTCTTGACGGAATCACTCGGCTTGCTCGCGCGTACAACCTGGCTCAGCCGGCTTCAGGGCGTATCATGTCAGGCGGCGTCGATTCCGGGGCTCTTTACCCGCCCAAGAAGTTCTTTGGCGCGGCGAGAAATGTCGAGGAAGGCGGATCTCTCACGATACTCGCCACTGCACTGGTCGAGACTGGTTCCCGGATGGATGAAGTCATTTTTGAGGAGTTCAAGGGAACCGGTAACATGGAACTCCGACTTGATCGAAGACTCGCGGAACGCAGGCTGTATCCGGCGATTGATGTCAACTCTTCGTCCACCAGGCATGAAGAGCTTCTTTTCGACAAGGATCAGCTTGCGCTGGTTTGGAAGCTGAGGAGAGTACTCAATGCTCTGAGCAATGATGGAAACTCCGCGCCCAGCTTAGAGCTTCTGATAGACAAGGTTCGGTCGACGAAGTCAAATGCAGAATTTCTGCTGGAGATCGCCAAGTCCCAGGTCCCAAATAATTACTAGGTTTTGTTGGCCACGTATCAACTCGATTTAATCACTGCAAGCTGACAGGCGAATGTCGCTAGGATGGTAAAGCTATGAAGTCAGAAATTCACCCAAATTATGTTGTCGCAACGGTCCACTGCTCATGTGGGAACACCTTTGTTACCAGGTCGACGAAGCCGGAACTCCACGTCGAGCTCTGCAGCGAATGCCATCCGTTCTATACCGGAAAGCAAAAGCTGGTCGATACTGGAGGCCGTGTGGAGCGCTTTCAACGCCGATACGGCGAGAGAAGAACTGCCAGGAAGTAGGAGCCGACTGGTTCGGTCTCCCTGGATCGGGTAGATGCTTTGCCAGAGATAGCCGGGTCTGATAAGGGTTCCCTTTTGCTGGGGGCCCTTCGTTCGTGCATATCTCGATATGATTCGAGCATTGACACGTCAGGACTTGCGTTCTTCGAGTTTCCAACATTTGTCGGATGTTTGATCGACGACTTTGTCCACGTCATGGTCGGATCCCTTGCCAGCGCCGATATCGGGCCCTATCTAGCATTCGCCGCAGGCCAGAACGCTAGAGCTTTGAACATATATCTGTCCCCGGCAGCACTCAATGATATTCCCTCCCAAGTTTTGCCCGAGGTGGCGAGCGTACTTGGTCTGCAGGGCGAGGGATTTGCCGTTGCTGTCAGCGTTTTGCAAGCAGGGAAGACGGGCCTTACCCCCGTCGCACGCAGTTCCAAGCTGCAGGCAGTCGTTCAGGATGAGCATGCCAGAGAGGAATTCCTGAGCAATACTGGCTCAAGGGATGCCTTGAGTCTGGTAGCAGGGAGCCAATGTGAGACCCTCTTTATCCGTGATCGCATGATTGTGACATATTTGGGTCTTGAAGTGGCGCGCTCGATTTCTAGCCACGGTGTAACAAGTCTTGAGATTGGCGTCGGGCGCAATGACCGGATGGCCAAGACATGGTTTAGGGAGACGAAGAGCCAAGCCGAACAGTTGAGAGAGACGATCGACACGGTGAGGCGGTTTCGACTTGGGGGCTCCCAGTTTCATCCCCTCGCAAAATTGTCCGTGGCCAGGTGGATGAGGCTCGCTTTACAAGCAAACCCTAGTTTGATTGCGGTAGACCGCGTCACTCCGATAGAACTGGCGAGAACCGGCAGCTGGCCGGGAATCAGCGTATGGTCGCTGAAAGGCCATTTAGAACCTGCTGATGAAGATGGACTTGCGTACCAGGGTTTTGATCCAAGCTTTGAAGACGATAACCTCTCGTTCGCAATAGCCACGCAAGGGGTGGATGCCGACTATGTGTTGGGCATTGCTGACGGAATTGATATCGGAGCTGTCGCCAAGCTGTACGAAGTTACCCAGTCTGTTCGCGCACGGGGTAGGAAGATCGAGGGCTCAATCCTTGTTCTGCAAGAAAGAAATAGAATCTCATCTATCGAGCGTTTGGTGAAGATGGCGAGCTTTGATCTCAGGAGCACCACAATCGCGCCAACGTGGAAAAATCTACTATGACTAGGTGGCAAGCAACGAATTATGTTTGATCGACTCAATGAGCTAACTAAAGAATATGAATCGGTAGCCAAGGAGCTGTCCGACCCTTCCGTCTATGGCGACCAGCGCAAACTGCGTGATTTGAGCCGCAGACACAAGGAACTTGAGGCGATCGTGGCCTCCTACAAGGCATTTCAGGCAGGGCAAAGCGACGTAGACACCCTGAAGGAGATGATATCCGAATCCTCTGGTGAAGACCGTGAGCTAGTCAGGGACGAACTGAACGAAGCCGAGGAAAAGTTGGAGGAGCTCAAGAGAAATCTTGAGATTGTGTTGCTTCCCAAGGATGAGAACGACTCCAGAAACGTGATCGTCGAGATACGCGGTGCAGAAGGCGGAGAGGAAGCAAACCTGTTTGCCAAGGATCTGTTTGACATGTATGTGCGATATTCGGATCGGCAGGGTTGGAAATTGGAGTTGCTTGGCTCGGATATTTCCGAACGAGGTGGTTATAGCGACGTGACATTTCTTGTCAAAGGGGCTGA
Source organism: Actinomycetota bacterium (assembly GCA_027322285.1). Taxonomy (GTDB): domain Bacteria; phylum Actinomycetota; class Acidimicrobiia; order Acidimicrobiales; family Acidimicrobiaceae; genus SCQM01. The sequence continues at coordinate 15,387 of DAHVRV010000002.1, forward strand.
TGCCTGGAGAAAGCTGAAGCACGAGGGAGGACCTCATCGGGTGCAGAGGGTTCCTGTGACTGAATCTCAGGGCAGGGTTCACACTTCCTCGGCTACGGTGACGATACTTCCTGAAGCAGAAGAGGTGGATGTCCAAATTGATCCTGGCGACCTTAAAATAGACGTTTATCGTTCTACCGGACCTGGCGGTCAGTCGGTCAACACCACAGACTCTGCTGTTCGGATAACGCACCTTCCCACTGGACTGGTGGTGGCAATGCAAGACGAAAAGAGCCAGATCCAGAACCGGGCGAAGGCTCTGCAGGTCCTGCGAGCGCGTTTGCTGAAGATGGAGCAGGACAGGCAGTCTGCGGAGCTATCAAGCGCACGAAAATCTCAAATTGGCGGCGGAGGAAGATCTGAAAAGATCAGAACCTACAACTTCAAGGAGAACCGCGTTACTGATCATCGCATTGGTTTGACCCTGTACCATCTTGACCGCATTCTTCTCGGCGAGTTGGAAGAGATCACCGAAGCATTGCTTCTTGACGAACGAACAAGACAGCTTGAGGGCCAAGAAGGCGTCTGATGCTGCATGAGATTGCCGATAGAGATTTTTTGGGCAGGCTTGCGGCAACTGTGGGAAGCGTACAGCTGAGCAAATGGATTCTTGATGAGGCAAATACCAGTTGCTCGGGCCAGCAGGCACATGACTTGGCTTTGGAGATGGCCGCGCGCTATCTTGGCGGCGAGCCGTTGCAGTATATCTTTGGACATTGGAGTTTCAGATCTTTGGATCTCAAGTGCGATGGCCGCGCGCTAATTCCCAGGCCGGAGACCGAGCTCTTGGTCGAGCTGGTCCGAGTGGAAATTGATTCAAATCCAGAAATTGTCAAAGTTCTCGAAATTGGCACCGGAACGGGTGCAATAGCCTTGGCGTTGGCGAGTGAAGTTTCCGGCCTATCAATTGTGGCGACCGATGTCTCCCTCGATGCATTGGACCTGGCTAGCGAAAACTTGGCGGCGCAGAGCGGCCTTAAGAGCAATGTGGAAATCGTCTATTCCGACGTATTTAGTTCCCTCGATGAATATGGTGCCTTCGACTTGATCGTGTCGAATCCTCCCTATATTGCAAGCTCGGCAGAGCTGGACCCAAGGGTGGCGGGCAATGAGCCTCATCAGGCTCTCTTTGGCGGGGAAGACGGTCTGTCGGTGATTCGCCGGATTATCGAAGGGGCGCCTTCAATGCTGAGGCGGGGAGCGGCGCAAAAAGTATTCATTGAGATCGATGAGACTCACGGTAGCAAAGTTGCCGAACTTGCGCGGAATAACGGGTACTCGGACGTAGGGATCCGCAAGGACTTAGCAGGCAAAGAACGTTTTGCCTGCCTGGTATTTTAATTTCTTAGTGGCGGGTTTGCGCCAAGGTGCCGCTTCAGTATGGGCACGGCGAAATGGTATGTTTCTGAACTGATATAGATGACGCATGCATACTTTTGCAACAGATGATTTGTGTCTTGGACGAATCAGTTTTCGGTCCCTTGAGGCGGAATAGGTCCTGGTTAGGCGATTCGGCGCTGGTCGACTACATTGGTCGAGGAAAGGCTATCTTGGCTCTGGGGAGCTGTTTGTCATTGCCTAGCTCGCTCAATGAACGGCTCATCTGGGCGTCGGCGGAGACTGGAAAAAATGACGGCGCACCGAACAAGTGGAGTTGATCATCCGGGAGGAAGACCGCGAGTTTCGTGATCGTCCGCTGAATTGATCCAGAGCGGCCCTGATTGCCGCATGCACGCGCAAGGAAGGGTTAAAGGCCTGCCTTGACGTCGATCCCACCAAGTGCCAAAAGAGCATTTGGACAACTAGTTAGGAATTCGTCACGGTTAAAAATGCCCAGCTTTGCGTTTGAGACGAGCAGGATGGAGACACATCAGGGGGACGGGTTCCATTTCCTTGCTATTCGAGCCCCGAAATTGTGCCCTTAAAGGAGGGGACCGGACGACTCTTGGCGGGTAAGAATCGTCCGGTCCGTGTATGTCGGGGAAGCTAAAAACATTTGAAATTAGTGCCTAATGGCTGCCATAAAGCCCTTCACTGCCGCTAAGAGAGAAGCGACCTGCGCTGAACGCCCGATCAAATGGAGAATTGCCATGGTTTCCACGTACAGTCAGACTTGAGCTAAATGTGGTTGATGTCGTCGATGTGGTCGAGTTGTAGAACGCGGCATGCATATTTGCATGGCTGTTCGCATGCTCGCTTGCGTGCTGGCTTGCCTGCATCACGGTCGACGTAGTCGAATCGCTGGGCTGACTGGGGTTGCCTACGTTGGCGCACAACTGCGGTATGGTCTCACCCTTCTGCTGGGCGGCAGTTTGAAGCTGGCGATATTCTTCAGAACCCGTGAATCCAGATCCAGCGGCGTTTGGAGATGTTGTCGACGTGTTGCCAGCCAGCGATGTGGTCGTAGATGCCGAAGTGGTTGTGGTGTTGCTGGAACCCTGAGAATTCGTGTAAGCAGTACAAATACCGTAGAGGCTGCTTCCCCCGGCAAGACCTTCATTTGTGCCACCGCTAACTCCGGAATTGGCTTTGGCGCGCAGGTTCGACGGAGATTTCCCGATAGGCAGGGAGATCGAAGACGATGTCGAATCCGAAGTCGAGCTATTTGAAGTTGGTAAGGATACCCCGACTTTGGCCAAACTGGTTGACAGGGAATTCTGAACGTTGCCAGGGAGTTCGCCATGGTATGCCGCCACGGCGGTGCCGGTAAGAACACTTGCCGCAATCAGTGCACCTAATGTTCTCGCCGCAAGGAAGCTGGTATGGGCCTTGCGTTCGTTTGGGTGAGTGATTCTTCTAACTCCACCTTGTCCGAGGGCCTCTTTGAAGCGCGAAAGGATGATGGCTTCCTGTGCCAGTTCGTTATATGTTGCTCCGACCTTTGCGGCCTCAATGAGATTGGCCAGATACGCAACTGCTCCAGAGGCTATCAAGGGGTCCACTTTCCCCTGCAGCAGTTGCTCGATTACCTGGTCTGATAGTGCTTCGTCATCCATGTTGCAGTTGAAATCGTCATTTTGGTCCATCACGTTACAACATTTCTATAAAATCTTTTGGCCAAAGTGTTCAAGGCCCGATGCTGGATCACTCTGATTGCTTCTGGGCTCTTTCCCATCAATTTGGCGACTTCCTCCACGCTCAGATCTCCAACCACACGTAACAGAAGAACTTCAGCATGATGCGGTGACAGTACCCCAACCAGCGCATCGATTGCTTCCTCGGCGGAGAGATTGGCAATAGCAGGACCTGCCGTCGAGTCGGAATTCTCGAAGTATGCATTATTTGTGAGGTGCTTCCGCGCTCGGTCAAGTGCTTCCCCGCTTTTCTTGGCGGCTCTAAAAAAGTCGGCTACTTTGTTTCTCGCGATTCCGAACATCCAGGCGCGGAAGTCGCGGGAGTTGCCGTTGAAGTCAGATATGCCTTTTGCAATTGCAACCCAGGTTTCCGAGGCCACGTCTTCGTAGTCGTAAGGGACATGATGCCGGAGATACCGAATCAGCTGCGGGTTGAAGGATCGGAATAGCAGCACGATTCCGGCTTCGTCGCCTAATTTAGCTCTGTGTATTGCAATATCTAAGTCAAGTTCGATGGTCATCTACTCCTTGAGAAAACTTGAGTATTGACACGCAAACTCTAACCGCAATAATTCCAACCTTGACCTTTATGAAGTTACCTCACAAATCGAGTATCTGTCATGTTCAAGATGTTATTGGCTGAAGTATTGGCAAAATTTAGTGTTGACAAGGCGAGAATGCCAATCTAGCTTGGGTTTCTTCGTCTGGCTTCGTGGCAGTCGGCCCCATTGCTTTGCGTGCATGCTGGAAGAAAAATAAGGAAGAAATAATGTTTATTTAATACTGCAAAGTTTTTGCTTTACTTTCTGGCCAAGTAGTGACTATTGTCTCTTTAAGCTTTATACGTATACGGATTAGTTTTGTTAGTCAGCGACGATGCATTTGGAAAGTAGGCCATAAATGGGGAACGGCAATGGGGGATCCAAGGATCCAATATTAATTGTTGGCGGTGGAATCGGAGGTTTGGCAGCTGCGCTCATGTTGTCTAGATCGGGTCATGACGTCATAGTTCTGGAAAAGGCAGCCCAGTTTGCCGAAATTGGGGCCGGTCTCCAGCTGGCGCCTAATGCGACCCGTGTCCTGACTTCGCTAAACGTGATAGACAAGATTCGCGATGTGGGCGTAGTTCCAAAAAGGCTCAGACTAAAGAAGGCATTGACTGATGAGAATCTGACCCACTTAGATCTCGGTGACGGATTTATTCAAAGGTATGGAGCGCCGTACGTCGTCATGCACCGGAATGACCTGTTGAGGATCCTGCTTGAAGGATGTCAGGAACAGCCGACAGTACAGTTGCTTACGAGCAAAGAGATTAGGACCGTCGACAATGATGCCCAAGGCGTCATGGCGACGTGCGCCGACGGAACTACCTATCGGGGCAAGGCACTGATAGGTGCGGATGGGCTTTGGTCAACAACTCGCAAGCTTTTGTCGGACGATACACCCGTTAATTCTGGGTATGTTTCATATCGCGGAGCGGTCCCAACCGAAAGCGCCGCAGCGCATGCGCCTCTCGATGAAGTGGTTGCGTGGATCGGTCCTGGGCTTCATTACGTCCAGTACCCTCTGCGATCAGGAAACCTATACAACCAGGTTGCGGTCTTCAAAAGCGACCAGTACTTGAAGGGTATGGAGAACTGGGGCAATTCAGAGGAGCTTGAGGAAAAGCTCTCGGTCACCTGCGAGCACATCAGAAGGGCTATGCCATTGCTCGGAAGAGATCATCGCTGGCCAATGTATGACCGCGAACCGATCGACCGCTGGACCTTAGGCAATATTACGCTTTTGGGCGACGCAGCCCACCCGATGTTGCAGTACCTGGCTCAGGGTGCCTGTCAGGCAATTGAGGATGCATTTGCTATTGGAACCGCATTCAACTTGGAGCCAGGCAATGTCAACAAGGCCCTTACTATGTACGAGCAGGCGCGAATCCCTCGCACTGCTAGGGTCCAGAGGAATGCCAGGCTCTGGGGCGATATGTGGCACATTGATGGCGCGGGGAGAATTATGAGGGACGAGCTATTCTCCAAGAGGGATCCTGATGATCACTCCCATATCGAGTGGCTTTATGGAAAGCGCGATCCGCTATTGGTCAGCGATTAAATATGCGGCCTGGGGGCCATAGAGACTCTACATTTTATGTCCCGTCCGAAGGCCTGTCCGAATGGACGTTTACAAGCAGCCTGAGCGGAATCCCCCGGGCGGAATCCCCCGGGCGGAGCAGATCGAATTTGGTGTCTAATCTAACGAGTAGAGGTAACAACGATGGGAAAATCTGCTCATTCTGCTCCTGATGATGCATATCATCAGGAGCAGAATGTAGTAATTTCTGACGAGATCGATTTTGATCTAGCGAATGCGCCTGGACATTTGATACGACGGGCGCAGCAGGTCCACACATCGGTATGGGCGGAAGTCGTAGGAGACGATCTGACAAGCTCTCAGTTTGCCGTGCTGAACGTTATTCACAACAAACCCGGCATTGACCAAACCACATTGAGTCAGATGGCTTCGCTGGACACTTCGACCTGCCAGGACATAGTTACACGTCTAAAGAAGAAGGGTTTCATCGAAAGAGTTAGAGACGCGAGCGATAGGAGACGATGGCTATTGCGGCTCAGTGAGCAAGGGAGGAATACCCATGCAGCTGTAGTACCGCAGGTGATAGCCGTTGGTAATCTATTGCTTGGCGCTATGAGCGCGAAGGACCGCACCGATTTCGCGCGACTGCTTTTCGAAGTTACAGGGCCGGATAGCGGTGCGCCTAGCAGATGATTCAGATTGGCACGACAACGGAAAATTATTCGACTTGACTTTGGAGGATTTGTGAAGCGTAGATTGACCCTCGCGTGCTGGGACTATGACAGGACCGCGGCACTTGCTGACGGACGGGTCACACCCGAAGGAATTGATCTCAACTATCTCTGCCTGCCGATTGAGGAGACTTTTTTCCGCATGGCGCGCAATGAAGAGTTTGACATTTCCGAAATGTCGCTTTCATCCTATGTTCTTAGCCGCAATACGTCGGATCGCTTTATTGCGCTTCCTGTGTTCCCGTCGCGCGCCTTCAGGCACTCAGGGGTATACATAAATACAAACAGCGGTATCACAAAGCCCGCTGATCTCATAGGCAAGATAATCGGAGTGCCCGAGTACCAGGTGACTGCAGCGGTTTGGATCCGAGGAATGCTCGAGGAGCACTACGGTGTGCCGGTTAGTTCCGTCAGCTATCGCACTGGCGGATTGCACGACCCGGGGCGCTACGAGAAGATTCATATTCAGCCGGAGGGCGTGGATATCATTTCAATTCCCTCGGACCGGACTCTTTCCGACATGCTTGTCAGCGGGGAAATCGCGGCCTTGTACAGCCCACGCTCGCCTGCGCCATTCCTCGAAAAGAATCCGGCTGTCGCGCGTTTGTGGGGAAATTCCACCGATGCCGAGATCGAATATTTCAAGACCAGCGGCGTGTTTCCGATCATGCACACGGTCATTATCCGAAGAGATGTCTACGAGAGTGACAAGTGGATCGCCGGCTCGATTTACAAGGCGTTTCTGGAGGCCAAGGCTATTTTGAGCCAGCGCCTGGAGGAGAGCGCGGCATTCATCCACATGCTTCCGTGGAGCATTCAACATATCCAGATGACCAAGGAGGTCATGGGTGAGGATTATTGGCCGTACGGGATCGAGGCAAACCGGCACGTCTTGGAAGTTTTTTTGAAATACTCCTACGATCAGGGACTGGCGAAGAAAAGGTTTGAGGTGGAGGAGCTCTTTGCTCCGGAAACCCACGAGCTTGTCCTTATCTGATCAGGTTATCGGGTCGGCGGCTTAGCGTGAAATCATTCTGCATGAGAGGGAGTTCTAGTGCGATTGGTTAGCTTTGGAGAATATGGGTCTCGGGTCGGCGTTGTTTGTCGCGATGGGACAATAAGCGATGTCACTGGCCTGATACCTGCAGGCTCCGACCACAGGCACGGGGCAATGCGGCAAATTATAGAGAGCTACGGTGAGATCAGCAGCCATCTAGTCGATCTTGAATCACGTGGAGGCGGACAGCGCCTTGGTTCCATTACCCTGTCGCCACCGGTTACCGATCCGAGCAAAATTGTAGCCGCGCCCGTGAACTATCTTGACCACATGGAAGAGATGCATCAGCTGAGCCATATTGACTCTCTCGGAGTGTTTCTCAAGGCCCCCTCCTCCCTGATCGGGCACGGTGGCATAGTGCACCTTCCATACAACAACAGAAGATTTGACCAGGAGGGGGAACTTTGCTTTGTAGTTGGCAGAACCGCCCGAAACGTGAAAGTCGAAGAAGCTGACGACTACATTTTCGGTTACAGCGTTTTGCTGGACATAACTATGCGCGGCGGCGAGGACCGATCGACAAGGAAATCGTTCGACACGTTTACTCCCATGGGGCCTTGGATTGTGACGGCCGATGAGGTTGGATCAGTCGACGACCTGGAGCTCCGTTGTTGGGTCAACGGGGAACTAAGGCAGAACGCAAGAGTTTCCGAACTGATTTGGGGCGTGCCAGAGTTGTTGGCGTATACGTCATCAGTTATGACTCTGTATCCAGGTGACGTGATCTCTACGGGAACGCCCAAGGGAGTGGGCCCTATTGGCGACGGAGATGAAATCGTCGCCGAGGTTTCTCAAGTTGGTCGGCTTAGTGTGACGGTGACGAGTTTGGGAGCCATGTTTTCGGTGACCAGAGGTGGAACCACGGGCCCTACGCAGCCTTCCGATGAAGAGCCCGGATAGTTCGGTTATGTTAGAAACTGGGGCGCTTTTTCCAATCTCTCGGGCATACTCCACATAATCGGCAGCTTCGAATGTGATTGCTTTAAAATGCGCCATGATTTTCGAAAGTGTCAGTTAGTTAGTTGAATGTTAGGAGGAAGTAGAAATGGCGAGTCCAAGATTTATGGCACCTGATGGTATGCCGAAGAAGAACGAGGTAGATGAGTTTTACGATTTAGTATCTGAGGCGGATCTGCAGCCACTTTGGGTGCAGAAGGGAATTATGCCAAAGGAGCCCCCGCTGGCCGCCATTCCATTTGTCTGGAAGTGGAAGACGTTGAAGGAGCTGGCTGAGCGTTCGGGCGAGCTCATTCCAATTGACAGAGGCGGAGACAGGCGGGTTCTGTCACTTTCGAATCCCGGATTGGCCGGCCAGCCATTTGCAACGCCAACGCTTTGGGGAGCCGTACAGTATCTTGGCCCAGGCGAGGTCGCACCGGCTCATAGGCACACCGCCGCGGCACTGCGTTTTGTGATTGAGGGTTCGGGTGTATGGACTTTAGTGAATGGCGACCCGGTTCCGATGGCTCCGGGCGATCTCGTTTTGACTCCATGTTGGTCTTGGCACGAGCACCACAATCCTGGCGAAACTCCAATGATCTGGTTTGATGCTTTAGATTTGCCCCTTGCCAGGTCACTAGATGCCATATTCTTTGAAAATGGCCCTGACCGAATGGTGAACAGGGCGGTAGATCCAGCTTCCCGATCCGAGCTGAACTTCGGAAATGGAGCAGGACTGGTTCCGTTTGAAGAATCGGCGAATGAGGCTTTTTCGCCTTTGTTTGCTTACCGCTGGAAGGATACCGACCGCACCTTGACCACATTGATGGCGCTTTCGAACAATGGGACGGCGTCTTTGAAATTTGTGGACCCGACTAGAGGCATCGATGTGATGCCGACCATGCGCTGTTCAATGCACCGTGTCTCAGCCGGAGCGAGCACACGGAAATACAGAAGAAACGGCTCGTCAATCTGGGTTACCTATAAGGGTTCAGCGATTGCATCGATCGGTGAGGACCGCTTCCATCTTGACGAGGGTGACATGTTTGCGGTTCCCTCTTGGTGTTCATTCTCGATCGAGGCTACGCAGGACGCAGACTTTTTCTGCGCCTCAGACGCGCCTGTCTTTGAAGCGCTCGGTCTGGCGAGAACCGAGTACCTCGACTGATCAGCTCCAGGATGTTCATTAGAAATCAGTGTTGGGTGCCGGATCGATTTCGGGCGTTCTATAGCACACCGCGACGAGTTTGGGCAGATTCTTGCCGCTTTAATTTAATTCATCATTCGAAATGAGGAAATCAATATGAGATTAGCTACTGTCAGGGTTCCAGGAGGCACCAAAGCCGTTCTGATCAATGGAGGGGAAGCAATCGAACTTGGCTACGACGATGTAGGGGCGCTCTTAGCCAACCCGTCCTGGGAGAGCGAACTCAACAGAACGGGCACCGTCCATGCAGTTGACAGTCTCGATTACGCTACCTTGATACCGTCACCCTCCAAGATTATTTGCGTGGGCCACAACTACCGAAACCATATCAAGGAGATGGGGAGAGAACTTCCATCGCACCCAACGTTATTTGCAAAGTTCAGTGAGGCTCTAATTGGAGCAAATGATGTCATTTATCTCTCGCGGGAATCCCAAATGTACGATTGGGAAGCTGAACTTGGAGTGATCGTAGGCAAGACACTTCGTAGTTGTACTGAAGAGGAGGCCAGGGACGGAATTGCCGGATTCACGGTAATTAATGACGTAACGACACGGGACTGGCAAAACCGCACTCTGCAGTGGCTCCAAGGCAAGACATTCGAAGGTTCGACTCCAGTTGGGGCGCACCTTGTCACACTTGACGTCGATACTGTGATCAACGAGGGGCTGGATCTCAGCTGCGAAGTAAATGGCGAGCAAGTGCAGCATGCGGTGACATCAGACCTTTTGTTTAATCCGGTTTTCCTTGTCTCCTATATTTCCAAGATTTTGACACTTCGTCCAGGAGATGTGATCGCGACCGGCACTCCCGGAGGAGTCGGCCATGCCCGCAATCCGCAACGATATCTCAAGGATGGCGATATTTTGGTGACCAAAATTGAAGAAGTTGGCGAACTCAGGAATATTTGCAAGAGCGCCTAGCGCGACGATGTTTCAAGCATCATGAAGGAAGTAAGTTGACATTAGACAGTGGGCTTTTCAGCAAGCATATCGAATGGATGGCGAAAGGTACGGACTTGTTCGCGGAGGGCGCTTCGCTCTTGGATCTGCAGGATCATGACCGGCCGTCACTTCTGCAGTCCTGGACCGTTGCGCACCTTATTGCTCATGTGAACTCAAATGCCAGGGCCTTGGTCAACCTAGCCGTTTGGGCCCGCACCGGTGTTGTGACTCCGATGTATCAGAGTAATGAGCAGAGAGCGAAAGACATCGAGGAAGCGGCCAGACAGTCTCTGGCGTTCCTTGTTGAGGACTTTCAAATATCCAGCCAGGAGTTCTTGGCGTCGATAACTTCGCTGTCCGGCGAGCAGCTCGATCATGTGGTGAAAAGCGGCCGCGGAAGGGACATTCCCGTATCAGATGCAGTCTGGATCCGCATTCGGGAAGTATGGATTCACGCGGTAGATCTTGGAAGCGGTATTACTTTCTCTCGATTCCCTGATTTGCTTCTGGACGCACTCATGACTGATGTGGTTTCAAGTTTTTCCGGGAGAGAAAATATTCCGGTTCTTGAATTAAAGGCTGCGGATATCGCGAGAACCTGGAAGATAGGTGCAGCGGAGACAGCGACCAAGGTTGAAGGGAGCCAACATGCAATCCTGGCCTGGTTGCTGGGACGCAGTGGCGGCGAGGACCTGACATTTGGAACTTCGGATGGGGCGCCTCCTGTCCTGCCCGCCTGGCTGTAGGGACGATCTGGAAACCTAATTAGACGGCTGGCGGGATGATTTCTAAAACGCCGGCAATTTCTGAAGTCATGACGCAGCAAAGTCCTGGCTTCTGTGGCTCAAGATGTGGGATTTTTCGCTATTTTCTTTGCGGCGGCTAGATTTGTTGACGTGACAGGAGAATCAACCGATGTTTTCGGGGAATCTGGCGAACCCATAGGTCCGCTCGGCGGGGTTTTGGTTGTCGATATTTCGAGAGTTCTGTCGGGTCCCTACGCGGCGATGCTGCTCGGAGATATGGGCGCGAGGGTGATAAAGGTTGAACGTCCCGATGGTGGGGACGATACTCGAAGTTGGGGACCGCCGTTTGTTGGCCCCGAAGGGGCCCAAGAGAGCGCTTACTTCCTGAGCGCCAACCGGAACAAGAAGTCCGTCGTTCTAGATTTCAAAAGTTCCGAAGATCTGGCGGCGTTGAAGGAGCTGATTAAGAGAGCGGACGTCTTAATCGAGAATTTTCGTCTTGGGGTGTTGGACCGTCTAGGAATTGGCCATGCTGTCTTGATGGAACTGAACCCGCGCTTGGTCATACTTTCCATCACCGGATTCGGACACAGCGGGCCTGAAAAGGATCGCCCGGGATACGATCAGATCATCCAGGGGGAGTCTGGTCTGATGAGTTTCACCGGGCCTGACAAGGATACACCGACCAAGGTCGGAGTGCCTATCGCGGACATTCTCACCGGAATCTTTGGAGCTCTAGGAGTCACTTCGGCCCTCTTTGAGAGGGGAAGGACTGGACTAGGACAGGTAGTTCGGACTTCGCTGTTGGCGAGCGCAATTGCCATTCATACGTATCAGGGCACTAGGTGGCTGACGGCAAATGAAATACCTGTTGCAGAGGGCAACCTGCATCCCACCGTATCGCCGTATGGGAGCTTCCGCTGCAGCGATGGGTTTATTCAGATAGCCGTGGGCAATGATTCCCTGTGGCGCAAGTTTGCAAAGATTGTAGATGTAGATCCGGATGATAAAAGATTTGCCAGCAACCCTGCCAGGGTTGCCAACAGAAAGCTGCTGGCAGAACTGATTGAGGAGTCCTTTTCCAAGGGCAGCGTGAGCGAATGGATAAAGAAAATTTCCGATCTAGGTGTGCCCGCAGGCGAGGTGAGAAGCCTTGACAAGGTTTACCAGGATCCTCAGGTAGCTGCGGAGAAAATGATCATCGAGACCATGCACGCGACTCTTGGGAAGATCAAGCTTCCAGGAAATCCCCTTCAGTTCGACCGCGGGCGCCTCGACCACAACGCACCCCCGACGCTGGGGGAGCATTCCGCCTTAATAAGACGGTGGCTTGAAGATACGGCGGAGACAGGATCAGGGTCGGAAGGTCATGGGAATTTAGGCGGGCATCTCAGCGGCTAAACCAACGGAGGGCACCTGTATCGTTAGTTTGCCACTCCATAGCGGTCTTTGTTCGCGAATCCAAGTTTAGGCAAGATGAAACCAGCTGTAAATTTGCTGTTCACTTTGGCTTGGTAGACTTGCGACGGAAGTTTCGGATTAAGAAACAGTCCTCTTGACGCAGTTGGCTGATCAACTTGGAATTTAGAAAAGGCGTGTGAAAGCATTGTTGATGCGAAGGGTAAAAATTATCTGCACCTTGGGCCCAGCCACTGAGTCCGAGCAAGTTCTTAGCGCTTTGGTTGGCGGCGGCATGGACATCGCCCGCCTCAATTTTTCGCACGGAACGCACGAAATCCACGCTCGTGCGGCGGAGCGGCTTCGACGCGTAGCGAAAGCTCAGGGCAAATATGTCGGTTTGCTGGCAGATATATCCGGGCCCAAGCTTCGGGTTGGCAATCTTGAGGAGCCCCTGAAACTCAACGTAGGGGATTCGGTCGAGCTTCGGGAAATCGCAGACGCTCCCTCGAATGATGTTTCTATTCCGATTGCAGCTCTCGGGGCCCTTTCACAGCTAAGTTCCGGTGAGACGGTGAGCTTTGCTGACGGAACTATTTCCGTAAGAGTTGCGGGGGTCTCAGGTTCAAGGGTGCAGGCGACAGTAGAGGTCGGTGGTGTTCTGACTTCGCACAAGGGCGTTAATTTTCCAAAGGCTCAGGTGATGCTGCCTTCATTGACTGACAAAGATGTGGATGACATCAAATTCTGTCTGGAATTGGGAGTTGACTTTTTTGCAATTTCTTTTGTCAGGCGAGTCGAGGATGTTTTGCATGCCCGCGAAGTGATCGCAAAGTTCTCGCCCCGGCATGCCCACAGAATAATATCGAAAATTGAGAGGCCTGAGGCTCTGGAGGACATAGAAGCAATAGTCAGAGCTTCAGACGGAATTATGGTCGCTCGCGGAGACCTTGGAGTGGAAATTCCACCAGAGCAGGTGCCTATTGAACAAAAGCGGATAATCCACCTGTGCAACACCATCGGAAGGCCGGTGGTCACCGCCACTCAGATGCTTGAGTCTATGGTGCATTCCACTATGCCGACCAGGGCAGAGGCCACCGACGTTGCAAATGCCATTTTTGACGGCACCGATGCGGTGATGCTCTCTGCGGAAACTGCCGCAGGAGATTATCCGATCAATGCTCTGGAGTACATGGCAAGAATATCCTCCAGAGCTGAGAAGGAGTTACAGAACCAGGAGCTAACGCTACTTACCCGTCCGGAACCATCGCGGGAGACCATTGCCGATGGAATCGGATACTGTGCGGAGCGGTTGACCCGCTATCTCCCGATCAAAGCAATCATCGCCGTTACGGAATCCGGCCATAGCGCCAGGGTGATTTCAAAGTTTCGCCCATCGGTTCCGGTAATCGGTGCGACAACCAATGCCGCTGCCGCGCGCAGCCTGAGCTTGAGTTTTGGAGTCCTGCCCGCAGTTGTAAACGAATCGTCGGTGGACACGGAGAACGTAATTCTGTCTGCTTTCGACTATGCGAAAAAGATAGGCTTGGTTAAAGAGGGTGATCTGTGCGTCGTAGTTGCTGGAATACCATTCGGGGTCAAGGGTACGACCAACCTTGTAAAGGTGCAAAGGGTCGGCGAAGGTTTCCTAGTCAATCCTGACACCGACAAGGAAGAAGATAACTCCGAGTAAGCGCTCGGTTACGCCTTAGATTTGCCGGTCGTTCATTCCCAGCACCATCTGTGGCTTCACTATGACGTGATCGTCTGAGATCGGTATCACTGCGGAGCCGATTGCGAGGAACTCGATAGTATGCGAGCCCCATCCATGAGACTTCTCAACTAGCTGCACGCCTACAATTCCTTGAGCCTGTACTGCCTGTGCCTCAGCCTGCATTCTTTCCATGGCAAGCTCTCTCGCATCGTACAAGGCTTGCGTGAAGTTGGTCATTTCCACGTTTCTCATGGAATTCCCCCAGCTCTGCCGCATGCTTTGGTGGGCAACGTGATATACGCAATTACCCATTACAAGTCCCAAAGGTCGATAACCAGCCTGAAGCAAGGTCCAAAAGTCCTGTCCTGAGAGATCCGATGTAAACGGCCGATTATCATGCGTGCGGTGGAGCACTCCGTCGCGATGCCTCACCGCGGTTCCGATCGCTATGAATTCCGCCAAGTCGGGTCCCCACTCATACCGTCCGACTTCGAGACGAACGCCAATAATTCCGTCGGCTCCGAGCTGATCTGCTTCTTCCTCCATCCTTGTCATGGCAAGTTCCCTGGCATGGTACATCGCTTGAGTCAGTACGGTCAGCTCTTGACTTTGCTGCCAGCGGGCGAATTGGAATCCTATGTGGTATATGGAGCTGCCCACCACGAGCCCAAGGGGTTCAAACCCTGCCTCTTTGACTAGGAGGAACTCATTCACGGAAAGATCTGAAGTGAAAAGACCGGCCTTGTTCTCCGCGAGGCGTTTGGCGGAGTCGGACGGTAGTCCTTCCTTTGAGGTGGGGTCGTAGGTCAATTTAACGCTCCAATTTCTGTTTCATGGACTGACAAATAGAATCTTCTGCGGTTTTGGCTGGGTAGTTTGAGCTGGCTCGTATATGGCTGTGGCTAAAACGTGGGTGATGAACGACACCGCACCGACATTTTCGCTATTGCTCCCAGGCATCTGGTAGGAGTTCGTGCTCGAGTGAAACCTAAAGTCGATTATCCCCCTGGCGCGAATGGATTTGGCGGCTTTCTCAACATCCTGCATTACGATTCGCCTGCTGGCGTAGTAGCCCTGGGTGAATTCCCTGATTTCGAAGTTGACCATCCCGGAACCGAACATCGAATACATCTGTTGGTAGGTGGAAGCGGATAGGGTGGCGAGATAGCAGCAACTCGCTCCCACTAGCCCGGCCGGAGAAATTCCGTTTTCGAGAAGCAGATGGACATCTTGGCCGCTTAGCGTCGTAAGAACGGGGCGATTCTTTACCTTTTCTTGCGATCTTCCAAGCAGTCCATTGAGACTTTTGACAGCCGTTCCTATCAAGGAGAATTCGATCAATCCGGATTCGGCGTCGAACATTCCTTGGGTAATTCGAACCCCGACTACGGCGTCAGCGTGCGCAAGGGTGGCTTCTTGTTCAATCCGCGAAAGGGCGAGGCGCCTCGCTTCATTGAATGCCTCGCTAATTACGGTGAGGGGCTGTGAGCCACCGTAAGGTATTTGCTGGTATCCGATTTTGTAGACTGCGGTTCCAGCAACTTGGCAGATCGGGTGGAGCCCCGAACTTTTAACTAGGGAAAATTCATTGATACTCAGATCCGAGGTAAAGCTGTCCTGATCGGACAGTGCACTTAGCCTTCGCAGTGCTGCGGGGACAAGCTGGCCATTTTCCAATGCCCTCTGGGCTTCTGCCGGGTCATCGACATTGTTGGGCAGATTTTTGGAAGGGGCCTCCTGGGGTTGTCCTGTTTGGGTTTTATCTCTTGGTCGAAAGAAAGGCATGCTAGTTCAATCCGAGCATCTTATTCACTGTCGTTCTGACAATGTCGGACTGCTCAGCTTCCTTTGCCACCTGATGCGCGAGTGATGCTGCCCACTTGTCCATGCTTAGCTCGTCTGTCTTGATAACTATTTCCCGGACCACTTTTGACCTGGAACATCGCACTGCGTTTCCTGATTTTGACCGGACGACGCTATAGATCTGATCATTCAGCTGCACCGAAATATCCTCGATGATGGTCTCTTTGGAGAGCAGCGTCTTTCTGCGTCGTTTGATCTTCATACCTCCAGGTGAAATCGATTGAAGCAGCTCGGCAAGAGAATTCATCGAATTTTCGATGTCCGCATTGTTAAGTCGAAGGGAAGCAGCTAACAATTCAAGCTGAGACGGCTTAAATACAAATTTATCCAGTCCGTTGTTTTCAGTTGCGCCCACTAACTGTATGCTAACCAATTAATGTTGACAATGCAGGTCACTTTTATGATTCCGAATACTTTATCTTCGCTTTCTTAAGAATCCAGTAAGTGGCTTCGCTCGTTTTGCTTGCCGGCGTTGTGCGGTGCTCATTCCTCGCCCCCATGAAGAGAATGTTGAGCCAGGCGATTTTGGTTGGGTTATATCTCGACGCGGCAATGCAAATGTTGTAAAACTATATAGAGTGGCGGATCGAAAGGATGAATGAATGGCTCGAAGATCAGGTTTAACCAGTCAGTTTTACAAGGCTGCTCGTCTGTCTAACAATCTTAGAGCCGCTTCCAAAGGCCCCGCATCCTATGCAAAGAGGGTCGCGCGGAGAAAGGTATACGCAAAGCAGATGTCGTTTACCAGGAAGCTGCTCAAGGGCTTTGGGCTTTCGAAATAAATTTGAGGTTGGGTTTGATTTGTAGTTTGAGAGAGCCGGTTGTCCGGAAGTAAACGGCCGTGCCTTCTATCGGCGTTCCAGTCTAAGAACCCTTAAAGTCTTGCGTGGTTTTCTCGCCTAAATGACGGACTGGGTGATTTCTGTGGTTGGTTTTGGAGCTCAGTCTTGGATTCAGAGATGAACTGGCCGTGATTTTAGAGTCGGACCTCGTCCTAGCGGCTTGAGGCAAAGCACTTTAGTTTCTTGGCGGTTCGTGTTCGCTGCCGAACGGTTGAACTGATTGATGCGATTTATATCAATGCCATGTCCTGACTAGGATTGTCTATACAAATCGGTTTGAGACAGAAAATCCTGAATTATTCGATTCGGGCTATCTTTTAAATTTGGCAGTTGCCTGGGGGTACGATGGCCGTTTGGGGAGAAGTGTTTCCGGAGTCGGATCGCGAGATTTATCGCAGGGCAGGATTCGGGACATCTGCAAAATGGGATGGCAGACCCGCCCTTGTAGTAATTGATGCGCTATGGTCTTTTATCGGCCATAAACCGGTTGACGTATTGGAAGCAATTGAAGAGTACCCGACCGCGTGTGGCAAGGCGGGTTGGGATGGTTTAGAAAGAATTTCTGTTGCACTCGACTTTTTCCGGAGCTCCTCTCTGCCCGTGGTTTATGTCTGCGCGGATGGTAGTTTGAGCGACGTGTATGGTGCAACGACCAGAACGAGGAGGCCCGTTTCAGGCACCGACGAAGACGCGTTTGCAATACCGGAGATGATCGCACCTCTCCAAGGTGAGCCTATTGTCAAGAAGACCAAGGCAAGTGGTTTTTTCAGAACTCCGCTGGATATCTTATTGAGAAAGATAGAAGTGGACACCCTTGTGCTGGCCGGTTGTACGACCTCGGGATGCGTAAGGGCGAGTGCGGTCGATTCGCATTCACTTGGATTCGAGACGATCCTGCTGGCGGACGCCATTTGGGACAGGTCGACCTTTTCGCACGAAGTCTCGTTATTCGAGTTATCGATGAAGTATGCGAGCGTTGCCACCGTGGATGACGCCTGTAGCCAGATAAGTAAGCACCTAAAATGAAGCAAGCCTCGAAATGAAGGCGACGGGATCCATTTTTTTCTCCCAGCAGTTGAAATAGCGTCATCAGCCGATTATTGATCAAACTGATTTCCAACGGCCGGGGAATGCCGTTTTTGCTGTTTTGAAGATTCCAAATGCGCAACGTTACTATAACGACGACGGGAGCCTCGGCGAATGACCGGGCGGGCACGTCCGCACCGGGGTCTCACGGACCGTCAACGGTCGGGGACGTGGTAAGTTCCGTATACCAGGCGAGATTTGCGGCCAGCTACGATGCGGAGCGTGTCACCTGGTGAGTTGGGCAAACATCACGAAGCATGATTACAGGCCCTAAGCGGGTCTCTGTGGGTGGTTATTGCCAGCCTTAGCAATTTCTAAAGGCTGAGGCCGTATTTAGCCGAATCAAGCATCCGGCAGTCGTGGGAGGCAAGCACCACGTCCGCTTCCTTTTCAAGGCGTTGGAAGGAATCAAGACAAAGGTCGACTCCGCAATTAATTGCTGGGGCTATATGCTTGCCATCTTTGGCTTCCCAGTTTTCAATCTGATTTACCAGGTCGCCAACCACTGCATGTCTGCCATTACGCGTGTCGAAGACCACTCCGGCGGAGCCGGGGGTATGCCCGGGAAGAGCCAAAATCCGAAATCCTGGAGCCACCTCGACATCGCCCTGGACTATCTCAAATTTATCGAATGCTTTCATCCAGCTTGGCAAGACGTGCTTGTAGCCGGCATCGTATCCGCTCCTGTGTTCCGGGTTGGGGGCGACTGCATACTGGATCTCAGTCTTTTGCACAAGAATCCTTGCATTTGGAAGATGCTCGGCATATGAGCAGTGGTCAAAATGAAGATGCGTGAAAACCACATCAGTGATCTCAAGAGGATCGATCCCGTTTGCCCGGAGCACCTTATCAATTCTGTGTTCTTCTCTGACATCGAGCTGCTGATGATATTTGGACGTCTCTGCGGTAGGTACCGTTGGTCCGGTGTCAACTAGAACCACGGAATTAACAGATGTGCTTTTGGCAAGCCATGAAATGCACGGTGCTTCAATAGTTTCAGTTGAATTGTTTTGATAGAGAAACTTCGCGATGGGAAATGCAGGGAATCTTCCAACAACAAGCGGTTGCAAAACGTACTGACCTTGCATGCGATGATCCTTTATGAAGTTTGGCCTGAACCGCTAATGCATGAACGATCCGCCATCGACTACCAGTGTTTGGCCGGTAATGAAGTCACTGTCCGGTGAGGCAAAGAAGGCGACTGCGCCCACTAGGTCAGCGGGCTTTTCCGTCCTCTTGAGCGCCCGGTCATTCGCGCCCGCGTTCCGAAATGATAACGTGCTGGAATCAGGGTTGATTTCGCTGAGAGTGTTTCCGGGCGCGACACAGTTAACATTTATTCCGAATGGCCCAAGTTCTCTCGCGAGGGTCCGGGTAAATCCTAGAATGGCC
Organism: Actinomycetota bacterium; assembly: GCA_027322285.1. Taxonomy (GTDB): domain Bacteria; phylum Actinomycetota; class Acidimicrobiia; order Acidimicrobiales; family Acidimicrobiaceae; genus SCQM01. Next base: position 34,499 of record DAHVRV010000002.1, read on the forward strand.
GCTTTGCTTGTCACGTAGTGGATCCGACTGGCCGACCCTTTAAGTGCCGTTCCGGAACTGATGTTTATGATTTTGCCGCTCATTTGGGTTTTCATGGTTGGTGCAACTGCACGGCTTGCGAGCCATGCGCCTTTTACATTGACTGCCATCATCGCATCCCACTCTTCGATCTCAATTTCATCGAACGGCGAGCGTGACATGGGAATAGTGGAAAAGATGGCCGCATTGTTGACCAGGATGTCAATGCGGCCAAAGGTTTCAAGGGTTCTTTGAGCCATATTTTCGAGGCTCTTGGCATCTGTCACGTTGGTTGCAACTGCCAGCGAGGAGCGACCAATTTCCGCCAGCTCCGCAGCAACAACATTGCCTGAATGTTCATCTAGTTCAGCAATTACAACCTTCGCCCCTTCGGCCGCGAGCCGGGCTGCGTATGCCTTGCCAATTCCGTGACCCGCTCCGGTGATTATGGCAACTTTACCCTTGAGCCTGGTGCTGATTATTTCATTTGTGTTTTGGCTGTTTTGGGCAGGATCTGCTCCAGTTTGGCTCACGGTAAGTCCTTTCGAGTGTCCCCGGCTGACGAATGAGGTCATCAGACCTGGAACACAGTGTGACAATTATAACAACCGGCATGTCTAATGGTTATGTATGAGAAAGCTAAATGTCGCTGTGTTCGAACCTCAGCAAGGATGATTGCTCCAACAGGAAACCCGAAAACATAAAGCTGGAGGCACCTAACCCCGGCCCTGGTTCGACATTTCTGGTGGCGCACCTTGGTATCCGCGGGGGCTCACTCTGACATCGACCAGAGCGGGTTTGCCTGCATCGACGTCAGATATAGCATCAGCGAGCGCTTTCTCCAGTTCATAGGTGCTGTGAATTGGACCGTATCCCTTGAGACCATGACCGATAGCGATAGTTGCCAGGTCGGGATCAGGGTCCCTGAGGTGTTGTCCAACCCACCGGTTTTCAACCGGCCGCCCTCTCGTTATCGCCATGCGCTGTTGGTGAACTTCATCGTTGTAATAGGATCTATTATTTGCCACTATGACCAGCAGCGGGAGATTGTGATGTGCGGCGGTCCACAAAGCTGAGGAACTCATAAGGTAGTCCCCATCGCCAATTACGGCCACTGGTATACGGTCGGTCCCTGCAAGCGCTAAGGCTGCGCCTACCGCGATTCCAGGGCCGGCGCCTACGCCCGCACCGCCGTCTCTTCCCAAATAGTCCATGGGGTCGTCGAAATCAAGATCTCCGCGCGACCAGCCCAAGGGAAGCCCTGTCCAGGTAACCTTGCGGCCCGATAACGAATTTTGCAAAATTGATGCCAACTCGGACATGAGAAGTTCGTCGCTCACTTTTCCGCCCGGCTCGTCTTGGGATGATTCAAACTTGGGCGGCCATCCGTTTCGCAGGACCGCTGATTCGCCTTCGGACTTGGCAAGCAGCGCAGTGACCAGAGTGTTTGGGTCTGCGCAGATCGAAAGGTCTGCTTTTGGAAGCGCGTAGTGGTCTTTGCTCCAGCCATTGTGCAGTGCCTCATCGTTTGTGCACGAGATGACCTTTTGAGCGTCGCCTGAATCTGCGGTTTGCAATGTGCCGCCGAGGTCGACCCAGTCCAAGCTCAGAATGACGTCTGACTGTCGGATTAGCTCCCTTCCCGCTGGGGTGATGCGTGATCCCGGCCATGCGGGCTGGAGAGGGTGTCTTGTCGGGAAAACCGCTCCGACCTTGAGATCGGTCAGAACGCAGGCACCTAAGGTCTCTGCCAGCTTGATTCTCTCGTCCCAGGCTTTCCTGTCCCGCGCGACGCGCCCAACCAGGATGAGCGGTTTGCTAGCCTCCTTTAGCATGCTCCAGACTTGATCAGTAGTGTGGGGTGACACCGCAGGTGGTGAGGGAGGTTGGTGTCTGGAAAGATTTGGAGTGGGGATGGGGGCCGACAGTTTTTCTTCCTGAATTCCGGCGTCCAGACAGACATAAGTCGGCGCCGAAGGGTATGAGCGCGTCATCATGTTGGCTCTGACCAATGACTCTAGAGCTGCCGAAACCGAACCTGGCTGGTCATCCCATTTGCAGTAATTGCGTATGAGGGCTGCCTGATCGATTGCGGTGTGGATCCAGTCGATCCAAGGACGTCTCTCGCTGGCATCAATTGGTCCCGTAGCTCCGAGAATCAGCATTGGCATGCGGTCACAGAATGCATTGAAGATCGCCATGGTGGCATGCATGAGCCCGACATTGCTGTGAAGAGCAACGGCCATCGGCTTGCCGGTCACCTTTGCGTAACCGTGGGCCACGGCAACTGCATGTTCTTCATGAAGACAAAGGATCATTTTCGGGTTGGTATTTCCCAAATAGTTGACGAGACTGTCATGTACACCGCGGTAGCTTGCTCCGGGGGTAAAGCTTATGAATGGCAGATCCAGCTGACTGATCACCTCTGCGATGGCGTCGCTGCCCCATTCCATTTTCGGGCGCTGCTCTACCGGAATAGTCAGATTTTCAATCTTCATCAAAGCTCTCCTTTTCGAAATCGCATAACAGATTGGACTCGCCTGCCTTGTCGTAAGCCTTGATCATCTAATTTGGCCCCGTCAAGTTAGTTTTTTGCTCGACCTGATTCGCCGTTTTTGAGCTATCCCGGAAAAGTCCGATTTAACTTTGAGTGCTCTCATCAAAAGCGAGGTCATTTCATTGCACTAGCGCGGATGTTGACTCAGTCGTAACAGAATAAATCAGCAAGCCGTACAAATCTATTTATCGTGACCCAGCCGCTGCCATGCCAAAACCCTATTTTGACAGAAGGTTACGATCCCCATCCCGATCAAGACCATTGCAACCATAATGATTATTCCGGAAAACAGCCCTGCGGAATCAAACTGCTGGGTGGCCTGCAACACGAAGTAGCCGACCCCTCTATCCGCGGCAATGAATTCACCAACTATGACTCCGATCATCGCGAATGGCACGCATGCCTTAAGGCCTGCAAAGATCGGGATAGACAGGGAGGGAAGTACTACTTTTCTTGCGACATAGCCTCGTTTTGCACCCATAACCTGGAACAGCTTTACCAGCATCGGCGAAATTCCCAACATTCCCATGTAAACGTTGTAGTACATGACAAAAAAGACGATCATGCTTGCCTGGGCAACCTTGGACCAAATTCCAAGTCCGAACCATAGGAGAAACAGCGGGGCCAACGCAATCTTGGGTATGCCGTTTATCCCGGCGATAATTGGTTCAAACACGCTAGACACATATTTGAGTGATCCCATCAATACGCCAACCAAAATTCCAAATACCACTCCGATCGCATAGCCAAGTACCAGCTCCTGGGTGGTGGTGAGGATATCGTTCCACATTGTCTTGGTTTGGATTAGGGTGATCGTGTCGCTGGCCACGCCTGTAGGGGAGCTGATCAGATAATCAGGAATGACGTTTCCGCTGATCGCCTGCCAAATGCCTAGCATTAGCAATATTGCCACTACCTGGCCAATCGATACCTTCAGTCTCCACTTCCGGTCCCGACTTGATTTGCTAACAGTCTTAGGTGCAACGATTTCTCCGTCGAGTGCTACTGCAGCCGACTTGACCTGCGTTCGAGTACTCATTTCTTTGTTCCCCCCGGGACGTGTGCTGTATTGCCAATCGGCTACCTGTCTGTCGCAACAAAGGACTCTTATTTGAGATGCTATCCCTTAATAGAGTTCTAATGCCGTACAGGTCAAAATGTCCCCTCCGACATGTTGACGCTGGTTTTACCACATTTGGTGTTTGATACTAAGCTCCTTGGATTCTCGAATTCTCAGACCAACTCTCCAAGAGTGTTATCAACTCCGGGCTCTAGGTAAGACCAGATCTTGGTGTGCAACTCTACGAAATCGCTGGAAGCAGCAAGATGTCTGATCTCCCGCGGCCGCGGCAGTGTTATGGGTATCCTGGCCCTGACCCCGCCAGGTTGGCCGTTGATAACCACGACGGTATCGCCAAGTGCAATAGCTTCGACTAAATCGTGCGTGATGAAGAGAATGGTTTTTCGCCTCGTTTGCCAAAGGCCAAGGAGGGTTTCCTGCAGAATTGTTCGAGTAATTGCATCAAGCGGGCCAAACGGCTCATCCATGTAGATCATTGCGGGATCGTAGGCCATAGTTCTTGCTATCGAACACCGCTTTTGCATTCCTCCCGAAAGTTGGCCCGGGTAAAAGTCGAGGAATTTGCCAAGCCCCACAGCTTCGGCCCACTCCTTGGCCGTAGCCCGGCGTTCTGACTTCGGTATGCCGCGGATCTCCAGAGGAGTCATAATGTTTTCGAGGACAGTCGACCATGGAAGAAGATTGGCGTCCTGCGTTATGTATCCGACATCGCTCGAGACTATTCCCTCGATCTTTTTGCCACCATGGAAGATTTCTCCCCCAGATATTGGTACGAGGCCTAGGGCAAGGTTCAACAGGGTACTTTTCCCACAACCACTCGGTCCAACAACGACACAGAATTCGTCGTCTTCAACTGTGAACGACACGTCTTGGAGAACGCTTACTTCCTGGCCCCCCGGTGTCTCGAAGCGCTTGGATACGTTTCGAAATTCCAGCAAAGGTATAGCCTCCTAAACAGAAATTATCAATAACGGAAACTAGTTCCAGTCATACATTACTACCAACGTATATCTTTAATACTTGGCTAAGTCGAATCACGTGGAGTTTCTACTTTACAACTGGTAATTCCAACAGGGGAAGTTATGGTGCAGCCCCTCCTGTCAGCGCGTTTGTCGAGGTACAACCCATTCAACTCATGGATATCACTGTGTAATAGCGGCGAAGTTTATGTGAAAATTTCGAGGAATTCGCTCGGTTGAACACTTTTCGCAAGGCAAGTTGTGCTATAAATTCGGCATGCAATTAGATCGGTAAGCGTCTAATGTGCATTTTCCAATCAGGGGGGGGGAATATATGTTAGCCAGTAAAAAGGCAGCTTTAGCTTCTTTTTTGCTTATTGGAACGGTGCTTGCCGCATGTGGTTCTAGTTCGTCGAGCTCGTCATCCGCAGCGACGACGGCAGCTACGACGACATCGACTGCGGCACCTACGTCAATAACAATTGCTTTGCCGGTATCTGAGCCAGTTCAGTCGCCGGTTTATCTAGCCCAACAGGCAGGCTACTTCAAGAAGCAGGGACTGGATGTCAAGATAGTCGTACTTTCCGGCGACGTTATTGTCAACTCGGCCCTTGTGTCTAACAGCGTGCAATTCACATCTGTCAATGCGGTATCGCTGCTTACTGCTGCGTCAAAGGGGATTCCGCTTCAGATGGCGTGCATGGAATATAATGGACCGGAATGGGCGTTAGCTGTGACAAACCAGATTGCAAGCACCAGCAAGCTCAGTTCAAGCAGCACCCCGCTCCAAGTGCTCCAGGCTCTTAAGGGTGACAAGGTCGCCGCTGTAGGTGGAGCTGCAGCTGCTCCAGGTGTAATGCTCTCCGGCCTGCTTTCGCATTATGGACTTCCAGCCAACTGGCTGACCATCTTTTCGGTTGGAAGTAGCGCAGCTTTGGTTTCATCTCTTCAGCACAATGAGGTGCAAGGCATCTTCGATACCCAGCCGATACCAGCGTCTGCGCAAGAGCTGAATGCTGGCAAGGTTGTGTTTGACACCACCGAGATATCTCAGCTCGCAGCAGTTCCATGGGAGGGTATTCTCGCGGCCAAGTCTTACATAACGGCTCATCCACAGACCGTCAAAGCTGTGTGCAGTGCGATTGCTCAAGCGGACAATTACCTGATCAGCAATCCAACTGCTGCCACCACTGCGCTGCAGGCGACCTTCTCTAAGCTCAGTCCAACTTTGCTCACAAGCGCATTGGAGAGTTACAAATGGGCAAAGGATGCGAATATGACCGCTCAGCAATGGACAAATGGACTAGCGGCTCTTGAGAGCTTCCATCTCTTGAAAGCTCAGATTTCTCCGACGCTACTGTCCTCCTCGTACACCTTGAGCTATCTGCCGCCTACGGGCTAGGCGCCGGATTTGGGTCGAGCAGGTTCCCTGTCACAGGGGAGCTTTCGTCTTGATTTCTTGAGGCAAACAGGGTGAGGGTCGGCTTTAGGCCGACCCTCACATATCTTTGGCTGCAGCTCATTGAAAATTTTGGAAAAGGCATTTCGTGGTTCCGAGGGTGCGATGAAATTGGATGATGGGCCGTCCTTGGTGCGGCAAGCGGGCATCGGCCTGCTCCAGCCATCGTGATAAGCGGCAGATCCAGCACGTGCCGAATCCTTTGCGCCCAAGTGTCAACGGAATGCCAAAGATTGGCACTCTAGAACCTAAATTAATGCGGCGCAACGCAGCGTTTGGCGACCTACTTTCGGAGTTGGAAGCGGTGCGGTAGCCCATTTCGTAAAGATGATTCGGCAAATAGCGGCCCTACTTCCCGGGGCGGCAGGCGGAGGCAGGCCTTGGTTTGGGAACACGTCATGGGTTTGGTGAGCCAAGTGTGGGAGTCCTTGTGAGCTTGGGTGGCCTCAGCCAAGGAGTTGCAATCATCATTACTCCTAGGCTTATTACAAAGAGGATTCCTGGAACTGCGATGACCCAGGGGACCGGGAAGAAGAGAGTCAGCCAGCCCCAGAGCAGCGCAAACGAAGACATGGTGGAGCCGACAAGAATGTTTGAGAAAGCTGCAACCCGGCCACGCATTTCGGGGGCCGCCGTGCCCTGCAGCAATGCCAGATAAAGCGCCATGAATGCCGATTGACTCGCTCCAACGAGGACCGCTCCCGCCAGCGCGAGTGGTGAGCTCCGAGCGGCTCCTAGGACGACAAGGGACAGGCCGCTCACCGCGCCAGTGAAAGCCAGCATGAATTTCAGATCAAGCCAGCGGGCAAAGACGATTACCAGTAGCGCGCCGATAATCGCTCCAATGCCCACAGCCACAAGCAGAGTGCCGTAAAGTCCGCTGCTTCCCAGAAGATCTGATTGAGCAAGCTTAGGTAGGGTGCCAGTATACGCCATTGTGAGTCCGCAATGAAGTCCAACTAATACCAGTAGCGCGCCGACCAGTCGCTGCTTGGAAGAGACGTAAACGAGAGCTTCCTTTAGCGGGTTGTAAATGCCGCGCTGCGTGGAGAGGCCCCGAGGAACGTGCTTTCTAAGACTGATTGAAAGTGCACAGGCAATTCCATAGCAGACGCCGCTGAGGATGTATACCGGAGTCGGTCCGAAGCGAACAAGCAAGGGTGTCGCGATTGCTGGCCCAAGAAATTCAGATCCTTGCTGGGCAACCCGAATCATTGCTCCTCCGTTGACCATGCGTCGAACACCGATGACAGCCGGCGTCAAAGATGCCCACGCTGGGTTTTGAATCGCGTTACCTATCCCGACTCCAGCCGTCGTCGTCACAAGAAGTCCGAGGCTGAGGTGACCAAAATAGAGAAACACAGCAGCCAGAAGAGCAGATATCATGGCGATTGTTTGACCGATAGCCATCTGTGTCGCTTTGTTTACGCGGTCCGCTGCGGCGCCTGCGACCGGACCTACGAATGCCACTGGAATCAGAATACAAAAGGCAATAATGCTTGACCAAAATGCGGATCGGCTGATTTTATAAGCTTCCCAACCAGCTACAATGATGAGGCTGAATCGGCCTGAATTCCCGCTGAGTACGCTTGTCCAAATCCGACCGAAACCGAATACCTTGAAAGCGGCAAACATTGAGACGTCCTGTTCGACTTCTCCAATGATCGCCTCTCGTGGCGTTGGGGCGGTATCTTTACTATCGGGCACTTGGGATGGGTACTTTTCTTTCTGAGCAGAGACTATCGAGCAATTACAGGTCTTATGACATCAATGTGAATGAAGCTAGTCCTGCTGAAAAAATTGTTGTCAATCTGCTCCGTATCACTATTTCAAGAGATGTTACCACCGAAGACCTTGTTGATTTTGAAACCTCCACACGGCAATTTCGAAAATGGATGGGACGGAAACTTTTGAAGGAGGCCGTTGTCGCAGAAAAAGGGCAGGGTACGCCAGCCTGGCTGTTACTCGCGAGATGAGCACCACATGTAGCCGTCCCTGCGTTTTCGCCCACAAATGTCTTATGTGGTTTGCCCGTTTGTTCATTTGGCATCAGTAAATGGATTCGTACTGTGCCGGCAGCGCGATTGTCAAGAGGGCATACCTTTTTCGCTAAATAATGAAGAATAGATGCATTCATGCTGCGATCTGTTAATTGCGCTATCGGCAAATTGTTCGCGGGTACGCCCATTCCGATTCCGAATGAGCTATTTGTCCGAGCTTCTCGTTGTTGGAATTGATTTAGCCGGTCTCAGGCTGTTTCTTGCAATATCTTCAATCTGGAGTCAGGTCTCCGGCTGGAGAGATTGTGTAGTAGCCCGCTACGGCTTACGTTCAATGGCGAAAAGTCATTCCCGAGCGCGAAGGGATATCCCGAACTGGACCAAATCACAAATACTGCGGTTTGGGGGCTTCGATACGGTCGAGCGAGGAGGATAGCTGGCCGAAACGCTCAGCGCGTGACTGCCAGTCAGAATAAGCTTGAATGATCTCGTCCTGGCTGCGGGCTACGAAGTTCCACCACATCAGAGGTTTAGATGGAAATGGTGCGCCCCCTATAAGAAGAAAAGTGGTTGGCTCGTGGGCCGTCAACGGCAGTTCATCTCTGTCGGCACCGAAATAGGCTAGATTTCCGGGGGTGATTATTTGGGATTGGAACCCGACCATGCCCTGTAACACGATTAACCCGTATTCAAAGTCCTTTCGAAGTTCGAAGATACTAGAGCCGATTCCAAGCGACGCTTCGATCCCAACGATTGGAGTGTCGGTTCGGGCGCTCGAGGAGGCTCCTCCAAAACTTCCCAGGAAAACCTTCGCTGACACGTTGTCAAAAGTAGCTTCTGGAATCGCATCATGATGTTCGAAGGAGGGTGCATCATTGCGCGTTGCATCCGGTTGGGCCACCCAAAGCTGGATTCCATGCATGCGGGGAATGTTCCGTCCTGAGAATTCTTCGGAATGGGTAACTCCCTGGCCGGCGGTCATTAGGTTAAGCTGCCCGGGACGAATTGGTTGTTCGGACCCAAGACTGTCTCGATGAACTATTTCACCCTCAATGAGCCAGGTCGCGGTTTGCAGTCCGATGTGAGGATGGGGTCCAACTTCCATTCCCCGTTTTCCATTGAGAGTTTCCGGCCCAAAGTGGTCAGCGAAACACCAGGCACCTATGGTTCTTCTTTGTCTCTTAGGCAAAGCGCGTCTCACCTGCGTATTGCCGACCATAGCAACTCGGGATGGATAAAGCTCAAACGATGGCTGTAAAGCTGGTTCTGTTTTCTCCTCGATACTTGCCGCGGATTCGGCTTGCGATATCGGTCCACTCATTCTTTTAACGCTATCAAGTACCACGGAGAGTTGAACGTGGTTAAGCGCGCAAAAGTGATATGTTCAAGAAATGTCGCAGGAAATAGATGATTCAAAGCATGGCATTCCTGTTGGCAGGAGGGTCTTCCTCGGCGTTGCGGGCTTGGGATTGCTGGGCATTGTATTTGGCTCGCAGGTTCAAAGAGCAGTTGGCGAAACGGTAGGCGCGGGTCTTGGAGGGCTACTCCCAGGAGGAAACCGCTTTAGAATCTACAGCATAACTGGTTCGTTCCCAAACATTGGGACCAGCGACTACCGACTGAAAGTATCCGGTTTGGTCGAGAATCCAATGACCCTCACCTTCGAAGATCTCAAAGCAATGCCGCCTGTCCATCTGGTAAAAGATTTTCAATGCGTGACTGGATGGAGGGTGCCGCAGGTGCACTGGGAGGGGGTCAGACTTTCTGATGTGATTGACGCTGCCGGAGTAAACAGCCAGGCGAAAGGCGTCGAATTCAGCTCATTTGACGGTGCAGACACGGAGAGCCTAACGCTCAGCCAGGCGCGTCGTTCGGATGTAATTATTGCTTATCGTATGCTTGGAGGTCCTATTTCGTCGTCTCACGGAGGTCCTGTGAGGTTATATGTGGCGCCGATGTATGGCTACAAATCACTCAAGTGGCTTTCTGAGATCCGGCTGGTGGAGAAGGTGTCCCTTGGTTATTGGGAGCAGAATGGCTATCCTGTGGATGCTTGGGTAGGAAATTTCAATGGACACCAGGATGCGCCGATCACTTGAGGGGAGAAGAACTGCCGGAATCCCAATGATTCTAAGGTTTGACTCCATCGAGCGGATCGTCCACTGGACGAGTGCTCTACTGTTCACGGTATTGATCCTGACTGCAGCCCCCCTCTATTTTGTGCAAGTCGAGAGAATCGTTGGACGCCGCGCGCTAATTGCGGAGATCCACACTTGGACTGGGATTCTGCTCCCGCTCCCACTTTTGGTCGCACTCTCGGGATCATGGGGATCAGGCCTTCGGGCCGACATCAGGCGCTTCAATTATTGGACCATGGGGGAGCTCAGATGGCTTAGGACCTTTGGTGCCAATTCCAGTTTGAAATTGGAAAAGTTTAATCCTGGGCAGAAGATTAATGCCATTTTCGTGGGCTCGTCGATGGTGGTGATGTTCTGCACCGGCTTTGTGCTCAAGTGGTTCAATTTTTTTCCGCTGTCCTGGCGGACCGGAGCTACCTTTGTGCATGACCTTTTCGCTGGTGCCATTGTTGTGGTTGTAACGGGGCACGTCGCGTTCGCTTTAGCTCATCGAGAAGCGTTGAAGTCGATGATTACGGGACGTATTTCTGAATCTTGGGCATCTAAGCATGCACCACGCTGGCTGGCTGAAGAAACGGACGATCAGCCCGAGATTGGTTAAGAGCTGCGCGTACAAGACCTGATGGCGGCCGCCGATAAAAATTTGAGGCCAGGTGGCCTGAGCGGATATCCAAGTCGATTAAAGGTGGAGCTGAGTCGGGGCCGATGTAAAGCTGACTGATTAGCTCAGGGCAATGTTGAAAGGTGTGAATTTGCACTCTGGTTTATCTGGGGTACTCCAAAGTTGATTTCAATTGTTTTCAGCAGGGAGTAATGATCGAGGCGCTGAGAGATATCCTGTCCTTTGCTGAGATCTGGTTCGATGACAAGCGTTAGTATATGTCCGCCTCCTCCTTTCGAAGCGATGCTCCCATCGTAGGTAAGACCGCGATAATCACCCCCGTTGCCTTCATCCCATGTCACATAAAGCGCTCCGTTTTGTTTCCATGCCGACAGAGAGGTGATTTGATTTACCATATTGTCGAGCCATGTTCCGGCAGCTGCAGCCGAACAGTTGTGTCCGTCATTGCAAAGATTTGGCGTTATCCAAATGAAATTCGGAAGTTTCGCCGATGAGTTAGCGAACTGTGAGGTTAAGTGACTGAGCGGCTTGATGTTCGAACATAACGTCAAGTTGGAGCGGATGTTGTCGAAATAGACAAATGGATCATGCTTGCCGGCGTACGTCCCGCCGGGCGCGTATGGGTACAGGTAACAGTCATTTGGAATGGATTCCATATAGGCCGCCCAGGGAATTCCTTTCCGGCTCAGTTCGGTCGGCAAGTTGGGAGCATTCACGTAACATCCCGTGCAGTCTGAGGAGATTCCAAATGTCGATCCGCCAATCAATGATAGGTAGTTGGGAAGAGACGGATGAGTCGTAGCAAAGTAGTTGGTGGTGTATGCCCAACGATGGGCTAGCTGACTGAACTGCGGGGTAGCCATTGCCGCACGGTAGCCGAGGTTTTCCATGACGATTACAAATACATGGGGATGCTTCGCTTGAGTGGCGTTGGCTGCAGTCGTTGTGGTGGCCTGGGTGATCGGGGCCACGGATGTCGTGGAAGTTGTCGGTGAACCAGCTGCAGGGGTCACGCCACAACTCGCAGTAACAAGCACTAGAACAGCGATTGAAAAATAAAGTTGGATCTTTCTTATCATGCGATTACAAGGTTACATCGCGAAAACCTTTTAGATCCGATCGCTGGCGTGCAAATGCTGCTTGCCCATTGCGAGGTTTCACCGAGCTACGAATATTGGCAAGCCAACTAAAATATCGATTGATGTTACAGTTCCGAGTCCGTTGTTTTTAGTACTTACAATGAGTCCCAGTTTCGTTTGCAATCCGAGTGGAGAGTGTGATGACGCCTATACTTCAAAGTTTCAGCCAGGGCCGCTGGCAGTCGGGCGGGGGGGATGCAACACCTCTGCTAGATGCGTCAACCGGCGAAGAGGTTGCCCGTATTCCACGGGTTGGTCCAGACGTTGCCGCGATGTTGCAGTTTGCCAGAAAGATTGGCGGTCCGGAAATCCGCAAGCTCACCTTTACGCAAAGGGCTGCGATTCTCAAAGATCTGGGAAAATATCTTTTCGGACATATCGAGGAATTTGCTGCAATATCAGCTCGTACGGGCTCCACCAGACGAGACACGGCTGTCGATGTTGATGGTGGAATTGGAACTGTTGCCGTTTTCGCCAGCAAGGGCGGACGCGAACTTCCTGATTCGACCATTCTTTACGATGGGGATATCGAACTCTTGGGCAAAGGTGGAACCTTCGGCGGAAGACATATCTATAGTTCCAGGCTTGGTGTTGCGGTGCAGATCAATGCTTTCAACTTTCCTGTTTGGGGAATGCTCGAGAAGTTTGCCCCTGCATTTCTGGCAGGAATGCCTTCAGTTGTCAAGCCGGCGAGCCAGACCGCCTATCTAACGGAAGCAGTGGTCCGCAAGATTGACGAGTCCCATCTGCTGCCAGAAGGTGCAATCTCCCTCTTGTGTGCGGGTCCAGCGGGATTGATAGAAAACCTGACGGGTCAGGACACCGTATCATTTACCGGTTCAGCAGGTACAGCGCAGGCCTTGCGGAGCCATGAGGTGGTCACGGGCCGATCGGTGGCATTCAATGCGGAAGCAGATTCATTGAACTGTTCGATCCTTGGAACAGACATTGTGCCAGAGGACGATGAATTCGGAGTCTTTGTTGACCAAATTGTCAATGAGATGGTAATAAAGGCAGGTCAAAAGTGTACTGCAATCCGCCGGGCGTTTATCCCGGTTTCCATCATCGATGACGTCGCCGAGGCAATATCTGCGCGATTGGCTCAGACGGTAATAGGCAATCCGTCGGATCCCAGTGTTCAGATGGGACCGTTGGCGAGTTTGGCGCAGCGCACGGAGGTGCGAAGCAATATCCAGAAACTACTTGCAGCCGGTCAAGTGGTTTACGGCAATCCCGACTCTGTAAAAGTTGTTGGTGCGGACTCAGAAAAAGGGGCATTTCTGTCACCAATACTGCTCAGGGCCGATGACGTCTTTGCACCGGAGATACACTCGGTTGAGGCTTTCGGGCCTGTTTGCACCCTTTTGCCTTATCAGACCTTTGGAGAGGTGATCGAAGCTGCCGCAATGGGCGAGGGAAGTCTTGTCGGGTCTATCGTCACCACAGACACCGCGCTTGCGAAAGTACTTGTTCACGGACTCGCTCCATGGCACGGCAGACTGCTTGTTGTAGATAGCTCAAGCGCAGGGGAGTCGACAGGGCATGGAATTGCAATGCCGCAGATGCTCCATGGCGGACCAGGGCGGGCGGGCGGCGGAGAAGAGCTCGGCGGTCTAAGGTCGCTAAGCCACTATATGCAGCGAACCGCAGTTCAAGGGCATCCCGACTTTCTGAAAAGTCTGTAGTGAAAATCCGACCCGGCCTTATTATGACTAGCAAACCGGGCGGCCATGGCTGTAAGTGGAGATGAAAAAGCTTACGATCTCGATGCGGGTCAACCAAAATCACATACCGCAGGCAAACTCTAAATCAGAGTCTGTAGCTTTTCAGCCGCAGACTCTGGATCGCCGATCCCAATCAGCAAAGTTTCATAGCCTTCATCATTGAGGGTGGTTGTGATTTCCCTGGTTCACGGTTACGGAGCATGGGTGCCCCGGTAGCAATTATGGCAACATGTCTTCTGGAAAATGCAATAGGCTGGAAGGTTTGAATTCTCCGCCTGCATATCTATGCTGCTACTCTTGCTGCAGCAGCTAGGCCGGAGCTCCTTTGCGTCCCACCAGATGAAAAACTCGACTGAGTTGGCGGTAGGGGTCCCGCCGGCTTGCCTCGAGCTCGACTGCGGCTATCGCTGCTAGCTCATTGTTATCGTTGGGGTCTAATTCGGCCCCGCTGAACTCGAGCCAGTCGACAAACAGCCAAACCCCATACCAGTGCAGGGGCTCCACGCCCTGGCTCCGCAGAATGCCGCTGAGTTCGTCTACCGTGTCGGCCCGACCTTGTACTCCCAGCACCCCAATCTCAGTTCTTGCGTCAAATGCCGCCAGCGCATCACTCCACCGCCGTTCCATGGCCGGGCGTATGGCCCCAGCCTTGGCATTTCCCGTCATGATCGAGACCACGCCCCCGGCGGCGACACACTGACACAGCTGGTTGACCATCGGTTCGGGTTGCTCAAGGTAGCCAAGTACGCCATGACATAGCACGGCCGCGAAGCGTCGACCGTCAACGGCCTCGCTGGCGTTCTCGCCGTCGGCTTGTAACAGCGTTACTCGTCGCTGGACCTCATCGGGCAGCCGTTGGAGTCGCTGTTGTGCTTTGTCCATCATCGCCTGGGATCGGTCAAGCAACGTTACGTCGTATCCAGTTTGAGCCAGTGGAAATGACTGATGGCCCGCACCTCCGCCGACGTCTAGCACAGTCGCTGGAGCTGGTGGCAGATGTTCAAGAAGATGCTGATGCATTACGTAAGTGCGCACGTATCCCTTGACCGAGGCGTAGGCCTCATCGGCAAATTTGTCAGCCAGGCCGGCCCAGATGTCATCTCCCACCAGACCAAGATACCAGCCGGAAGTTGGAAAGAAGTATCCTGCACCTAGCTGCCCGTACGAGTACGCGTGAACGGTGATTTTGAGGGCAACAAGGTTTTCGAAGGCTTCTGTCTTCTGACTTCAGTACGTGGTGTGGCAGATCTTCCGGAAGAACTCACGCCTGGTTCCGTAAGAATCGGGCAAGTGGTCTGGCAGGTCCGCTCCCGGCACCTGTCATTCCGCCAGGTTCTGAGGCCAGAAATTGCCGAAGGAGTTGAAAGAACGAAAATCCCCAACCCGCATCCACGCGGTCAGGACCTGAGCAAGAAGGACGGGGTGGAGGTGAGCGGACTCGAACCGCCGACTTCTACGTTGCGAACGTAGCGCTCTACCAGCTGAGCTACACCCCCGGCCAAGTTTCGATCTTACCTGCGTCGGCCGTCTTCGGAGTCCTTATCTGGCGGAACGATTTAATTAAAAACGGCTTTTTTGAACTGGATAAGTAGCCCTACGTATGAAATGAGTGCAATAAACGTCAGCAGAGTCAGGAGTTCGAGAATTCTGGACCCCATCAAAAGGTTGATAACGAAAAGGACAAAAGTACTCGCGAGAAGGACCGTGAGTATGTTTTTACGACGTTTGAGCATTTGGTGATGGGCGAGGCGGGGGACCCTTGTATTGAAGCTACCCACTCTGTTCGGCTGTGAACTCAGCATTCGGTACTGATCTTGCAAGACGATTTCAGGCTCGACCCGACCGAACTTAGTAAGAATAGTCCAAGATGAACTGCGGACTGCCTGCCTGCCAGGAATAGCGGTCATCGAAGTTGAACACTGGTGACCCAATACCCCAAGGGACTTAGAGAAGCTGCCAACTGAAGCAACATGACGCGAATCTCGCCATCTCACAATTAGTGGAATGGTGATGACGGCCGCCCACATTGATGCAACAATCGCCAGTAGCATTTATCAACAATTCCTTAAACTACAAATGTGTAATTACAAATATATCAAGCAAATTGCGGCTGTGCTTTTATATTTGAATAATTTTTACTACACACGAGTTTTTTGAGTGCGTAATTTTCGAATCTGTGGAAAACTAAAGGTTGAGTTCAGGAAGAGCGTCAGCTCCAGGTCTCTTCCAAAGGCCTGATCTGCCACCAACTTTTTCCCAAAGGGCCAGTTCACCGATGACCATAGTTCTATCCGCTGACTTGCACATATCGTAAACTGTGAGCGCAGCCACTGAGCATGCGGTGAGCGCTTCCATCTCGACTCCAGTGCGGTCCACAGTCTCTACTTGAGCTTCGATCTCAACGTAGTCGTCACCTATAGTGAAATTGATATAGATTGAGCCCACTAACAGTGGATGGCACAAAGGGATGAGATCCGGGGTTCTCTTTGCTGCCTGAATACCAGCAATTCTCGCAGCTCCAAGAACGTCGCCTTTGGTAATTGCGTTGCTGGCAACTTTAGCGGTTGTTTCAGGCAACATGAAGACTTTGCACCTGGCAGTTGCGCGTCGGTGGGTGGGATCTTTGGGCGTAACATCGACCATGCGCGCTCGGCCGAGCGGGTCAATGTGGGTGAGGCTGCGGTCAGACATTAGTTAATCCAAGGCCTTTCTTTACTGTGCGCTAAATCTGTACATCGTTACTCTGCAAATTGATTCTAGGTATAACTGATTAACCGCCGATTTGGCTCATAGATCTCGGCGGCCTGACAAAGTTGACTTTTCCGATGGCGTGGCCTGCCCATTTAGTTCCAACGGCTGAGCTTATTTCTTTGATTAGATCCTTGTCGCTTCCGCCCGATCGAAGGATTGCTCTAAGGTCGAAATCATTTACGGCAAAAAGACATGTCATAAACTTACCTTCGGCGGTTAGCCGGACCCGATCGCAATCGCCGCAAAATGGCTTTGTGACTGACGGTATTACGCCAATTTCCCCCATACCGTCTTTAAATCTGAATCGTTGAGCCGGCTCAGGTCCATGAGATACGGGTTCAAGGGGGTAAACGTCGTTGATTTTCTCAACGATTTCATCTGCGGGAACCACCTTGTCCATGGTCCATGCGCCGTCAGCATCGAGTGGCATGAACTCAATGAATCGCGGCTGGAGCCCTTTGTCGCGTGCGAAAGTGGCGAAATCAACGATTTCGTTATCATTCGTACCCCGTATCATCACGATGTTAAGTTTGATCGGGTCAAATCCAGCCTCAATAGCGGCGTCGATTCCGTCAAGAACCTTATCGAGATGATTTCGTCTAGCCATCAAGAAAAAAATATTTGGATCAAGTGAATCCAAGGAAATATTCAACCGGCCAAGGCCCGCAGCTTTCAGATCCTCAGCTATCAGCCTCAGTGAAGATCCGTTTGTCGTCATTGCGAGGTCTACGGGTTTGTTTGTCGACGGAATTATCAATTTAGAAAGTTTTTCAACGAGTACGGGCAGATCAGCACGGACTGTTGGCTCACCACCCGTAAGGCGTATGCCATCGAAGTCAAAGTGCTCGACAAAGATCTTTGCCAGGCGCGCTATCTCTTCAAAAGACAGCACTTCGGCTCGATCGAGCCACTTCAGACCTTCTTCCGGCATGCAGTAGGTGCACCGAAAATTGCATCTGTCTGTTATTGAAATTCTAAGATCCCTTACCCTGCGGTCAAAAGAATCAATGAGTGGGGTGAATCTTTTTGAAGACACAATTAAAAGCCTACTTTACCAGATTGCAGTAACTGCACGCGGCTCCACCGATCAGCAAGGGGAGCCGCGTGGAAATTTACAGTACGCGCAGAATCAGCGTGTCTACTGTGTCGCCAGCTTGGTAACCATTTCCGTCTGGGATTATTGCGAGCGCGTTGGAGTTGGCCATCGAGTAAAGCAGGTGGCTTGACTGACCTGACTGGGGTTCAAGGTGAATCCTCTCGTCCATTCCCCATTTGGCGGTGACCCTCATGAAGTGGAGTTTTCCATCAGGATGCCTGCGGATATCGGTCTCTGTGACAGCAGGTACTGCTGTTCTGAAAAGATTTCGGTGGCCCATCATTTTTCTGATTGCCGGTCGCGCAAGAAGCTCAAATGAGACAGCCGACGATACCGGATTTCCAGGCAGTCCGAAAACTGGAGTCGAACCGATATGTCCGAATGCGAACGGTTTAGCGGGCTTGATTGCAATTTGCATCCAGGACATCGTTCCATTTGAGAGTTCGTCAAGGATCTGCTTCGTGTAGTCGAAATCGCCAACGCTGACTCCTCCGGACGATAAAAGCACATCACATGATGAGGCTGCTTCCAGAAATCCATGCCGGAGGCTTTCTTTGTCATCCCTGATTGTCCCGAGATCTATGGGTATGGCATTCATTTCCTTTACCAGACTGAACAGCATGGGCCTGTTTGAGTCGCGAATTTGGCCCGGCTGGAGTGGTCCTGGGCCATCAGCCAGCTCGCTTCCGGTGGAAAGTATTCCTACCCTGGCTCGGGGGAATGCCGCTACCTCGGAAATTCCAAGGCTGGCTAAAACCCCGAGGTGGCCTGCAAACAATTGTGAGTTGTTTGGGAAGAGCAACTGGCCCTGAATTATATCGCTTCCCGCTTTTCTCACATTTTCAAATTCACCGGGCTTTTTTGAAAATGTGAGAAAGCTCTTGCCGTCTTTTTCGGTGACGACTGAATCTTCCACCATTAATACACAGTCGGCGCCTTCCGGCATTGGCGCGCCGGTCATGATTCGCACGGTAGCCGAGGCGCTGACAGGAATGTCGCCAGAGTCGCCGGCTGCAATGGTTCCTATGATTTCGAACTCTTTGGTTCCGGCCCGAACGGATTCGGAATTGAGGGCGAAGCCGTCTACGGCTGTGTTATCGAACGGAGGTACAGACTCGCTTGCATATATTGCGGCGTAAATAACGAGACCGTCACAGTCCGTGAGCGGGATCTTCCTCGTTTGAAGTTGTGATATGGATTCAAGGACTTTCTGTTGCGCTTCTTGCAGTTCAATCATCACTTATTTCCCTAATTGTTTTGCGATTCGAACATCCCAAGCTTACTTACGTCACTTGGAGTTGGGCTTATGGTGCAATCTTCTGGCAAGTGCTCTGACGGACTTGGCGAAAAAGCTCCGTGAGACAGGTGATGTGGTAGTTTTGTCGAGCCTTTCAAGAATTTCTTTTAGGGTTACCAGGAATTGCGGTCCGAGGTCATCTCTTGCCAAGGCCAACTCGACGATGGCTGTCAGATAATCAATTTTGGTTCCGACGTCGAATCGCCCACCCTTAATTATGTATCCCAGTACGGGCTGCTTTTTGAGGAGCAAGGAAATGGCATCGGTGAGCTGAATTTCCCCGTTTCTGCCTGGTTTGATTTGATCAAGGCATTCGAATAGCTCCGGAGTGAAAATGTACCGACCGATTACCGCGAAGTTGGATGGGGCTTCGTCCGGTTCAGGTTTTTCTGTAATTCCAGTAATGCGGACAACGCTGCTTTCATCCGTTTCATCGTAGGCAACGCAGCCATATAGGGAAATGCTCTCATGAGGTACCTCCATGAGCGCCAGAACAGAGCATTGATGCCGGTCATATAGCTTGAGCATGTCAGAAAGAAGAGGATGGCCGGTGATCATGATGTCGTCAGCTAGCAGAACCGCAAATGGCTCGCCGGATGTGTGCTGTCTTGCCATTGAGACCGCGTGTCCAAGGCCCAGCGGCTCTCCCTGGCGCACATAATGCAATTCGGCAAGGTCGGAAATAGACCTGACCAGATCCAGCTCTTCGAGCTTGCCGCTCGACTCGAGATATTTCTCAAGTTCAAATGACTTGTCAAAATGGTCTTCGATAGACCACTTCGATTTTCCCGTAATCACCAGGATGTCGTCCAGCTCAGCTGCAACCGCTTCCTCGATTATGTACTGGATTGCAGGCCGATCAACCAGGGGCAGCATCTCCTTTGGCTGAGCTTTTGTCGCCGGAAGAAGCCGAGTACCGAGTCCGGCGGCAGGTATTACGGCCTTTCGTGGCGTCTGATGCACAAGCACTCCTTTGCAGCAGTTTGATCATCGCTATTGCCGTTGCTTGAGAAAGAATCTAACCGTGAATCGCTGGCGCTCGGATGTGACTTTATAACAATTGTATTCGGGGGACTCTTCCTTTGAAAGCAGTGCGGAATGTGCAAGCATGTGACCAGGGAAAAGATACTTATTCTGATAGACATGGTAGTATTAGCACTCAGTGTAGTAGAGTGCTAATAGAGCTAATGAAACGTGGAGGAAGTAGGTGCCTACCTACGAATATGTGTGCAAGAGCTGCGATCGACAATTTGATGTGTTCCAGTCCTTTTCTGAGGATCCGCTAAGTACTTGCGAAGTGTGCGGAGGCGAGCTGAAAAAGAAATTTGGATCTGTTGGAATAATGTTCAAAGGTTCGGGATTTTATAAAACTGACTCCCGTCCAGCAGCGAATTCCGAGTCTTAGTCGGAAGTCGTTGGAACAATCGGCAGAGGCCAGGAATTAGACGGGTCAAAGTAGCGACCAAAGGGAACGGCATTTGCCGCTGCTCGGAGGAACGTTTGGCTGCTGGAGAACCAGGGCATGACCGCACCGGAAGATCCGATGGCGCTGGCGACGTGCGAATCTGATCCGCCGAGAAGAGGAATACTGAAACGCTCAGCTATCTCGCTTATCTTTGGATTTATGGATGCTGATTTTGAGTTGCAAAGTTCCATAGCATCGATCCATCCATTTTCGAGCGAATTCATGAGGTCTTCTATGCCTAATGAAAACCGTTTCTCGTCCATGGGGTGGCAAGCATATACAACTCCGCCCTGCCCTCTGATTGCCTTTGACGCGTCCGAAAGGCGCAGTCCAGGAGGTATTTTCTCATTTATGAAAAGTCCGATGATCTCGCCTTCCCTAACCCTTTGCTCCTGACCGCAAATCACTCGCTGGCCAAGCCGCTTCTGTAGCAGTGGGAAGGCCGAGACGCTCTGATGATCGGTGACAAAGGCGTGTGTAAGGCCAGAAGTCTCAAAGTTTTCAGCAAACTGTGAAATTGAGGTGTGGGAGTCGCCAGAGAAGTATGTATGAGTATGGCAATCGACCACCGCCATACTCTTGGGCACTTCAGGTTTTTCAATCTGCCAGATCCCGCTGACAACCTCATGAACTGGATCAAGTCCCACTTATTGATAGTCCCTCTACAACAAGGCTCAATCCGGCGGCTACCGACGGGATCCACTCGATGTCGTTACCGACCGCCACCACGTCCTGCAGCATCCTTTGCAATGATGTTGCAATGGTGAACTCTTTCACTGGCTTGCCTAGTGTCCCGGATTTGATAAGC
The DNA here is from genome assembly GCA_027322285.1 of Actinomycetota bacterium. Lineage (GTDB taxonomy): Bacteria > Actinomycetota > Acidimicrobiia > Acidimicrobiales > Acidimicrobiaceae > SCQM01. Next base: position 55,613 of record DAHVRV010000002.1, read on the forward strand.
AGTCCTTCTGCTCCGACAGAAAAGTCACCTGAAATCGGGTTGACGCCGGAGTGGACTCCACTTATGGATTGGACAAGAACTCCGTTGTCAATTGAGGCGATGAGTTCGGGCTGGTTGTGAGTACCTGGCGCTAGAAAAAGCGCTCGTGCTCCTACCCCCGGGGTGGAGCCGTAACCCCCTCGAACGGCAGACGCAGTGGTTGATACTCCGGCGCGCCGAGCCGAATAGGTGTCATACAAAAATCCTTGCAGGGTACCCTCTGATATCAGAATGGTGCTCCTCGAGGGGTATCCTTCCGCGTCATATACGGCGGCACCGAAAGCTGATGAATTGGTAGGGTCATCGACAAGCGAAATCAATGGAGATGCGACTTGTTCTTGGACGCGGCCAGCAAACAGAGATCTTCCCTTTAGCACAGCCTCTCCCGAGAGTGTTCCTGAGATAATTGCAAGCAGAGTTGTGGTCACATGGGGATCGAACAAGACTGTCATCTTTGCCGATGGCGGTTTGGTGGCACCCAAAAGCCTTGTAGCCCTGGTTGAGGCGTCATTTGCGGCCTTGTCAAGGTCAAGCTCAGAAAGAGTTCTGCCAACCGAATAGCCGCCGCCGGTTTGGGTTTCCTCGTTTTCCACAGCTATAGCGTTTGCGGCGATGAAGCTGAAAGTTTGTCGATATGATGCCCGCATGCCGGTATTGGTCATGACGGAAGCCATGGAGCTGACATCGCCATAGTTGGCAGACTCCACGCTCTTGATTCTCTTATCGCTGTTTTTGAGCCTGGATTCGAGGTCCAGCGCCAAAGAGACCTTTTCCTCGGTTGAATGTGAGGCGAGCTCGTCTCTCCAAAGTTCGAGCTCTTTGGGAGAAGAGTCGTCGGGGGTACCCAGGCCAAGAAATTCATCTTCGGTGGCAAACGAGGCATTGTCCCGTGCCTCGGACAGCGCAAAATCAATTGCAGCGGGGTCAAGCGTTCCCGCCCAGGCAAAGCCCTGTCTGTGGTTGTTCACGATCCGGATACCCACTCCGTTTGATTGCGATTTGGACAAGTTTTCGATGGAAGCGTTATAGACCCTTATGGATGTTTCCTCGTCCCAGGCTACGAATGCTTCTATTTCTTCGCCTGGTCTTGCCTGGCTGACAATTTTCTCGGCAATTATTTCCAAGTCATCCATTTGCTGTTCCTCCGATAGTGACCCCTGTTATCCTTACTGTGGCCTGCCCGCAGCCGACCGGAACGCTCTGGCCATCTTTGCCGCATGTGCCAGGAGTTATCGAGAAATCGTCGGCTACGGCATCGATGTTCTTCAGAACTTCAGGGCCATTGCCAATGAGGTTGGCATCTCGAAGAGGCTCGGTGATTTCGCCATTCTCAATCAAGTACGCTTCGGTCATTCCAAACACGAAGTCACCAGTAGCGGTGTTGACCTGGCCACCACCCAGCCGGGCGACGTAAACCCCGTGTTCAGTATTTTCTATGATTGTCTCCGGTTTTTCGGTGCCTTCCAAGAGGTAGGTATTTGTCATTCGCACCATCGGAAGATGCTGGTAGCTCTGGCGGCGTCCGTTGCCGCTCGAAGCTCTTTTAGATTTTCTTGACCTGAGCCCATCCCACATGTAGTCGGTCAGTACGCCATTTTCAATTAGCACATTGCGTTGTGATGGCTGCCCCTCGTCGTCAATCAGAGCCGTACCCCACTGATTGCCAACTGTTCCATCGTCTACCAAGGTGATTAGCGGCGAGGCGACCAGCTCACCAACTTTTCCTGCGTAGACCGACGAATCCTTGAATATGTGGTCAGCTTCCAGGCCGTGCCCGCATGCCTCGTGGAAGAGTATTCCACCCGAACCTCCCTGCAGCACTACTGGGAGCGTTCCAGACGGCGCGGGACGGGCCGACAGTTTTCTAAGAGCCCGTTCGGCCGCAATTCTCGCAAGTTCTTCGACATCGATGTCGTTGAACATTTCGAAGCCCATGGTGAATGCGGCGGTCTCGTAACCTGTTTGCATCCCCGTATCGCCAAATGCCACCACGGAAACTGCGATTCTCGTTCTGATCTGTTCGTCGGTTGCAAAGACACCGTCGGTGTTGGCAACAAGAATCTTTCGGTAGGAGTCGCCGTAACCCGCCGAGGCTTGCTTAATCGATCCCGAGGTAGACCGGGCAACCTGATTCATTCGTTCCAGCAGTTCGATCTTGTCCCTCTTGCCGATCTTGCCCGGCATCAGGATGCCATCGGATAGCCTGTGGTCATTTGCTGAACCAATTCTGACGGTTTTAGCCTGCGTGCCGGCACTGGCCGCCACGCTCCTTGCGGCCTCGGCGGCACGCATCAGCCCGGCCTCGCTGAGGTCAGCAGTATGGGCGAACCCGGTGGTATCGCCTACGACGACTCTGATTCCAGCGCCTTTGGAGACTCCGGAGCTCAGCTCCTCGACTTTGCCGTCATCAAACGACGCGGAAGACGATGTTTTGTCCTCGACAAAGATCTCCGCAAATTCACCGCCGCGAGAAACTGCGGACGCCAACACCTTCTGAACTAGTTCCTGCGATATCAAGTGCGCTCCTTCGTCATGATTTGCGAGCACTTCCACTCTATTGGGTGCCGATTATGATTTGAGGGCACTTCTTCGAGGTGCACCAGGGAAGGATCACCCTAACTGGGAACATTACTTTTTACGGCCAAGCACCATAGGATGTAGGTGGATGGCGGATTAAATGAGAGGATCCCTATCAATTTAGGTGAGTGCATTTCGATGGAGCATGGTAACTCTTGATTGAAAAAATGGATAGACAAAAAGTTCCCGATTCACTGGATTTGCTGGCCAAGAAAGTCGGGTCTCGAATAGACAAGCTCCTCAGCACCGAGATCGAAAGGTGGAGCAGGTTGGACTCCGATCTCGGCGAGCCTCTCATCTTTCTCAAACAGATGGTATTGGCTGGCGGAAAGCGATTACGTCCTGCGTTTGCTTATTGGGCGTATGTCGGTGCTGGCGGTGATCCTGACCAGGAAGAGATTTTAAGCGCAGGTTGCGCATTGGAGCTGCTTCATTCGTTTGCGATCATTCATGACGATATTATTGATGCATCTCACACCCGGCGGGGTTTGGTAGCGATCCATAAGAGATTCCAGGACAAACACGAAGGGATCTCGTGGACCGGAGAGTCTCGCAGATTTGGTGAGGGAGTGGCGATCCTACTTGGTGACATGGCATTCGTCTACGCCGACAAGATGCTCGCAGGAGTTCCCATCGAAGCTCAGAACATATTTACTGAGCTGAGACTGGAAGTGAATATCGGGCAGTACCTCGACCTGATTGGTACAGCCAACGCTAATGCACAGCCGAGAATCTCAAAGGATCAGGCGCGCAAGATAAGTCTTTACAAATCCGGGAAATACACCGTGGAGAGGCCGCTTCATCTCGGTGTCGCGTTGCTTGGAAAGCTCGACCAATACCACCAGCGCCTCTCAGATTATGGGATTCCGCTGGGCGAGGCCTTCCAATTGCGCGATGATCTTCTTGGAAGCTTTGGAGATATGTCGCTTACGGGGAAACCCGTGGGTGAGGATTTGCGGGAAGGTAAGCCTACCGTCCTTGCGGCAATCGCGGTAGAAAGAGCGGAAGGTTCTGCGAAAGACTTTTTTAGGGAAAGGTTTGGAGCAGAGAATCTAACACCTGAGGAAATTATCAGGTTTCAAGAGATCCTGACATCTACAGGAGCAAAGAAGGAAGTCGAAGTTCTAATCGACAGTCTTTGTAGGGATGCCATCGACGCTATTAAAAAATCCGGGCTTAGCGTTCCGGCGATCGCTGAACTCGAGGAGCTCGCAAACTTTGTCGGGAACCGGAACCTGTAAATAAGAGTTCACAAAGGTTCTGTGGTTTTGCTGCATGAAAGGCTTCGAGGCACCTGGGTTATGATGGCGGTTAACATCAGCCATCCGTCCAGTTAAAAACTAACGCGCGGAGGACATTTTGCCGGTTCTAGAACTCAACACCAGGCTTGACAGGACCGCGCGCAACGCAGTGACCTATTCAGTTGCAGCTTTGGTACTAGCTGTGTTGCTCATGGCGTTCGCGCCTCCCGCAGTGGATCAGGCGGCGCACTCGCATCTTCAGCAGATCTTCGACGCTCGCGGATTCGATTTGTGGGACAACAGCTGGTATCTGGGCCGGTACACCTTTGTCAACTACTCCTTTGCCTTTTACTTATTCTCGTATCTATTTGGCCTGAAGACTGTCGCTGCGATAAGTGTCGCAGCAACGACCGGCCTTATATCCCTTCTGTCTGACCGCTACTTTCCCGGTTCTTTTCACGGCAATCAGCGGCTTTCGCTTCTCGTCGTACCGTGCATGGTTCTCACCGGTGCGTGGCCCTTTCTCCTGGGTGTTGCGTTTGTGCTTTTGGCGCTAATGATGTATTCGTTGGGCCGAAAGTTTTTATTTCTGGTCGTGTCGGCCCTGGTGTTACTTTCCAGCCCCCTTGCTCTTTTGGCACTGGTGCTTCTAATTGCAGCTGCAGAACTACCCTTCGGACTCCTTGCGACAAGATCGCAGTGGGGAAATTTTGCCCGGCGCGCCTTATCCAGCTTTTATTTGGATACGGTTGTCATTTTGGTTTTAGTCCAGTTACTGGCTATGAGGGCTTTCCCGGACCATGGGCACTATCCATACTGGTTCTCCGACCTGGTGCTGGTAGAGATTTTCACTTTGTTGTGTTATGTGCTGGTACCGAAAAACGTAATTCATGCGTTGCAATTGCGGATGTTGATAATTGGTTATGGACTAGTCAACCTGCTCGCCTTCGTGACGACGTCAAATCTTGGTTCAAACGCGACACGCGTAATCGATTTTTCTTTTCCCATTATTGTCGCATTGCTTGGCCTTAGAAAATTAGGTTCCCGAGTCATCTCCACGGTGCTTCTCGTGCTCGTTTTGGTGTGGAATTTGATGCCCCTTAACCAGATCATGTCGGGTGCTCTCTATCAGACGTCGAAAAACGCTTTTTGGGGTCGGCTCAAGCCGGTTTTGGAGCGAAACATTGTCCCTGGAAGCCGGATAGAGCTGGTTGACACTTCCAATCATCAGGGAGATTACTACCTGCCGAAAATGGGTTTTACGATTGTCCGGGGTTGGTTTCGCCAGGATGATTTTCCTCAAAATCAGATTCTTTACGGCCAGCAGGCGCTGACGCAGGGTAAGTATCTTTCCTGGCTTAGGAGGTCCGGCGTTTCTTTGGTGGTGCTGCCTCCAGGTCCGTACGATTTTTCTTCGGTGGGTGAGGTTCAGCTAATCAGCTCGGGAAAATCCGGTTTGCTGCCTATCGCGGAAATCGGGCAAGCCAGGATATTCAAGGTCCCTGACCCGGCGAGTATTGTGCGTGCTCCCGATGGAACCTATATTGGCGCCAAGATTGGAATCGATTCCGTAACCTTTAATGCCCTCGTGCCCGGAACCTATAGCCTGAGCCTTTTTTACAGCCCCTATTTCAAAGCGAGTGGTGGAACAGTCTGTGCGAATGCTGAAGGCATGACATCTTGGATCATTAACAATCCCGGACCACATAGGCTGATATTTGATTTGAGTGTGAGAGAAGTGTTTGAGGTATTGACTGGCGGTGCGAACAGTGGTTGCGGCTAACTATTACTCGTCGAACTAAGAAAGTTATATTTGGTATACGGGTAACTGATTAAATTGTGATGCCGGCCCAAAGGCGCAAAACCTTGCGTAGTGCTTGGACTTGGATTTGAGTGGAGACTTGGCAAAGGATATTGGCATAGATGATCCTAGAAAAGATTAAAAGCCCGGAAGATTTGCGCTCACTTGACGGTAATGAACTCGAAGAGCTGTGCAGCGAGGTTCGCCAGTTCATCGTAGACACAGTTACAGAGACCGGGGGGCACCTCGGATCGAACCTCGGCATAGTCGAGATGACCGTTGCTCTGCACAGAGTTTTCAATTCGCCCAGGGATATAGTTCTCTTCGACACTGGCCACCAGGCGTATGTGCATAAACTTTTTACCGGGCGTATGGCCGGGTTTGCAGCGCTGCGCAAGAGCGGCGGACTGTCGGGCTATCCCTCCCGCAAGGAGTCTCCTCACGACTGGATTGAGAATTCCCACGCATCAACCGCGCTTTCTTACGCGTATGGAATTTCAACGGCCCTAGAACTCGGTTACCAACCAACGGTGGGCATCGGCCTTGGGAAAGAGACGCGGACTGTTGTGGCTGTCGTGGGCGATGGCGCACTGACAGGGGGTCTTGCTTACGAGGCTTTGAACAACATCGGCCATGCAGGCAAGCGGGTAGTGATCATTTGGAATGACAATGGCCGTTCTTACGCGCCTACAGTGTCGAAGCTTTCGTCCGGCCTTACCCGTCTCAGGTTGAACCCTTCATATCTACAGGCAAGATCCAAGATCAGACAGATGATTGCTGAGCTGCCGGCGGTGGGCGGACTTGCGGTTTCGGGAATCGCGGGAATTACCTCAGCACTGCGCGAAGTTATCGAACCAAGGGTGTTTTTCGAATCCCTTGGCGTTCGTTATACCGGGCCTATCGAGGGTCATGATATTGCGGCAATGGAGTACGCTTTTGCTGGCGCGCAAGGCTGGGATGGCCCTATTGTAGTTCACGTCTTAACCGAGAAGGGTCGGGGATATGGCCCTGCGGAAAACGACGAGGTCCAGAGACTTCATGACCTAAAGGTAGCTCAACCGGAGCTGCTGGCCGAGGTTGAGTATGGCTCATATACTGAGGTTTTTTCCCAAGCTCTTTTGAAGCAGGCCGAAACGTCACCTGAAATCGTGGCCATAACTGCCGCCATGCCTGCGCCAACAGGACTTTTGGGGTTTCAGGAGAAGTATCCGGAGCGATTCTTCGATGTGGGTATCGCAGAGGCTCATGCGGTAACTGCGGCTGCAGGGATGGCGATGGGGAATCTCAAGCCAGTTGTTGCAATCTACTCGACCTTCATTGCCCGGGCATTTGATCAGGTGAATCTTGATGTCGGCCTGCATGGGTTGCCGGTGATTTTCGTGTTGGACAGGGCGGGAATAACTGGTGATGATGGGCCGTCGCATCACGGCGTACTGGATCTAATTGAATTTCTGGCTATTCCCGGCATGACAGTATTGGCGCCTGCCTGCCTTGAGGACGTGGATCCAATGCTGGAGTATGCGTTGTCATTGCCAGGTCCGTCGATGATCAGGTTCCCCAAGACGCTCGGCCCCACGAGGCTTTGGATTGCGAGTTCCAAAAATATTGAGCCTAGATGTCTCGTGCGCGGCGGTGAGGTTGCGCTTGTGGCGGTGGGGAAGATGGTTGCACCCACGCTTCATGCTGCGGAGCTGCTAGCCAGCTCAGGAATTTCTGTCTCGGTATGGGACCCGAGGATTTTGACCCAATTTGACGATACGTATCTGCGTGAGCTAGCCGCTCATCGACTCGTGATAACCATTGAGGACGGATTTGTCCCTGGTGGTTATGGCACGCACCTGAGATACAATTTAGAGAAGGTCGACGGTTGGAATTCGGGTCGCTTCAGGGAACTTGGAATACCAATTACATATATCGCCCAGGGCAAGGCAGACGACATACTTGCCAGCATCGGTCTTGATGCTGACGGAATCGCAAAGTCCATCACCAGGTGTCTTGCTGACGTTTAGATCGTTGACCGGTTAAACTGCGCGATTCCAGGAAGTTAAATGTCTTCCACTCTCGCTATCAGCCCGGGACCATCTGCTCTTGAAAAGTTGACCTGCGTGCTGACCTGATGCGAAGCCAGCAGGTTATTAGAAGGCGGCACAGCGATTTCGCGGATCAGGTTTGCTCCAGTCTCTGTCAGGATCCAAGCGGCAACCTGAGATGGTTCAAGGATTACGGGCATTCTGTCATGGTATGGATCCATCATCGCATTAGCGTTGGTTGTCAAAATGACGAAGGTGTCGGCCAATTCGCCAGTCTGTCGCTCGGCTGATTTTTCATACAGTCCAGCGAGGAGAAGCGGGTTGTTGTCGGCACGATGAAAATAGTATGGAGTTTTAGGCCGCCTTGGCTGCTGACTGCCATGAGCCTGCCACTCGTAGAATCCTTCGGCAGGGATTACAATCTTCTGGTTTAGAAGCTTTCGAAATGTCGGCTTTTCTAGTAAACTCTCCACTCTGGCATTGATCAGATTGCGACTCGAATCCCGAAGCCAGTTTGGTTTGATTCCCCAGAGCATTTCCGTGAGCGCTAGATTGCCGTTAAGTGCACCGATGACGGTTACTTTGCTGTCGGGCGCGATGTTGTAGCTATCGATATGTATACGGTGGGGAGCATACGTATCCACACTTTGTTGGAAGTCGAGAATTGACGCGAGCCGGGTAATGGTCGAGCTGATTTGAACAAATCTGCCGCACATCGTCTGAACTCCCAGCCTAGGAACGGGTAGAATTACTTTTATAAAATAAATGGTTTTGTATTGGAATGTTTAGTTCGACAGTTAGGTTATTAGTTGTATGGCGCAAACAACCTCCTCTTCCCGCGATTCTAACACTTCGACCGTCAGCTCAGTAAACGGCGGAGTTCCTCTGACGCACCGTCAAATTCTCGTCGTGTTTAGTGCTCTTATGCTGGGCCTGCTACTTGCAGCGCTGGACCAGACAATCGTTGCCACGGCATTACCTACGATTGTCGGAGATCTCGGTGGGTTGGATCACCTTTCGTGGGTAGTAACGGCATACCTTCTTTCATCAACCGCGGTGACGCCACTCTATGGCAAGATTTCTGATTTGTATGGCCGAAAGGCTCTGTTCCAAATTGCCATCGTGTTGTTCCTGATTGGGTCAGTGCTTTCCGGACTCTCGCAGAACATGCCCGAACTAATCACCTTTAGGGCAATTCAGGGACTTGGTGGAGGTGGGCTGTTCGCAATGGTGATGGCAATCATTGGCGACATAGTTCCTCCCAGAGACCGTGGAAAATACCAGGGTCTAATTGGTGCTGTTTTTGCTGCAGCATCCGTTCTCGGGCCTTTGGCTGGCGGCTTCTTAACCGACAGTCTTTCATGGCGATGGATCTTCTACATCAATCTGCCAATTGGAATCGTTGCGCTTGTCGTGACCACAGTTGTATTGAAGCTTCCCGTAAGCAGGGTCCGCCATTACATCGATTTCCTTGGCTCCGCCTTGGTTGCGGCCGCAGTAACTGCGATCCTTTTGATAACCGTCTGGGGCGGAAATACCTATGCCTGGACCTCGACTACCATCGTGGGCTTGGCGATCGCCTCGATAGCGCTTGTAGCGGCCTTCATAATTGTCGAGCTTCGTTCGCCGGATCCGGTGCTGCCGCTCGGATTGTTCAAGAACCAGATCTTCAGCGTCTCGTCGGTACTTAGTTTTGTGACCGGCTTCATGATGTTCGGAGCGATAATTTTTCTTCCCGAGTATCAGCAGGTAGTCAGGGGGGCAAGCGCCATCAAGTCTGGGCTTATGCTCATCCCCCTAACAATCGGTGTGGTTTCCTCATCAGTTGGCTCTGGGGCATTGATTTCCAAAAGGGGCAAGTACAAGATATATCCGATCCTGGGTTCAGTGATCGCCACCATTGGGCTGTATCTTATGAGCACCCTCAAGGTGGATACCACCTACACGATTCAGGCTGTAATGATGTTCATAACCGGTTTTGGCATTGGACTGTCGATGCAGGTGATTGTTCTTGCAACCCAAAACGGTGTTGAGCACAAGGATCTGGGTACAGCCACGTCGGCGATCTCGTTTTTTCGGACTATGGGCGGAGCAATTGGGACCTCGTTCTTTGGGAGCATTCTCGTAAACAGGCTCGCATACAATATGCCCAGGCTTGTGCCAAAGGGAATAACTGTGCCAAAATCCGTCGCCAATGGAGCAGTTTCCGGGTCCCCTCAGGCGCTTAGTTCGCTGCCTCCAGCCATCCACTCCGCGCTGCTGCAGTCATTTGTGAACTCCCTTCACGTCATGTTCCTTGCAGCGCTTCCCTTTGCCATCCTGGCCCTGTTATTTGCTTTTGTACTTCCAGAAAAGCCACTTAGCAGAGTGGTTCACAAAAAAAGCCACGCTGGTCACGACAAGGATGGAAAGCTTCCTTCGGTAATCGCCGAATAAGCAGCGGAACGTTGGCGAGCTACCTGTTTTGTTGGGCTCGCCCGGTCGGCTCCGTTTCGCCCAGGCTCCCGCGCGGTGCAGACAGTTGAATATTGAATTGAATGGTTAAAGTTGAGAATTGGTCTAAGAGCTGAATTGAAAAACACGCAAAGAGCTAAGTTTGGAACATTTCAATCCCTAAAGAGCCACAATTACAGACTCTATACAGCAGGGCAGTTGGTGTCGGTATCTGGTACATGGATGCAAACGGTCGGACTGTCATGGTTGGTGCTCAAGGTGACTGGCTCCGGGGTCGCTCTTGGTGCTGTTCTGGCAGCTCAATTCGTACCGGTATTGCTTTTGGGTCCCCTGGGTGGCCTTGTCGCCGATCAGCTCGATAAGCGCAGGTTGATAATCTTTACCCAAAGCTCGTTGGCGGTGGCGTCCCTTCTGCTCGGAATTCTGACAGAACTTGGCGCGATTGAGATGTGGATGATTTACTTGATCTCTATCTGGCTGGGTATCACCAACGCAATAGATAACCCGGCCCGTCAGTCGTTTGTCAGTGAAATGGTGGCGAATCAGGACCTGACCAATGCGGTGAGTCTCAATGCGGTGGTGATGAACTCTGCACGCATAATCGGTCCTGGTATCGCCGGGGTGATCATCTATGCATTTGGAACAGGCTCGCTGTTTATTGTCAATGCAGCCTCTTTTATTGCTGTGATAGGTGCCTTGCTCGCCATGAGGGTGGGCGAGCTCAATGTCTCGGAAAGGGTTGTTAGATCCAAGGGCCAGCTGATTGAGGGATTCCGATATGTGAGGTCCTCCAGTTCTTTGATGGTGCCGCTTGTAATGATGGTGCTGGTGGGAACAGTGGCCTTTGAATTTCAAGTCTCCCTTCCTCTCCTGGCGAGCTCGACGTTTCACCAGGGAGCAGGGACGTATGCCGCGTTTATGGCGTTCATGGGTATTGGCGCAGTGATTGGCGGCCTGCTTGGGGCGACATTTCCCAGGACGAGCATCACGAGTTTGGCCGCTACCTCTCTGGGCTTTGGCGCACTAATTTTCATTGTCGCGTTCATGCCGAGTCCGATTTGGGCCGCGGTGGCAATGATCCCTATGGGCACTGCCTCAATAGTTTTTATTTCGATTGCAAACTCCACCTTGCAGGTGAACTCAGATCCGATGCTGAGGGGACGAGTGATGTCACTATTCACTGTGGCATTCATGGGCTCGACTCCGGTAGGTGCGCCCATCGTGGGCTATATTGGCCAACATTTTGGAGCGCGCTATTCAATCGTAATCGGCGGCATTGCAGCAGTGGTTGCCGGCGCTTACGGACTCCTGCATGCCCGGGAGAAGGCCAGTCGGGCGTCTATGGTTGCGTTGCGGGGCTCAGGCCTGGAATTATCAGACGAAGCTCCTTAGGCGAGCGGAATGTTCTTCCCTTGCAAGATCAGATTCAAGACACTGCTTCAGTTCGAGGACATCGTCTGAATCACCTGAGTCGGTCTCGTTCCATTAGTCGTTTTCGCCTTGGTCAGCCAAGCTCACCCTCCGTGGCCAAGGACCCAAGTTCGTAAATTACACACTTCGCTACCAGGTATTTCATGTTGCTCTGATTTTGGGCCGCTATCTTTTAAGGCTATAAACGTTTTGGGCCGTCGGCATGGCGTGCTGCAGGTGATTTATGGACTGGATCCTATAGGTCTGCCTGTTTGCATTGGCAACGCAGGCAACCGCTAAGGCCGGAACGTTGGGTGTTAGATGTAAGTTGTCTGACGTAGGCCGAGATTTGTGCGTGGTTTCAGAGGTCGCTAGCTATTGAAGTGGAGAGAGTTTGTCGTCAGTTATTGAGAAGCTCGGATTGGCAGTCCAGCGGTCAGTGTGGACCAAAAGAGCTGAGACATGGGACCATTCAGATAATCCAGGTTTGGGAAAGGTTATCGAAGCCGTAATCGCCAAAGCGAATTCATCTTCAGAATATGAAGTCCTCGACCTGGGGTGCGGATCTGGTCAGCTTGCTCTTCCAGTTTCAATGATGGCCAAGTCAGTGATTGGCGTAGACATATCTCCCCGGATGATCGAACTTCTGAAGTCCAAATTGACTCAAAAAGGGATCGAAAATGTCCAGACTATGACGGCGTCAATTCAGGAACTCAATTTTGCAGAGGGATCCTTTGATCTAATCCTGTCCAATTACGCACTTCATCACTTGGGTGACGATCAAAAGCAATGGGTAGTCAACCAGGGATTTCATTGGTTGAAACCCAATGGCCGAATGGTATTTGGAGACATGATGTTCGGTCGTGGTGGCGAGAAGCAAGACCGGGAGATAATTCTTTCCAAGGTATCAGTCCTGCTAAAAAAAGGCCCTGGTGGATGGTGGAGAATTGTCAAGAATTCCGCCAGATACCTTGCAAGAGTTCAGGAAAAGCCAATTTCGAGACAAGCATGGGTTCGCCTTTTCGAGCAAGCAGGTTTCATTGATATCGGATCCGATACCGTGGTTGCTGAAGCTGGAATCGTTTTTGGCAGCAGACCGAGCTAGTTCTGCTCGGGTTACTCGCCGGTTTGCTTCATAATTTATCGAGGTATCTCCAGTATTTTGCATAGTCTTGCCCAAATAATCAGCTATCCTTATCAAAGCAGGTCATGCTGTATTTTGTTGGCTGAGCTAAGGAGGTGACTGTCAGTGAAGCCTAGTGAACCCCACAGTACCGACTTCAACTATTTATCAATGACGTCCTTTCAGATTGCTCTGCCAATCTCGGATTCCTGAGCGGACCGCAATTTAGGCACAGGTTTCGATCCGGGGGCGTCTCTCCACTTGAAAGGAGGGCAGTCCCAGTGGCACGAAAGCCCATTCTATTGAATCCTCGTAGGATCAAAGACCTGCGCGAGTCGAGATCACAGCGTCTGTTGACCATCAAAAGCGTCAGAGAGTCAATAATTTCATTTGCAGGACTTTCCGGGAAGCCGGTAAGCAACCAAAATGGATCCGAAATCGGCCGTCTCGTTGATGTCGTGGTGCGGTGGTCTCAAGATTCAGATTATCCGCCAGTCACCGGGATCCTGGTGAAGGTTGGACGAAGGGTCGCATTTGTCGATACCGACAGAGTCGAGACGTTTTCGCGTGATTCCGTCGTACTGTCTTCGGCCACGCTGGACCTGCGCGACTTTTCTCAGCGTCCTGGAGAAGTGTTGCTTGGTAAGGAAATACTGGATCACCAGCTAGTTGATGTGGACGGTGTTCAAGTATTGCGTGCCGCCGACGTATTTCTAGCTCATGCTCTCGGGCGGCTGAGGCTGGTTGGAGTGGATGTGAGCATGTACTCACTGTTGAGAAGACTCGGACCAACAAGATTCCGCTCGACGGCAACGCCCGAAAAAGTCCTGGACTGGGCTGCCGTTGCCCCTTTTGACGAGCATACCGGGGCTGTTAAACTGCGTAGCACGCACCAAGGAATCAAAAGACTACGTCCCAGTGAGCTTGCCGATCTGCTCGAGGATCTCGGTAGGCCGGAGCGCCAGGGGCTTTTGTCCGCGTTGGATATCGAGACTGCTGCCGATGCCGTCGAGGAGATGGAGCCGGAAGAGCGGGAGGCACTTCTGCGCGAGTCGGAGCCTGAAGTGGCTGCGGACATTGTCTCGGCAATGGAGCCGGATGAGGCGGTTGAAGCTTTGAGAGACCTCGATGAAGACGAAAGACATGAAATTTTGGAGCTGATGGAGCCGGCCGCCGCGCGTGCATTGGGGAACTTGCTAGAGTTTGCCGAGGATACGGCTGGTGGCGTCATGACAACTATGTTCATCAAAGCTCTGCCAAGTGATACTGTCAGCGAGGTGAGGTCACAGCTCGAGACCCATCGGGATCACAAAGACGAGATCGACGGAGTTCTGGTTGTCGACGAGGTAGGTATTTTGCTGGGTGAGGTTTCGCTTTTCGATATTGCTCTGTCCGATCCCGGTCAAGCAATATCGGAACTGATCTCGGAAGATCCAGTGGTTGTTGAGCCTGAGGTATCTATTGAAGAGGTGGCTGAGAGACTCATTGGCTCGAGGCGCTTTTCGATAGTAGTGGCAGTGAACCAGCGCCCGGTTGGCAGAATTCTGGCCGACGACATAATTGATGCACTTTCGCCAGAGCGGGGAAGGTTCCATTTTCCCCGCCTGCTTTCATAATTAAATTATTCAGAAGTTTGTTCATTGGCCGGTAACGAGGTTTCATTGTGAGTTCAGCCACGCCAAAGCGCAAATTTAGTCAACGAGGTCAGCGGAGTTTTGGATCGCGTCTGCAAGCGGCAACAACAAAGCGCCGGAGGCCATTCTGGGTCTACCTTGTTGCCGCCGGACCGGGCCTGATTGCTGCCAACGCCGGCAACGACGCAGGCGGTATTGCCACATATTCATCGGCGGGATCCCAATTTGGATACCGGCCGCTGTTCTTTATGGTGCTGGTGACGATTGGATTGGTCGTCGTTCAGGAAATGTCTGCCCGCTTGGGTGTCTACAGCGGAAAGGGTTTGGCCGCACTTATACGCGAGGAGTTTTCGATCCGGCTCACCGGATTGGCTATGGTCGCGCTGGGGGTGTCAAATCTCGGCCTGGTGGTGTCTGAATTTGCAGGAATCGGAGCGGCATTTCAGCTATTCGGGGTATCGCGCTACGTATCTATTCCGCTGTCCGCCCTAGCTATTTGGAGTTTGGTGCTGTTCGGATCCTATCGGTATGCAGAGCGGATTTTTCTAATTATGTCGCTGGCATTTTTTGCCTATCCTCTTGCAGCCATTCTTGGCCATCCGGACTGGCATAGGGTAGCCACCCAGACTGTGATCCCGCACTTTATTGCTTCTAACAGCTTCGTTTTCTTGGGAGTGGCGCTAATCGGAACCACCATATCTCCGTACATGCAGGTGTATGCGGCTGCAGGCGTCGTGGACAGGGGCATTTCTCCTGAAGAGTATCCCCTCGAGAGAGCCGATGCGGTTGGCGGTGCCCTCTTTGCCGACATCATATCCATGTTCATAATTATCGCCACTGCGGCCGCCATCGGTGGTACCGGTCCGCTGCAATCCGCCAAACAGGCTGCTTTGGCACTCAGGCCGATTGCCGGTTCGCAAGCTGTGAATCTCTTCGCAGTAGGGCTGCTGGGCGCGTCAGCGCTGGCAGCCGCGGTCGTTCCTCTTTCGACTTCGTATGCGGTGGCTGAGGCGTTAGGGGTGGAACGTTCGGTTTCGCGAAAGTTCAGACAGGCGCCTTTGTTTCTTGGACTTTTCTCCGTTCAGGTATTACTGGGTGCGGCGGTATCGCTGATTCCAGTCAACCTGATAACCCTGCTTATCTTTACCCAGGTGCTGGAGGGTTTCCTTACCCCAATTATTCTCACATTTATCGTGGTGCTCTCAAACAGGAGAAGTGTGCTTGGGGATGCGGTCAACGGAAGGGTTTTTAGGAAGGTGGCTGCCGTGACTGTTGTCGCTATCGCAGGCCTCTCGTCTTTGCTTTTGATACAAACCCTTATCGGATGGCTTTAGTGCAGGCGCGCTCTGGCGAGTTGAGACCGCTGAGGATTGCTTTTTGCGTTTACAGGGGAAACCCGTACTCTGGCGGGCAGGGAGTTTATACCAAATACCTCACCGAAGAGTTGGCTAGGCTGGGGCACAAGGTGGAAGTATTCTCCGGACAGCCGTTCCCCGATTTAGACGAGAATCTTGTGGCCACCAACAAGCTGAAGTCGCTTGATCTCTATCGTGCCGGCGATCCATTTAGAATTCCAAAGTTATCGGAGTTCAGCGACATGATAGATCTGACTGAATTCGCGATAATGGCAAGCGGTGGTTTTCCCGAGCCGAGAAGTTTCGGTTGGCGTCTGGAGAGGGCTCTTGGATCGAGACTGGGAGAATTCGACTTGCTACATGACAATCAGTCTCTTTCCTGGTCGATCCTGAACCTTGAATCCAGGGGATTGCCGGTCATTGCATCCATTCATCACCCAATAACGGTGGATCGGGCTCTGGCGATCTCTCATGCCGAGACTCTGAAGGCTAAGTTCGGCGCGTACCGCTGGTATGGTTTTGTAAAGATGCAAAAAGAGGT
Source organism: Actinomycetota bacterium (assembly GCA_027322285.1). Lineage (GTDB taxonomy): Bacteria > Actinomycetota > Acidimicrobiia > Acidimicrobiales > Acidimicrobiaceae > SCQM01. The sequence goes on from DAHVRV010000002.1 coordinate 71,818, forward strand.
GGCCGGGCGTATCGAAAGAGTCGTTACCGTATCTGAGACCTCACGAAATGACCTTTTTAATTTTATGAATGTAAGCCTTGACCGCTCCTGCGTGGTGCCGATAGGAGTGGACACAAATATTTTCAGGCCAATTCCCGGTATTGCAAAAGAGCCAGGGCTTATTGTCACCACAGCCAGCGCCGATGTTCCCTTGAAAGGTTTGCAAGTCCTGGTGGATGCCATGGCAGAGGTGAAGACAGTGGAGGCTGGGGCACACCTGGTCATAATGGGACATCCCAACAAGGATTCCAAGCTTCCGGCGCGGATCGCCGAGTTAGGCCTTGGAAATGAGATAAGATTTGCCGGTTTGGTCAGCCAGGATGAGATGGTCAGATTCTACAATCGGGCAGAACTGGCAGTCGTCCCCTCGCTGTATGAGGGCTTTTCGCTTCCCGCGGTCGAGGCAATGGCATGTGGAGTTCCTCTGGTGGCAACAGATGGCGGAGCTCTGCCGGAAGTCACAGGTTCTGACGGCGAAACGGTTTTAATAGCGCGCGCCGGTGATTCGTTGGAGCTTGCAAAGAAAATTCTTCAGGCGCTCGATTCTGCAATACTGCGCGATGAAATTGGAAGCAATGGACTCGAGCGGGTACTGAAAAAATTCACCTGGTCCGCTACGGCTCTGGCGACCGAGCAAAACTATCTGGAGCTGCTAGCGTCGCGTGGCGAGGTTTAGCCCAAGATGGAAGAGCTAATCAATGCTTTCGGTTAGAGCGTCGGCGCTGGGTGGACTGGCAGGAAAGCTTGTGCTCGATTTTGGCGCTGGTGGAGGGCGACACGCATTTTGGGCTGCGACTCAGCACGCATCTGTGGTAGCGGTAGATCTTGCCTTTGACGAGATCGTAAATGCTCCTCCTTTTTTCGATGCGCTGCTTGCTGAAGACCCGGAGAACGGCAAAGGATTTGCCGTCCAGGCCTCAGGGTTGCAGCTTCCATTTGCCGGCGGTACTTTCGATGTCGTAATCGCTTCTGAGGTTTTCGAGCACATTTCCGATGACGCTTCCGCTATGGCGGAGATTGTCAGGGTAGTCAAGCCCGAAGGAGTTGTATGCGTCACAGTGCCGAGATTTTTTCCTGAGGCGGTCTACTGGCTTTTATCGGCCGAATATCACAACGCTCCAGGCGGGCACCTGCGCATCTACCGCAGATCTCAGATCATAAGACTGGTACGCAAGGCGGGGCTTGGCATCTACTCGAGCCATCACGCGCACGCTTTTCACACCCCATATTGGTTGATCCGCTGCCTTGTGGGGGTCGCCAATACCGATTCCCGCCTCTACCGCATGTACCACCGTTTTCTTGTCTGGGACATAACAAAGAAGCCGCGATATACCGCGATGCTCGAGCGTTTCCTCAATCCGATCGGAGGCAAAAGTTTCGTGCTCTATGCCAGGAAGGGCTCAAGTGTACTCAAGTAACACTCGCAAATCATTGCTAAGCAATGAGCAACTCGAATCTTCGCTGGATTTTCTGGTTTCGCTCCAATTGTCCTCCGGGATGATCCCCTGGTTCAAAGGGGGGAGGGCGGATCCGTGGAATCATAGCGAGGCCGTTATCGCGCTTGCGCTCGGGGGCAGGCTTGCTAATGCTCTAGCCGGGGCCAGATGGCTGCTGCGGATGCAAAACCGAGACGGTTCATGGTGTCACTTCTATCTTTCAAATGGTGTCGCTGAGCCAAGAAGGGACTCTAACACCTGCAGTTTTCCAGTCCTTCTGATCTCGATACTCGACCGTCTCGGGGGGACTCGGGAGTTGCTTGGTCCGTACGTCGAAATGGCTCTTCGCGGTCTGGACTATGTCATTTCGCATCAGAGGGACGACGGGTCAATGCCTTGGGCGATCGATCCAAAAGGAGAGGGATATCCGACTTCGCTGGTCGCCGCTTCGTCGTCAATTTGCGATTCCCTTACCGTAGCTGGGGATCTGTGCGAGCGCTTCGGAATAGGCGACCCGGCCCGCTACCGAACCGCAAGCCAAAGACTCAACGAGTCCTTGTTGCAGGGTGCAGGACCTTACTCTGACACGTCACGCTGGGCCATGGACCACTACTATCCGCTTTTAGGCGGGGTTGAAGGAGCGAGCAGCCTGACGGAAGGATTTCTCGACCGCTTTTACGTACCAGACTGGGGAATTCGGTGCATATCGGGAAACGACTGGTTTACCGCAGCCGAAACAGCAGAGACTGCGATGGCGCTTCACATGTCCGGTGAAGAGGCACTGGGGCAGGATGTGTATCTGGCATTGGATAGGTTTCGCAGACCGGCCGGCGGGTATTTAACTGGTATGGTCGGTCCTCATGGTGTCACGTTTCCGCACAACGAGCAGTCTTCGTACTCTGCGGCCGCCGTCATCATATCCAGCTATCTTCTCTCAGCAAAGGCCGGACGCAGCATAGGCAGTTCTATCTTGAGCCTTTTCTCATGATGCGCAGGCTTCCCCGTGCAGTTATTTCGCTGAAGCCTTCGCCGAGCGATCTTTGATACAAGTGGTATGGTTCCTGGCCTCCTAGGGATGGATCGGGAAAGACGTCATGTATCGCCAAAAGACCACCAACGGTAATTTTTGATACCCAGCTCTCGTAGTCGCTCTGTGCCTGCTCATGTCCATGGCCCCCGTCTATAAACAAGAAGCCGATCTCTCCACTAAAGGTCGAAGCGTACTTTTGCGAATTTGCCACGACAATAATTACGGTATCGCCCAGAGCGGCGAGTTCTATGGTTCTTCGAAACAGATACAGGGTGTCGATCTTTCCCGATACTGGATCCTTTAGCGCAGGGTCGTAGTAATCCCATCCCGCCTGGTTTTCTTCGGAACCATGATGATGGTCAACCGACAAGAGCATTCGCCCCTGAAGTTGAGCCGCAACTCCCAAGTAGATAGTTGAAAGTCCTGCATACGATCCAATTTCAATTGCTGGCAATTCAGTGGATGCGTTGCAGCCGTAAAGAGCCGTTGCCAGGGACATTCCTTCATCGGGCGGCATGAAGCCCTTTGTCGCCCGTATCAGCTCCTGCTTTACCAGCAACTCCGAAACTAGTTTTGGGTATTCGATCTGGTCCATCTTGGTCCCTGCTCGCTTGTCTCCAATTCGCCATATGGCTGCAATCAAGTTATTTCAGGGGGCGTAGAAGACCATAGATCGGCATCAAGTAGGTTTTTTCGAAGTGTCAGGTAGACGGCATATCTTTCCAGGGTCTGCTGCAGGCTCTTATCTCCGCTCGGAACCTGGTGGGTTTCAAAGAAAGCGCGAATCTCCCGTTCCAGGTAGTAAGACTCGTCAGAAACTAGGGCTGCAATTCCAGAGAGCATCCTCGCGATGGTATTGTCTGGAAATCTCTCCAAGAGGGCATCCCATTGCTGGCTGAGGAACCTCCATGCCAACGGCCCGGACTCCCGACCCGAAAGCAGGCTGGCGATTACGAAGGGGCCGTTCTGGCTCCGGATCTCATCCAAAGTCATTGACAGGACTTTTTTAACTAGTTCAGGTTGCTGGAATTTGGTTAGCGCCATGAGATACCTATTTTCCTCCTGGGGCGTAGAGGGATGCCGATATCTGTCAAGCATGAATGCAAAGTCCGCCTCATCGCCGTTTGCTGCAACGACTCCCAAAACTGAAGCGACGATATCGGGATCGATGTCGGACTCCGAGGACATTTCCTTTACGAAAAGATCTTTGCACTCGGAAATCGTCTCGGAATCGCCGCCCACGGTTCCCAGAGCCTCGATGACGGCAGCCCGGAGTCTCGAAGTTCCCTCCTTCTCGCCATCTTGAGCTTCGAATCCCACCCTTTCCAGGATTGGCATCAATGCATCTCTACAGCGTCTGGCAACGCCGTCGCGCTTGGCCGAGGGCGTCATGTGATCTAGAAGGTTGAAGGCGGAAATAATTACCTCCCAGAGATTGGGATCCTCCTCGCCTCCCACGGCTTCGATCAGGTCAAAGAAGGATTTGATATCAACCCTAAGTGAAACGGCCTGAGCCCATAGATCGTTGGCCAGGTTGAACTTCTCGAGATCGGTGAGAAGCGAGAAGTGGGTAAGCAGCCTCTCAAGGAGAGCGTTGTCATAGCTGACGCGAAAGAATCCCCAACCTCCGGAGTCGGCGATCACCAGCTCGTCCTTGCTTGCCAAGGGTAGCGATACCGGCTCCGTATCAAGAAGCAACTTATGAAGCTGCTGTCCGATCTGAATGCTAAGTGGCACCTTCCAAGCGGAACCAATCTGTGACTGCTCGATTCCGGCCTTTGAGAGGTCCGACAGATAGGAGAATGGCTCCTGGGAAACGGTGATCTGAGAACCGTCTGAGGCGACCCGGATTAGCGGGTACCCGCCCTGGAAAACCCAGTCTGTCATGGTCTCGGCGATCGGCTCGCTGCTTGCGGCATCAAGGGACTGCCAGAGATCTGTGGTTTCTGCGTTTGCGAACCTGTGCGAATTTAGATAGCTGGTGATGCCCGACCGGAAGGTGTCGGGGCCAAGGTAGCGCTCTATCATGCGCAGCACGCTGGCTCCCTTCTCGTAGGTTAGGACATCGAACATCCCTTCAGCGTCGGATGGCTTTACCACTGTGAACTCAATCGGTCTTGTGTTGTGGAGACCGTCAGTTGCGAATGCCGCACCCTTTGATAGGCCGAAGGAAACCCACCTGTTCCAGCTCGGCCTGAAGTTGTCTGTCGCAAGAAGCTCCATGAAGGTCGCGAAGGCTTCGTTGAGCCAAATTCCATTCCACCACTTCATCGTCACGAGGTCACCAAACCACATGTGGGCTATCTCGTGGCTTATGACATCTACGATTCTTTCAAGTTCAGGCCTCGACGATTTATCCGGATCAACGAGTAGGAGGGTTTCCCTAAAAGTGACAGCACCCAGGTTTTCCATAGCCCCGAACGCAAAGTCAGGTATTGCGATCAGATCTAGTTTCTTGCCAGGATATGGTATGGAAAACCAATCGGTGAAGAACTCTAGAGCATGGACTGCCGCATCTAACGCAAATTGGCGTAGATGACCCTGTCCCGGCTTGGATATGATCCGGATCGGAGTGTTTGCGCCCATCTGAGGTTCGGACGCCTCAAGCGGTCCAACGATGAACGCGACCAGATAACTGGACATCGGTATGGTGTCCTCAAAGGAAGTCCTCGTATAACCTTCGCCCAAATCGACGGCAGAGATTTCCGGAGCGTTGGAAACCGCTAGATACCCGTGAGGAGCATCTAGCTGAATGCTGAAAACCGCTTTCAGGTCAGGCTCATCAAAGCAGGGGAACGCCTTCCTGGCATCGGTCGCCTCGAATTGCGTCGTGGCAATGTAGCAGGTCTTGCCGTGTTCGTCGAGGAACTTGCTTCTATAAAATCCTGAGAGCTGATCATTTAGAATTCCTTGAAAATCTATCTCAAGGACTGCAGCTCCCGGGAAGAGAGTGCCCTCGAAAGTTATCCGGGCCCTTTCCAGTTCGGGATCCAGTTCGACTTTGCCCTGGAAAGTCGAACCATCCTGGGTGATTGTGGTGGCGCCTATCCGAAGCTCAGCAGCGTTGAGAACGATCGACTCTGAAGGCTCGTTGATCGTGAGGTCGATCGATTCGTGACCCGCGAAGCTGAAGGCTTCGAAGTCCGGTCTCAGCCGGATCGAATATTTGCTAGGTACTATGTTTCTCGGCAGTCTATAGTTCATTGAGGTATCCACAGAGGTTACGGTAGCTGATCCAGACAGAAATTGAAAGCCAAAGGTGTGCCGATTGCCAAATAGGTCCTTTCGAGCAGGATTGGCGGGGAAGTGAGTTTGCGAATGTTGAGTGGGTATCGATGAAGATCAACGTTGGGCGTTCGTTTGACGTTGTGGCTCTTGGCAGTGCGATTGTGGACATGTTTTGCCGAGTGCCGGAAGGTTATGTGGAGGAACTTGGGATTAGGAAAGGTTCGATGCAGCTTGTTGGACCGGAAATGTCCAAATCCGTCACAAAAATTCTCGGTGAGGTTGAAATCAGAGGCGGGGGATCGGCAGCTAATACTCTTGTCGGGATGGCTTCGCTGGGTCACAGAGTTGCATTGATCGCCCGGACTGATCTCGATGATTTTGGAGACCAATATGTTCGCGATCTCGTGAGATGGGGCGTGAAGGTGATTCGTCCCGACGTAGGGCACGATCTGGGGACCGGTCGCTGCCTTGTTATGGTGACGCCCGACGGCGAGCGGACAATGGCCACCTGGCTTGGCGCTGCCTCACACTTGCAGCTCGACGAGCGTTCAAAGGCGGTAATAGCTGATTCGAAGGTTCTTTACATCGAAGGCTACCTATACGATCTGGAGACTACCAAGGCGCAGATTCACACAGCAATTGAGGTTGCGCTCGAAAACGAGGTTCGGATCGCCCTTTCACTCTCTGATCCGTTTTGCGTGTCAAGGCATCGCGATGAGTTTTTGGACTTGATCGATGGGCCGGTATCTATCCTTTTTGCCAACAAGGAAGAGTCCCAAATACTTACAGGGTTAGACGATGTTGGCGAGACGGTGAGAATTCTGCAGAATAAATCTCTGGCTGGGGCAGTCACTTTGGGCGCGCTGGGCGCCCTTGCCTATGATGTCTCGAGTAGCGTTTACGTTCCGGCGCGCACGGTGGATCCTGTGATTGACACTACCGGTGCCGGCGACCTGTTCGCCGCAGGCTATTTGCATGGGGTCCTCAATCACGACCAAAATGAAGTCGAGAAGTGCGGGTTATATGGCGTGCTATGTTCGGCTGAGGTGGTCTCACATTTCGGAGCAAGGCCCGACGTTGATTTGAAAATCCTTATGGATGAGTTTGACTCGTCCAGTTGAGACTGCCGGGGCTATTCGGCCGTATCATCCGGAAAGAAGTCAAGAGGCTGATCACTTAGACGAACCAGCATGGACGCGATCCACGGACCCAAGGGAGCCATTATGTTGGCGAGCTCGTCCTTTTCCGTTAGGGCGCTTTCTTCCAAGACAAGGTTTCCATCGAATCCAACCTCTAATTCGAATTCGCTGTGCAAGTCTTCGCCGGAACTGTTTTCGCTGGTGACAACCGAAGATCTTTCCAAGAGAAATGCCAATGTCGGAGAAGATCTTTCATCGAGCGCGCCCAAGACCGTTCCGATTTGGGCTTGTGCAGTCATGTTCACGGCGCGAATGACCAATTCGATTCCGACCTCCAGTGGTTCTGGTTCACTGGCTCCGATCAGCCACGATCTATAGATGCTTTGACTCCAAACCGGCCATTCGAGATTGATGTCAACCCTGAGATTCGATGGGTTGACTTCTCCTGGAAGCGCATATGAGTTTTCGTAATGAATGTCGCCGAGGAAGAAATCCAGCAGCAGGTGCTCCTGATCCGGGAGCTGCTCCAGCATGGCAGAATCGAAACTTTGGTGCATGGCATTGATGAGATCGTCAAAAACATGGTCAATCATGTCTCAATAACTCTAGCTGATAGGCTAGTTTTGGCTTTCGTGGATAAAAGTTGGATGGATAGACGTTTAATTTCATATGCCCACCGCGGAGGTTCGATCGAGGCGCCGTCTAGCACAATAGGGGCGCTGCGCTATGCCTGCGAAGTGGGAGTTTCTGGTCTCGAATTGGATGTCCACACAACGGCCGATCGTGTGCTGGTGTGTTGTCATGACGATGTGGTCGACACAACCACTGACGGCAAGGGTAAAATATCCAAGCTCAGCTGGAGCGATATCGAAGGCCTGAATGCCGGATACTGGTTCGTTCCACAGTCTGCGGCGAGCGATACCCAGGCGCACTCTGTCGAGGAGTACATTTTCAGAAACGACCATTCGAACAAAGATATGACCAGATTGGCGCGGGTGGACGAGGTTTTAGATATATTTCCCGACCATATCCTCAATTTCGATATCAAATCCACCTCGCCATCGGTCGAGCCCTACGAAGGTGAGCTTGCAAGATTGATCCTTGACCACGAAGCGCAAGACAGGGTCATAGTGAGCTCTTTTCTTGACTCGGCAATCTGGAGAATCCGACAAATCAGCCCGGATATTTGCACCTCGGCTGCTCCCGGCGAGATAAGCGAGTTTTACTTTACCCTCGTTTCCGGGCGCCAAGCGGCGATTGATGTCGCGCGGTTGGCGCCTTATGTCGCTTTTCAAATTCCATGGTTTTTTGGCGAGGTCGAATTGGCGACAAAGTACTTTGTCGAGGCGGCACACGCTGCCGGCAAAGCGGTGCACGTGTGGACGATCAATGATCGCTCGGGAATGGAGAGACTCATCGATATCGGGGTCGACGGTATTATCAGCGACCTCCCAAGCCTGCTGGTTTCTGTGGTCCGCGAGCGTGGCATGCATTATTTGTACAGGCCAAACTAGGCTGTATGGACGTCTTGTAATACCCGAAGGAGTCGGATGAAAGTTTTGGTTGCAATGTCTGGAGGTGTCGATTCCTCAGTGGCAGCCGCTCTTTTGGTCGAACAAGGCTTCGAAGTCGTGGGTGCAACGATGAAGCTTTGGGGTGGTTCCTCGGATTCTGGCTGCTGCTCCGTTTCGGATGTGGAAGACGCAAGAAGAGTGGCAGCCCAGATAGGCATAGACCACTATGTGTTCAACTTTACTGAAGAGTTTCAAGAGAAGGTAGTCGAGTTTTATGTGGACTCACATAGGAATGGCCTGACGCCAAACCCATGTATTGAGTGCAATAGGCATTTGAAATTCGACACTTTTGTCGAGCGGGCCAAAATGCTCGGTTTCGACTTCGTTGCTACTGGTCATCACGCTCGCGTAACGAGAACTGACGGCGTGGCGAGGCTGGCGCGAGGGGCCGACCGGGCTAAGGACCAGTCGTATGTCCTATCCATGCTTTCCAGAGACAGGCTGGAGTACCTTCTGCTGCCTGTCGGAGAGATCACCAAGGACATGGTGAGAGAGATTGCTAAGGAGATGTCGCTGCGAACTGCACTGAAGCCTGATTCACAGGACGTCTGCTTCATTACCTCCGCTACGGGAAGAGACGGTTTTCTTGCAAAGAGAATCGAACTACATCCTGGCGCGCTCTTTGACCGGTCATCCGGACAACGGGTGGGTGGGGTAGACGCTATTGAGCTTGTCACGATTGGCCAGCGCAAGGGACTGGGTACCCTGGGCGATGGCGCGGCCCGTTATGCAGTGGAAGTGGATTTGCCGGCCAGGAAGGTTGTTCTTGGCAGACAATCAGATTTGCTGGTGGACTCCCTTAGCTTTGGTTCTCTCACATTTTCTCATGACCCGGTCGAGGACGGAGAGGTGATTGAAGTTCAGGGTTCAGCACATGGCCGGCCATCGAGAGCGGTATTCTTCAGAGATAACGTGAAATTCGAGGCTCCTCAGAGGCGGGTGGCACCAGGACAGACGCTGGCATTTTATCGTCGCGATGTTGTAGTTGGTTCAGCGATAGTTTGTTAGAGGGAGGGCGTCTTGACCAACACTCCTAAGGATGAGATCGACTCGCTGAGGGCGAGGATATCTCACCATGGTTGGCGTTATTATCACCTAGACGCTCCGGAGATAAGTGACTTCGAGTACGACCAAATGCTCAAACGGCTGATCGAATTGGAGCAAGCACATCCAGAACTCTACGATCCCGAGTCTCCAAGCCAGAAGATCGGTGCGGCGCGATTCGAGATGTTCAGGCCCGTCGAGCATGAGATCCCGATGATGTCGCTGGATAATGTATTTTCCCTTGAAGAGCTGCAAGCTTATTTCCTCAGGGTGACCAAAAGCTTTTCAAGGGAGGAGCTTGAGGAGCTGAAGTGGGTCTTCGAGCTTAAAATCGATGGATTGGCAATCTCATTGGTATATCGTCATGGCGTGCTTGTGACCGCTGCCACCCGCGGGAATGGGCGCATAGGCGAAGACGTCACTGCGAACGTGCTGGCAATCAACTCAATACCAAAGACCTTGGCGACTGGCGGCTTGACTAGTCCTCCTGCCTTCTTGGAAGTTCGGGGAGAGGTCTATATGGGCAAGGAGGCATTTGTCCGCCTGAATCAGGTGCAGATGAATGCAGGACAGCCGCCGTTTGCCAATCCGAGAAACTCTGCGGCAGGCTCGCTGCGCCAGAAGGATCCAAGAATCACCGCCAAGCGTCAACTGTCTTTCTGGGCCTATCAGCTAGTTCAGGTCGCAAGCGATCAGCACTTGACATCGCATCTCGAGTCGCTGCGCTATCTGGAACAGTTTGGCTTTCCCGTTAATCCAAATATCAAGCTAATTTCCGGGCAGGAGGAAATTATTGCTGAAATTTCAAAATGGGATGCAAAGCGTCACGAATTGGATTACGAGATCGACGGCGCGGTCATAAAGATCGATGATCTGCGTCTTCGTGATCGGCTTGGATCGACGGCCAGGGCACCCAGGTGGGCCATCGCCTACAAGCTTGCTCCCGAAGAGCGAGAGACAAAGCTATTGAACATAGAAGTCTCTATTGGCAAATCAGGGAAAGCAACTCCATTTGCCGTTCTTGAGCCGGTGCTTGTGGGTGGGTCGACCGTATCCCGGGCCACGCTCCACAATGAGGATCAGGTCAAGCTCAAGGGTGTCAGAGTCGGAGATACCGTCGTAGTGCACAAGGCGGGAGACGTGATTCCTGAAGTCATGCGTTACGTGCCGGAACTCCGAATGCCGGATTCCGAGGAATGGCATTTTCCGTCGGCGTGCCCGCTCTGCGGCTCTCCGTTGGAGCGCAAATCCGGCGAGAGTGACACTTATTGCGTTAACTTCTATTGCGAAGGGAGGATAGTACAGAGACTTGCCCACTTTTGCTCCAGGAGCGCGCTTGATATCGAGGGTTTGGGTGAAAGCCGGATTTCTCAATTGGTTGATGAGGAGCTAATAATGTCCCCGCCGGATATTTTTAGATTGCAGTATTCCCAGTTGATTGGATTTGAAGGCTATGGGGAAAAGTCTGTCACTTCGCTCCTTGGCGCAATTGAAGACGCAAAAAAAACGAGTCTGTCGCGTCTGCTTGTAGGACTGGCTATCCGTCATGTTGGCGAAGGAGCGGCCAGGGCTCTGGCCAAACGTTTCCGATCGCTCCCGGAGCTGATGAGAGCCTCGAAAGAGCAGATGAGTGCCATCGACGGCATAGGCGAAAAGATTTCCGAGTCAGTTCGTGAATTCTTCGATAATCCAAAATCGTCTAAGATATGTCATGAGCTTATTGATCTCGGCGTGGCAGTAGAAGAACCGATAGACCAAGGTGGCGGAGTTGAGATTGCGAAGAACCTAGCTGGCAAGGTGATTGTCATAACAGGGACACTCAGTGCTTTCACCAGAGAAGCTGCCGAAGCAGCAGTCACCGAGCGAGGTGGCAAGGCTAGTTCCTCAGTATCGAAGAGAACTTCTGTACTTGTGGCAGGCGATGCGCCCGGCGGATCAAAGATAGCCAAGGCCGAGGAGCTTGCGGTGCCAATTTTGGACGAGAGCCAGTTTCTGGAACTTTTGCGGCTGGGGGAGTTGTCTTAAACGAGACGTCCAACATGATTCGGGCATTTGACGGATTGTGCGCGGATGGTTTTGCGAATGGGATATGGTGGACAGGAATTGCTTAAGGCAGCACTTGGTTTGATGATGCTTCAAGCGTACTTTGCGGCATTCGCATTTTGTGGAGAGGCCTTTTAGTGTATACAGCACGGCTCCAGGAAAACATAGGGAAGATTCTTCACGGCCGTTATACCCTGGTAGCTGCCATCGGACAGGGCGCTTCCGGTGATGTGTATTTGGCGCAGGACCTTTCTCTGGGGCGCAAAGTTGCTATTAAGCTGCTTCATTCCTCCCTGGCGGGCGACATGTTTTTCCTGAAGAGGTTCCAGTCTGAAGCCAAGTCCGCGGCGAGTCTCAACCACCCCAATATCATGAGGGTCTTCGACTGGGGTGAATCAGAAAGTACGCCGTATCTTGTCCTGGAGTATCTGGCCGGCGGTTCGCTGCGTGAGTACCTGAACAATGGGGAGCTGCTGACCGAGTCTCAGGCAGCGTCGCTCATGCTTCAGGTCGCACAGGGTCTCGCCTATGCACATGGCCGCGGATACGTCCATCGCGATATCAAGCCCGCAAACCTTTTGTTTGATGATGAAGCACGGATACGCATTGCCGATTTCGGCCTGGCCCGCGCCCTTTCCGAGGCGGCATGGACCGAGCCGATAGGCACTTTGATGGGAACGGCACGATATGCCTCTCCTGAACAGGCATTGGCAAAGGAAAGTGATCGAAGCTCTGATGTCTATTCATTGGGGCTTGTCATGTACGAGGCAATCCTCGGATCTCTCCCGTTTACCGGAGACACCACAGTGTCATTGCTCATGGCGCGCATACATGGAGATGTCAGCGTTCCCGCCGAGACTGGAGCACTTGAGCCAATTTTGGCGTCGTGCCTCAAGTTGTCATCCAGCGAGAGGGTTACCTCGGTGGATCTCGTGTCTCAGCTGGAAAAACTGGTTAGATTCCTAGATCCTCCGACTCCGCTGAAGGTTGTTGGCCCATCCCCTATGGTCGCCGATGAGAATGGAGATTTTACTGAAATCGGTGAGATGTCACTTGTTTCATCTGCTGTCGATGCGGCTGTTTCGGACGAGACCGTCATTGAAAACCTTGCCAACGCGCCTGAACAAGTTGTGGCATTCGATATGCTTGCGCCGCGATCTACGCAAAAAATTCAGGCAGTGGCTCCAGGTCCAAAGACAGCTCGTATCCACAGTGCAAATGGGACACCCCCAAGAAGACGGCGCCTGCTCTGGCTTGCCATTGCGGCTCTGATTTTGATCGCCTTGATTGCCGCGATTTCTTTGGCCGGAATACCATCGAAGGTTTACTCCGTAGTGTTCGCAACCAAGGTTCCGCTGGTAGTTGGGGATACCCTGACGGCCGCTGAATCATCGATAACATCATCGCATCTCAAGGTCGGCACAATCTCCTATGCCTATTCTCCTTCGGTGAAAAAGGGAGATGTCAGTTCCGAAGCACCCAAGTATGGGACGTCGCTTTCCAGGGGCAAGCTTGTGGATTTGGTAGTATCCAAGGGAGTCGCCCCTGTTGAGGTTCCGGCAATTGTCGGGATGTCAGTCACTGATGCGGAGAACAGGCTCAAATCGATTGGACTGGTTCCCGTGGTTCAGCAGAGCTATTCCGAAACTGTTCCGCTGAACCAGGTGATGTCAGCTTCGCCCTCGTCGGGGTTGCAAAATATTGGGACAACGATTACTCTCACGGTAAGTGAGGGGCCAACTCCTAGGCAAGTCCCTAATCTTGCCGGAGAAAGCGAACAGACTGCTTTGGCTCAACTCAAAGCTTTGGAACTCGTTCCGTCGCAGAGCACGGCATATTCGACGACAGTGGCTGCTGGAACGGTGATCTCTCAAACTCAGACTGCGGGTTCTATGGTGCAACGCGGGTCCACGGTGGATTTTGTGGTTTCCAAGGGACCCCGGATGGTAACGGTGCCGAACGTGGTGGGTGATAACCTGCAGAAGGCTGAGGCAACCCTTAACCAGGCCGGTTTGACGGTGGGTTCGGTCTACACCTATTTCGGTTCGAATACTGTTGTTGCAACCAGCCCTCGGCCAGGAACTTCCGTGCAGGCTGGTTCGTCAGTCGCTATTGTCACCGGATAGATCCTCTTAATTATTTGGTGACGTCCTTAATCAGCTGCGCAATTTTCAATCCAGCTTCATTTGGAGTTATGCTTCCCTGAAGAGCCATTAGCTTTGTCAGGTCCCCGGTCACCTTTATTTTGCCAGCCATGAAGGCCTGAATGGCAGCTTGCGAATCCAGATCTACGAAAATCGCTTTGGCAGTGTCATAGTCTATGATCACGGAAACATCCGGGTCTGGCAGTTCGCCGAGCTCGATTTCAAGAATTCCGCCAGATGTGTCCACGTAAGTCCGGAGTTCATTCCCATCGAAGGGCAGATCAGTTACAAGCTGATTCATTCGGATTGTGATGGTGAGATTTGTTTCGCTATTGCGGTGAGACTCTCGAATTTCCTTCGCCTTTTCAATCCACTCAGGACTTAGAAACTGGAACTTTTCCATTGGTAGACCTTCCATATAGTTCTGCTCGTGATGCTACCCAATACGGTGAGACATTGTATTCGATCTCTTGGATTTGTATCGGCCCTGTAGTTCTCTCGGGCCAATCTCAGACTGGCGATCATCGTTGCCTATCCTGCGGGTACAACACCGGATACTGGCGTTGCCAGGATTCAACTTCAATTGTACGATTATTTTTAGGTCGTTTCAGTTGGCGGACCCGGTCGTATATTTCAGCGCGCAGTTGGACCAGCTATGGCTCGAGGGGAGATTCCGCATGGATACCTTGGGCATTGATCAAAAGAAACTCACTGAAGTTCTTTTTGCGGTAGCGACTTGGAAAAGACAATATAGCATCTGCTAGGTGCGCTGCCGCATCAGATAAGATTGGATTGCATGTCAGACAGTATCTCTCGAAGAGAAGTTAATCATGTGGCGAACCTTGCCAAGCTCTCACTGAGCGAAGAGGAAGAGCTCATGTATACAGATCAACTTGGCGCAATACTAGACCACGCAAGGGACATTATGTCTCTCGACACAGATGATCTTTTGCCTACTGCCCACCCGCTCGAGCTCAAGAATGTTTTCCGGCCCGATGTCGAGACGGCCTCTCTCGACCGTGAAGAAGTGTTGTCGCAGGCTCCCGCGTCCGAAGACGGACGATTTTTGGTGCCGAGAATTTTAGGAGAGGCCCCATAATGGGTTCGACAGTAGGGCTAGGCGCTTGTGAAATAGCGGAGCTGGTGAGTTCAAAAGAGATTTCGGCTTTGGAAGTGGCCGAGGAGCATTTGGCCCTGATCGAGTCTCAAGATGCAAACCTGAATTCGTTTTTGCAATTATCAAGCTCCGCAGCCATTGCGGCTGCCAAAGAAGTTGACGCCAAGATCGCTAGAGGCGAAGATCCGGGCCGTCTCGCAGGGGTGCCGATAGCTCTCAAGGACAATCTCGTGACTCGCGGGCAGACCACTACGTGCGCATCTCAAATTCTCAAGGAATGGAAACCTCCCTATAGCGCCACGGTGGTAGAGAGGGTCAGCTCCGCCGGCGCGGTGGCTATGGGAAAGACCAACCTGGATGAATTCGCGATGGGGTCTTCTACGGAGAACTCCTCCTTCGGCCCGACAAGGAATCCATACGATTTGAACAGGGTTCCCGGAGGCTCGTCGGGAGGTTCAGCTGCCGCAGTGGCTGCGAAGTTTGCTGCGTTGGCGCTCGGATCGGATACCGGCGGTTCAATTCGCCAGCCGGCCGCCCTTTGCGGCATAGTGGGTGTCAAGCCCACCTACGGGACGGTCTCGAGATACGGCTTGATCGCCTTCGCGTCTTCCCTCGATCAGGTTGGCCCGTTTGCACGCAGTGTAAAGGATGCGGCACTTCTGCTGCAAGTCATTGCAGGACATGACCCCAGAGATTCAACCAGCCTGGAGAGCCCATTTCCTGACTTGGTTTCTAACTTGGACAAAGGAGTCCGTGGGCTTCGAGTGGGCATCATTGAAGAGCTGATTGAAGGAGCTGCTCCGATGGTGGGCGAAGCATTGATGGCGTCGGCTAGAAGCTTGAGCGATCAAGGCGCGAAAGTCGAGCATGTATCAGTGCCCGCTGTGACCTATGGACTTTCTGCGTACTATTTGATCGCACCTGCCGAAGCTTCGTCGAACCTTGCCCGCTACGACGGAGTTCGCTATGGGCTTCGTGTTGATGGCCAGGACATGAATGAGACTTATGTCTCCACGAGGACACAGGGTTTTGGCGCTGAAGTGAAGAGACGCATAATGCTGGGAACTTTCGCGCTGTCTTCGGGCTACTACGACGCTTACTACGTCAAGGCGCAGAAGGTCAGGACTATGATCAGCGACTCTTTTCAAAATGCCTATGATCGCTTTGACGTCCTGCTGTCGCCGACGGCCCCGACGACAGCGTTCGAACTTGGAGCCAAAGCCTCGGACCCGCTCACCATGTATCTTTCCGATGTTTGCACGATTCCCACAAATCTGGCAGGGCACCCGGCAATGAGCGTTCCATACGGCTTGGGAGAAAACCAGATGCCGATTGGGATTCAGATTCTGGCGCCGGCACTCGGCGAGGTTAACATGTTCCGAGTTGCCAAAGCAATAGAAAATGCAGCTCCCGCGATTACAAAGGGGCTGTTTTGGGAGTAGGCGATCTCAGAAGACGCTATGAGACAGGAATGAATTGAATGGCAGATAACTCGATACCTTCGGACGGCGTGGAAGGATTTCTTCCCGGCTGGGAAATGGTTGTCGGCCTTGAGGTCCATTGCGAGCTGAAGACAAAGACGAAGCTTTTCTGCGGTTGCGCGAACTCTTTTGGACAGGAGCCGAATACCAACATTTGTCCAGTTTGTCTCGGATTGCCGGGATCTCTCCCGGTGATAAACGAGCAGGCGGTAGAGCTCGCGATCAGGATTGGCCTTTCTCTCAATTGTACGGTTGACAAATCGATCTTTCACAGGAAGAACTATTTCTATCCTGACATGCCCAAGGACTATCAGGTCTCGCAGTACGAAAAGGCGATTAATGAGAATGGGATTCTCGAACTGCCCCTTTCCAAGAAAACAGTCCGAATCGAGCGGGCCCATATCGAGGAAGATACTGGAAAATCAGTGCATGTCGGAGGCGATGGAGGGCGCATCCACGGGGCCGATCATTCTCTGGTCGACTATAACAGAGCAGGGATTCCATTGGTCGAGATAGTTTCGGCGCCGGACCTGCGGTCTGCGGAAGAGGCCCGCGAGTATGTCACGGAGCTTCGGTCCATTCTTGTCGCAAGCGCGGCTTCCGACGGGAAGATGGAGGAAGGTTCGCTGCGGGTCGACGCCAACGTCTCTGTCCGAAGGCAGGGCTCTGAAGAGTTTGGAACCAGGTGCGAGATCAAAAACCTCAACTCCCTGCGTTCTCTGACCAGGGCAATCGGATACGAAGCCCGGCGACAGGTTGCGTTGATTGAAGCCGGCGAGAGAGTGGTGCAGCAGACCAGGCACTGGAACGAGGATCAAGGCATAACGTCGGCTATGCGTTCAAAGGAGGAGGCATACGACTACCGTTACTTTCCGGAGCCCGATCTTGTTCCGCTGGAGCCGTCGACCGAATGGATTTCTGAGATCAGGAGGCATATCGGACTCCTGCCGGCAGCTCGCCGGGAGCGATTAACGGCACTCTTCAGTGATGTTTCCTACGGCCCGGTGTATGACCAAATTGTCACTGCAGTTGGATTGGGGCTTGACGACTTGGTTGTTGGTGCAGCTGAAAATGGCGCGGATCCGAGGCTGGCTTTGGCGAGAGCGACCAACGAGGTGGCGAGCGACATTGGCAATCTGCCAAGGCTGACCATCGAGAATTTTAGCGGTCTGATCAAGCTGGAATCGCAAAGCAAGCTTTCAGCCACTCAGGCAAAGACGGTACTTGGCAAAATGCTTGAGTCCGGCGCTGATGCGGCGGAGGTCGCCAAATCTCTGGGCTTTGAAGCACTGGACTCGACCGTCATCGAAGATTTAGTGGACCAGGTAATTGGCGCCTCGCCAAAGGAGTGGGAAAGATTTTCATCGGGAGAAGACCAGCTTGCTGGCTTTTTCGTGGGTCAGGTGATGAAGCTTTCTAAAGGGAAGGCTGACGGAAAGATAGTCACGTCGCTCCTGCGCTCAAAGCGCTCATAGATTTTCGTCGATAGGTATTTTAGACAAGAGCTAGGTAGTTTTTTCTAGCCAGATGTGCAAAATCACACTTTTTCACTTAGTCTTGAGCTATGTCTAATGAGCCAACTGAAAAAGTTTCACACAATCCAATGAAGCCGCGAAGTTACGAAGTAACGGATGGATACCGTCGGGCGCCAGCTAGAGCTATGCTGCGGGCTGTCGGCATGACTGACGGAGATTGGGAAAAAGCGCAAATCGGAATCGCCTCATCCTGGAATGAGGTCACGCCTTGCAATATGTCGTTGGATAAGCTGGCCAAACTATCTAGGGAAGGCGTAACAAAGGCGGGCGGCTTTCCGTTCGAGTTTGTGACCATTGCAGTATCCGATGCCATTTCAATGGGCCATGAGGGCATGCGAGCATCGCTGGTATCGCGTGAAGTAATAGCGGATTCCGTAGAGATCATGATGCATGCCGAGAGGTTCGACGCGCTGGTCTCACTGGCAGGATGCGACAAGTCGCTCCCAGGTATGCTCATGGCGGCAGCGCGTCTCAACGTGCCATCTGTCTTCTTGTACGGGGGCAGCATCATGCCCGGCCATCACGATCACCAGACGCTCGACATCGTATCGGTCTTTGAGGCCGTGGGTGCGGTCGGCACCGGAGCATTGACGGAGGAAGAGCTCGCTCTAATCGAAATCCACGCCTGCCCAACGATAGGAAGCTGTGCCGGGATGTTCACGGCAAATACCATGGCTTCAGTGGCCGAGGCTTTGGGCATGTCACTTCCAGGTTCCGCAGCAACGCCGGCGGTAGATGAGCGTATGGCGGACTACGCCTTTAATTCAGGTCGAGCTGTGGTCGAGCTGCTCAAGCATGATATCAAGGCCAGGGATATCATGACCAAAGATGCGTTCGAGAATGCTATATCGGTGGTTATGGCCCTTGGCGGCTCGACCAATGCGGTGCTTCACCTATTGGCAATCGCTCATGAGGCCGATGTCGATCTAAGCATTGATGACTTCAACAAGGTCGCAGCGCGCGTTCCCCATTTGGCGGATACCAAGCCTCACGGCAAATATCACATGTATGACATCGACCGTGTTGGAGGAGTGGCAGTAGTACTGAAGCACCTACTAGACAACGGCCTGCTTCATGGAGACTGCATGACGGTAACGGGCAAGACCATGGCGGAGAACCTTGCGGAGATCAATCCGCCAGCGCCTGACGGCGAGGTGATCCATCCTTTGTCGGATCCAATTAACCCTGTGGGCGGTATCGCGATCCTCAAGGGAACGATGGCTCCGGGGGGATCTGTAGTGAAAGTGGCAGGTATCGACACCAAGCAATTTGACGGGATCGCAAGGGTGTTCGACGGTGAAGACGCAGCCATGGATTCGATCATGGCAGGGGAAATTAAGCCTGGCAACGTAGTCGTGATCCGTTATGAAGGCCCCAAGGGCGGACCAGGAATGCGCGAAATGCTGGCAGTGACCGGCGCCATGAAGGGTGCTGGGCGCGGTTCTGATGCGGCCCTACTCACCGACGGCAGGTTTTCCGGCGGTACCCATGGGTTTTGCATTGGGCACGTGGCGCCTGAAGCTGTGGATGGCGGGCCGATTGCGTTCGTGAAGGACGGCGATCGAATAGTGATTGACGTTGACAAACATAGGATTGATTTGATGGTTGACGAGACTGAGTTGGCAAGGCGCCGCACGGAATGGAAACTGCCCGCACCGCGCTACACGCGTGGTGTGTTGGCCAAATATGCCAGACTCGTGGCAGGTGCCGACAAAGGTGCTGTTACGGAAGCTTGAAAGCTTTCGCACGGAGATGAAGCTGTGGAAAATGGTGGGTTGCTCACCATTTTCCACAAAAACTCGATAATTATTAGGTTTTTTCCAGAAATTGCCCTATTGTTAATGCCAATGAACCAAAGTCTTTTAGTGGTAGTAGTAATCGAGTAGCGCGCGGCGAGATAAAACATCGTGCGCTTGTTGGCCTCCCAATCGGGAGGTTTTTTAGTTTATCTGGGAGTTGGAGATGAAGCTTACTGGAGCACAGGCTTTGATAAAGAGTCTGGAAATGCAAGGTGTCGACGTGATGTTCGGCCTGCCAGGCGGTGCCATTTTGCCGGTCTATGACCCGATTATAGACTCACCGATTAGGCACATCCTTGTAAGACATGAGCAAGGTGCGGGCCACATGGCAGAGGGATACGCCCATGCCACTGGAAGGCCAGGAGTTGCCATGGTCACCTCTGGCCCAGCCGCTACGAATATCGTGACTCCGCTGGCTGACGCCTACATGGATTCGGTTCCAATTGTGGTGATCACGGGCCAGGTGGCAACCGGTTCGATAGGGACCGATGCGTTCCAGGAGGCGGATATCACTGGAATCACCATGAGCGTCACCAAGCACAACTGGCTGGTTACCGATGCTAATGACATTCCTGATGTAGTGGCAGAGGCATTTTATGTTGCAACTACCGGCCGCCCCGGCCCGGTTCTTATCGATTTTCCGAAAGACGTAGCCAATGCCCAGATGGACTGGTATTGGCCGAGTTCAGTCGATCTCCCCGGTTACAAGCCGAACCCCAGGGGCCATTCTAAGATGATCGCGGCAGCCGTCAAGATGATATTCGAGGCCACTCGACCAGTCTTCTATGTCGGCGGCGGAGTGCTCAATGCGCGAGCCTCAGACGTTCTGGCGGAGCTAGTAGAACTGACCGGGATACCAGTGGTTACGACTCTGATGGCAAGAGGAGCTTTCCCCGACGATCACCCGCTCTGTCTCGGCATGCCCGGAATGCATGGTAACTATACGGCTGTTACCGCGTTGCAACAGTCGGATCTTCTTATTGCGCTGGGAAGCCGTTTTGACGATCGTGTAACGGGGAAGCTCGATGGCTTCGCTCCTCAGGCAAAAGTGGTTCACGTCGATATTGATCCAGCTGAGCTTGGCAAGCTGAGACGTCCAGACGTTCCCATCGTCGGAGACTGCCGAAGCGTGATCGAAGATATAGTCAGGGCGATCAAGGCGGATCCAGATGCTTACCAGCACCGGGCCGACATTACTGACTGGGTGGCCACATTGAAGAGTTGGCAGGAGAAGTATCCGCTCAAATACGAGCAGCCGTCCCTTTCAGGAGTGCTGAAGCCCCAATATGTGATTGAGAAACTTCGCGATGCCACCCCAAGCGACACAATTGTGGTTGCGGGCGTTGGCCAGCACCAGATGTGGGCATCGCAATATTGGAAATTCAACCACCCGTATACCTGGATTAATTCAGGCGGATTGGGAACGATGGGATTCGCAATTCCGGCGGCGATAGGTGCCAAAGTTGGCAAGCCGGATCGTACCGTCTGGGCGATAGACGGAGATGGATGTTTTCAGATGACTGCGCAAGAGCTGGTCACTGCTTCGATAGAGCAAATTCCGATTAAGGTTGCCCTGCTCAACAACTCATATCTCGGGATGGTGCGGCAATGGCAAGAGATGTTTTACGGAGAGCGCTACTCCGAGGTCTACCTGTCTCCTGATCTTCCCGACTATGTCAAGTGGTCGGAGGCAATGGGCTGTGCGTCGTTCAGGGTCGAGAATGCCGAAGAGGTTGGGCCGGCTATCGAGAAGGCCAACGAGATAAACGATCGTCCCGTGGTCATAGAATTTCGTACTGACTCAAGCGAAAAGGTATTCCCAATGGTTCCAGCAGGAGTCTCGAACGACAACATTATTCTGGGCCCGGAAGGTTTGGTTTAAAATGAGTATTTCATACATACCTGGCAACGGATCGTCTTCGGATCCGTCTGCAACTCTCGGTGTCATGCACCATCATGTTTTGTCGGTGCTCGTGGAGAATAGGGCCGGCGTGCTGGCACGCATTGCTCAGTTATTTTCGCGGCGGGGATACAACATATTTTCCTTGGCGGTAGCGCCGACCGACGATAGCCGGTTCTCGCGAATTACGATAGTTGTTGACGTCGACTCGGCGCCGCTTGAGCAGATCACCAAGCAGCTGCACAAACTGATAAATGTCATCAAGATCTCCGAACTGGATCCTGCTGAATCAGTTGAATGCGAGTTGCTGGTGGCAACTGTGAATGCGGACATCTCTGCCCGTGGCCACGTGATGGAACTCGTCGCTCTTTTTGACGGCAAGATTATTGACGTGGGGATAGACAAGCTGACGGTACTGGCAACTGGTGAGCCGAGCAAGATTGACGATTTTTCTGAACTGTTGTCAAGTTTTGGAATTGTCGAACTTCAGAGAACAGGAAGGGTAGCTCTGGCTAAGCTTGAGCGGCAGTCAAACAAATTGAAAAACACTACTGGAAGGGCTGGCTGATATGGCCACTTTGTATTACGAGGCGGATGCTGATGCCTCCCTATTGCAAGGCAAGCAGGTTGCGATCATTGGATATGGGTCCCAGGGACATGCGCACGCACTTAATCTGGCAGATTCCGGCATCGACGTGGTCGTCGGGCTCAAGGAAGGGTCGGCCTCACGGGCGAAGGCCCAGAATGCTGGACTAAAGGTCGCAAGCGTTGCCGAGGCAACCAAGGGTGCTGACCTTGTCATGATCCTGGCGCCTGACACTGCTCAGTCGGCCATCTACGAGTCAGAGATAGCCCCAAATCTGAAAAAAGGTGCTGCGCTGGCTTTCGCTCACGGCTTCAATATTCGTTTCGAGCAGATCAAGCCATCTCCAGACGTCGATGTGATCATGATCGCTCCCAAAGGCCCGGGGCACCTCGTTCGACGCACCTACGTTGAAGGCGGAGGAATCCCTTCGCTTATAGCAGTTTCTCAGGACGCGACCGGAAATGCCAAGAATGTCGCACTCGCCTATGCTCATGGGATTGGATCGACACGAGCAGGAGTTTTGCAGACCACATTTGCCGAGGAGACCGAGACGGACCTCTTTGGAGAGCAGGTTGTTTTGTGCGGAGGCCTGGCGTCGCTTGTTACCGCAGGCTACGAAACTCTCGTTGGCAACGGATATCAACCGGAGTCCGCATACTTTGAATGTCTTCACGAGCTCAAGCTGATTGTCGATTTGCTTTATGAAAACGGTCTTTCCGGCATGTGGTTCTCGGTTTCGGAGACAGCCGAGTGGGGTGGACTTGTTTCCGGGCCGCGTATCATCAACGATGGGGTGAAGGCTGAAATGCAGAAGGTACTGGATGAAATCCGCAACGGCCAATTTGCCGCGGCCTGGGTTGAGGAAAATAAAAACGGACAGCCTAAGTTCAACGAGTTGAGAAAGGCTGCTGCGGCACATCCTATAGAGGAAGTGGGCGCCCAACTGAGGGCAATGATGCCATTCATGAAGTCCGGCAGGCCTGGCCTAAAGGACGTCTCAGGCGGCTAATGACACAATCTACAGGTGTCGATGCGCTAAGAGACTTATCCAAAGCGCGTCGGCGCCACTTTGTTGAAAAGACAGATCTTGTAAATGCCCTTTACAAGCTTTACATGGTTGGAGCCGCCCTTCTTGTTGGCGGCTCCTTGTTGGTAGGGCTGGCTCAGTCTGCACCTCTAGGATCTTCAGTTCAACGCCAGGTTGTGAGCTACGGCCCTTCTTACCTCGGTTTGGCCCTAGCGCTGACCGTCCTGGCTGGACTACGGTCAGGTTCAAGGGGAGGTCCGCTGGCCATACAAGGGGCCGATGTGCGAATGGTGCTTCTATCAGGTATTCCAAGATCGCATTTCCTCAGGTCGAAGGCGCTGTCGCAAGTTCGTTCGATGATCCCTCCCTCGCTTCTTGTGGGTGGACTTGTCGGTGGAATAGCTCATAAGGCCTTGGGGGCGGGTACGCTTCGCCTTGTTGTTGAAGGTGCTGCGCTGGGGCTCGTAGGAGTTCTTAGTTTTTTCGCAGCAGGCTATATAGCCTCCGGACTGCGGATCAACAAATGGTTGGCGTCGCTGGTCGGCGGCGCAGTTTCGGCCTGGTCTTTCGTCGATGTTTACAGTGGGACATCCGTTTTCCCCGGCACGTGGCTGGGACGGTTCTTTTTTAGCCAACAGGATATTTCCCTGGCTCTTGTGACAATGGCGGCTGTGCTGGTGCTTTTTGCGCTAGGGCTCTTTTTGGTATCCAACGTGTCTCTTGAAATGCAGGAACATAGAGCTAGGTTGGTTGGAACTCTACGGTTCGCCGCGACCATGCGCGACATTCGGACCGTCATTTTGCTCAGGCGCCAGCTTTCGGGCGAAAAGTCACGAGGTGGCAGATCTCCGCTGGCAAGTTTAACATTCGGCCATGGCTTGACCGCAAGAGTGACCAAGAGGTCGCTTGAATCTCTCTATCGTTGGCCGATAGAGAGATTTGCGCGTTTCATAGTTTTGGCGGTTTTGGCGGGTCTTTCGGCACGCATAATGTGGACAGGCTCATTTTTTCCGCTTGCAATATCAATTGTTGCGCTTTATATCGCCGCGACCGACTTGCTCGAGCCACTTTCACAGCTTGCAGACCACCCTGACGGCGTAGCAGGAATTGGAATTCCACTCTCAGCCGTGGAGTCGCGTCTGCTATTGGTGCCTTTTGTTGGAATGACAATTTTCGTTCTGATCGGAACTGCGGCAACGGCGGTATTCGGTGGATTTTCCGTGTCTTTGCACGTCGGATTGATTAGCGCAATTCCTCTGGCGGCGGCCTCGACGACGGGGGCTGCAGTGGGAGTGTTGCGCAAGCAGAAATCTGCGAATACTCCGGCGCTGATGCCCGAGGTTGTGGCAATGACATCGGTGATTGTTGAGATCCTGCCATTTATCGTCGTGGCATCGGGATTTGTCGCGATGGTCGACGCATACAACCTTCATGTATTGAACACTTCGCTGATAGACACATCAGGAATTTCAGCAGCGTTTTTCTCTCTGTTGTTTCCATTAGCCGCTTGGACCTGGATCAGACGACGCAATGAGCTGTCACTCGGTAATGCGTTGAGTAAGGAGTCGTGATGGCATCTCGTGCCGTGCTTGAGGTCAAGAAGGTTTCCAAGGCTTACGAGAAAAATGAAGTCTTAAAGGAGGTGACCTTTGCGGTCAAGGAGGGTGAGATCACTGCGCTGGTCGGTCCAAATGGATCCGGAAAAACCACCTTGGTTCGAGCGGTCACCGGACTTGTTGGTTTCGACAGCGGCGAAGTTACGATTTTGGGTGCCAAAGCAGGCTCGGACAACGCCAGAAGCGTGAGCTCAGTTTCTCTAGACAATCCTGTGCTCTATGACGATATTTCCGCACTGGAGCATCTTGAGTTCTCCGCCCGGATAAACGGTTTGGAGAACTGGGAGATCCGGGCTAAGGAGCTGCTTGTTCTGTTCGGGCTATTGGAACGCCAGGATGATTTGCCCAGCAGTTTTTCCCGAGGACTTAGGCAGAAAGTTGCTTTGTCAATGGCACTTATACGTCCTCACAAGCTGCTCATATTGGATGAGCCTTTTGTCGGCCTCGATCAAAAGGGAAAGACGGCACTAATTCTTCAGATAAAGGAAGAGGCGAAATCAGGTGTGGCGGTCCTAGTGGCTACCCACTCGGAAGAGTTTCTGGCTGTGGCGAATGTTATGATAGGCATGTTGGAAGGCGAGGCTGTTTATCGTGGAGCGCCTTCCAAAGACCAGTTCAACCGGCTCGTGGGATAATAACTCGCACTTCCCACAAATTATCTTAGGTAAACGCTTTCAACAATGTGCCAAATAGATGTACCTTAAAATAGGGATTCAAAATGATTCCTTGGGCTTCGTTTGGACTGGGGAGCCATTATGAAGATAGCTGAGCTTGGAGAAGTAAGCTCCGATCAGATTTTTTATATGAGGTGTACGGAACACCGTGTCGATCTGGATGGCTTGCGCCGCTGGGCCGATGAGGCCGATTCCTGGTCCGTTGAAGATCTTATCAAGAAGAATATTTGTCCGGCCTGTCCTCCGTGGTATATTGCCAAAGGTTTTCCAGTCCTCGATTCCATTCATCAAGGTGGCTGGCTCGATTGCGATTGCTGCGGAACTTCCTGGCGCATCGTGGCGGGAGG
This sequence comes from Actinomycetota bacterium, assembly GCA_027322285.1. GTDB lineage: Bacteria > Actinomycetota > Acidimicrobiia > Acidimicrobiales > Acidimicrobiaceae > SCQM01. Next base: position 97,577 of record DAHVRV010000002.1, read on the forward strand.
ATGGGAAGCCCTTTGCGGCGACGGCTTGCTTGAGGAGGACGACGACATCAACACCGAGGTTCGCTACATTGAACCCGGCATGAAGATCACATCGTCTCAGTTCGAGATTGATCCCATCAATCCGATAGATGCGTCGCTAGATGTTCTTTTCGGTTCCGTACAGCAGTCGCTTTTTGGCCAAAGCACTTCGATAAGTGACGACGACGAGCTGACCAGAGACATTCTGGTGTTCAGTCTTGAGCAAGCCCTTTGGGACATGGAGAATGCCGACAGTATCGGCGACTTTATTTCTGAGATTTTAGCCAATCTAGGAATGGATTCGAAAAAGTCTGCCAAGGTATTGAACAGCGTGCTGGCAACTTTTCTTGAGCTTCGAAGAATCCTTGAGAAGGTCGGCAGCCGTGAGAACGGTAATCAGGATTAATCCCGCCAACTGGTCTAACGGCGCGACCAATATTCTTAGGGTCCGACTTCGGCGTTTCGTATTTCTTGTCTGGTCATAGACCTGGATAGGCGGTTGATTGCGTTCAGGTATGCCCTTGTCGACGCTTCGACGACGTCAGTGGACACACCCCGGCCTGAAACCTTGAACTCTCCTGACTCGAGTTGTATCACTACTTCGCCCTGGGCGTCCTCTCCGCCGGTGACGGAGGAGACGGTGAATCCAATGAGTTTGGTGGTGATACCTGCGGCCTTTTGAATAGCTTTTCCAGCCGCATCGATCATTCCATTGCCCTCGGATTTAGCTTCGAGCCTTTCCCCGTCTTTGGAAATAACTACCCGCGCAGTTGGGGTGCCTACGGTTCCGCCGACGACTTCCAACTCCAGCAAGGTGTAAAGGTTCTTGGCCTCGGAGCTGATTTCATCTGCCACGAGGGCTTCGAGATCGGCTTCGGTTATTTCCATCTTGCGGTCCGCGAGTTCTTTGAATCTGAAAAAGGCTTGGTTTAGCGCTTCTCCGTGCACTTCAAGTCCCATATTTTTAAGTGTTTCAGAGAATGCATGCCGGCCGGAGTGCTTGCCAAGCACGATCTGCGATCCTTTTTGCCCGACGCTCTGGGCATCAATGATTTCATAAGTCTCACGGTCAACCAGGACGCCATGCTGGTGAATGCCGGATTCATGGGTGAAAGCATTTCTGCCAACAACGGCTTTGTTGTACTGAATCGGGTAACCCGTCAGGCGCGAAACCAGCCGCGAAGTTCGGGCGATCTCTTCCGTGTGAATTTGGGTTCTGATTCCAGGGAATTGGTCATTCCGAATTTTCAAGGCCATCACAACCTCTTCCAACGAGGCGTTACCCGCCCGCTCTCCGAGTCCGTTGACGCAAACCTCGACTTGGCGGGCTCCAGCCTGAATTCCCGCCAGCGAGTTGGCGGTAGCCAGCCCGAGATCATTGTGACAGTGAGTTGAAATTATGTAATCTCCCTTGACCTGCGTCTTTATATACTGGATAAGAGTACCAAAATCCCATGGGATTCCATATCCAACCGTGTCCGGTATGTTGAGTGTTGTCGCGCCTGCTTCCACGGCGGCTTCGAGCACCTCGAGCATGAAGTCCAGAGGCGTGCGCGTAGCATCCTGAGGAGAAAATTCGACGTCACTTGTGTGAAAGCGGGCCCTGCCCACACCTTGTTTGGTTTCGGCTAAAACTTGCTTGCGGTCCATCTTTAGCATGTGTTCCATGTGGGACGGGCTGGTGGAGATGAAAACGTGGATCCTTGCCCTTTCGGCATCTTTGAGCGCTTCCCAGCACCTGTCCACGTCAGCAAGCTGAGTCCGCGACAAACCGGCAATGATTGGACCATGCACCTGGCGGGCGATTGCTTCGACGGCATCAAAGTCGCCCTGGGAGGCGACTGGAAAACCAGCCTCGATGTAATTGACGTTGAGTCGGGCAAGTTGCTCGGCGATCTCAAGTTTCTCGGCGACATCAAGGGAGATGCCAGGTGATTGCTCACCATCCCTCAAGGTTGTGTCGAAGATTACCAAGTTCTCATCCATCGCCTTACCTGTTCCTTTCGATGCCATATGGTGTGTTTTCGCTACAGTCTCTCTCGGATCACTGGCCCGGGCTAACAAAAAACCTCCTGGCCAGAGGCACAGGAGGTTCTGCGAGCGATTATGAACGCTCGCAGCTAACCAAGAAGGAGAGTGGCTGCAAATACTATATGCACGACTATATGATGGCCTATTTTTATGCTCCGCGTCAAGTCGTTATCGATATTAACAGCCAAATAGTTGGACACTTGCCATATTGACCCGGTTCTTGATTATCTGAATTGCCTCTGGGTTGCGATCAACTGCGATGAATCTGCGACCAAGTTGCTGTGAGACGTATGCCGTAGTTCCGCTTCCAGCAAAGAAGTCGAGCACCCAAGACCCAGGCTTTGACGATGCTTCAATGATCCGTCTTAGGATCGCCTCGGGTTTCTGAGTGGGATAACCGGTGCGCTCTTTTCCGGTTGTGTGCACGATGGTTTGCCACCAAACGTCAGTTGGAACCTTGCCCATCGCCGCCTTCTCTTTGGTCACGAGTCCGGGCGCCATATAGGGTATGCGCTCAATGTCGTCGTAATTGAAAATATGGTTGCCAAGATCTTTCGCAAATACCAAGATGGTGTCGTGCTTGGCCGGCCACTTCTGTTTGGATCTGCCGCCGAAGTCATAGGCCCATATGATTTCGTTCATAAAATTGGATCTGCCGAAGATTTGGTCAAGCGCAACTTTTACGTAGTGTACCTCTCTGTAATCGAGGTGGACGTAGAGCGTTCCTCGGGTGGCCAACAGTTTGTAGGACCTCTCCAACAGCGGGAGAAGAAAGCCGAGATAGTCGTCGAATGAGTCTTCGTATGAGTGAGACGAAATAAGCGTCGTCTTGTAGGTTCGGCCTCCAAAGCCGGTTCGTCCCGAAGTGGCGTCCCGTTCAGCCTTTACCGATGCAAGACGCTGAGTCGATCCAGTATTGAACGGGGGATCGATATAGATTAGGTCGATGCTGCTGTCCGGTATGGAATTGAGCACATCCTCCGCATTAGCTTCAATTAATATATCGGAGCATGTAGAACGGGTTATGTCTGGAAGGTCGAAGGCCGGAGGGCTACTCATTTGTGGGCAGTCGGAACGGTTCTTGACCAGTTAGCAAGATGCTACTTGAGCATAAAAGATCCCGGGAGAGGCTTCAATTTCAGCTAGGAGTTCGTTCGAAAGGTGAGTATTGACGGTGAGCACCATCAGAGCCGTGCCTTCATTCTCGGAGGGACCGACAGCCATAGATGATATGGATACCCCTGCGTTTCCCAGAATTGTCGCGACGGTGCCGATCTTTCCTGGGGTGTCGTCGTTGCGAACCACCAACATGTTGGCCGCGGGAGGAACTTCGACCTTGTGATCGTCGATCATCACGATCCTTGACTCAGATTTCGGACCCGTCAGGGTGCCGGAGACGGAATGTGTGCCTGATCGCAAGGTAATGAGATTTACGTAGTCCTTCGCTGTGGTCGAAGTGCTCTCTGTAATGTTCAGGCCCCGATCTTGGGCGAGTTGGGGAGCATTCACATATGACACCGGCTCATTGGTGCCGGTTCCGAAGAGCCCCTTTAATATTGACAGAGTCAGTATTCTTGTGTCGTCATCTGCGATCGCGCCATAGTAACCGATCTCAAGTTGGTCTGGCAGCTCTTGGTTCAGCGAAGCTATGAATCTGCCAAGAGACTCAGCGAGACTCTGGAACGGCCGTACGGTTTCGGTGGCTTCGGCGGCGTTAACGTTGACCGCGAATGGAACAAAGTCACCGGACAGGGCTAGCTGGACTTGTTCAGCAATCTGCACGCCGGCTTTGTCCTGAGCTTCGAATGTCGATGCACCGAGGTGGGGTGTGACCACCACCGAAGGAAGGGTGAACAACGGCGAGTCGGTGCAGGGTTCGGAATCGAAGACATCAAGACCCGCGCCTTGGACCTTGCCTGAGCTAATTGCCTCGAAAAGCGCTTTTTCGTCGATGATTCCACCTCTGGCGGTATTGATGATTCTCAGTCCTGGCTTGGCTTTTGACAGCATTTCAGCGCCGATCAGGCCGATAGTTTCTTTGCTTTTTGGAAGGTGGATCGAAATGAAGTCGGAATCAGCAACAACATCTTCCAGGGGCAGGAGTTCGACCCCCATCTGTCGGGCCCTTTCCTTGGCCACGAATGGGTCATAGGCAATCAGGTGCATTCCAAAAGCAAGGGCTCTTTGGGCGACCAGTGCCCCGACGCGGCCAAGCCCTATGATTCCCAAGGTTTTGCCGTAGAGTTCAACACCTTCCCACTTCGAACGCTCCCATCTCCCGCTTACTAGTGCCGCGTGGGCCTGAGGTACGTTACGTGCCTGCGCAAGTATCAGGGCGAGAGCCTGCTCGGCTGCCGAAAGAATATTCGATTGTGGGGCGTTTACCACCATCACCCCCTTCTTGGTAGCGTAAGCAACATCCACGTTGTCCAACCCGATGCCGGCTCTGCCTACCACTATCAGGTCGGTGGCGGCATCAAGGACAGGAGGTGTCACCTTTGTCGCGGACCGGATGATGAGGGCCTGTGCTCCTGGGACTGCTGCTATCAGCTGTTCCGGCGCGAGATTCAGAGCAACGTCAACCGTGTGGCCGGCATTTCTAAGTTGATCGAGACCAGACTCGGCAATTTCCTCCGTTACCAAAATGCGTGCCATGATGAAGAATCCTCGCTAAATATAAGTTGCATCATTGAGGGGGCTTCTAGAATGTTGAAGCCTAGCTCCTAGCTAAGACACAAGTTCCTAGCCAAGACATTAGTTGAAATATTGCCTGTCCATACTGCAAGCGTTCATTTGTAACACCAGATAAATCGAAGTCGAAAGATTCTGGAGGTGTCGTGAGTCGGTTTGCTCCGCGGCACTCTAGAGCGGCTTTGACTGGCCGACTAATTCCGCTAACCTGGTGATGCCTTTGGCAATGTCGTCCTCGCTCATGGCATAGCTGAAGCGTGCATACCCTGGGGTGCCAAAAGCTTCGCCGGGCACAATTGCAACGCTGGCTTGCTCGAGGACTATTTCAAGCAGCTCGGCACTTGTTGTAGGTACCGCTCCATGATAACTCCGATTCAGCAAGCCATGGAGGCTGGCATAGGCATAGAAGGCGCCCTCGGGAAGGGGACATTTGATGCCAGGAATATCGTTGAGCATCTTATGAATGAGGGCGCGTCTGCGCGCAAAAGCAGTCCTCATGAATGCGACGTCATCGAGCGGGCCTTCCAGCGCTTCTATGGCCGCTCTTTGAGCCACGTTGGATACGTTTGAAGTCGACTGTGACTGTAGATTTGTGGCAGCCGATATGACATCTTGAGGGCCGATCATCCAGCCGACGCGCCAGCCTGTCATAGCATATGTTTTGGCTACTCCATTGACGACCACGGACTTGTCTTGGAGCCTCGGCTCAATCACCGGTAGCGACCAGGCTTTATTGCCATCGTAAACGAGGTGTTCATAGATTTCATCAGCCATCACCCAAAGATCATGGTCGACCAGCCATTGCGCAATTGCTTTCGATTCTTCTAGGTTGTACACCGCGCCGGTTGGGTTCGAAGGCGAGACGTGCACGAGCAGCTTGGTGCGTGGTGAGAGATATTTGTCAAGCTCGCTAGGCCGAACCTTGAAGCCGTTCTCCAGCGTGGCGGGTACCTCGATAGGTACGCCGCCAGCCAATTTTACGGCTTCGGGGTATGTGGTCCAGTAGGGAGACGGAATCAGAACTTCGTCTCCTTCGTCGATCAGAGTGGCGAAGGTGTTGAATATAGCGTGCTTGCCGCCATTGGTAACAAGCACTTGCGCGGCGGATACGTCGAGACCGGAGTCACGGCCCGTTTTTGCGGCAATTGCCTGTCGCAGTTCAGGCAATCCTGCAGTCGGCGTATAACGGTGGTTTTGCGGATCCAGGCAGGCTTTGGCCGCAGCCTGTGCTATGCGTTCCGGCGTCGGGAAATCTGGCTCACCGGCCCCAAAGCCCACTATGTCAAGACCCTGGGCCTTCAATGCTTTTGCCTTGGCATCGATAGCCAATGTTGCCGATTCGGCCACATTGTGAATTCGAGTAGATATTCTTTGTTGTGTCGGACGAGTTTCCAAATTGGGCTCCAGAAATGTAAGACTGTTAACGTGGCAAATAACTCATCAGAAATCATAATCCCTTCCAGCCTTCTTCCAGGAGATGGGAGGTTCGGCTCAGGGCCGTCAAAAGTCCGGCCTGAAGCAGTAGACGCATTGGCAAAGGCAAGCAAGACTTACCTTGGTACAAGCCATCGGCAAGCGACCGTGAAAGATATGGTGGGCCGTCTCCGGGACGGACTTCGAAATCTTTTCAAACTTCCTGAAGGCTATGAAGTAGTCCTCGGGAATGGCGGTGCAACGTACTTTTGGGACATTGCGACCTTCGCCTTAATTGAAAACAAGAGTCAGCACCTAAGTTTCGGGGAGTTCTCTTCGAAATTTGCCGCCGCTTCCAAAGCTGCGCCATTTCTCGCCGAGCCAGAGATCATCGTTTCCGAACCCGGGACAAAACCTTTGGTCAGGGTGAACCCGGAGATCGATCTTTATGCATTGACGCATAATGAAACTTCGACCGGGGTGTCAATGGAAATCCGTCGTCCAAAAGGTGCGGATGGGATAGTGGCGGTGGATGCCACTTCCGCTGCCGGCGGTCTTAGGATTGATCCGGCCCAGTTCGACGCGTATTACTTTGCTCCCCAAAAGGTGTTCGCATCAGATGGCGGTCTATGGGTCGCCTTAATGTCTCCGGCGGCGCTCGAAAGAGTTGCCAGAATCGCTGAATCAAAGCGGTGGATACCTGCATCGTTCGATCTGACAATAAGCATTGAAAACTCACGGCTGAATCAGACCTACAATACGCCGGCGCTGGCAACTATCTTCCTGTTCGTGCAACAGCTTGAGTGGATGCTTGATAATGGCGGTTTGGAGTTTTCAACATCGCGATGCGACCAGTCGGCGAAGAAGTTATACGACTGGGCAGAGAGAACCGAATACACCACTCCCTATGTCAAAGATCCGGCCGACCGATCACACGTGGTCGGCACGATTGACTTTTCCGACAATATTGACGCCGCCCAAGTGGCAAAGGTATTGAGGAAGAACGGCGTGGTTGATGTGGAGCCATATCGCAAGCTTGGACGAAATCAGCTGAGAGTTGCTATGTTTCCTGCAGTCGAGCCAGGCGATGTCGAGGCGTTAACCAACTGTGTTGATTTCGTCGTTACTAGGCTTGCCGGCTAGCTGAGGTAGTGCGCCCGAAACGTTCTGGCGTGTAGCGATTTTGATGAAAGGCGGGCCGCATTTCGATGCGGCCTGCCTTTTTCTAAAGATTTAACGTCATGTTTGCGCAAATGGGCTAATGGGTCGATTAGCGCCAGACCTTCAACCGGCTTGCCGGCGGACGGAGTATCAGCGGGACATGCTTGGCAGCCAAGAAGCCCTATTGGCTTCGTAGGCACCGATGTCATCGGAATGCCTGAGTGTCAAGCCGATGTCGTCGAGTCCCTCCAGAAGGCGATAATGCGTGAAATCGTCCATGGGAAAGTCCGCAGAAAGGCTGAGTGCCGGGACTTGGACTGTCCTTGAGACAATATCGATGATGATTTCGGTGGTTGGGTCCTTCTTGACCTGTGCCGTTATGGCGTTCACTTCTTCCTGGCTCATAACCACTGGAACCAGCCCTGCTTTGGTAGAGTTGTTCCTGAAGATATCTCCGAATCGTTGGGAAATGACCGCTTCGAAGCCGTAGTCCGTCAGAGCCCAAACAGCGTGCTCCCTGGAGGATCCGGTGCCAAAATTGGGTCCGGCGACAATGATCTTCGCATTCTTGTAGATCGGGTTATTTAGGATAAAGTCGGGATCTTCCCGCCACTCTTCAAAGAGGCCCTCCCCGAATCCTGTTCTTTCAACTTTTTTCAGCCACTCGGACGGAATGATCTGGTCAGTGTCTACGTCGCTGCGCTCCAGCGGCAGTGCCGTCCCCTTTATTTCTCTGATTGGTTGCATTTCGAAGTCCTTTTCTCGGCTGGGCGATTAGATCTGGTCCGGCGTTGCGAAATGACCGGCAACTGCGGTAGATGCGGCGATGGCGGGCGAGACGAGATGTGTCCTGCCTCCTTTTCCTTGGCGGCCTTCAAAGTTCCTATTCGAAGTCGATGCCGCGCGCTGCCCTGGCGAGAGATGGTCAGGGTTCATTCCAAGGCACATGGAACATCCTGACTCTCTCCACTCGAATCCGGCATCCAGAAAAATCTTGTCCAGCCCTTCTTGTTCCGCCTGCTTCTTTATTCGCTGTGAGCCAGGAACTACTAGCGCTCGCACTCCGGAAAATACTTTCTTGCCCTTAACGACGCTGGCGGCAAGGCGGAGGTCCTCAATGCGGGAGTTGGTGCATGAGCCTATAAAGACCGTGTCAACCGATATTTCGCTGATCGGAGTTCCAGATTTGAGACCCATGTAAGAAAGCGCTCTAGTGGCGGCCTCGCGAGACGAGGGTTCGCCGAAGCTGCTAGGGTCGGGCACTGAACCAGAGATGGGAACAACCTGGGAAGGATTCGTTCCCCATGAAACATATGGCGTCAACTTGGTTGCATCAATGAAGACTTCTTTGTCGAACTTGGCATCCGGGTCTGTTGAAAGCGTTTTCCAATAAGCGACAGCTTCATCCCAAGCCGCTCCGCTGGGAGCGTGAGGGCGTCCCTTGACGTATTCGAAAGTTGTCGCGTCGGGAGCAATCAGTCCGGCCCTCGCACCAGCTTCGATACTCATATTGCTGATCGTCATTCGGCCTTCCATAGATAGAGACCTGATGGCGGAGCCTTGATATTCGATTATGTAACCGATCCCGCCGCCGGTGCCTATCTCACCAATGATTGCCAGAATGATGTCCTTTGCGGTCACGCCCTTGGGAATTTCGCCGTCAACGGTTACTGACATTGTCTTGGGCTTCGCCTGGGGGAGGGTTTGGGTTGCAAGGACATGCTCGACTTCCGAGGTTCCGATTCCAAAGGCGAGTGCACCAAAGGCACCGTGGGTCGCGGTGTGGCTGTCACCGCATACGATCGTCATGCCTGGGAGGGTCAGACCCTGCTCCGGTCCGATTACGTGCACAATCCCTTGGTTCATGTCACCCATTGGAAAATGGGTGATGCCGAACTCTTTGCAGTTGCTGGCCAGAACACCAAGCTGCTTGGCTGCAATCGGGTCTGCAACTGGCTTGTCGATGTCCGTGGTCGGCACGTTGTGGTCGGCGGTAGCTACGGTAAGTTCCGGCCTTCTCACCCGCCGGTTGCTCATTCGGAGGCCGTCGAATGCCTGCGCGGAAGTGATTTCGTGGACCAGGTGAAGGTCGATAAATAGGAGGTCCGGTTCATTTGCCGTCGAGTGGACTATGTGAGCGTCCCAGACTTTTTCGCTAAGAGTTTTGGCCATTATTGTCCCCGTCTATTCGTAATAGATGTTCAACACTACTATGGGTTATGCATCGTTGATCAGATAAACTGCCGCTGTCGTTGGACGACCCCAGACGTTGAAGCTATTTGATTCGATGATAGTCGGAAGCTTGGGCAACTCAAGGCTTTGAATCCAGGTGGAATCATTGGCCTTCTTTGCGCCTAACGACATCCTGAAAGGGGCTTAAGAACCTATTTTGATGATCTCCACCCTGAGGGTTCCACCTGGCGAGTCGTATTCGACCGTCTGTCCCTCGCGCTTGCCCAGGATTGCCAATCCGAGCGGCGACTGGGGAGAAACTATTGCGAGATCCTGTCTCTTCTCCTCGATCGATCCGACCAGATAGCGTTCGGCGTGCGGGTCTCCTTCATATCGCAGATGCACGATTGAGCCAGTGGCTATTGTTTCCGATTGTTCCTCATCTTCGACGATCTCCGCCTGGGAGAGCAGAGACTGAATTTGACGAATTCGGGCCTCCATCTTTCCTTGGCTGTCTCTAGCGGCGTGGTAGTCGCCGTTCTCCTTGAGATCGCCCAAAGCCCGAGCGGTTGCAATGGCTGCTGCTATTTCGATACGACCACGGGTTGTGAGATCGTTTAGCTCCTCTTCGAGGCGGTGATAAGTTTGGCGAGATAATTTAGTTTCGGTCACGTGTTAAAAAGTAATAGCTAAGATTTAGTTTGTAACTGCACTTGACAGGCATTGCGGTTGCAAATTTCATTAAAATTCTATTTGACATTGGAATTTTTAGACGTAAAATTGTTTGGCTTTGAACAAAAATCGAGTTTTTTCGCAAAACGTATTTATTTTGTGAGTTCGCGTCTTTGGGGCGTGAACGATAACGACCGGCCACCACGTGGGCGGTCGTTTCTATATCTGCAGGTTTTATGACAGCGAGGTTGTTGGGTGGCAAGATATAAGGTTGGTTTGATCGGCGGCGATGGCATCGGTCCAGAGGTAATCGGGGAAACCATTAAGGTCATCGAGGCCGCCGGAATCAAGCTGGACACAGTCGAATATGATTTGGGCGCCGATAGATACCTTCGTACCGGTGACGTGCTGCCAGAGGAGACGCTTCTGGAGATCAAGTCCTTGGATGCTGTGCTTCTGGGTGCAGTGGGTCCTCCCATAGGATCTACCGAAGTGCCCTCAGGAATTCTCGAACGGGGACTGCTGCTCAAATTGAGATTTGAGCTCGACCTTTACGTCAATATGCGGCCATTTGTTACCCCAAGGGGATGGAACCGGTTCAACATTGATCCAATAGACATGGTTGTGATCAGGGAGAATACGGAGGGATCCTATGCAGGGGAGGGAGGCCTTCTCCGAAAAGGGACGCTGCAGGAGGTTGCAACGCAAGGCTCGGTAAATACACGCTTTGGGGTAGAACGGGTTGTGCGGTATGCATTTGAGCTCGCCGCATCTAGGTCGAGAAAGCATCTGAGCCTGGTTCACAAGACAAATGTGCTGACATATGCAGGTGATTTGTGGCAGCGGACTTTCAACGAGGTGGCCAAGGAATATCCAGATATAGAGACCGCATACAGCCATGTTGACGCAGCTTGCATCCATATGGTTGAAAACCCCAGCCGGTACGATGTCATTGTTACCGACAATCTCTTTGGGGACATACTCACTGATCTTTGCGGAGCAGTATCGGGCGGTATCGGACTCGCCGCATCCGCCAATCTAAATCCGGACCGAACCGGCCCGTCCCTTTTCGAACCGGTCCATGGCGCCGCCCACGACATTGTCGGGACTGGCAAGGCGAATCCGATGGCTGCAATCCGTTCCGGGGCGTTAATGCTTGAGTTCCTCGGTGAAAATGAGGCCGCCATGAGAATAAATGGCGCGCTGGAAGCGTATGAGATGCCCGAAGGGGCCAAGACGAGTGCTATTGGCGATTCAATCGCTGAAAGGGTATAGGTAAAATGCCGATTATTGAAACTGAGAAGATCTGGATGGATGGCAAGCTCGTGCCTTGGCAGGACGCTAAGATCCATGTATTGACCCACGGCCTTCATTATGGTTCAGGAGTATTCGAGGGTATAAGGGCTTATGACAGCGATGCCGGGCCGGCTATTTTTCGTCTGGAGGACCACATCAAGAGGCTCTTCAATTCCGCAAAGATATTCATGATTGATATTCCGTTCACCCAGCAGGAGATAATCGAAGCCTCCAAGAGCGTCGTGAGAGAAAATAATCTCGACAGCTGCTACATGAGGCCTATCGTTTTTCTTGGCTATGGAGAGATGGGGCTGAACCCACTGTTTTGTAGCGTTTCTGTCGCTATTGCAGCATGGCCGTGGGGTGCTTACCTTGGTGACGAGGGTATTCGAAATGGGATACGCGTTAAGATCTCATCCTGGCAGAGGCATCACCCTAACGCTTTGCCACCTGCTGCCAAGGGAACAGGCATGTACATTAACTCTGCCATGGCAAAAATTGAAGCGGTCAAGGCTGGCTACGAGGAAGCGATTTTGCTGTCTCCCCAAGGATATGTCTCGGAATGCACTGGAGAGAATCTGTTCGTGATCAAGAACGGGGTGATCTACACTCCTCCAACATCTGCGGGCGCACTGGAGGGTATTACCCAGTCGTCTGTGATTCGCATAGCCGAGGATCTTGGCTATAAAGTTGCCGTGGAGAACCTGCTGCGCAGCGATCTCTATACTGCTGATGAGATATTTCTGTGTGGCACTGCGGCAGAGGTTGTGCCGGTTTCGTCGGTCGATGACCGCATTGCTGGTGATGGCAAGCCAGGTCCTATGACCAAGGCCATCCAGTCCACCTATTATGATGCAGTTAGAGGTCGATTGGATACTTATAAAGACTGGGTTACGTATGTCCGCTGAGCATGTACCTGGTCTACCTGCAAAGGTAGACATCTATGACACCACTTTGCGTGATGGGTCGCAACAAGAGGGCCTGTCGCTTAGTGTCGACGACAAACTCAGGGTTGCTCTGCAGCTCGACAGTCTTGGGGTCGCCTATATAGAAGGCGGCTGGCCTGGGGCAAATCCCAAAGACGAGGAGTTCTTCAGGCGGGCTCAAAACGAACTGAAGTTGACTACTGCGAAGCTGGTGGCATTTGGGTCCACAAGAAGAGCTACCACGAGTGCAGACGAGGATCCGACTCTGCGCGCGCTCGTCGAGGCCAACACATCGGGAGTTTGCATAGTTGGCAAGGCGTGGGACTATCACGTTGAGAGAGCGCTGAGGACTACCCTAGACGAGGGCGTGAAAATGGTGGCGGATTCGGTTCGCTTCCTTCATTCCCAGGGGATTGACGTCTTTCTCGACGCGGAGCATTTCTTCGATGGCTACAAGTCCAACCGTGCATTTACCTTGGATATTCTCAAGGCGGCCCAAGACTCCGGGGCAAAGACTCTGGTTCTGTGCGACACCAATGGCGGTACCTTGCCCCATGAGGTGGAAGACATCATCGGTGCTATCGGCTCGAGTTTCAGTACGCAGATTGGGGTTCACTTTCACAACGATTCAGGGTGTGCAGTTGCAAATGCTCTTGCCGCTGTGAAGATGGGAGCAACCCACGTACAAGGTTGCATAAACGGCTATGGAGAACGTACTGGCAATTCAGATTTGTCGGTTACGATACCAAACCTGTCCCTCAAGATGGGCGTCGAGACCGTGCCAACAGAACGCATCGAGCTGCTTTCGTCAGTTTCGAGACACGTCGCCGAAATTGTCAATATCAATCTGGATCCGCAAAAGCCCTATGTGGGCACTTCTGCCTTCACCCATAAGGCCGGTTTGCATGTAAGTGCGATATCAAGGCGAAAAGATGCCTATGAGCATGTTTCGCCGGAGCTGGTAGGAAACGGATCGCGTTTCGTGGTTTCTGAGATGTCCGGCAAGTCGACTGTCGCGATCAAGGCTGCTGAACTTGGACTGGATCTCGACTCCGAAGAGATGGCCCAGGTGCTTGAGCATTTGAAGGAGCTTGAGCACAAGGGGTACCATTTCGAAGCGGCCGACGGGTCCCTCGAGATCGTGATGCGCGAAGCAAGCGGATGGAAGCAGGAATTTTTCAAGCTGGAGTCCTTCCGGGTCATCACTGATCACCGCGAAGGAATTGGCGCCGTGACCGAAGCAACCGTGAAGGTGATAGTTGAAGGCAGCAGGATGATTGCCACCGCAGAAGGCAATGGTCCGGTAAACGCTCTCGATTCGGCACTACGCAAAGCGCTGGCGCCTTATTTCAAGGAACTTGCCAAAGTTCATTTAACCGACTTTCGGGTGAGGGTTTTGGACTCCGCTCTTGGAAGCGGGGCGGTCGTCAGGGTGCTGCTTGACAGCTCTGATGGGAACGAGACCTGGTCGACCATGGGAGTGTCGGAAAATATTATTGACGCCTCATGGCAGGCACTCATCGATTCCATCGTGGTGGGATTGATAAAAGTTGCCGCGATAGCGCCCAATCCAGCCGTCGGCGGTCGGCTGTAATCCGCGTCAGAATTAACTTATTCCAGACAACTAAGGTAAAGTAGCATTTGTGAGCCAACCAAATTACATTATGAGTCCAAAACATGAAGCTGCACTTGGGATAATCGGTCCGCCCGTAGCACACAGCTGGTCAAGGCCGCGAACCGGTACAGTTACCCCCCATGACCGGAGTGCCAGGCATCTATTGGGAACCCCAGGACCCGGCCAAGGTTACGCGCTTTTGCTGGTGAGAGAAAAGGCCTCCAAGATCGTCATCGCTGAAGGCGAGCACCACGAGGATGTAGTTATTGGCTTGAGTGCTCTGATTGGCAAGAGGGCAACTGCATTCGGTAGAAGTCCTATTGTGTACGACGTCGACTTTTTCGTGCAGCTATTTGGATTCGATGGCACAGCTGACGCGGATTTATTGGAATTCCGCAAGATGTACTTCAAGGGCGCCGGCCACAGCTACATAGTGCAAAGGCAATTGGCGGACGCTATTCCAGAATCCACTCTAAAACTAGTGCCAGATGCGTTGTCTTCGGTAAAGGACTGGCGGCAACTGTTCAGCGTCTAGGTCTGGATTTTATCCTGATCACGTTTTATAAGGATCAGCGACGGGTTCGCGGGGAAGTCCCAGAACTCTTTCTCCAAGAATGTTCTTCATGATTTCGGAAGTTCCGCCCTCGATCGTGTTGGCGCGGGACCTCAGAAACATTCTTGGGAAATCTAAGTCGCCATCGTCGAGCTCAATTTCAATAGACTCAGGTCGCTTCATTTCGTAGCTTGAATAGGTCAGTCCTTTCGCTCCAAGAAGGTTGATGCAAAATTCATAAATTTTCTTATTGAGTTCAGCACTCACCAGCTTGCCCACCGATCCTTCAGGACCCGGTGTGCCGGCAATCCGTCGCTGAGAGGCGCGTATGTTGGTGAGCCTGCTTACCTCGGCTTGAATCCAAAGCTGCATTAGCTGGTCCCTTGCGAAAGGGTCTTTGCTTCGCGATTTTCTCCAGAGGTTGACTGCGTTGCCGATCGAGCCAGATTCTTTGTCAGCGGTTGAGCCGCCAAGAGAAACGCGTTCATTCATCAAAGTGGTGATGGCAACTTTCCAACCTTCGCCCTCATTTCCCAGTCGATATGAGTCATGAATTCTAACGTCGGTAAAGTAGACCTCGTTGAATTCCGCGTCTCCGGTCATTTGGCGAAGCGGCCTGATCTCAATTCCCTCCGCATGCATGTCCACAATGAAATAGGTCATTCTGGAATGTTTGGGGGCGGATGTGTCAGACCGGGTGAGGAGCATACCCCATCTGGCAACATGGGCTAGCGTGGTCCAGACCTTTTGCCCGTTGATTATCCATTCGTCGCCGTCTCTCACCGCGCTCGTACTTACCGAGGCCACATCAGATCCGGCGCCAGGTTCGGAAAATAGCTGGCACCAAATCTCATCGCAGGTAAAGAGTGGTTTTAATAGCCTTCGCGCTAAGTCAGCTGGGGCGTGAGCAGCGACGGTAGGTGCTCCCATTCCTATTCCAATCGGATTTGCAAGAAAGTTCGACGGAGCACCTGCTTCGCGCAGCCTGCTTTCGACAACTTCTTGAAGCGAAGGTGAAACACCCAGCCCCCCGAGTTCTTCAGGGAACTGCACCCATGCCAATCCCAAATCGTACTGTGCAGCCCAAAATTCCTTTTCAGACATTGATTCGCGGGCGAAGCGCTCGATCAGCCCGTCGACGCGATCTTGAACAATGTTGAGGTCGCGATCTCGAAGATCTGCGCTGCAATCTGGGGCCATGTCGAACTCCTCGCTCGAAGAGATGCGCTTCCAAGCGTATCAAAATCGAAGGCAAACATGGTTGAATGCTGGCGCGAAAAGCCCGGGTAAATAGTGTGTCTCTCCTATTGCCAAATAATCTGGCGGCACTAATATCGTTTAGGTGCAAACATTCCAGCTAACTGAAGATCAAAGAGAATTCCGGCAGTCAGTGCGAGCCTTCGCGAAAGAAAAGATTGCGCCCCGGGCTTCTGAGGTTGACGCCAAAGCCGAGTTTCCGTGGGACAATTTCCGCGCCTGTGTAGATATGGAACTCCCGGCGCTATGGGTTCCAGAAGAATATGGAGGGTCGGGCGCTGACCATATATTCCAGGCAATCATGATCGAGGAGTTGGCGAGCGTGTGCGCGACAACTGCACTCGTGATGCTGATATCCAAGCTTGGCATGATACCGATCTTGAATTGGGGTTCCGACGAACTAAAGAAGAAGTACCTGCCGAGGATTGCCGCAGGGACGGCACAGGCGAGCTACTGCTTGTCAGAGGCTGATGCCGGGTCTGACGTCGCCTCAATGAAAACCCGAGCAGTTAGAGACGGTGACGAGTACATAATCACTGGTACCAAATATTGGATAACGAATGCGGGAATCTCAGACACGTACACCGTGTTCGCGAAGACGGATCCCTCTGCCGGCCACAAGGGCATCTCGGCGTTTCTGGTCGAAGCGGATTGGGGAGTCAAGATTGGCAAACTCGAGCAAAAGATGGGCATCAAGGGCTCGCCGACCGGTGAAGTGATTTTTGATGAGGTTCGTGTTCCAAAGGAAAACCTCATTGGTGAAGAAGGCCAAGGCTTTTATATCGCCATGGGCACTCTAGACCGATCTAGGCCGACTATCGGCGCTCAGGCCGTAGGTATTGCGCAGGGCGCAATCGACTATGCCCGCGACTATATGAAGAGCCGGGAGCAGTTCGGACATGCCATTGCCGAGTTCCAGGGATTGCAGTTCATGCTGGCGGATATGGCGACCAAGACCGAGGCAGCCAGGGTTCTGGTCTATCAGGCATGTTCCATGGTAGATTCCGACCCGACAGGCGATCTGAGCAAGATCGGAGCCATGGCGAAGATGTTCGCCTCAGATGTGGCCATGAGCGTTACCGTGGATGCTGTACAGCTGTTGGGCGGATACGGCTACACCAAGGACTTTCCGCTCGAGAGATTTATGCGCGATGCCAAGATCACTCAGATCTATGAAGGAACCAACCAGATTCAGCGTATTGTCGTTGCCAAGAAGCTACTTTCCTAAGTTTTCATCGTCGGGCGGCATTATGGGTTGTGCAAGGACGTCGAGCAAATGCGCATGCCCGGACCGTGGTTAGGTGCGTTGGATACTTCAATTGAGGACAAATTGGAGGTGTAGTCGTTTCGAGGCGGTTTCTTTCTCCTCCTTTGCGATTAGCTTTGAAGTGTGAAAAGTACTCTTAGAGTTCGCTTCGCTCCATCTCCTACCGGTTACTTTCATGTGGGCGGAGCGCGAACGGCGCTTTACAACTGGTTAATTGCACGCAAAGCGGGCGGCAGCTTTATTCTTCGTATTGAAGATACCGATGATGCCAGAAATGCGGAGGAATGGGTTGAGGGTATTGTCTCAGCTCTGACGTGGCTTGGCATCAGCTGGGACGAGGGTCCGTACAGGCAGTCCGAGAGATCTGATCTCTATGCGCAGGCTATTGCGCGTCTAATTGACGAAGGTAAAGCGTATTGGTGCGACTGCGCCAGAGATGAAATCGATAAGCGGGCAAGCGAGCGTGGAGGTCCGCCAGGATACGACGGATATTGCCGCGAGAGAAATAATCCAAGGGCTCCTGGTTCAGCGCTGCGGTTCAAGATTCCTCGCCCTGGACAAACCGTTGTGCACGACAAAATTCGCGGCGACGTGGTTTTCGACCATGAGAACCTGGATGACTTTATCATCGTGAAGTCAAATGGGTCTCCCCTTTTCGTGTTGGCAAACGTTGTCGACGACATGGATATGAAAATCTCGTACATCCTTAGGGCGGAAGAGCACCTGCCGACCACTCCCAAGGCGATCCTTTTGTTCCAGGCGCTTGGCGCGGAGGAGCTGCCTGTCTTCGCCCACGTTCCCGTGCTGGTCAATGCCAAGCGCCAAAAACTTTCGAAGAGGCGAGACCGGGTGGCCGTGGAGGATTACCGCGAATTGGGTTACCTGGCTTCGGCAATGGTTAACTATCTGGTTCTCCTTGGATGGAGTCCTGGAGACGACCGCGAGTTCATGAGCATCGAGGAGATGATCGAGCTTTTCGACATCGATCAGGTTAACCATTCGCCGGCATTTTTCGATGAAAAAAAGATGCTTCACTTCAATGGCGTCTATATCAGGGAACTGCCTGTAGACGATTTTGTCAACCACTGCCTGCCGTTTCTGGAGTCAAACGAATGGTGGTCGGGAAGTGTAAAGCAGCTGGAGGTGTTTTCAAAGATAGCTCCGCTGGTTCAAGAGAGGGTCTCATTGCTCACGGAGGTCTCCTCTATGGTCGGTTTTTTATTTCGGCCAGAGATTGAGATATCGGCTGAACTGGTTGACTCAGTTTTGCGCAAGGATCCAAAATCTGCCCAGATCATCGGGGATATCAGCAATATTTACCTGAACCTGTCCGAATTTAAGGCCGAACAACTCCACGATGCTACAAGGAGCTACTGTGATTTGGTCGAAATGCCTCTCAGGAAGGTGCAGGCGCCGATTCGGGTAGCTCTCACCGGTTCAAAAGTTGGTCCACCGTTGTTCGAATCCATCGAATTGCTCGGGAAGAAGGCTACATTGCAAAGATTGGCGTTAGCCGGCGAGCTGATAGGAATCCACAACCCATAATGTGTCTGCCTTTCCTGCTGCTCAAAATCCTGCGGCGCTTGTTGGCCGTAATCGTGGCAGCCGCGATCATTTATCTTGGAGTTACCTTTGTCCAGGTGTACAAGGAATCTATAACGGCTAGGCCGGTTCGGTCGCAGGCGATCGTAGTCATGGGCACTGCCGAATATAACGGAGTAGCCTCGCGCGACCTCTCGGCAAGACTTAATGAGGCTGACCTACTTTATCGGCAAAAGTTTGCCCCTCTTATATTTGTAACCGGAGGCTCGTCTCCAGGTGATGCTTATTCGGAAGCGGGGGTAGGCAAGACCTACTTGAACGGCAAGGGTGTACCTTCAGGGGCAGTAATTGCTAATCCCGTAGGACGAGACAGTTGGGAATCAGTGGTCTCTGTTTCTAAGCTGCTAACCTCTCGGGGGATTCACAGCGTCATTGTGGTTTCGGATGGTTTTCATCTCCTTAGGGCTACTCAAATGGTGAGTTCGCTAGGTTTCAGCACTTCTGCCGCAAAGTCGATCAATTCGCCTGTCCACGGAGTTCAGCTTGCAATTGACTACGCCAGGGAGACGGTCGCAGTTTCAGCGTCAAGGATTGTTGGGTATAAATTCCTCTCAGTACTTCGACATGGTAGCTGACTTCTTGTGGCTAAATTTAACTAGTCATTCATTGACCTTCGGGGGTGGTGTAATTGGCAACACTGCAGGTTCTGGTCCTGTCATTGAGGGTTCGAGTCCTTCCCCCCGAGCATTTTGCCCTCAGTTGCAGTCGCGGACGCCGTTTTGCCCAAATCGAGCCAGAATAGTTTGTAGATTGTGGGGCCAAATTGCCCACCGGCGACACGCCAAGGCTAGTGACGGCTAAGATTGTTTTTCGAATTACCACGCCAGTGGCCCCATCGTCTAGAGGCCTAGGACACTACCCTCTCAAGGTAGAGACACGGGTTCGAATCCCGTTGGGGCTGCCAGTTTTATCGGTTTTCGCAGCTTTGAAGTTCTGATGTATTGAAAAGGCTCGTGGACACCTCCATCCGTGGGCCCATGTATGACCGTCTTCTAGCCGGATTGAGTTTCGGATCAATTTCCGCGCCTGAACCAGGAAGTTATTGTCCTTTCAGATCTTGTGGTCGGCGAACTGTTGCCCTTGGCGTCCGGAGTCATAAGAGTGCAGGCCTGGCTGAACCTGAGGCGCTAGCTGTGATCAACGATCCCAAAGGCTGCGCATTTTTTTGAGCACAATAAAACTTGGCTAACCAGTTCATCTTGGCGCTGTGGTCGTCCGGATCAGAAACAGGGTTGGGCTACGAGATTGCGAGATATGCTTTCCAACCAGGTATCTCGGACCTAGGACTCCTTGCCGATCTTTTTCAGCTCCTCGAGGAATGTACCCGGGCGATAGTCGCGATTGTAAGTTGGTTGGTCGCCTTTGTAAATGATGTTCATCTCGCCCAGGTACTCCTGAAGGGGCAGCGGCTTGATGGCGATAACCATGGCAGGCTCCTCGGAGAGGACGTGGTGCTGATGCCAGGCTCCGGCGGGAATGTACATGGTGTCGCCCGGTTCCCATTCGATCTTCTCATCGTTGATGTAGCTGTAACCTTTTCCCCGCAGGACGATAATGATCGCCTCATTGTGCTTATGGGTCACTGAATGGGTTTTCGGAGGATAGATGTGACAGTCGACTTCGATGATGCGATTATCGAAACCAAGGTCCTGTGAGACCAGGCCGCCCTGCCAAATGCCATTTTGGTCTTCATAGTCGAGTGCGACATCTGAGCCCTTTATCGCTCGGCGTCCCTGTTCGCGGCGTTGTTGGTCAGCCTGACGCCTCTCCAAACGTTTACGGAACAGCGTTGAACTGCCCTCCATCCAGCGCTCTTTGCCAGACTCATTTGCCATTTCCATGCTCCTTTATTTTGCCTTGTGCGTGGTGTTCATAATAAGTCCCGCGAATCGGAGTTTCCAGGCGCAAAGTTCATAGGCGATGGCGGCCAGGCATTCGATAGGATGCACTTCGATTTGACTGATGATAATTCAGGGTTGGATGAGATGAGCGCCGTTATTCCCGAGAATTCCATCTATGACCTCGTGTGGAAGACCAGATTCTCGAATATCTGCGACAAACTTAGCCATGGTTTTCGCATCGCGGATTTCTTGCGGATAATCTGTACCGAATACCAGGCGGGTGGCGGGCAACTCGGTTAACGCTGCGTGAATGGCCTTAATGCTCCCGAAGAGGCCGCCGGTGTCAAAGAAAAGATTCGCGGCGATGTAGTGATCAAATTCTTTTTCTGAAGTGATCGAATGAGGGGATTCTGGCGGAAGCCCCATATGAGCTTTGTCCTGATAACCGCGAATGCGCGCGATTATGCTTCCGATTCCTCCGCCAAGATGGGACATCACTACCTCAAGTCCCGGAAATTTGTCAAACGCGCCGCCAGCGATAAGGCGATAAGTTGCGAGGACCAGCTCATGTTCTCTGCCAACACAACGATATAGGTCGTACTTGTCGTAGTAACGGGCGATACCTTCTGGAACTGACAGAGCTGGATGGACGAAAACAAACATGCCAGCTTCCTCGATGGCGCTGAAAACGGGCGTCAAGATATCGCTGTCAAGATTGTAAGCACCGAAGCTGCTCGGGAATGCAACTCCCTTGAATCCATATTCCTGAGAGCATTTCATGAGTTCGCGATGCCAGGTGTCGCTTGCGGGGTCGATATGGGCGAGGGGAGCAAAGCGCTTTGGAAAGCGTTTTTGAATTGTATTGGCGGTAGCGTTTATCAGTTCGCATGCTTCCTGGGAGCCCCCCATGCCGGCACCACTCGATAGGACTGCCACATCGATGCCCGCGGCGTCCATGCTCTCGATATGACGGTCGATTAGAAAAAGAGTGTCATGGTAGGTGTAAGCCGGCAGACCGTTTTGAATCAGAACATCAATTTTACCGCCAGGCTTTAAGTGGGGCCGGACGAGTTCTTCTGGAGTGAAATGAATATGAAAGTCTATGACCTCGGTCACTGGGCGTACCTGTCTTTCCACCGTGTGGCATACTGAAGCAACTTTCCAGCGAAGCTATCACAGCAATAAAAGCTGCGCGATGTAAATTAAATAATCGGAATGACGGACCCAACCAGACGGGCTGGGCAGCTTGAGCCGATAATGCTCAAATCCGGCTTAGCAAGGTCGCGCGCTTCCTTTTTTGAGCGGCAAAAAGGTTGTCTTTGGAGTTTCCCCCGTTGTGAATGTGTTCGACGGGAACACTTCAGATCCTTCTTCATTTCGAAGCGTAATTGAACTGATTGAGGCAACCCAGGACCGGAAGCAACTTACTTTGACAGTTGACAGAGGGAAGATTTCCGCTTTCAATGTCGAAAAGCTCCATGAAACAGGACCAAACTCCCTTTATGCCGCAGTGATACGATCATCCCGGACGGGCTCCCCAGTTGAGGCGGGCAATATCCGGCCGAAGCTCTTTGACGGTGCGACCTATTCGAGATCAGGTTGCACACCGGCTTTCTCGGAGGTTTTGAAGGGCTCGCCGACCAGCTTTATAGGCCCGCTGGGCGAAGCAATACTCAATTTCGGCGATCCGAGCTGGCGATGGAACAAGTGTTTCGTCCGATGAAATTAGGCGTGTGTCTGGTCCTAACGAGCTTGACTTGGGATCTCGAACTTCAGAGGAGGCCGATCTGGCGATTTGCGTTGAGATACTGACAAGGTCTCCGTCATGGATTCCATGATTCCCAAGTTTCCACCCGGTCCCATTGTTGGTTATCTTGACGCTGGGGCTCAGCTGGCGTGGCAGCTGAAAGAGAGCCACGATATACCGGAGCCTATGTATTTCGGCTAGTTTGTCATGAGTGATGACGCGGTCGGAATCGTCCAGGTACCAAGATCCTTTTTCGGGTGGTTTCCCTCTAGGCTTTCAGTGGTAAACGCGCAGCCTAGGTCGCATTCGATGACTTGGACTGTCATCTCAACGTAATTTCTAGTGAAAGTTGGAGTATCAGTGGATGGAGATCTGGCTCCCTTGCCGACCGATCTAGACGGTCGCTGCATCACAACTATTCGTATGCTGAGCCTCGACGCCGTCGAAAAGGCGAAGTCCGGTCACGAAGGGCTTCCGCTCGGTGCTGCAACGATGGCCTGGACGATCTGGAGCCGTTTTCTCAGATTTGATCCAACCGATCCCAAATGGCCAGGCAGAGATCGCTTTGTGCTCTCTGCAGGACACGGATCAATACTCCTGTATTCACTGCTTCATCTTTTCGGATATGACGTCAGCCTCGATGATCTGAAGAACTTTAGGCAGTGGGGGTCTAGGACTCCCGGCCATCCTGAATATGGCCACACACCCGGAGTTGAAACCACCACCGGACCGCTTGGTCAAGGAATATCCAACGCCGTGGGTATGGCGCTTGGCGAGGCGATGCTTGGCGCGAGGCTGAACCGGGTTGGACAGGAAGTTGTCGATCATAGAACCTTTGTGATCGCTTCCGATGGCGATCTTATGGAAGGAGTTTCAAACGAGGCCGCGTCCTTGGCGGGGCACCTGGGTCTGGGGAAACTGATCGTCCTATATGACCACAATTCGATCTCGATTGACGGACCCACTGGTTTGGCTTTTACCGAAGATCCGTTGGCGCGGTTCAAAGCTCTCGGTTGGTCAACGTTTTCCGTGGGGGACGGAAACAATATAGAAGAGATCTCGGAAGCGGTAACAAGGGCGATTGGCGACACCGATCACCCAAGCATCATTTCTGTGACCAACATAATCGGATATGGCGCTCCTCATAAGGAAGGGACTGAAGCCGCCCATGGCGGCCCCTACGGCCCCGAAGAAGCCAAATTGACAAAGGAACGTTTTGGCTGGCCCTATGAGCCTTCGTTTTTTGTTCCCCAAGATGTCACTGCCCACCTTTCCTCGATCGTAGGGGCTAAGGTTTCCCAGGCTGCTCTAGAAAAGGCAAGAGTTTTAGAGATTGCCGATACGGAAAACGGGGAGGTCTCACGCTGGCTGGACGGTTCAATTGCAGTTCCGCCAGGCAACCTGCGTGATCTATTGCCGAAATTCGATTTGGGGAACCAGACGGCCACACGAGTAGCATCAGGGCAGGTACTAAAGGCCGTTTCCTCTGCTTTTAACGCCATCGTCGGCGGATCAGCCGATCTGGTCGAGTCAACTTCAGTTGGATTCACCGAGAATGTCGTGTCAAAGGAAAACTATGCGGGATCCCTTATTCATTTTGGGGTGCGAGAGCATGGTATGGCGGCCATACTCAATGGTCTTCAGCTCCACGGTGGTTTTCGTGTTTTTGGGTCGACATTTCTTATTTTCTCCGACTATCTTCGACCCTCGCTTAGGTTGGCAGCTTTGATGGGTGTTCCAGTCATCTTTGTCATGACCCATGATTCTGTGGGTGTGGGAGAGGATGGTCCTACTCACCAGCCTGTGGAGCAGCTTGAGTCCCTTCGGATGGTTCCAAATCTTGCAGTTATTCGGCCAGCGGACTCGAATGAAGTTGCGGAAGCTTGGATAACGGCGCTTGATCGGGAGTCGGGTCCAACGCTTTTGGCTTTAAGTCGCCAAGGTCTTCCAGTTCTCGCACCGGGCGATCCTGGCTGGATCAGTCGCAGCGGGGCCCGAACCGTTGTCGGCGAGTCTGGAATATGCCAAGTGGTCCTGTTAGCCACTGGTTCTGAAGTTTCGTTGGCGATCCAAGTTGCAGGAGTGCTTTCCGGAGAACATGGCGTCGGGGTGAGAGTGGTTTCCGTTCCATGGAGGGAGAAGCTCTTGGCTCAGGATCAAGGAACTATAGAGGACTTGATTCCTCCGTCGGCCTTGAAGGTTTCTATCGAGGCGGGAGTGACGCATGGCTGGAGGTCTCTTGTGGGACCCGACGGCATCACGATTGGCATCGACCGTTTTGGGGCATCGGCACCGGGGCCGACTGTGATGACGGAACTGGGGCTCGCCAAAGACGCAGTGGTACTCGAGGTACTTTCGCAGTTAGGGAGAATGTAGTACCGAGTAATATCTGCGGACTCCGTTCGAGGAGTCGAGGCCCACTGTTTTGTCGGCGATTAAGCGCCGTGAGGGAGCTATTGTCGCCAACTCCGTTGCCGTCACTGCTGCCTTCCCAGAGAGAGACCGGTTTGTCCACATGCGAAGTGCTGCGGAAATACACAGAATAACTATATTTTCGTTGCCGCCTGACTTTCGGATCTGAACGTTTCGAGAAGTAGTAGTGTGCTTGGCTGCAAAGTGGTTCTAAGACTGAAAGCTCAGTTGCATCGAAAGATGCAATGGTGGTCGGTGCCCCGTCTCTGGATCGGACGGAACAAGCTGCAGACAACCTTTGTAGGGGTGCCAAACGTCTCCAAGATCAATTTAGGCACTAGCTCAAGGTTCCTTCCAGGTACAGGCGGGCGAAGAGAGCTGGATCCGCAACCGAATTCTCAAGCAATGCACTTGGTGGTGCGATAGCTGCCCGCTTTGGGAGAAGGTGCGAAGCTGCTGGAGCAAGTGGAACCGGGCGGCGATGTCCTGGCTCGATAAAAGACTAGCGAAATGGCTTGAGGATTTGCATGACCATGCTTCGGTAGGGGCAAACATAGCCATCCCAGTCTGGATGCAGATGGATTTGTTAGATTTTGATGCCTATGGTAATTTCATTAGCCAGGCTGACTCAAACTGGAAACGGAAAGTCGCTGTCTCGAAGACAACCATCTGGAGTGAGTAGGCCGGCGATGGTTTGGATCTAACCAGTAGGGGGAATGATGCCTGAACGAGTGGGGACTCGAATGCGTGAACCAGAACCTTCCGCATTTCCTAAATACTTTTCCTTGATAACCGAAAGAGAGCAGTTCGTTGAGCATCAACAGACTGCCCCGCTGGTAATCAAGGCCGTAAAGCACGATCAGTATGAGCTTTGTCCCCAAGGACTTATCGGATGGTATCTGCAGCCGCATGATTCCTCGACAGCCTGCCTTCAGGATTGGTGGGTGTTCGTGCACGATATTCGTGGGGTGTCCGGGCGGCATCGCCATCAAGGAGGTCTGGTCCTCTTTATCATCGAAGGCCGGGGCTATTCGACCATGAATGGGGTGCGTTACGACTGGGAAGAGGGCGACATGATTATCATGCCGCTGCTGAGAGAAGGCGTCGAGCATCAGCACTTTAATCTGCGCCCAGATGGCAGTTCGAAGTGGCTGGCTTTTATTCACCAACCTACCTGGAATGAGCAGGGAAGCGAACTGGTGCAGTCGGCTCTTGATCCGGAATTCGTGGAACGATTTGGCGTGACGAACTGGAAGGGGGCAACAACCGCGACGGAGAAGGCCGTGCCGCAAAGTGGCGTTGGCGAAGGGGGAAGGAAAGATGGCTGAGGGTAGCAGAGGAGAGCGGTTGGCAGCTCGCAATTTCTACGATGAGCTGATGTCCCTTAGAGATCAACAACGTTTCGACCGGGAGACCGCAGAGAAGCTTGCTGTTGGCTCGGAGCTCCCATGGGAGCTCAATCCCCAGGGCATAATGAAATGGTATATGGCTCCAACCATGACCGATATTGCCATGAACGTCTTTGTCATGTACGTACAGAAGATTCCACCGCGCAGCCGGAGCGGAAAGCAGCTCACACAGGGACATCAGCTGGGTTTTGTCTGGAAAGGCGGGCCTGGCCACACGGTGATTGACGAGGTTCGGTTCGACTGGGGTTACCGGGATCTGGTTCAGGTGCCCCTCCGGGTTCCCGGATGCGTAGCGCAACATTTCAATGATTCAGACGAAGACATTGAAATCATATTCTGCTCGCTTAATACCGCGCATGCAATGTCGGTAGACCGAGGTTCGGGATTCGATCAGGTGGAACCTTGTCCCGAATGGCGGGAGCACGTAAGGGCAAAGAGTTGAGTGCCGATTCACAAGATGCTGTGACCCAGGGCCAGGACCGGACTTCGCGCGTTAGTTTCGCTACCGCGACCGTGGATCGGTCAGTCCTGGAGGCGGCAACGAGTCCACGGCTCTTAGTTTATCTTGATTCTGATCTCATGGAGAGCCTTGGGGCAAAGGTCGGCGATGCTGTAGAAATCACCAGTTGGCATGGCAGGCGGGCCGTAGCCCGACTTGGGGAACCAGTGGAAGGCGATCGGGGTTTAGGTGTTCTTCGCCTTGATCGCTTGGTACGTAAAACCCTCAAGGCAAAACTCGATGACAGGGTCGAAGTCCGCGTGACTCGCCTCTCGCCAGCTCGTCATGTATTGCTAAGGGCTCCAACCGACGTATCGAGGGCTCATGGCCTGCGTGAACATCTGCAGGACCTGTTGGCTGAGAGCTGCACTCCCTGCAGCGTCGGTGGTTTTATTTACGCGACCTTTCACGACTCTCATGTAGGTGCAGTTTATGAAGTCGTTGAACTGGATGATGATCCATGCGAGTTCGTTGCAACGACCGAGCTTGAACTCGAATCTCCGCAACCTGGCAGCTCCGACAACGGCACCGAGGTGAGTTTTGAGGATGTCGGGGGTCTCCGCGACCAGATTGCTCTTGTTCGCGAGTTGGTACAGCTACCGCTGCAGCTGCCGTTCATTTATCGTCAGCTGGGTATCACTTGTCCGCGGGGCGTTATTTTTTATGGTCCTCCAGGGGTGGGCAAGACCTACCTTGCCAAAGCTATTGCCAACGATGTAAATGCGCATTTTTTCTTTATCAATGGTCCTGCGATTGTTGGAACCATGCAGGGAGAGACCGAGAGCAACTTGAGGCGCATCTTTAGCGAGGCCGCACATCATGCGCCGTCGCTTATCTTTATCGACGAGGTCGATGCGATCGCATCACGGCGCGGCGAGTCGGGATCACTTAGCGACGTTCGCGCGGTAACCACGCTTCTTTCGTGCATGGATGGCTTGGAGTCAGTTGATGGAGTCGTTGTAATAGGGACGACAAACCGCATGGAGTCGATCGATGTCGCGATGCGCCGGCCCGGCCGTTTCGACAGGGAGATTTTTATAGGCCCTCCTGGCGAAGAGGGCCGGTATGAAATCCTCCAGATTCATACCAGAGAAATGCCAATGAGTCGTGCCGCGCGTGATCATCTGCACCAAATAGCTGCAATTACGCATGGATTTGTTGGCGCCGACCTGATGGAGCTCTGTAGAGAGGCGGGGCTGAATTCATTGCGCCGCCATGGCGGAGCGTTAGCGGATTACCGTGACGCCTTTCGCCTTGAAAACGGAATTGATCTTACTGTCGACGCGGTCGACTTCGACGCAGCTGTGACCAGAATTCGTCCCTCTGGCTTGCGCGAAGCCTTGGTTGCAGCTCCTCGAGTTACATGGGATGACATCGGAGGTCTGGATACGGCGAAGAGGGAGTTGGAGGAGCTTGTGATCCGGCCCCTGCGCCATGCCGATGCCTACAGGGCCATGGGGCTGCCTCCCCGCAACGGAATTCTGTTGCACGGTCCCTCTGGCACTGGCAAGACCATGCTTGTGCATGCTTTGGCTCAGAGTGCCAAAGTGAACTTTTTGCCGGTGGATGGGCCCGAAATTTTTTCAAAGTGGCTGGGTGAATCAGAAGAGGCCATCCGTCACATCTTTCAGGTTGCCCGCCAGGTGGCGCCGGCAATAGTATTTTTGGATCAACTAGACGCAATTGCACCTCCCCGCGGCTCTGACGAGGGATCGAAGACGACCGAGCGTGTTGTAAACCAGCTTCTGGGCGAGCTAGATGCGATAAGCAATATTCCGGAAATCATCGTCATCGGTGCAACCAATCGCCTTGATCTGATCGATCCAGCGGTACTCAGACCAGGAAGACTAGGTGCAAAGGTGGCGATTGGTCTACCCGACGAGATCGATCGGGCAGCGATTGCTGTTGTTCATTTGAGGTCAGCCACTCTGGACCCAACGCTGTGCATTGACGAAGCATCGAAACTTGTTGCCCGAACCACCGAAGGTCTCTCGGGCGCTGAGGTTGCGGAACTGATGGTGACCGCGAAAACGAATGCATTTGCGGAAAGCGACTTTACGAAGCCGGTTCCAATTCGCCAGGATCATCTGATTGACGCAGCACGGAAGTTCGGCCACCTAGGTAATTAGTAACATTTGCTTAGGCAGTGACATGGCATTTTGCAAGCGGCAAGAGGCGCCCGATAAATAAATAGACAAACTGAATGCTAGGGTTACTTTCCCTGAAAGTTCGGTTTCTTGGAGGCCATGAAGGCTCTGACACCCTCTTTATAATCCTCGGAGTCAAAGCATGCTCTTGCGAGCGAGTGGATCTTGTCAAGATTTCGTTCATGCTGTTCCAGGGAGCATTGGTCAATTATGAACTTCGCCGCTTTGAGCGACAGAGGTGCATTTTCAATTAGCGACGCCACGAATGATTCGACTTCCTCGTCTAACTCCTCCTGTTTGAAAACCTTGTCAACCAGGTGCACCTCTTTCGCTGACTGGGCGCCGATCCTTTTCGCGGAAAAGAGCAAGTATTTGGCATTGGAATATCCGATGAGTTTCACCAGTCGTTCAATCGCCGGTGTTGGATATGAGATTCCGAGCCTTGCAGCCGGCACCGCAAATGTGGCATCATTCGAGCAGAAACGCAAGTCGCATGCCAGCGCGAGCGATACTCCTCCTCCAAGGCAAAAGCCATGAATGAGCGCTATAACTGGTACCGGAATTGCCTTGATTGCCGAGATTGCAGCTTCGGTCAAATTGTCGTAGGTGCTTCCCTCTGCGCTCGGCGACCGCTTAGATTCAAATTGGGATATATCGGCGCCGGCGGCGAATGCAGACATTCCGTGTCCGCGCAGGATAGTCGCTCGAATATTCGAATCAGCAGATATTTCCTGCGCATTTGCAGCTAGACCTTCCCACATCTCAGCGCTGATAGCGTTTTTCTTTTCCGGATTATTGAGGTATAAATACGCAACCCTGTCTTTTTTTACGAGATCAACTGAACCTGACATAAGCACTCCCTATATTTTCCAAACCTGGATTCCTCAACTTCGTAAAGTCGAATGACGGTCTAATGTCTCGCCAGATCATAGAGATCTCCAGGCGATTCCGAAGCCATCTTCGTCCACCAGCGATGGCAACAATGGTACCCGACCCACCCTAGGAGAGGCAATAAAAACAGGGCGGTTGTTGCCGAACCACCGGCATAGAACTTACCGGACCTTGATTTGGAAATTGCATATGGGACGTGAATACTATTGTTGCGAGGTCTTGTGCTCATTATGGACGCATCGATGGAGATAGATGCACTTGCTACGACTGGCCTCGAAGGCAGCTGCGGAGGAGGCCCGATATGGATTGTGCCAGCTTGCAATAATGTGACAAAGATAATATTGTCTACATTAATGTATGCAATTAGTACCTATTTCTAAAAGCCGGTGAGGGCATTGGAAGGAGGTCTGGGACTTTGTAGGAGACTCAGACAGATGATTAGGTCCCTAGCGCAGTGGGGTTTAGTTATTTTCGGAGCAATATTCGAAACTGACATCGCAGCGGGAAAGAGAACCACTGGGATTTTTATTCCAAATTCGAAGAATTTTCCACTTTCACGGATCTTTGGGTGGGGGACCCTCCTTTGCGTGGGAAGTAATCGGCGGAGGCTTCGGGGTTATTCCTGAACTTTCGGTTCATGGCTGGCAGTGTATGGGTGGCAATGCCGTCATTATCCGGAACGGAGCCTCAAATTACGGATGCGAAAGCAAGCTTCAGGGCCGCGGAATTAGTTGCTGGAGTCCTATGAAGACTGAGAGCTTTGGCTTTCGGGAACTGTTTGCGGAGTTTGGATGGATCAGGGAAGCGAGGTACCAGTGTCAGTATTGGATGTCAACTCACAGAGGCAGCAGCCTCTGCTAAGCGCCCGCTCAAGATCGGGAGCCTATTGGAACGAATATACAGAGACAATGCCGCGTGATCAGCTGGATAAATTGCATTTTCAGCGGTTGCAGGCTTTGCTTCGTTACGCGTACGACCGAGTACCTTTTTACCGCAACCTCTACCAGGAGGTTGGAATGGCACCAGAAGATATTCGAAGTTTGGAAGACTTCAACAAGTATGTGCCAACCATCGACAAGAAGGATTTGGTCCAAGCCCAAGCGGTCGATCCACCCTGGGGCGATAGCGTTGCGCTCAGCCCCGATTACTACCTTTATCAGTTCCAAACTTCAGGTTCCACCGGGACACCTCTTAGGATCCCATTCTCACTCCATACCCAGATCCAGTACGGCGAACAGTGGGCTTATCTGTACTGGGGAGTTGGAATTAGGCCTCACGACTCCTTTTATTTCGCATTTCCGTGGGGAATGTACACAGGTTTTTGGAGCGCCTACTGGGGAGTGAGGTGTCTCGGTGCGACCGTTATAAGCGGGGGCGGTCTATCGTCTGAACAGCGCCTGCAGCAGATAGAGCTTCTTAAGCCCACAGTTTTGATATCGACGCCAACTTATGCCCTGTATCTGGCTGAGCTTGCAAGGGAACTTGGCATTGATACGAGTTCGAGCGCTGTTCGGTACACCATTCACGCGGGAGAACCTGGCCCGGGAATTCCAACTACGCGACAGGCGATCGAATCGGCTTGGGGCGCCAAAGCATATGAGCTTTATGGAGTAGGCGAAGTTGGCGCCATTGCTCCTGGGTGCCCAGACCAGCACGGTTGTCATTTTGCCGAAGACCAAGGATATGCTACGATCCTCGATGGATCGGGTAATCCTGTTGGAAATGGCGAAGTTGGAGAGAACATTGTTACCAGCTATATCCAAATGGCCCAGCCCGTGATCAAGTACCGCACTCATGATCTTGTGCGCGCTCATTACGACGCATGCAGTTGTGGGCGTACATGGCTCCTTTACGAGGGAGGAGTCCTGGGTCGTACTGACGACATGATTACGATCAAGGGAACCAATGTTTATCCGGCTGCGATCGAATACCTGTTGAGCGACGTTCCAGGGCTTGGCTCGCATTACGAATTACACGTGGCGTCAGGGCGCGTGAACGATGAGATTACCGTGAAGGTCGAGCCAGTTTCTGGAATTTCGCCGAATTCGTATCAAGAAATGGAGAAAGGCCTTCAACAAGCCATCAAGGCCAAGATCGGTGTAACTATCGAAGTAAATGTTGTCAATCCAGGGGACTTGCCGCGTTATGAACTGAAGGCCAAAAGGTTCTTCGATCATAGGCCCAAGAAGTCTTGATAAAGCTCAGGAAAGCGCAGTGTCATTGAAGGAGGGAAGCAATGGAACACCAAAAGTATGTTGTCTATCTCGACAGTATTCGCCGAGATCTTCATGTCCTGATGCAAGAGGCACCATCTCCAGCAATTGAACGTCTGCTGCAAGATGCGGATCTTCAATTCCACACGGCTTTATGGCTTTTAGGGGAGGTGCGCGGGTTGACTCCAGAGGGGGAAGGGCACCCAGCTCTAGTGCCTGTTTTCGGACGGGCTTGATTTCTAATACCACTACTCCAACGGAGGTTTTATAACTATGGCAGGTGCCATCGACATTTTGTGCAACCTATTTACGGAAGACTGTATCCAAAAGAACTGGTACGGGCCGCCCGAATTTCAGTATCTGATCAAATGGTGGCACATGGAGGACCGAGTTAAAGGCATTGAAGTGGATACTTTCGTTTCGATGATGGACGAGGCGGGGGTATCCAAGGTATTGATTCCGGCCGTCAGAATGATGGCTGAGCAAAAAAATCGAATGATATGGGACATTACTGAGGAAGAAGTTAATGCCGTCGTTCAACAATATCCAGACCGCTTTGTCGGAATTGCTGGATTCAACCCATATACCCGCCTTGAAGGCGTTCGACAGGTTGAGCGATCAGTAAGAGAATGGGGATTTCGCGGGGTCTACATCCACACATATGGTTTCGGAATTCCACTAAATCACCGATTGTACTACCCGCTATACGCCAAGTGTGCTGAGCTTGGAATTCCAGTTTCGATGCAAGTTGGCCATTCCGCCGAAAGAATGCCCAGCGAACTCGGACGTCCCATAGCTCTGGACGACATAGCAATTGATTTTCCTGAACTCAAAATAGTGGGCGCACATACCGGCTGGCCTTGGACGGAAGAGATGATCGCGCTTGCCTGGAAGCATGAAAATGTGTTCCTTGGAATCGATGCCCATGCTCCTCAATATCTCGAGCAGACTCTCGTTAACTTTATAAAGAGCCGGGGAAAGCGAAAGGTGTTGTGGGGCACTAACTTTCCGGCGGTTGAGCACAAGGATGCCGTGAGCTACATACGTGAGCGCATGGGTCTCAAGGATGACGTTGCCGAGCTGATTCTACATGGCAACGCAGCGCGCGTATACGGACTGGATTAGTTACAACTTGGAGTTGGAAGGAAGACCATTGAGTATCAATAAAGTTTTGGTTGTCGGATTAGGAATGATGGGTCACGGAATTGCACAGACCTGCGCCCAGTCCGGATTGACGACCTATGTCTATGACAGTAGCGAGGGCGCCCGCCAGCGCGGCGTCGACCGTATTTCGGAACAAATTGTGGGACGGATTAAAAAGGGAAAACTGACTGAGGAAGAGGGCCAGGCAATATTAGCTCGAGTCATACCAGTCTCAAGTTTTGCCGAAGCTAAAGAGGCGGACCTGGTTGTGGAGGCTGTGTTCGAGAACCTGGAACTTAAGCAAGAAGTATTCCGTGCGCTTGATCAGGTGATGCCGGCAGAGACTATCTTTGCCTCGAACACGTCGGCTTTACCCATTAGCCCGATGGCGGCTGTGACCCAGCGCCCGGAAAGGGTCATCGGGGTGCATTTTCACAGCCCCGTCGTTGTGATGCGCCTGGTGGAAGTTATTCGCGGATTGAGGACCAGCGATGAGACCTTCGCTGCTGTTCAAGAGTTCCTCCAGAAGGTTCAGAAATCTCCCGTCGAGGTCAAAAAGGACTCTCCCGGATTTATTACGAACCGCGTTTACATGCCAATGTTCAATGAGGCTGTTTGGACCGTTTACGAGGGGGTTGCCACTGCTGAAGACGTGGACCAGGCCATGCGCGATGGATTCAACTTTCCGATGGGTCCCCTTCAGCTCGGCGACTTTGTGGGGTTAGATACCATGCTGCACATCTTGGAGGATCTTAACGAAAGATGCGGTGGCAACAAGTTCATTCCGTGCCCTCTCCACCGTTCGCTGGTGGCCTCAGGTTACCTCGGAAGAAAGTCCGGACGAGGGTTCTATGCCTATGAATGACCATTATCCACACCTTGCTAAGGCATTCAAACCGTGACCAAGGAGCCAAGATAATGGAGGACATCGTAATTGTTGGTATGGCCCGAACTCCCCTTGGTCGTTTTGGCGGCGCTTTCCGTGAGGTTCCTGCTGCCCACCTGGGAGCAGCAGCAATCAGAGGTGCGATCGAAAGCGGGGGATTGACTTCCGAAGAAATAGATACTGTTCTATACGGGAATTGTCGTCAGGCTGGAAACGGACCAAATCCAGTCAGAACCGCCGAGGTGAGAGCTGGTATCCCAGTCACCGTGCCTGCGGCAACAATTAATATGGCATGTCCTTCGGGAATGAAAAGCATAATGCTCGCTAGCCAATCGATTTGGAGCGGCGAAGCTCGTGCGGCTATCGCCGGAGGCATGGAATCAATGAGCACCATGCCGTTCATGGTGAAGAATATTAGGTGGAATGGCATAAAACTTGGCAACCGGCTGATTGAGGATTCTTGGAGCGATACGGTCGATCCTTTGTGCAATATGACAATGGGTCAAACCGCGGAGAATCTTGCAAGGAAGTACAAGATCAGTCGCGAGGAGCAGGACTTATCTGCTTTGCAATCCCACCAAAAAGCTGCGAGCGCCCAGGAAAAGGGATATCTGAAATGGGAGATCGTCTCATTGTCTGCGGTAGAGGGTCTTGACCCCCAATTAAAGCAGCTTGACTACGACGAGGCGATTCGTCGAGACACCTCCCTTGAAAGATTGGCTCGACTGAGCCCAGCTTTTGACGAAGAAGGTTCAGTAACGGCAGGCAACTCTTGCAGTATGGGTGACGGCGGCGTGGCAATGGTCGTCACCAGCAGAAGCGTGGCAAAGGAGAGAGGGTGGGTCCCTCTTTTTTCGGTGGTTTCGTTTGCCCAGGTTGGCGTAGAGCCAGCACTGATGGGGGAAGGGCCGGGCGTGGCAATTCCTGCAGCACTAAGCAATGCTGGAATGACTCTTTCGGATATGGCGTATATCGAAGTAAACGAGGCATTTGCCGTCCAGATCCTTGCCAACGAACAAGTGCTCAATTGGGACCGTGATCGAGTGAATGTCCACGGGGGGGCGATCGCCCTGAGCCACCCGACGGGTATTTCCGGGGCCAGGATCGTGATGTC
Organism: Actinomycetota bacterium; assembly: GCA_027322285.1. GTDB lineage: Bacteria > Actinomycetota > Acidimicrobiia > Acidimicrobiales > Acidimicrobiaceae > SCQM01. The sequence continues at coordinate 132,553 of DAHVRV010000002.1, forward strand.
GCTGTACAACGCACTTCGAGTAAATGACGCCGAATTGGGTATTGCCAGTATTTGCGGTGGCGGCGGCGTGAGCACTGCCATGGTTATTCGCCGAGAAAGCTAATAGGAGGACGCCATGGGGAGTTCGGTCACAATGGCCGTCGAGGACAACGTAGCCTACGTGACTATCAATCGTCCCGAGGTTATGAATTCGCTCGATGAAGCCGCGCTGACGGCGCTCGATAAGCATTTCTACGATATCGCGGCAGATGACGAGGTCCGGGTTGTAGTTGTAACTGGCGCTGGGCAAAAGGCATTTTCGGCAGGTGCCGATCTAAATGAGCTGGAATCCAAAAGCTCAAGCGCGATGTTAGGCCTTTCTGAGCGGGCCCACTCCCTGTATCAAAGGATAGAGGGCATGGGAAAGCCGGTCATTGCGGCAGTGAATGGGCTGTCTCTGGGGGCGGGATTCGAGTTGTGCCTTGCGGCAAACTTACGAATTATGGCTGATTCAGCTCGACTTGGATTTCCCGAGATCACTCTCGGCGCAATACCAGGTTACGGGGGTACTCAGCGACTCAGCCGGATGATAGGACAAGGTCCTGCATTGGAAATGCTGCTGACGGGGGAGCTGATATCCGCATCAAGAGCCTATGAGCTCGGTGTTGCGAACCGCGTGGTTCCTCAGAGCGATTTGATGAATGCCACGAAGCTGCTGGCTCAACGTTTGGCGGGATTCAGTCCATTGGCCATGCGGGTATTGCTCCAGGTGTTCTACCTTGGCAAGGAGAGTCCACAGCAGGCGGGGCTAGCGCTCGAACGTATGGGAGTAGCCGCCCTGTTTGCCAGCGATGATCTTCGAGAAGGAATAGCGGCATTCAGGGAGAAGCGCACCCCATCGTTTCTAGGGCGCTAAATGATCGGGCCTGGGAAATGAGCGAATTAGTTCTTTATGAGCGTGACAAGGATATCGCCCTGGTAACGCTGAATCGCCCCGAGTCGATGAATGCTCTAAATAGAGGTATGTTCACAGAGTTGAGGCGCATCTTCGCAGAGATAGATTCCGACCCCGCGGTCAAAGTTTCAATTCTTCAAGGTGCCGGAGGCCGTGCGTTCTGTGTGGGAGTTGATTTAAAAGAGCGCCAAAGCATCACCGATGAGCAAGCCGATGATTATCGTCGAAATTTGGTTTTCCCTTTCTACCTTGGTCTGCATGAGCGTACCAAGCCCATGATTGCTGCGGTTATTGGTTATTGCCTTGGAGGAGGATTTGAGCTTGCTCTCGCGGCAGACGTAATTGTGGCCGGCCAGTCGTCTCAGTTTGGTTTGCCGGAAGCGCACTGGGGACTGATTCCAGCCGGAGGCGGTCTTCAGATGCTTACCCGCATTGCCGGACCACTGAGAACGAAGGAATTGGCGCTTACAGGTCGTCGAATCGATGCCAAGGAGGCACTTTCTATCGGTGTGCTTTCGCAAGTGGTTCAAGACGATGCGGTAGGTGCTGCGGCTCTTGCTACGGCGAAGAAGATCACAGAGAACGTTCAAGCCGCTGTTCAGGGCGTGAAGCGTTCGGTGGATCATCTGGTCGGTTTCAGGCAGGGCTTCGATTACGACATTGAGGTTTCAAATGTGTGCTACTTCTCCTCCGACCGTAAGGCGGCAATTGGAAAATTTGGTGGTCAGGAATAGTCTGGACTGGGTGAAATTGAACAAGGTGAATATAAATGAATAAAGCCGCTGTAGTGGGTGCCGGCAGCATGGGGCGGCAAATTGCGCTTCATTGCGCGATAAAGGGGCTTGACGCGTCACTGTTTGATCTCTCAAGTGAAGTGTTATCTGGTGCTCAGGAGTTTTCCGATAGCTATTTGGCTTCGCGTGTTGACAAGAATCGACTGACGGAGGACGAGCGTGCAGCAGCGGCGGCGAGGCTAAGGTTTGCATCTTCGATCGAAGATTGCGTGGTCGGTGCGACAGTAGTCATAGAGGCGATTATCGAGGAGTTTCAGCCGAAGGCTCTGCTGTTTGAGAAGTTGGGAGTCCTCTGCCCCTCATCGACGATCTTGGCAACCAACAGCTCAAATATTGTGGCGTCCCGTTTGGCGGATGTAACATCCGCACCCGAGCGGGTTATCAACTTGCATTTTTTCAACCCTGTATTGGTCATGGATCTTGTCGAGGTTGTGCTTCATCCTCGTGTCTCGGCAGAGGTCGAACGAAGTGCGTTAGAGTTCTGCCGCGAAATTGGTAGAACTTCGATCGTCGTCCGAAAAGAGATTCCAGGATTCGTAGTCAACCGTATCTATCGCGCTTTGACTCGTGAGGCAATGAACCTGTTGGAAGGCGGCTACGCGTCGGCTGAAGACATCGACCTTGCCGTCACAAGGGGGCTGGGCCATCCGATGGGGCCGTTCCACCTCATGGACGCAGCAGGAGTTGATGTGAGCTACCTGGCAAGGCTCGATGAATACCAGCAGACTGGCGACGAAGCTGCAAAGCCTAATGAAATATTGGAAAAGTTGTATCGCGAAGGACGCTGGGGAAAGAAAACCAGAGCCGGCTTTTTCGACTATGCGGCAGAGGGCAAAAATGGAGAGCATACGTGAAACAGTTGGAGAAATTCGAAGATCTCCTAGCGATCATCAAGCGAGGTTCCAGGATCGTCATTCATTCCGCCGCAGCTGAACCTCGCTGGTTGGAAGAGGAGCTTGCGACCTGGGGTCCAAATGTTGGAGAGCTAGAAATTTACATGCTTTCTCCGATGAAGACGGTGCCGTTTGCCTCGCTTGCTCCGGATTATCTGAAAATTCATGCTTGGGTGCCGGGGCATGGACTCAGGGGTGTGGCTGGTGCCGACAGCATTGAATATTATAGGCACCCTCTTTCACGGATACCAGATCTGTATTTGGCTGGCTCAGCACGCGCAGATGTTTTATTTCTTCATGTTTCGCCTCCCGATCGATATGGGCGCATGTCACTTGGAGTCTCCGTCGACTACATGCCGGCGGTTTTGGCTACGCATCCGATAGTGGTGGCTGAGGTGGATCCAAACATGCCGCGCACCTCCGGCGATACTATTGTGATCGAGGATCAAATCGACTATTGGTTCTCGACCGAAGAGGGTCCTTTGGTCGTCCCTCCGCCGCCCATTGATGAGGGGGAGCGCAGAATAGCGCGGATGGTGGCAAATCTGATATCAGACGGTGCAATTCTTCAGACTGGCGTTGGCTCTATTCCAGATGCGGTGCTACACGAACTCGCTTCCAATCCCCCTCGCGACCTGGGAATTCACACGGGCATCTTTACTGATGGCGTCGTCGAGCTCGCCGCCACTGGCAACGTTACAAATGCAACGAAGCCGCATTCTTATCGTAAGATGGCCACTGCCATGGCCTGGGGAACCCCCGCATTGTATGAATATTTAGATGACAATGAGGATGTGGAATTCCGATCTTGCTCATTCACGCATGACGCGAAAGTGCTGCTGGAAATGGAGCATCTCTACGCGATAAATAGCGCGTTGCAAATTGACCTTACAGGTAGAGTGAACGCCGAGTATCTAAACGGGCGGGTCATTTCGGCTCCCGGCGGCCTTCCTGATTTTGCTGCAGCTGCGCGATCGGCGGCAAAAGGCTATAGCATCATTGCACTTCGGTCAACATCAAGGGATGGAAAGACGAGCAACATAACGTCGGCATTCGGCCCTGATGTTCCTGTAACTTTGCCACCAGGCGAATTGGATTTCGTGGTAACTGAGTTCGGGATCGCCGACCTGCGGAGTTTATCACCGTCCGGCTGGGCAAAAGCACTGATCAACGTTGCACACCCGGATTTTCGCGCTGAACTTGGCAGCAACGTAGCGTAATTACATATAATGAATCGACAAAAGGAGGGAGCCAGGTGAGCGATAGCCTGATTCGGGAGTCTCGACACGGTGATGTTCTATTGCTTGAATTTAATAATCCAAGTATGTTGAATGCGCTGGATATACGCATGGCTGAAGAGATCGTTAAGATTTTGGGATCATTGAACTCCGATATCACGCCGGTTGTTGTCATGACTGGAACCGGACGGGCTTTCTGCGCTGGCGGTGATATTAAATTGATGGCGCGCGGCGAGGCGGGCAGTGATTACATGCACCGCATGAATGGGTTGGTGAAGGCTATGGCCCACAGCGACGCAGTTATCATCTCGGCAGTGAACGGACTTGCCTACGGTGGAGGATTTGGTTTGGTGCTTGCCAGCGATATCGCCTTCGCAGCTTCGGATGCGAAGATGGCTATGGTTCATGGCGACATTGGTTTGGTACCCGATATGGGATCGCATTTCTTTCTTCCCCGTGTAACGGGGATGAGTTACGCTAAGCTGCTGTTGTGGATGGGGGAGCCTATAGATTCCGCTGAAGCGCTGCGTGTGGGCATTGTCAACAGAGTTGTTGAACCAGAGAATTTGGTGTCCCAAACTTTGGAATTTGCCGGTCGGCTGGCGCAAAGGCCTCGCCGGGTGCTGCGCCTGTCAAAGCGGCTGCTGACTGCCCTGCCGACAATGACGCTTGACGACCTCCTTGAGGGAGAGGCTGATGCGCAAATAGACTGTTTTGCGACCGACGACCACCGTGCGCGGCTGCAGGCCCTGTTGGACAAGCGCAAGCCTTAACCCCGCGGTCGAACGTTTTTGAGGCAACGAAACGACTAGCCGGCTTATTTGGCCAACCTCTGGAGCTATTGATTTCGCCTTTAGTTTTTTGATGTTGAAAAAGCTGAGCCGGGCCGAAGGCTGCGCCAATGAGCCCGCCATTCGCGCTCGCGTGAATGGCCTCTCAAACTGAGATCACGAGATCTTCCTCCAAGAATTTGGTGAGGTAGAGTTCAGATTTCTTTCGATGCTGCGCGGTCAATATTAAAAGAAGATCGCGATCACGCTGGGTAAGACACTCAAGAATCATCTGGTGTTCGCGGATGATCTCTTCCCGAGTGCTTTCGCTGACAAGGTAAACAGCTCGATAAGGCTCTGTAAGGCGCCATAGGCGTCCGACTTCTTCTTCAAAGAGGCTCATCTGTGCCAAGGCAAAGATTGCGAAATGAAATTCGCGATTGAGCCTGACAAGATTATTGACGCTATCTTTTGATTCAACCAAGGCATCTTGCAGATCTTTTAGCCCCTCTAGTTGGTCTGAATCTGGCCATTGCACGCTTTGAAGCACCTCAGTTTCTAAGAGCTCCCGCATGCGGTAGGCCTGTTGAAGCAGCGCGGAGCTAAGTCTGGTAACTATATAGCCGCGGTTGCGCTGGTAGGTTACCAGCCCTTCAGCTTCGAGCCCCTGCAGCGCTTCACGGATTGGACTTCGGCTTACATTGAGCATTTCGGCGATTTCCGCTTGGCGGATTCGCTGTCCGGGCACCAATGCGCGGCGTAGTATCAGGTCTCTCATTTGGTCGATCATCACGTTATCTGACATAGGTTCCTCGCAATGCAGACCCTTCGGTTCGATTAGTTTTCGAGATACATTTATACCCGTGAAGCCATTGTGCGACTCGATGCCAACTGGATTAAGTCTGACTTGCTTGCAACATAAACTAAGGTCTTCTATAAGATATCCAGAAACGATCCGATCGCACTATTCGAATTTTGGCCAACCTACTTTAGGCTACTTCCCGACGTCCATCTAGGTAGTAAAAAGTGCATGCATTTATGTAGACAATCTTATCCACTAGAATTTGAAAAACCGAGTTTTTAATGTTTCGCTAACATTTTTCGGAGGAACCGCGAATCAGGGTCGCTAACTTTGTGGTGACAGTTTCCCGGCAGGAGTGTTATCGCTCGAGATATCATTCTTGGCTTGGCCTCTTCGCCGGTGGCATCGCATTCAAAATCTCGGCAGATTTAGGCCCGATGACTTTTTCGCACCTGTAAGTTGCCATTAGTCAAGCATGAATTCATTTGCCTCTTCTGGTATTTCCGCTGTCATTTCCTCCTGGGCTTGGACAAGTTTGGAAGGCCACCAGTTGTACTTTCCCAGTAATACTACAATCGACGGCACCAGGAGTGTTCTCACCAAAAATGTGTCCATCAGTATTCCCAGAGCCAGGCCAAATCCGATTTCCTGCACTTGGGCGCTTCCTCCAGAGGAGAAGCCGAGAACTGCAAATGTACCCGCCAATACCAGTCCCGCCGAAGTGATGGTCGACCCGGTAGCGTTCAGCGCGACTGTGACCGCGTCCTTTAGACTATGGTGATGAGCTTCTTCGCGTATGCGGGTCATGACCAGGATGTTGTAGTCCTCGCCCAACGCGAGCAGGAAAAGGAACAGCAGGAATGGAAGGATGAATGACAGGCCCTTGTGGCCGAGGATGTGCACGAACACCAAAACGTCTAGACCGAGCGCGGCCAGGTAGGAAAGAACGACCGATACAACAAGGTATAGCGGCGCAATCGAAGATCTCAGAACTATTGCCAGCAGGATACCGATGATTATCACAACGATTGGCACAATCCGGAGAAGGTCTGAATTCGATGCAGCCGAAACGTCATAGCTTGCCGGCGCTTGGCCTGCGACACCATTTGCCGATGCCCCATAGCGTTGCCCGATTGCAGCGACCTGGGTTCGAATCGCTGGCACTGAATTCAGCGCAGAGGTCGAAGACGGATCACCCGAGGTAAGCGTGGTTTCGAAAAGGACTGTCTTGCCATCTGCGGAAATGTATTGATACTCCGATCTGTATGAATTGTAAATGACTGCACTTACAGAGCTGCTTGGCCCCGAACCGGTTTTAGCCTGCTCGGCTGGCAGCAGCCTCGGATTGCCAAGCTGCTCGTGGAGCGCACTTAGCTGACCCGGCGTAAGCTGCGTTCCCGAGGTATTGAAGGGACCAGATACCGTCTTGAACTGAGGAGACTGCTTAAGGGCATTTTCGATATTGTTCAGCTCAGTCAGATTTGTCCATACCGGTTTATCGAACGTGTAGATCACCTGGGTCGGATTGAAACTCGAGGATGGAAAGTGCGCTTTCAGGATCTGATTTCCGTAGTAGCTGTCTGTCCCTTTAGGCGATGATGTTGGGTTTGAAAATCCCGAAGGTTGGTTTCCTATGGACATAGCTGCCAAAGAACCGAAAAATACTAATCCGACCAAGAGTGTGATCAAAGGCCGTTTTACAATCGCGTTTGCGATCCTGCCCCATGTTCCAACCTTGTAAGAACCGGCTTTGATATTGCTTGGCCAAAATACAGCCTTGCCCAATATTGCCAATAACGCAGGAAGGAGGGTCAGGCCGGCCAGCAGCATAAGCGAGATGCCGATTGCAAGGGGATATCCAAGGCCCCTGTAAAGGCCAAATTGAGCTGAAGCCAGTGACAGCAAAGCAGCTATGACGGTCGCGGCGGAAAATGTAATTGACTCTCCCACCTTCGACAGCGCCCTAGATACCGCGTCTTTCGGGGCGCTCCCTTTTTTCAGCTCTTCCCTAACTCGAAATACGAGAAACAGACCGTAGTCAGTGCCTGCGCCAAGAACTAGGACGATCAATAGCAGCTGGGTGATGAATGAAACCTGAAATCCTAAGTGCGAGGCTTCAGCTACCAAGGGTCCGGCAACAATTGCAACCACTAGCGCCGGTAGCAGCGTGATTATGGGAGCGAGAACCGCACGAAACACAAGAGCCAATATTACGAAAATTATAAGAACAGAGAAATTTTGAGTATTGCTCGATTGGGTGCCGTTCTTTGATGCAGAATCCACCGCGGTAGGCGTTTGGCCGGCTAGATGGACCGAAAATCCAGACGGCGTCGCGAGGGAGGTCATCGCGCTACGGATATTTGAGACCACGGTAGTGATTTTGGCCTGATCGAATGCACTGATGCTTGAAATGATCTCTGCCTGGACAGCTTCGTTGTCGGATGAAATTCCCGAGATCTTTACGTTAACAACGGTGGGCACTTTTGCGATCTTGGAGTTGATTGCCGAAAACGCTTTTAGATCGGTTTGGCTCAACGGGCCAGAGGACTGCGCCCCAACTATGAGTATCAGCGAATAATTGTAGTTTTGCAGCGGCTTGGCAAGTTTGGCCGAGTTGACACTCGGGGAATTTGCTGGGAGAAACGCTTGATTATTGGTCTGTACAACGCTCGATATTGAAGGAAGGAATTTGATGGCGGCAAACGATCCTACTATCCAAACAAGGACTATAAGCCATCGGAAATGTACGGAGTAGTGTCCCACTTTTGCAAAAAACTTGTTCACGATCATTGACCTCGGTAATAGAAAACTCTAAAGGATTGTCGGATTAGGAGTTCATGTGCCCAGAAACTCTCAACGTCTCTTGTAGGTATTAGTCAAGTTGAGTACGCGATGATGGTCCATCCAGTTCATTTTCGGATTCGATTGCGTTAAGAAGAGTTTGCAGGTCGCGTAGAAATGCCGCCGACCGCTTGGCTCCGAGCGCTGCGAGCCCTTTTCCGAGAGTTTGAACCTTGGACGTGAGTATTTCATTTATGGTTGGTTCGATATTTGGGGAAATGGAAACAATTGTTCGTCTATGGTCAGTGGGATCTTCCTCTCTTATAACCAACCCGGCAGCAGCCATCTGTGTAACTGAGAGGCTCGCCGTTGTGAGGGTAACCCCAAGATGTGTCGCTAGCTCACTCACCGACATTGGGCCGGATACTGCCAGATGGAAAAGCGCCATTATATGTCTGGGGGCCGGAGGCTCGATGCGGGGCAGCAAATTTCGGGCATTAGTTGGCCGCAGGTTACGGAAAACTGTAAAAAGGCTCAGGAGAACCTTTTCAGCGAGTTCCGTATTCTCCAGCTTGTCCATCTTTTCCCCGTTTTGCATATCCACAGCTTACCCGTTCAATATTCATTTTACTTCAGAGACTATTTTATAGCTAAAACTGACTGAGTTTCAACATATTTTTTTCAAACAACGCGGTTCCGAATGAGACTGAGGGATGACCCATAATTTGGATGCGAGTTTGAGTCTTGGAATATCGATTGTTGCGTTTTTGTCCTGGCTTGCTTATGCCCTGGCTTGCTCATGCCCGCTTTGCGGGTAGCATTCAGCGTCTCGATGGCACCGATATGCTACGAAATGGCACGAACATTTCGGGATATGGCTTCAACTGCAAATAGGTTCGACTTCGATCGAGTTTCTCTATGAAGCGTCTGCCGCGATGCCCGAGAAAAGCATTTTTTCCAGGCGACTTATTTTAATTTTAAGTATTGGGAATCACTTGCCAACCAGGTCATCTCGATAATGCCTTACGGTGTGACTTGGCCGGTAATGGTTGCCGCGTGCTTGTGAAAATGCCCTTGACATATAGTGAGTAGGTGTGGATTCGGACAGTTAAAGATCATTTGGATCCACGCTTTCGCTTGCGCGGAATGGCAGAGACATCGGGCATTCGAGCAAGTGAGGCTAGTTCAATTATGGGTGGGCTTACAGAAAGCGTGAAGCCATGGAATTGTCAGAGGTAATGACCACAGCCGGAGCAATTCGAGAGTATTTGGATGTTCCCAATGCGGATCGTGTTTTATACGACATTCTAAATCTCGCCCGATTTGCTCCCAGCGGGGGAAATCGCCAGCCTTGGAGGGTAGTCGTAGTTAAGGATATGGAGTTGAGACGAAGGATCCGTGAGCTTTATTGCGAAGGTTGGAAGGAATATATGGCCCACATAAAAAAGGGTCTAGTCCCCTTCGCTCCGATAAACGATGGCAAATGGGACGGTCCTGCCATTGATCTCGACGAGGCAGCAGCTATGACATTCCATAATCAGTACGCCGACCATTTGGACCAGGCTCCGATTCTAATGGTTCTCTTGGCGAGCCTGCAAGATTTGGCGTGCCTTGACAACGGGCTTGATAGGCAGAGCATTGTGGGCGGAGCTTCGATTTATCCATTCGGTCACAACATTTTGTTGGCAGCCAGGGGCAATGGTTTGGCGGGTGTGATGACGACGGTAATTTGTAGGCGCGAACTCGAGGTGAAGGTATTGTTGGATGTTCCAAAGGAGTTTGCCGTAGCCGGCCTGATAACGCTCGGAATCCCGAAGAAATTCTTTACAAAACTGACGCGCAAATCAGTTGAAGAGTTTACCAGCATCAATAAATTCGATGGCGCGCCTTTTGACGCAGCGATGCCGTAGAATGCGCCAACTTGGAGTAAAGAATCGATGGCAACCGTTTGCGTAAAGCCCAGGTTTGATATTTGTGCGCAACTCGTTGCAGGGATCGCTATATGAGTGGCTCTGTTGGCATGAATTCCGCATTCGGCTACAAAACTTACCGGTTTAGTCGTGTACTAGAGTGGTGCCAGACTGCTAGTTTGAGCATGTCAATGTCTGGGAACCTGGAGAGGGGAGTTCAATTTGCTGATAGCTGCTGCCAAGAATCCCTTATTCGGCTACGGCTTGATTGCTCTGCTACTTTTATTTTGGGCCGGAGTTATCGTTTGGGGGCGCCGAGCCAAGACGGTGTGCAAGGTCTCTGTCGATCGTGATTCGGTGGTCATCTCTTTATTTGGTCCTGCCAGGATTCTCTCCCTGCGCAAGCAGGTTATTTTCCCACTGGATTCGGTTGTAAGCGTCAGGCTGACTTCAAATGTTTTTTCGAAGGGGGGAACCTTCAGCAGAAGAATTGGTTCGTGGACCATTCCAACGTTCTTCAAGGTCGGATCATTCAGGGGAGTCAGGGATAAAGGGACGACATTTTGGGCATGTTTCACGGGAGAGTCAGCAATAACTTTTGAACTGGTAAACAATCGATATCACTATGTCGTGGTTGATGTCGATGATCCCGAAGCAACTGTCGATTTACTTCAAAGGTATGGAATATAGTTTTTCAAAGAGGCGAGTTTGCGTGTTTGGAGGGTCTGACCCTCTCCTTTTTGGTGATCAGGATCTCAAGTGCTGAATTGATTTCAGCTCTGGTGTTGACGGGGTCGATCACTGCGTCCACAAAGCCTCTTTCTGCAGCTATCCAAGGCGTCAGGTAAGTTTCCCGGTAACTCTCTTGATAGGCAAGCCTTTCGTCGTCGGAGGCTCTCCTCATTAGTATCTGGGCTGCCCCCTGCGCCCCCATTACCGCTATCTCGGCTTGCGGCCAGGCAAATACGATGTCGGACCCCATTCCCTTGGAATCCATTACTATATATGCGCCTCCATATGCCTTTCGCACGATTACGCAAATTCGGGGAACGTTGCATGCAGCATAAGAGAATGCGAGTTCGGCGCCATGCCTGATCATTCCCCGCCACTCGATGTCCTTTCCCGGCAGGAACCCTGGAGTATCAACGAGCGTGATGAGGGGCAGATTGAACCCGTTGCAAAATCTGACGAATTTTGCGCCTTTCTGTGATGCCTGAATATCGAGTGTGCCAGCCATAGACTGAGGCTGATTTGCCAGTATCCCAACTGATCGGCCACCGATTCTGGCTAGGCAGGTTACGATTTGAGGAGCCCATTTGGCGCGGAGTTCGAGGTACTCGCCATTGTCAGAGAGTTCTTCGATAATTGTCCTCACATCATATGAGCCCGTCGGAGATGCCGGAATGATGGTGGATAGAATGGGACAGATGCGGTTTGGATCGTCGGCATCGTCGACTCTTTTGGGCAGGCTGTTTGCTGAATCTGGAAGATAGGAAAGCACTTCCGAAATACTTTCGATGAGTTCGTTCTGATCGGCCACCTCAAGAACAGCTACGCCTGATCGCGAAGCCTGGATATGCGAACCACCTAATTCCGCATTGGTGGTTTTAACGCCGGTAAATTCTTCGACCATCGCAGGTCCAGAGACATAGGCATATGAATCTACAGCGCTTATGACAATATCGGCCAATCCGAGAAGCAGTGCCGGCCCGGAAATAGCAGGCCCGGTGAGTCCGATGATGATTGGAACTATGCCGGAAATATCGGTCAATGCCTTGGCGGCTTTTCCCCAGCCAGCTAAGGCGGAAATGCCATCGGAAATGGATGCGCCCGAAGTTGATAAAACAAGCACCAGTGGCAATAGGTTTTCTTTGGACAAGACGGCGGCGCGAGATATTTTGGCACCATCATCCTGTCTGAATGCACCCCGCTGCTGGCCAGAATTGGAAAAAACGGCTATTACCTTCCTGCCATCCAACTCCGCTACAAATACCTCGGTGGATCCAGGAACTCTTGTGAGAATTCCAAGCTTTGCTGGTGGTTTTGAGAGTATGTTGTCCTGGTTTATAGACACTCGCTGACCTCTGACGTGTCAAAGTAACTTAGTGGAGCAGATCGATCAAGTCGGCCCTCCATTGTTAATTTGAACGCCTATCGGCAAATGATTTGATAGCTTGTCACCTTTTTGGCCTAAACCGAATTAGATGCCATTCGGATGTTTCTATGCTTCCTTATGAGCCGTTGGTCATGACTGGGATCCCGAAGTTGAGAAAACCCGATTGTTGCAGTGCCTCGTTTGGATGGGTAGCTCGGTGAAATTCTGCGTCTATGCCTAGAAAACTGCAGGTGAAAGGAAGGCTGCGAACCGCGGTTGGGGTTCTGTGGGTTCTGGCTGCCACTGCAGTTGCGTTTTACCTGATTACTGACCGCAGTTCTGAGTTGTCTGGAATTGCGGGCGTATTCTCCCATCTAAATTATTATTTCCTTCTTCCCGCAATAGTTTTTGAAAGTGCCTCGATGGCTGCCTACGTCCAGCTGATGAGATCAACGCTTGCGGCTAGTGGAACGGATGCCGGATTTTGGAGAGTATCCGCCGTCTTTTTGGCCTCTAATTCAATCAACAATGCGGTCCCAGGGGGTACTGCCTTTGCCTCAGTCTATTTATACCGACGATTCAGGGACATTGGGGCAAGCGAAGGCGTATCGGGGTGGACCGTAGTAGCGGCCAATGTGCTAGCTGGTCTTTCGTTGCTTCTGCTGGCATTTGTCGGTCTTGTTCTTTCCGAGGGCAGTGTATCGGGAATCTCACTGACTGGGTCTCTTGCCAGCATTGCAGTCGTGTTCATTGCCGCGATTGTCGTCGTAGCTCGGGCGGAGAAGTTTACTGCGCTCGTGGGTGCGTTCCTTGGATTCCTGGAGCGCAAGCTGGATGTGTCCTGGAAGACGACGCGGAAAGTTATCGACATAGCTCAAGATATCAAGGTGATCTCTCCTTCGGCGTCACGGTTGACCCGGGCATTTTCATGGGGAATGGCAAACTGGGTTTTCGATGCCACGGTACTGGTAATCGTCTACTATGCCACTAAATCGCCGGTACCTTACACGGGTCTGCTCCTTGCGTACAGCGCGGGACAGCTAGCCGCGAACCTGCCGATCACTCCGGGTGGACTGGGAATTGTGGAAGGCTCGATTTCAATTGCGTTGGTGGCTTACGGGGGTAATCAGGAAGCATCGATCGCCGCTGTTCTGTTGTACCGTTTTTTCAGTTTTTGGATTTGGCTGCTGCCCGGGTTGGGCTGCTACATAGGATTGCGCTGGAAGAGCAGATCCAAGCAACCAAGTCAGAGTTCGGACGGAGAACCTCTAGTGCTGGAGTCAAAAGATGAATAGGACCGATGCGCCTTTGGGAAGGAGGAGAACGCTGCGCATTGCTGCCGCCGGTCTGTTTTGCGCTGTAGTTCTGGCCTCATGTTCGCCCGGCAGGATTCAGCTGTCTGCCGGCGCTGCACAGTGTTTCGAGGTCTTACCTAATGCCCAAAAGGCAGTTTCAGCCGCCAAGGTGTTCTACGGTGTGCGCCTGATTAGCGACAAGACTGCGCAAGCAATTCTTTCAGGAACCATCCCGCAGGCGAATTCGGATTATTGCCTGGTTGCATACCGTCTTGCACTGCCAAGGCAAACTGAGTTGTCTCGACCGACGAAGCATTTTGAACTCGTGGTAGTCGCTCCGAAGTCAAAGCAAGTTATCGCGATAAGAGAGGTTAGGAGGCTTCCATTCAGCTTCAGGCGCAGCCTATCGGTTAACTAGAAGCGCCTGATTTTCGGTGCTTTGCTCTCTCTGAGCCTTGCAGGGTAACTTTTCGCAGCCTGACTGCCGCTGGGGTAACCTCAACGCACTCATCTTCGTTTAGGTACTCAAGTGCCGCCTCCAAGGTCATGCGGAGCGGGGGGGTTAGCCGTACAAACTCTTCTGCGGTCGAAGACCGAATGTTGGTAAGTTTCTTTTCCTTTGTCGGGTTGACGTCCATATCGTCATTTCGGGAGTTCTCTCCGATCAGCATGCCTTCGTAGAGGTCTTCTCCAGGGCCAATGAATAGGGTGCCTCGTTCTTGCAGGTTGAGAAGGGCGTATGCCGTTGATACCCCCGTCCTGTCTGCCACCAGAGAACCGTTCGAGCGGTTGCGCATTTCCCCAGCCCACGGTTCCCACCGCTCGAAGCCGTGATTAATTATCGCCGTGCCTTTGGTCTGCGTCAGAAGCTCAGTTCTAATGCCGATTAGGCCTCTCGAAGGAATGAAATAGGTCATCCTCACCCAACCGGTTCCGTGATTTATTACCTGGTCAAGTGAGCCTTTCCTCTGAGCCAGCGTTTGGGTTACCGGTCCGAAAAACTCCTCAGGCATGTCTATCTCTAGGCGTTCAACGGGCTCGTGAATCTTGTCAGCAATTTCCCTCGTGAGCACCTGGGGCTTGCCGACGGTCAGCTCGAAACCCTCGCGCCTCATGGTCTCAATCAACACTGCCAGCGCAAGCTCGCCGCGGCCCTGGACCTCCCAAGTATCGGGTCTTTCGGTATTGAGAACTCTAACCGATACGTTTCCGATGAGTTCAGAGTCCAACCTTGATTTGATCTGGCGCGCTGTTAGTTTCTTGCCGTCCTGGCCGGCAAGGGGAGAGGTGTTGACGCCAAATGTCATGGAAAGACTTGGTTCGTCGACTCTGAGTACCGGCAGAGGACGTGGATCGTTAGGATCGGATAATGTCTCTCCAATGGTAATCTCTTGAAATCCAGCGATGGCTACAATTTCGCCTGGACCGGCTTCATCGGTCTCTTGCCTTGTCAGGAGATTGGTGATGAGAATCTCCGCGACTTTGCCCTTTTGTATCGTGCCATCGATTCTGCACCAAGCGACGTTCTGTCCTTTTCGAACCGTACCGTTGGCGATACGGCATATAGCGAGTCTCCCAAGATACGCGCTGCCGTCAATGTTGGTTACCAGAGCCTGAAATGGGTATGACTCGTCGAATTCCGGCGCTGGTATATATTGGAGGATAGTCTCGAACAGAGGCTTGAGATCCTGACCACGCTGACCTGGATCTAGGTTTGACCAGCCCTGCTTTGCGCTGGCGTAGACAATCGGGAATTCAATCTGGTGTTCTTTGGCGTCTAAGTCCAGGAATAGCTCGTATATCTCGTTGATGACTTCATCGGGCCGCGCATCTGGACGATCGACCTTATTTAAAACCACGATTATCGTCAGGTTGGACTCAAGCGCTTTTCGCAGTACGAATCTGGTTTGAGGCAAGGGTCCTTCGGCGGCGTCGACCAGAAGTACAACGCCATCGACCATTGCCAAGCCACGCTCAACTTCGCCCCCGAAATCAGCGTGGCCAGGGGTATCAACAATATTGATCTTTACGCCTTCGTAATTGATAGAGGTTTGCTTGGCCAGGATGGTTATGCCCTTCTCCCGTTCAAGATCCATGGAATCCATCACTCTGTCAACTACTTCTTGGTTGGCCCTGAATGCTCCGGTCTC